>NZ_JBKFZX010000009.1:0-1241 GCF_046521465.1 Enterobacter sp. CPE_E863 | reverse complement strand
AAGAATACCAGTTGCTGGAAAGGTTTGTGCTTACGCTTTAGATCCTCACGAAGTCTGGAAGGGATATAACACATCAAAAGACTACTCAGCCTTTGTTACCAAGACATTAGTGAACAAGGATGGAGAAATAAAACGCCGGATAATGGCTATGTTTTCCGGAGAGGAGAGCGGTCAAGAGCAGTAGCGAAGCGACTCTTGACGGCTCGGAACGACCCCCACCCTCAGAAAGGGGGATGGTTCGCCACAGCGAGCCATCCCCATAATAAGCCGCCCTTTAAGCAGTAGATCCCATAAATAAATAAAACAGCACATCACTTTTGTAATGTGCGGCATTCCTTTGGGACTAAAAGAAGTTAGCCAGGAATGTAATACAGAAACTTTACCGACAAGGAGGTCATCATGATCACGTCAACAATCATCACAATCATCGGCTTAATTGGGAGTCTCATAACGATTTACCGAGAGATATACCCGAAGGATAAGCACTAATTAGCCAAGTATACACTCCGCTAGCGGAGTGACTGGTTCAGGGCTTCGCCCCGAAACCCCTGAAAACCGTCAATCATGGTGATGGCTCACTACGCGAGCCATCACCAGATACAAGGTTAAACGGGCATTTTGATCGTCAAGGTCAAGCCGCTAACGCGGTCGCCTATGGCGAACCCTGACCCTCAAAATGCCCGACCGGAGGGAGGGAGCTACCTTGAACTTTGGTGTTGTCTGTTGGTTTTCATAGAAGAGAATAGAGATAAATAATAAGTTATTGATTTTTATAGTTTTGGTTTTTTCTGATAGGACACAGCTGGTGTCCGCACGTGAGGACACAGCTGGTGTCCGCATGTGGCTGGACATAGGACACCACAAGTCCTATGATGGGACAAAAATGTCCTATCAAAAAGACACCGAGGGATAAAGATGATCGTAGCTTCAGAACACCAAGCAAAGCTAAGGCAGAAAGAAATACAGGAAATCGACAAGAAGGCATCTAAAGAGCACGAGGAGGCAAAGAAGAACAGTAACTTCACTCAGACATACCCAAAGGGCTGGCAACGCATTAGAGAGCTTGTGAGGGACAAACAGGGTGCTGCCGCTATAGGTCTTTACTCATTTTTCGCTGAACACATAGATCCTACATGCGGTGCAGTGGTCTGCGATCAGCAGTTTTTAGCTAATCAGATGGGTGTTTCTACTCGAACAATTCGTCGTTGGTTAGATTATTTGGAGGAGAAAGGTGCTTTGGT
>NZ_JBKFZX010000008.1:0-3025 GCF_046521465.1 Enterobacter sp. CPE_E863 | reverse complement strand
CGGCACCAAACGCTGCCTAAGACATTATCTACACAAAAACCTAGTCATAGGTTCACCAATAATTTAAAGCCGTTTAAATCAGTTTGAAGCCGTTTAGAGCATATATAAATTGTTTAGTGTTTTTTCCTATTGAAAGGATCCCAATCGATCGGTGTAGTTTATAGGTTTACAAATAGTCTTTGTTTAACAATAAATTAAATAAATAAAGAAGGATCGATGAGGATCTCTGGTGTATCGATCTATCAGGTTCCTACTTGATGAATCACGTAGGAAGAAACTACGACACAAGCTCGGGAAAGTAACTTTTAACATAACATCCGTTGCCCGCACCGCCTCAGAGGCTCTCAGGGCGTTTCTGAGGCCTCCGGCCTGAAACATACACCTTTCTGTGCCCATATCGAGAAAAAACGCCCCTGATGATTTCTGCGTACCTGCATGGCTATGCACTCAAGTGAATGAAGTAAGATTTCAGTCTGCGATCACCATAAAACCGGGAAAAAGCCGTATGACAAAACAGGAATCAGCCGCACTGAACATGGCAAAATTTATCCGGGCGCAGTCGCTGCTGCTGCTCGAAAAACTCGACATGCTCGATCTTGATGACGAGGCAGCCGACTGTGAGCGAATGCACGAACAGGCTGAAGCGCTTTATCAGAAGCTGAGCGCACGCTTCGGTATACAGGACGGCGAATAAAGAGACGAAAAGAACGCTCACTTAGACGAAAAGCGTATCCAGGGCAACTATGTATATCCACCGTGTACATAGTCATGCCTGACGCTTTCGAGCAGGTCGAGCATGTAGGAACGACGAGCTTGATTGGTATCGGACACAATATGGCGATACGCCTCAAACATAAAAGCACCCGCATCACCGCCCGAACGGCGAAGCATAGCGGAAATCATCCGCACAAAGAGCAGACGTTCATCGGGGCAAAGGTTCATAAGTTCTCCTGGTGAAAAACCAAACATGAAGCACCCATCTATTAACGTCAGCTGTGAACGCTTCATTAGAAGAAAATAGGTAAACCCGGGAAAAAGATCCAAACGTTAACATCACAGGTAAACAGAAACGTCGGGTCGATCGGGAAATTCTTTCCCGGACGGCGCGGGGTTGGGCAAGCCGCAGGCGCGTCAGTGCTTTTAGCGGGTGTCGGGGCGCAGCCCTGAACCAGTCACGTAGCGCTAGCGGAGTGTATACTGGCTTAATATGTCGACACGGATGCGGAGGTCAGTGAAGTGCTTCATGTGGAAGGAGGAAAAAGGCAGCACCGGCGCGTCAGCAGAATATACGAGACAGGAGATATTCCGCTTCCTCGCTCACTGACTCGCTGCGCTCGGTCGTTCGGCTGCGGCGAGCGGTGTGGGCTTACAAACTGGGCGGAAATTTCCTAGAGGATGCCAGGGCGATACTTAGCAAAGAAGAAGCAAGGCCACGGCGTTGCCGTTTTTCCATAGGCTCCGCCCCTGACAAGCATCACGAAATCTGACGCTCAAATCAGTGGTGGCGAAACCCGACAGGACTTAAAGATACCAGGCGTTTCCCTGGTGGCTCCCTCGTGCGCTCTCCTGTTCCTGCCTTTCGGTTTACCGGTGTCACTCCGCTGTTATGGCCGCGGTTTCTCATTCCACGCCTGACACTCGGTTCCGGGAAGGCAGTTCGCTCCAAGCTGGACTGTATGCACGAACCCCCGTTCAGTCCGACCGCTGCGCCTGTTCCGGTAACTTTCGACTTGAATCCAATCCGGATAGACACGGCAAAGCGCCAATGGCAGCGGCCATTGGTAACTGGGCAAAGGGATGAGTCTTGATGTGATAGCCATATTGCGGCTAAACTGGAGATACTTGTTTTGGTGACTCGTCGCCCTTACGACAGTTACCCGGTTCAAAAACTTGCCCGTTTGTTGAACCTTGAAAAAGCCACCTTGCCGGGTGGCTTTTTTCTTTCTAACGTCAAACGTTAAACGGCCATGCTTTAAACGTCAATTCATTGCCGTTTAAAGCATTACCCGCAATCTCGACCAAAAGAATCATTAGCTACATCTAACGCCTGTAGTGATCGAAAAACTTCATCATAACCGTGAACGGACACCAAACGTTTTAAACAACGTTCATCTCGACTTTTTAACTTAGAAAGAGCCAATCTCTCTCGCGTCAAAACCACTGATTCCGGATCTTCCAGCAACAGCTGCATATCATTTTCCGTAATGAGATATTTAGCTTGGATAGTTCCACCTCCAGTATCCGACGCGGTGGGAATCTTCACGCGTGATACAGGCAGGTAAAACTTATTTTCCAGAACATCAATGACCGCAGCCAGCTTAGTTACTTCGTAGTCTGCTTCAATCCGGTTCCCCGCACTTGTTACGCACTTCCCTTCACACATGGCAGCAAGAACAATAGCTTGAGAGTCACACATGTCATGAACAAGAGACAACATAAACGGGGAGTGATTGAACAGATTTGAAAGCTTACGGCGGGAGATAGAAGAAGGATAATCGACAGTTACTTTAGTCATGATTCACCTCCACGCCACTAAAGATAGCGGACGGAACCTTGCGGCACGTGAAGGAGATATAGCTAACATCCCCCGGATGAGGGATCGAGATTGTATTACACATTTTGGCACCTTGACCTTGCGGTCCGTGAAGAAGATTAAGGTTATTTGCTAACGGGGCATGAGCTGGTAAGGCTCGCAAACTGGTAAGGTCTGCCGTTGCGCCTATTCTAACACGATCACCATATTGAAGAGCAATTAATGCGCTGATGAATCGAGGATTTTTGACACAAAAAAACCCGCCTCTTCACGATTAGCGGGTTCTCTTGTGAAGGTTTCACCTTCTTAAGAAGCCATCTCAAGCTTCGACAAATAGCCACCACAGCTACCTGCCTATGTTTTTTAATTGCCAGCCACCACAGCCAGCGCCATGGATAGTAATTCTAACGAGGGATCCCGTAAACAGTGTTTAAAAAACCAGCCATCAGACCAACAGCAGCATCGAGAGCAGCCTGTAAAACCCCCACTGTA
>NZ_JBKFZX010000007.1:0-4924 GCF_046521465.1 Enterobacter sp. CPE_E863 | reverse complement strand
GTCGCCACTTTCTCGCGTCTGGCACCGGAAACGCAGCCAACCCCGTTTCTGCGGTGCGGGCAAGGGGTGTTATGTTAAAAGCCGAGGTCTGGCGGATACGGAAAAAATTATGCCGGCCGGGCTTATGCCCGCGGAAATCCGGCCGATACTTAAATTATCCTTCACAAAGGATATCCTGCGATCCAGTCAGTTGAGTGTTTTCCGTCTCCCGGATGGGAGCCATTTTTTTGCCTTCTGATGCGTGTTAAGGCTTGCGGAGCTGCGCTGGTTCTTCCAAGATTGAGAGACGCCAGCTTCCTGCTGGAGCCGGCGGATTTGCCGTAAATATGAACATTTTCTTATTGTTCAGCCCGCTAAAGATGGCGGGTTTTTTACGCGTGAAATCCGGAGCCGGACATCATGCCGGCATGGCTGAAGAGCGGGCTTTTTCCCGCCCTGTCGCAGTAATATATAAAGCTACATAAGGAGTAGCCGATAACCATGGCAGTACTTACATTATCCGGGCAATCTGATTCATATGTTTTCACTTAAATATATGTTCTCCCTGAACCTCCAGCGATCAGCCATTTCGTATGACGCAATTTGTCAGAATAAGCCTGTCATTGAGTTCAGTCCGGAGGGGGTGATAAATAAAGCCAGCCCGCTTTTTCTCTCCACTATGGGGTACAGGGCTGATGAAATAATCGGTCACCACCATCGTATATTCTGCCCGCCCTCGCTGGTAAGTTCACCGGAATACAGCCAGTTCTGGCAGCGCCTTGCCAGGGGAGAAAGCTTTAGTGGCAAGTACCTGCGGCTGGCAAAGGGAAATCGTTCCGTATGGCTTGAAGCCAGTTATATCCCCGTTTCTGACAGGCGCGGCCGTGTTATCAGAGTCATTAAAATTGCTGCCGATATTTCTGAGCGCGTGCATTCTGCTCTTGAGCAGGAAGCAGTCGTAAATGCCATAAACCGTTCTATGGCCATCATCACCTTCAATCCTGAAGGGATCGTGCTTGAAGCAAATGAAAATTTCGTCAATGCCACTGGCTATAAGCGGGATGAAATCATAGGTAAGCATCATCGTCTGTTCTGTGCCGAGACGCTTTACAAAAGTGATGAATACCGACATTTCTGGGAGAGACTGAATCAAGGTGAGTTTTTTTCTGGTCTGTTTCCACGCCTTAACCGTCAGGGAGACCCTCTGTGGTTCCGTGCAACTTATAACCCTGTCTTTAACAGTGATGGGCAGCTTTATAAAATTGTGAAATTCGCTACAGATGTTACGGCTGATGTCCTGCGAAACCAGAGAGAGCAAGAGGCTGCTGTGCATGCATGGGATATGGCCGTGCAGACCCGAGAAAGTGCGCAGAACGGTGCCAATGTTATTGAAAATAGCATCCTTATGATTGACAGAATTGCGCAGGGGATGGGGGCTGTCTCCACCGATATCTCACGGCTCAACAATCAGTCTGAAAGTATTGACGATATGGTGGAAACCATCCGGAAGTTTGCCATGCAGACAAGACTTATTGCACTGAATGCCGCGATTGAAGCAGCAAGGGCTGGCGCATCCGGAAGAAGTTTTGCGGTTGTTGCCGCAGAAGTGCGTAATCTTGCGGCGAGCGTCAGTAGCGCGACTGAAGAAATTGAGCAAGTCGTGGCCAGCAATAGTCAACTGGCCAAGGATGTTCTCTGTGGCATTGAAAACAGCCTGATGAACACTCGGAAAGGGGTTACACTCATGCGCGAAGCGGGTGAAGTTATGACCAGCATTCAGAGGAATGCTGCAGGGGTTGAGACTGCGGTTAAGGATGTCGCCATTTCAGTTAAAGCCGGATAGGCCATGGTGCATATCCCCATATCTGTCGAACATCACAGATGATCTTCTTGAGATCCTTTCCGTTGCGTCGTAATCTCTTGCTCTGAAAACGAAAAACCACCCGGCAAGGTGGCTTTTCGAAGGTTCGCAAGAGTTGACGCTCTTTTGAACCGCGGTAACTGGCTTGGAGGAGCACAGTCACCAAAACTGTCCTTTCAGTGTAGCCTTATCGCACCCGAAACTTCAAGACTCTCCTCCTCTAAACCTGTTACCAGTGGCTGCTGCCAGTGGCGCTTTGTCGTGTTTTTCCGGATTGGACTCAAGTTGATAGTTACCGGATAAGGCGCAGCGGTCGGACTGAACGGGGGTTCGTGCATACAGTCCAGCTTGGAGCGAACTGCCTTCCCGGAACTGAGTGTCAGGCGTGGAATGAGACAAACGCGGCCATAACAGCGGAATGACACCGGTAAACCGAAAGGCAGGAACAGGAGAGCGCACGAGGGAGCCACCAGGGAAACGCCTGGTATCTTTATAGTCCTGTCGGGTTTCGCCACCACTGATTTGAGCGTCAGATTTCGTGATGCTTGTCAGGGGCGGAGCCTATGGAAAACGGCTTCGCCGTGGCCTTATCGCTTCCCTGTTAAGCTTCTTTCTGGCATCTCCCAGGAAATTTCCGCCCCGCCTGTAAGCCGGTACCGCTCGCCGCAGCCGAACGACCGAGCGCAGCGAGTGAGTGAGCGAGGAAGCGGAATATATCCTGTATCACATATTCTGCTGACGCTCCGCTGCTGCATTTTTCTCCTGCCAGATGAAGCACTTCACTGATATTCGCATCCGTGCCAATATAGTAAGCCAGTATACACTCCGCTAGCGCTACGTGACTGGTTCAGGGCTGCGCCCCGAAACCCGCCAAAGCCTGACGCGCCTGCGGCTTGTCCAACCCCGCGCCGACCGGGAAAGGCTTTCCCGCCCGTCCCGGCGTTATCAGGAGGCCGGTTTGTCAGAGAAACGGAACAAGATGCTCACCATGTGGGTGACGGAGGACGAGCACCGGCGGCTGCTTGAGCGCTGTGACGGCAGGCAGCTGGCGGCGTGGATGCGGCAGACCTGCCTGGACGAAAAGTCTGCGCGCACCGGAAAGCTCCCTCAATCTCGCCGGCGCTGCTGCGCCAGCTTGCCGGCATGGGGAATAACCTGAACCAGATAGCCCGCCGTGTTAACGCCGGCGGCGGCACCGGCCATGACAGGGTGCAGATTGTGGCGGCGCTGATGGCCATCGATGCCGGGCTTGAGCGGCTGCGGCACGCCGTTCTTGAGAAAGGAACGGACGATGATCGTTAAATTTCATCCACGTGGCCGCGGCGGTGGCGCCGGGCCGGTGGACTATCTGCTGGGTAAAGACCGGCAGCGTGAAGGCGCCAGCGTCCTGCAGGGAAGCCGGAAGAAGTCCGGGAGCTGATTGACGCGTCGCCTTACGTGAAGAAATACACCTCCGGCGTCCTGTCGTTTGCGGAGGCCGATCTGCCTCCCGGCCAGCGGGAAAAACTGATGGCCAGCTTCGAGCGGGTTCTGATGCCCGGACTTGATAAAGATCAGTACAGCATTCTGTGGGTGGAGCACGAGGACAAGGGGCGTCTGGAGCTGAACTTTCTGATCCCCAATACCGAGCTGCTGACCGGCAGGCGGCTCCAGCCGTACTACGACCGCGCCGACCGGCCGCGTATCGATGCCTGGCAGACCATCGTGAACGGCAGACTGGGGCTGCACGATCCGAACGCGCCGGAAAACCGCCGGGCGCTGGTCACGCCGGCCGGACTGCCGAAAACGAAGCAGGAAGCCGCAGAAGCCATCACCCGTGGACTGCTGAGCTTAGCCTCGTCCGGGGAGCTGAAAAGCCGTCAGGACGTCACTGAGGCTCTTGAAGGTGCAGGTTTTGAGGTGGTGTGTACAACGAAAAGCAGTATCAGCATTGCCGACCCTGACGGGGGGCGAAACATCCGACTGAAGGGAGCCATCTATGAGCAGTCTTTTAACGCTGGCGAAGGACTTAGAGCAGCAATCGAAAGCGCAGCAGAAGAGTACCGGCGAGATGCTGAAAGCCGCATTCAGCGAGCACGAGCAGTCTGTCAGAGCGGAACTGAACGCAAGCGCGAGGAGAATCAGCGACGCCATCAGCGCCCACGAGCAGAGTATGAGCGAGGCGATGGAGAAAAACCGGCGGAGCGTGTTGCTGACGGCCGGGAGGACATGGCTCACCATCCTGATGGTGTCAGCGCTGCTGATCGCCACGAGCGGGAGCATTCTGTGGTGGCAGGGGCAGCAGATAACCGACAATTACACGCATCTTCGTCAGCAGGAAGATACCCTGGCGAAAATGACCGCCCGGACGTGGGGAGTGCGCTATCAGGAGAGCAGCGACGGCCGGAGGTTTCTTATCCTGCCGCCGGGGATGCAAGCCGAAGCCATCCCCTACGACGGGACGACATGGATCCGCCTGAAACAGGAGTAGCGGAAAATGACAGAGCTGGAAAAGCAGTTGCTGAGCGCATTAGAGCAGCTACAGCAGGACTACTCGCAAAGGCTGGACGAATGGGGGAGCGCCTTCGCGGAATGGCGGAGCATGTGTGGTCTTATGCAACGGGAGAACGCGGTGCTGAACGAGCGCGTGTCGGACTTGAGCACGCAGGTGCTGAGTTTAAGCGAGCAGCTGCGCCGCTTGTCCGGGAACTGAATGCCATCGAGGAGAAGGCTGCACTGGAGTATCAGCGTCAGAACGAGCTGGAGCTGACGCTCCGACAGAAGCAGAAGAGTTTCGATGGTCCGAAGATGAGGTGACAGCCCGCACGAAGAAGGGCTCATCGCGTTCCTGCTAAATAGGCTGACTACCGGAATGGTAGTGACTTATCCCGGAGGAAGTGATGAAAATTCTCAACGTTATTGAAGCCCTGCTGAACTGTTTTTACCTGGTGATGGAGCTGTGTGAGTTGCCGGAGAGGCATTTGCCGGTTTTTAAGGCGTTCGCGCTGATTTTAGTGTGACTTTACGCTGCATGCATCTGGCTGCATGACTATGCATCAGTGTAATATCCAGCGGCTGCGTTTTTGGTGTTTTTTCGTCATGTCT
>NZ_JBKFZX010000006.1:0-12878 GCF_046521465.1 Enterobacter sp. CPE_E863 | reverse complement strand
GGAAGACGAGATCGCCGAGCTGCTCAAGCTGGACGTTGACGACTGCGACCCGACTGCTTTCGTGCCGACGAAGGCCTTGTTCTCTCAGGTAGGGCTCATGATTGGCCATACCAGCAACAAGCAGCATCAGCGCATGGCGGCTATCATGTCCCGATTGGGCTATGAGGTTGGCAGGAAGCGCATAAACGGTGCGTTAGTTCGTGGCTACTTCCGTCGAACGCAAGCTGTCGTGTAAGGGTTACTTTTCCGTAAGAGGGGAGCTATATGCTCCCCTTTTTTATTGTTCCACCCGGGTGGATCACGGGTGGATCATCACGCCGTTTTTGTACCACCTGTTCCACCCGGGTGTTCCACCCGTTCCACCCGTGTTCCGCCCGTGGATGGAACAGCTAAGGCCTCGTGTTTAAAGGCTTTCATTGTTGTGTTCCACCCGTTCCACCCTATTTTCTAATTAAAAACAAAAAATGAATAAATTGGGTAAATAGGGGGTAAATGCTCACTAATTGAACAATTAGTTGTTTTTTTTACTATTTATGAATCTATGCCGGATCGGGTGGAACGGGTGGATCATCTTGGAATCGACGCGCCGCAGCTGCACCCTGCCGGATGCACTTTGCTTGTCTTATTAGATCGGTGGATGGGTTCGTCGTGCCGGGATGGTCGGTGGTAGTGGTTCTGAGGGGGATCGGAGGTTTGGGTGGCGCTGAGGGCACGAGGCTTTCGCCTCGCGCTGGGTGGTCGTCTGTTGGTTCTGCGTGAGGGCTTGCCCTCGCGCACGCGAGCGGTAACAACTCGTTAACGTGCGGATCCGCGTATTTCGCGGGCTCCCGGGTTTTCTGCGGCGGTAAAGCGGCGGTAAAAGGCGGTTTTCCCGCCGTTTTCAGCTCTGTTGGCGATTCATGCCCTCGCGCATGATGTCGGCCTCGGTGCCTGGCTTGATCTCGTAGATGACGCGCTCGCGTTCCTGCGTCTTGAGTAGGGATGTCATAAGGCCGCTGATCGCTTTGACCATGGTGGCGTCCTTCTCCAGCATGGCCTGTAGCGAAGCTGTGCGGAGGGCTTGCAGGTCGGTGGCGTGGCGCTGTAGCAGCTCAAACTGGCGCTGTACAAAGTGGTTTTTTAGGCGTCGGATCGCTGCCTGTGGGGTGGCCTCGACGGCTCGCTGTGCGCGTTCGCGCATCTCCTCGATGCTGAGGACGTTGCTGGGTGCGTCGGTGCGGGCTTTCGCCCAATCTCTGACGGTGCGGGGTGGGATCCCCATGGTGCGTGCGACGGTGGCTGCGGTTGCGCCGTCCTGCTCCAGTAGTCTGAGCGCCTGGGCTTTCTGCTCGGTGGTGTATTTCTTCATGGTGTCCTGCTCCGGTTGGTTTCTCTCCTGTATTGAAACGTCACGCGCTGAAAATGGCGGGGGTTTTTGGGGGGTACACGGCGTTTGTGCGTGCGTGGTCGTGCGGTTGGGTATTTTTGTGGCTGAGGCGCTTAGAATGGCTCTGGTGCGTTCTGGGTAAGGGAGGAGGCGCAGCAGTCGCTGCGCTCCTAGCTGGGGTTAGCGCCAGCGTTCGAGGCGGTACCTGACGGTGATCCCGTCCTCCGTCATGGTATGGATGTACTCCTGGTTTGCCACGGTGCGGTCGATGGCCTTGGTGCGGTGCTTTTTGTACGTTTTCATCCTGGTTTCTTCGGAGAAGTTCTCGCCGGTAACCATCTCGTCCCATGACTCATATGACTTTGCTCCGGGAACCATGATTACCTTCCATCTCTGGAACCTACGGGGAATGTTTTCAAATGCCATCGTTCTCTCCTTATGATTCTGGTTTCTGGGGGCGCTCCCGCGCCCCTGTAAGTGGTTCGTAATGGCGTAAGGCTTTTGTTATTGCTTGCTGCTTACACCTGTAAGGCTTTCGTTATGGTCATGCTTCCCAGGCGTAAAGGCTGATGATGCTGACTGTCTGGTACCGACCGGCGCTGTCGCGGAGGGTGGTCTGGTACTGGCCTTTGCGGTTGGCGGCGCAATGGCGGGGCTTGCCGAACTGGCGGATCTCGCCGTGTTCAATGCTCAGGCCGGGATAGCGCGGTGTTGCTGCTTGGTTTATCATGGTTCTGTTCCTTGTTGGGAATGGTGCCCGGGTCTGCTCCTCATGCGTTCCCCGGGCTGGGTTGCGGCGGTGTGGAATGGTTGGAGCCACCTACACCGCTGCGCTCTCTCTTACTCCGGCGCTACCGCGTCGACCTTCTCAAGGTGGCGGTAAATCGCGCTCCTGCTCAGATTTAACTGCTTGGCTATGGTGGCTATTGGTACCCCCATGGCGCGGCGCATGACTATCTCCCCCGCTTCTTTCGCGCCGATCTTGGTCGGGCGTCCGAACTTCTGGCCACGGCTCTTTGCGGCCTCGATCCCTGCCGCCTGGCGTTCCAGTATGAGCTTGCGCTCCATCTGCGCGAAACTCGCCATGATGCCGAGGACGGCCTGTCCGACGGCGCTGCTCAAATCGACACCCTCGCGGATGCTGACCAGGGTTACTTTTCGTTTCTCCAGCTCCTCGACCAGTTCGAGGGCGTCCCGGGCGTTCCTGCCGATGCGGTCGATCGCGTAGATGACCAGCGTGTCGCCCTCCTGCAGGATCTGGTTCAGGAGGATGCCGAGGGCTGGACGCTCGCGTGGTGGTACCGTCCCGCTGATCCCGTCGTCGGCGAGGATGGAGGCTGTTGGGAACCGGGCGATGATGGCGTCGCGCTGGCTGTTGCTGGTTTGTTCGTCGGTTGATACGCGAACGTAACCGTATGTTTTGCTCACTTTTTTCTCTCCTCTGACCGATACGTCTCTTTCGACACAACATGCCACAACTGTACCGAAAGTCTATCGCTAAAGTGTCTATTTCGTCGCTTTGTCGGGTGTCCCGGAATGTAGGGGATTAGCGACGGCCTCCAGGCGGCTCTCCGCGCTGGGCGAGAGCCCTGCGCCCTCTGCGTTGATGTCTGCGCGGTGTCGTGACGGCATGCTGTCTGAGCGGCGTTTGCTGCCGCTTTGCTGATAACTTGCTGAGAACCAAACCATGACCGAAATCAAAACCGAATGCCCGGACGCGACCTGGCTGCGTACCACGCTTGCTGAAATGGCGAGTGACCATTTTCCCGTTTATGACCTTCCTTGCCTGTCGGTGGATCCTAACTCCTCCGCTCAACTTACCGCGCTTGACGATCGCCGGGTGGCGCGTGAAATGCGTCAGGCAGCAGCCGACGTGGAAACGCGACGCATTGACGCCGCTCGCGTGGTGGAAGGGCTCAGGACGGAAGCTGAACGCCTGCGCGGGCTGATTGCCGACGGCAAGACGGCGCTGCGTGCTGGCGAGACTGTGAGCCCCGATGCGGGCGTCGCTGCGTTCCTGCTGCCGGATATCGAGGCCGAGCTGGTTGCCGCCGAGGCTGCTGAGGCTGATGTGGCCCGGGAGCGTGACGCGCTGCTGCAGGATGCTGACCGCCGTGATGCGGCGGCTGCGATCGGCCTGTTCAACCTGGCGCACGCCGTGCGCGTACAGCGTATTGAGCAGCTGCTGAAGCTGGCGATGGATGAGGCGACGCTGCTTGCCGAGTCCGACGCGGGGCGCAGTTTGTACCGTACTGTTATCAATCCTGATCGCCGCCTGAACCAGCTGTTCTCCACGCAGGGTGCGATCGAAATTCTGCGCCGCAATCGCGGCATGGAGGCGTAAATGTCTGCATTTTCGATGCTGTGTGACCGGCTTCGCCATGAGGCGACGCTGGCAAAATCTACCGGGGCCGGCGACGCGCTGGCGCAGGTGCTGGAGACGGGCGGTGCTGCGCAGACGTTCGCGCCGATCGGGGCTCCGGTTGCCTCTCCTACGGAGTCGGTTCACCGGGCGCGTGCTCAGTCCATCCAGGATGCGGCGTTCCTGACTGAGATGAAACAGGCGGGCGTGGCTCCTGCCGATCTGGTGATGCTTGACGGCGTGCTGGCCTCCTCTCGCGGACTCCCTGATGCGTCGCGTGCTCCGGCGTTCGCTGCGGTGCGTGCTCAGGTGCAGCAACAGGCGTCTCTCTCCCCTGCTGCCCGGGGTATCAATTGGGACGAGTAAAGCCGATGCCGCGCCACCTGCAGGGTAAGACGCGGATGCCGCTGGCAGGTGGTTGTTACTCTGCTGGCCACCGTCTTGCGCTGATCTCGTTGCTGCCTGTTCTGGAGGCTCGTCCTGGTGACAGGGATGATGGTGAACGATCGAAGCTGGCGCTGTATCAGGAATCGCTGATCAAGGCCGGGCAACCGCACGCGTTCGCGTTACATGAGCCGTCGCTGTATCGCTGGGGGGCGTATCTGAAGAGCCGCCGCGCCCGGTATTTACAGGAGACAGACGCAGGTGTTGCTGCGGCCTCAGACGCGCTTGATCGGCATGCTTTCGGGCGTGCTATTGGTGCGGTCCTGGGGGCTGATGATGAGTGAGTTTGCCGTCTCGCGTCTGGTCATCCCTGAGGTGGTGATCCCTGACGGGGTTGTTGCTGCGCGAAAGGCCAGGGGGATCGCGCAACGTGTCGCAGCTGCTCGCCGTGCTGCTGAACGTCGTGCTGCGCCTACATGGTGCTGGGTGAGACGGGGCGCGTTATGCGCCCTTTTTTTCGCCCTTCGCCTGGCGTGCCTTGCGCCGGAATGCCTTGATCTCTGTCAGGCGGGCTTTGGCGTTTTCGGCCTCCTCCGGGGTTGCTGGTTCGGTGGGGTTGCCGTCCAGGTCGTAGCGCATGCACTGGTCGATGAGGCTCTGCTGGTACGAGCTCGTACCCGTGACAATGCCCAGGATGCGACGGACGGCTTTGCGGTCTGCCTCTGGCGGCATGTTCAGCTCTGCGCCTCGGGTCAGGATCTGCTCGATGATGCCCTTTGCCATGGGGCGACGGTCAACTCCCCGGGTCAGCAAGTCAGGCCAGTGCTCTTTCAGGAATGCTTTGGTCACCCGGTTGGCCAGCGCCTTTTTGGACTTGTTGGCGATCGCGATGTCCTGCTGGCGGCGGTCGTTCTCCTCCTGTCTGCGGATCCCCTCGGCGACCTGTTCAGGCGTCTTTTTCGGCTTTGCCGCTGTGGGCTTCTGTGCGGGCTTCTGCGGGGCTTTCGCTTTTGGCTGTACCTTCGCCTTGCTGGTAGTCCGTTCGGCTGGCTGCGGCTCAGATTTCGCGGCCTTTTCCGGCGGGACGTAGACCGTGCGGTTGCGTCGCTTGATGGTCAGGATCGGACGGGTGGTTTCGGTCATAAATCTCTCTCTGGTCGGTTGGTCCGGATGTGGTCGGCAAGGGCGATCAGGGTGGCGGCGTCGCCGCGGTTCCGATCGATGCGCCGGATGATGTCGTTGATGTAGTCCCAGCGCCCGACGGCGGCAAGGACGGAAAGGGCGAGGCGGTTGAACCGGCTCTCTGGTACCCGGTCGAGGGTCAGGGGGATGCGCTTGCGGGGGCGTCCTGGACCGCGCCCTGTCCCTGGTCTTTTGAGCAGCTGCGGCTGCTCCCCCTGCGGCAAAATAACGGGGATCTTCGCCAGGCTGCGCGTCTCGTTCTGCGCGAACTCGGGCACCGCGATGTGCTCGTCTGTCCATGTCCTGCCTCCGGGCCTGGCTGATGCGCTGGAGTCGCAGGACGGGCAGGAGACGACGATCTCCCGTCGCGGCTTGCCCTTGACCGGTGCCTTGCTGATCACCAGGGGCGCGGCTTTGCAATCAGCGCAGACCGACGATGTCCAGACCGCGTTGTCTGGCAGGGTGGCGTTCCGGTACTGGTGCGCGGCGTCATGCGGTGTCTGGAAGCTGACCGTCTGAAACGTGGGGGCGACGCTGAGAGGTGCCGCCCATGGCTGGCACCTGGGACAAGCAAGCTCCACCTCTCCGGCGTGCCCGTCGCCACCGTTCCAGCGCAGGGGCTCGCGGTGTTCGGGGCAGTAGTACACGAAACCGTCGCGGCGTGTTTGCCCGACCGGGCCTGGTCGGCGATCGTGGAACCGTGCGCCCGGGTTGGCTCGCATGGCGCGGACGAGCGCCTCGCCCTGGTGGATGCCGTACCAGACCTGCCAGCCATCGCCGATGCCGATCAGGAACGGCGAGACGAACGGTGGGGTGCGGTTGACTCTCCCGCGTGCGTTGGCTCCGATGGTGGCTTCGCGTTCGCGGTTCCAGCAGGAGACGCACAGGCTCGAACCGGGCTTATTGGGGGCGATCAGGCGGTTGTCTTTCCGGCTGCAACGGGGGCAGAGCTTACGGGTGTCTGCCGGGGTGGTCAGTGGTGCGTCAGGGGGCTGTTCGGTACCGACCCAAAGCGCGAGGCCAGTGGGGCACCGGTGGCACTCGAGGTGGGGGTTTTCAATCGTGCGATCGAGGTGGCTCTGCTCATAAATCTGTCGGCATGCCTCGACCCGGAGGGAGCACCCGCCGGGGCAGGTGACGAACAAAACGCCGGGCATGATGTCGGGGAACCGCTCCGCAGCGCCTACGCACTTCAGTGCCTCGGTTGACGGCTGCGTCGCTTCTGTCGTGTCGTTATCGTCGTTCACTGCTCCCCCTGCGTCGAAATGGTCGCCAGACCTCGCCAGCACTGGCTGTGCGTCTTTTTTAGTATCTCACAAAAAACGCCACTTTGGCGTTAATTGTGTTAAGCTTGTCTTACTGATTCCTGACGAGCAGTTGGGAAACATGAAACCGGATCGCCCGGTGCCGCTTTCCCTCCTCCCCAACGAGGCGGGGTTGTAAACGAGGATGCGCGCTTCGTCCTTGGCAGGTGCGAGTAAGCGAGAAGGGCTGCTGTCCTGCCGCTATGCGGTAAGTCCTCAAGGGCGGCTTTATCGATAATCGTCACTCCCGCCCCCCGATGCCCGTTAAGCTGAGGGGGGCACCTATCTGGTACTCCCAATGAAAAAACGAATCTATACCGCTGACCTCGCTGCGCTGCTGAACGTGTCGCTGCGCACGCTCTCCCGCCTGAGTTCGCGGGGGATCGTTCCGACTCCGGCAGGGCGTTCCCTTCGTGGCGGGCATTACTGGCTGGCTGGGGATCCCGTGCTCAAACGCTTTATTGCCGACCAGCGTCGTCCCGGGAGGGCTCCTTATGGCGTTCGATAACTCTCACCTGACTGACGCTGGCCTGTTCTGGCGTGCCGTCTCTGCGGCTGGGGCTCCGGTTGACCGCGAGGACTGGCTGCGCCTCTGTTCTGGCATCGCATGCTGGGCATCTCTCTGCGGAGAGGACGGGCTTGCTGCTATCGAGGCCTGGTCTACCCGCCACAATCGCGGATCTGCGCATCACCGGTCGCAGTACCGGCACTTCCTGAAGCTGAAAGGCGTAACCAATCCCGAGGCCATGGCGCAAGTATTCCTGCGGTTCTCAGGCGAGGTGTACTGGCGGCTCGACTCAAATCGCACGCCGCCGTCGACTGAACAGGTTGCTGCTCTTGCTGAACGGAAACGCCGATCGATCGAGGCGGTGGCCAGACGCGAAGATGCCGACCGGCGCAAGGCCGATAAGGCTGCGGCTGATGCGGTCAGGATGCTGGCGAAAGGCGACGGTAATCCGGCCTATACCCCGTACTGGCGCAATAAGACCACAATCGCCAGGCGTGGTGGCGTCAGCCTCCCGCCCCTCCCCGCTGACCTTCGTGTGGGTGGCTTGTTCCGCTCGTTCGAACCGAGGGCGTACTGGTCGCGCTGTCTGCTTGTTCCTGCCTATCGCCTGACCGATGATCGCCAGCTGGTTGGCGACGCGCTGGAGGCCATCTGCGGCGTCTGCTCTGCTGGCGGCAAAACCGGCGACAAGTTCTCCCCTGCAGGTACCCAAAAGGCGGGACGGTTCTATCCGATGCCCGGCTTTATGGACGTGCTCGATACCTCACCACATGCGCCCTACTCGCCTCTGTTCGTCTGTGAGGGGTTCGCCACGGCGGTTGCCCTGCATCATCTGACGAAGGGCAAGGTGGCAGTCTGCGCGGCGTTCTCAATTGCCGGGTTCGGCAGCTGCGTGGCGTCGCTGCGCCGGTTCTGGCCAGATGTTGATGTGATGCTGGTACCGGATCACGGCGAAGCGTACCGCCTGGCGCATAAAGCGGCCTATGGCGATGAGCGAGAGCCGGTCCCGACAATTCCAGGCGCGGCGGTTGTGTCGTTCGACGGCCTCGATCGCTTCACGCCCCGGGATAACCTCGACTGGTTCGACGTGCTGGTTGAGGAAGGGGAAGATCGGGCTCGTGAGCTGCTGCGCTACGCGGTTCGTCATGCCCGGCTTGAGCGGCGTTGATTGGCGTGTCCGAATGGTGCGCCTTTCGGGACATCTTTTTTGCCGTCGTGGCGTCTGGTTTAGCGAACGACTTTCGAGACACTACCGATGCTTTTTTGATGAGACGGACTAAAGCGACGCACCGGCGCTGCCGTCGTGACGCTATCCTGCGATCGGTTTCTCACAGCAGCATAAAGCCCGGCCTCGTCTTGATGTCGGGTTTTTTTTAGCCCAAAGGAGGGCACATGAAATCAAAGACTGAACTACGCGAGGCCGCGACGGCTCGCTCTCTGGCGGTGATCGCCACTGAAATGTCGGAGTGGTCGCTCGATGGGTTCTCCCACCTCAAGCTGCCGAACTTCTCCGCTGGGGAACGCCAGCAGACGCTGTCCGGGTCGGTGGTGGTTGATCGCCCGCCGTTCGACTACGAGTGGGCTGGTACCGAGAAATTTAACACTCTGGCCACCCGTGCGCTGCAGGTGAAACTTCCGGCATCGCGTGAGCGTAACTACGCCTGGTTGTGCGGCGTTGAACGGGAGACGCTGGCGACGGCGCTCCTCGTGGAGCTGTTCTCCGTCACCGGCTGCGTGGCGTTCGCCGGGCTGGGTAAGGTTGCCGATCTGGCGTTCCTGACGCTGGACGAGAGCGAGGCGGGGCAGATCAGGGCGGCGATGCTGCAGTGGCTCGATGGGGCGGCGGCGTAGGGGCTCGATCCTCGATCAGCTGGAGTGGGAAGGGCGACTGATCGAGGAGGCCATGGCGACGGAACTGCGGGGCGACCCGGTGCGCTGCGACCACCTTGCTGCGGCGCGGTTATGGCTGGAGTGTGTTGACCGGGCGTCTGATGACAGGTGGCGGGCGTTCTGCCTCGCCAGCTATGAATGGTGCGTATTCGTCGCAGTAGAACTCTGACCGGCGGCGGCGTTGAGCCGTCGCTCCTCTGCGTGAAGCATCGATGTTAAGAGTTATTTAACTTCTTTATGATCGCTGCGCCAAGCTGCCGAGTATTCATTTCATTTCCATTGCTATTTAGCAATGATATTTTTAAATCATGCGCAACATCACGTAGAAATGGCTTCACAATAGTTACAGGCATGCCATTTCTTTGAACTGAAATACCGCCACTAAAAGTGCGACTGATTGTATAATCATTCCACTGCACACTTTCAGCCGCTCCTGGCAAGTCAGGAACCTCCTGGACAGTGAAAACCGCACGAACAATCCCTTTTTCCTTCCATCCACGCAAATACCCACTCCAAATATTTGCCCGAACTGATGATTCTTCTGAAATCGCACGAGCATTCCATACTCCAGTTTCACAGGAACCATCCCTTTTAAACATTTCGACTTTGGCCTGTTTTGATTTTAGTAACGCTTTTTTAAAATCCGCTTCACCTTCAGGATTAAAAAAAAGTTCAGGGCGTGTGTCATGATCGATTTCAACAACATCGATCAGACGGTTTATTACCTGTTCGGGAGTTTCAAATCCCTTTGCTTGTGCAGCAAGACGGCTATATGTAGCGTCAGATATCGTAATATCCATCAAAGTACCTCTATAGATCAAAAATTAATCATAAAATTAATCATAATTGATAAATTTAATGATTTCAAGATCTATAATTACCTGATATCGCAATATGGTTAACCGCCTCTAAAGAGCTATAAAAACCTGTAAACCCGCTCCTCGTGCCGCTTGGTTATAAACAAACCAGTTGAATCTACGTCAACAATAGCCTACTATTGTTGTACTGCAAGAGCATTCGCAGGGGGTATTAACCAGTAATTAACCCTTTGCGCTGGGCAGTCAGGAGGCTGGTCTCCTGTTGGGAAGTTATGTTGCGGCTTCCTAGTAATAACAGTGAATTTGATAGACAGCAGAAAACCGCCGATGCTGCTAGATCCGAAAGGAACCAATGAAGGGAAATATTTAGGCGTTATGGTTCATTCTCATTAAATTGAGGAGAATTGCTTAAATGGGCGTCCTTCCTATCACCCTCGCTGTATAGCTTTACATTTGGCCTCCGTTGCATGGTATGCAGTCACGGGGGCCAAATTATTTTCAGAGACATCAACTATCGCCATTGCGAAAAAGCCAGCCCCAGCAACGTTAATGCGACGAACAGCATTGAGCACAATAGTCTGCTCCGAGTAATCTCTGTTAACGTACACATTGCTCTGCACTGAGAATGCAGTTGCCAAAATCTCCGCACACTCTTGCCAACTTAGCTTATCCTTCGAGTTACGAGCAGATAGCACATGCCTAAACATTGCCCAAGTGATCGGTATTGCTGGTGATGCAGGTATGTCCCAGCCGTTTCTCTGACAAACAACTTTCATTTGATTGAACTGCTTCTTAGTCATCAGATAGGTAAAACAAGGCGTCTCCCAAACTTCCTGAGGGAGACCTTTATCATCCATTTCTTCAGCTTGCTGTGTAAAAGCATAGAAAGCGTCACGGATAGCATCATCACCGATAGCCACTTCTTTTCCTTGTAAAATTTTTATGTTCGAATTTTATCATATTTAGCTATGTCACTTAGGACTGCTAATTCAGTAGCCCACTTTCCCGCAACTTATGGCGATAGTCCCGGACACGGCTGGTGTTCCACTCCTGTCCCGTCGCTGTCCGGTGCCCTGCTGCGTTCAGTGCCGACGCGATGGCGGGCAGAGTCGCGTTCTCTGCGGTCATGCTGACAATGAGCTGGTCAGCCTCATCACTGACGGCCTGGAAGCGCGGATCGGCTCCCCGGGGGACTATCTGTCTTGCAGGTTGTTGTGCGCTTTGTGGTGCTGTTTGTTGTGCGGTTTGTCGTGCAGGTTTACCGCCGACGGACAGCGCCCTGACTTCAGCCCTCAGCGCTTCGATGGCAGCTAAAAGTTTGGTGTCCATCCCTTCCGGCTTCGTGCCAAGTCCGGCGTTCAGCGCCTCTATGACAGCATCCGTGCGGGTTGCTCCGGTTCGTGCTGCGTTCTGCTCGATGCGTTCGATCAGGCTAACGGGTAGGCGAACGGTCAGGGTTTTGGTTTTCTCTCTCATGGCTGCTGCTCTCCACGTCGTGCGTTTTGTCGTGCTGTTTGTCTTGCGTAGTGTAATGCGTTTTGTCGTGCGCGTCGAATTCGACGTCGTGCAGTTGTCGTGCACAGAGGGGCGACGGCTTTGCGTCGCCGGGGTGCCGTTTGTGTACATGGATAAATAGCAGAGGCGGCGCAGAGATTGAGCTGGGCGTGATCACGACAGCGCGATAAGTGCGCGGCGCTAAGTGGCGTGGAGGGTTGGGATCGGGTAAGCTGATCTGGCGTCTGCGGATCCGGTTGGGGATCTTCGGGCACAAAAAAAGGCGACCTGTTGGGTGGTCACCTTTTTCTGCCGGGGGAGCTGGTAACTCCTCCGATTAATTCGAGTCACGTCTTAGCGGGACGTTCTCGAAGGAAGAATAGCACTTGCGCAGCGTACTCCTCAAACTCAAAGAGAAGTGTACCACGTCGATAAGATCGCGCAAGTGTGAATTTCCCTCGTAAGCCCCCGCCTGACGCCGACTCCTACGTTTTTAAAGGAGTAATTGCGTGTCACAAATTGATGAAAATTCCGGCACTGCTGCCGACAACGTAACGCCGATCGCCGCTGCCAAGGTGGGACGCCCGTCTCTACAAAAAAAATACCCGACTACCGCGTTTCCCGTGGAGCTGGAGATCAACTACCGGAAGGGGCGCTACTCGTCCTCTCTTGAGAACGTTGTCGCCGCTATGCGCTGCCATTCCGTCACCGGCATCCAGCTCGCTTTCGATGAGTTCTTTGCGGAGGAGGGGGCGTTCGTGAACGGGCAATGGTACCCGCTGTCCGACAACCTAGTTACCGAGCTGCGTCTGCGCCTCGCTGCTGCCGACTTCGAGAAGGTGACCAAGGACAATGCCCGCGACGCCATGTTCTACGTCTGCGATGAGAACAAATTCGACAGCGCCCAGCGTTGGCTGACGGCTCAGGAATGGGACGGCAAACCTCGCGTCAGTTACTTCTTCGAGCGGTGCTTCAAATGCCAAGGGGATCCCGAGTACCTGGCGGCGGTCAGCCTCTACACCTGGACGGCGCTTGCCGGGCGCGTAATGAATCCCGGAATCAAGGCCGACATGGTTCCGCTGCTGTACGGGCGACAGGGTGCCCGCAAATCGACGGGCGTTCGCCTTATGTCGCCATTCCCTGACTCCTACTCCAGCTTCAACCTGAACGACAAGGACGACTCCCTAGTGCGCCGTATGCGTGGGTGCCTGATTGGCGAGCTGGAGGAGCTGCGCGGCCTCCACGGGCGCGACTCCGAATCGGTGAAAGCGTTCTTCTCCGCTGCCCACGACGAGTGGGTGCCGAAATTTAAAGAGTTCAAGGTGCGAAACCCGCGCCGCGTGGTGTTCATCGGTACCACGAACAACAAGCAGATCCTCAATGACTCGACGGGGAACCGCCGCTATTTGCCCATGAATTCCGGGGACGTGGACTGCGCGGCCATCGAGAAAAACCGCTCGCAGCTGTGGGCTGAGGCGCTCCACCTGTTCAATGAGAATGGGGTGATGTGGGAGGCCGCTGAAACGCTGGCGCGTAAGGTGCATGACGAGTTCCGCGTCGAGGATCCGTG
>NZ_JBKFZX010000005.1:0-128487 GCF_046521465.1 Enterobacter sp. CPE_E863 | reverse complement strand
GGCGGCCTGTTCTTATGGCGGCCGGGTGTTGTGTTATGTGGTGCATGCGTTATAATCCTTCACAGGCCACGCGCCTGCTTTTGGACCCCCTGATATCTGTGTCTTCCGCCAAGATGATGACAGATGTCGGGGGGTTTGTGCATTCAGGCTCCGGGAAATCCCGTTACCTGCTCCTGAACGTTTTACTGGACACGTCCTGTCCCTGTCTGTTTCCGGAAGTCCGCATTTCTTCCGTAAAACCATCTTTTGCCACCCGCCTGCCTCACCACAAAGCAGTCAAACCGTCAGTTTGAGTTAGGACACAAAAGTAATCTGAATCAACAATCTGTCCCACCACAAGACGATCGCTGACGATCCGAATACTACCTTCTCATCAGTAACTTTTCCAGATGTTAGACCAGATAACAATCCATAGTTTTCATGCTAATTGTCCGGATGAGACTGCTAGCAAGCATCGCACGCAGTAAATTCAGGGCGTTGGGTTTGATTTGGTAGGCCAGAGCAAGGAAAATAATTTAGAGGAAGAGCTTTACCTAATAGTTGCAAGTTGACTCTTTCGTATGTTCACTGCACTTAAAAAACCGTATAGCTTTTGCTATACAGAATCCATATGATATGCTTGTAAAGCAATCGCTATACAAGGAGCGCACTCATGAAATCAGATGTTCAGCTCAACCTTAGAGCTAAAGAATCTCAAAGAGCACTTATTGATGCTGCAGCAGAGATTCTCCATAAATCACGCACGGACTTCATCCTGGAAATGGCATGTCAGGCTGCGGAGAATGTGATCCTCGATCGTCGCGTATTTAATTTTAACGATGAGCAGTATGCAGAGTTTATCGATATGCTCGATGCACCGGTTTCGGATGAGGCGGCTATTGATAAACTTCTGGCAAGGAAACCTCAGTGGGACGTGTAACAGCACCAGAACCATTATCCAGCTCCCATCAACTAGCAGAGTTCGTCAGTGGTGAGGCAGTACTTGATGACTGGCTTAAACAGAGGGGATTAAAAAACCAAGCTCTTGGTGCAGCACGAACGTTCGTCGTTTGTAAAAGAGACACTAAACAGGTTGTCGGTTTTTACTCTCTGGCCACCGGCAGCGTTAACCACGTGGAAGCAATGGGAAGCCTCAGGCGCAATATGCCAGATCCAATTCCCGTAATCATACTTGCTCGCCTGGCAGTTGATGTTTCATACCGTGGCCAAGGGCTCGGGGCCGATTTACTGCATGATGCAGTTCTGCGCTGTTACCGTGTAGCTGAGAATATTGGAGTCCGTGCGATTATGGTTCATGCACTGACTGAAGAAGCCAAAAACTTTTATCTTCACCATGGCTTTAAGGCATCACAAACTCAGGAACGGACATTGTTTTTAAAGTTACCACAGTGAGGTTTGAGGAAGAAAGGGGCTTGTTCGATATTTAAGATATTGATTTATAATGATTTTACCATTGAATTTAACATAATCTTTGTTATGCGCACCTGTATTGTTAGAACCATTTAGTAATGTCACTTTTTATCCAGATAGAAACGTCACCTTAGAGTAAGCTAAACTGAATGCAATTCTAAGGGGCTCAACGCATGTTGGTGACCATGTCAGATAAAGAGATCCACCGCCTACCGGTGATACAGGCAGTTTGTGAAAAGCGTCTACGCCGTCGTGATGCAGCATCACAGCTTGGCATTTCAGAACGTCAGGCGCAACGACTTATCAATCGTTACCGAGTTTCTGGTGCTGAAGGACTTGTCAGCCGCAAACGCGGCCAGCCCAGCAACCGCCGGTTGACCGAATCTCTCAAACTACGAGTACTCACGCTGATACGTGAAAACTACAGTGACTTTGGGCCCACACTGGCCGCAGAAAAACTCAGAGAGCGCCATAATATCCGGCTTTCAATCGAGACCGTCCGCAACTGGATGACGTCTGACGGACTCTGGGTCCCGCATGCTCGCCGTAAGTCACGGGTTTATCAACCCCGACATCGGCGTGATTGTCTGGGTGAACTTATCCAGATCGACGGCTCCCACCATGACTGGTTTGAAGGCCGTGCGCCAAAATGCTGCCTGCTGGTCTTTATCGATGATGCCACCGGGCGTCTGATGCATTTGCGGTTCAGCGAGTCAGAAACAGCCTTTGACTACATGCTGGCAACCCGGGAATACATCGAGCAGCATGGGAAGCCGGTATCGCTGTACAGTGACAAACACGCAATATTTCGCGTCAGTGGTCCGGAGAAACGCAATACCACCGTTACCCAGTTCGGACGTGTGCTTTATGACCTGGCAATCGAGCTTATTTGTGCCAACAGCTCTGAAGCTAAAGGCCGCGTGGAACGTGCGAATCAGACACTTCAGGATCGGCTGATCAAAGAAATGCGTCTGGAAGGTATAACCGGCATTGAGGCCGCAAATGCCTGGCTTGCCACTTTCATCGCTGACTTTAACAGCCGGTTTTCACGACCGGCTAAGTTCCCCAAAGATTTGCATCGTCCGGCAGGAAAGCCCCGATGAATTAAGAGACATCTTTGCCTGGCATGATGTTCGTACCGTGTCGAAATCACTGACCTTCCAGTACGATAAGATCCTTTATCTCATGGACACCACAGAAGAAAATAGCCGTCTTGCCGGTGAAAAAATTAAAGTACTGGATTATCCCGATGGCACCCTCGCCTTCCTCTATGGGCACCGGAGCCTTAAGTGCCAGGCATTTGATAAGCTGGCCTGTGTCGACCAGGGGCAGATTGTTGATAACAAACGTCTCGGGACTGTACTCCGACTGGCTCAGGTAAAACAGGATGAGCGGGAAAGCGAAGGCAAACGGGAACGAAGCAAAAAATCGCCCAGCCGTAAGGCTCAGGTGCGCATCCAGGAACAGCTCCGGGCTATCAATCCCGTTCTGGCAGACCCGAGCTTGTTTGTGGCAAGTTCAAAGCGATAGAATCGACCATCAGTGCTGCAAAGTACCGGAACAGTGAGTCCCCAAAAGGATACTTGAGATGATTAAATTCCCGACTACAAAGCGCGTTGATTTGTATAAAACTGCTGTCAGCTCTGAGCAATTACATCTAGATCTGGTTGCGGCTCAGGAGTTCATGTTCGATGCCTGGGAAAATGATGACCTGGAAGTTGTGCTGAAACTCATCAGAAAAGCTATCAAGAAATCCCCGCTCTGTGCTGACGCATACTCATTCTACTGCGAGATATCTCAAGAACCTCCTGAGTCAAAAATCGGGAAGCTGGAGACTGCTTTGTACGCAGCCAGCATTGCACTTGGCGAGGATTTTCAGGAGTTCGCAGGACGTTTCTGGGGATTTGTCGAAACACGTCCATATATGAGAGCAAAAGCAGCTTTGGCTGAGGCCTTATGGGAGTCTGGTAATTTTTATCCGGCTATGGCTCATAGCCGCGAAATGCTGAAGCTCAACCCGAACGATAACCAGGGGATTCGTCATTTATTAGCGAACTATTACCTTGAGCTTGAAATGGTGGATGATCTGGCCTTGCTACTGGACGATTATCCTGGGGATATGCGTTCGTTTTTTCAGTATACACGCGCCCTACTCGCCTACCGACAGTCATCCCCGGATGCCGATGATATCGCTAAAGCTGCGATTGATTCTAATAGACACATCCCCGGCTTGTTATCGAAGTGCAGATTACAGATCAAGTCTAACAGTGGATATATCACGTTAGGTGGAATGGATGAAGCCATTTATTATGTGAATCATAATATAAAGCCTTGGATTCGCACCTCTGGCGCAATTGATTGGATTGTAAATAATTCATTAAGTAAAATATAAGGATTTAGTTTTAATGTTTAATCTAATTATGGGCGGAGAACCTGACTATTTTGAACATTGGCCCATGTATGAACGGGTTAGTGGGAGTTGTGATTTTCCTATATCACGTATGTTAGAAGGCACCTCTGATGACATCCGGTTGAAGTTAACGCCTTTGAATGATAAAGCATTATCTTATATTGAGAAATTACCTACGCTTTTTATGTCAGAA
Source organism: Enterobacter sp. CPE_E863 (assembly GCF_046521465.1). Taxonomy (NCBI): domain Bacteria; kingdom Pseudomonadati; phylum Pseudomonadota; class Gammaproteobacteria; order Enterobacterales; family Enterobacteriaceae; genus Enterobacter; species Enterobacter sp. CPE_E863. Next base: position 124,474 of record NZ_JBKFZX010000005.1, on the reverse strand, counting down.
CTTTATTCCCGAGACAATGTTGAATACATTACTTTGCGACTTGGTGTAATTTCAAATCTACGAACAGTTAACAAAAATGTTGAGTTTGATTTCAGAATCACTCACTCACAAGATGATGTCGTAGTGATAAACAAAGAGTTATATCAAACAGCTTTAGAATTAGGTGCATATGGGCTGAAACGGACTCACTGGGGAATAAAAGCACGTGATTTAAATCAAACATTAGCACTTCTAAATATAACGACAAGAAGTACACCACTTCCTCCTACTGAAGCACTTCCTGATGAAGTTGATAACTACCCAATAATAGATAATGTTCAAAGTTTCATGGCGCGTGTTTTAGAACAAGATCATGAAGAAGATGCAGAAATATTTTATCGTGGACATTCTGATGTATCTTACGAGTTGGCTCCATCAGTTTTCAGGAAAAACAAAAAAGGTAACTTCAAGCATTTGCACAGTGAATCAAATTTAGTCCGTGAAGCCCTAACAGCAAGGCCAACTGAGTTTGTTGATGATAAAACAATGCTAGACAAGTTAGTAAGGATGCAACACTACGGACTACCAACTCGTTTGTTGGATATAACATCAAATCCACTAATCGCTCTGTATTTCGCTTGTTGCGACATTAGTAATAATGAAAATACAAATGAGGTTGATGGACATGTTATTATTTTCAAAACAAAAAGGGATCGTATAAAATTCTTTGACTCTGATACAGTAAGTTGCATATCAAATATATCAATGCTAAGTCAAACACTGAAAGATCAGCTGGATTGTAAAATGGACAAGGAGGCTTTCAATAAAACTGAAGCTTGTCAAAAACTCATACATTACATTAAAGATGAAAAACCTTATTTTAAAGATGTAATTATACCATCAGATTTGGAAAGGTTAATTTTCGTTAAAGGAAGAAATAATAATGAAAGGATGTCATCACAGTCAGGTGCATTCTTATTATTTGGGAATAATGCTGTTTATCCCGATTTAGTTTCAAACCCTGATGATGCTATGCAAGAGTTTAAAGTAGAAAAATAGTGATCAGAAACAAAGCTAGAATACTTAAGGAACTCGCAAGGTTAAACATTACAGATGCGACAGTTTATCAAGGCATGGAAAGGACAATGAAACTAATTGGGCCAAATTTTCCGCAGGAGATTGATCTTCATGGTTTTTTGACACACTAGCCTGTCGCTACTGGCATTGGTCCCTTGTATGCTAAGCATATGAACTCTGGTGTGTTGGACAGGAGCAATTAACCAGTCGTATAGTAAAATTTGAATGTAAAAATATAAAACAAGGAGTTGAGAATGAACCCCATTACTTTGAGTGAAATGAGTGATGAAGATGAAGAGGTAAAAATCATTTCTTCATATGAACCTCAAGATGATGAGATTGCGATCGTTTTTGATAGTTCAAAAATTACTGGAGGTAATGCACTGGATTTTTTCCAGTTCACCAAGCAATCACATTCTAATGTTAAAGTGTACGGAGATTCTAATGGTGTTTCGTACCTGCAATTAAACAGTATAACGTTAGCGTTAGGCACTTTCTTTGCCACATCAGTAATGATACCTTTTTTAGTAAATCTTGTTTCAAATTATATTCAGAAAAAAATTGATAACTTTGGAACTAGAGATATAGACGTTAAAGTCTCTATAATTAAAAAAAATAAATCAGGAAAACATGTGAAATACACTGTTTCTGGAAAAGTAGACGATGTTTTAAAAGTAATTAACAAAATCAAATAAAAATCTATATAGATATTATGAATATTCACGAAAAGTTAAAGCGTTGGATGTGTATTACTCAAGAAGATAGTGCTATTCTTGATTATCTTAATGCTGAGTTAAAAAAAGCTCAATCCTTGAGCTTGAATAATGAATCAAACAGATTGTTTTTATACAAAACAATTTTACTAGCCCATTTAAAATATATTCAAGTCATTAATTTACTTACAAGAGGTGATTTTTATGAAGCATGGGTAGAACTTGAAAGGATAGAAATAGATTTAATACATGGCTTTGTTGAATAAATCAGATTTCGGGTAAGTCTCCCCCGTAGCGGGTTGTGTTTTCAGGCAATACGCACGCTTTCAGGCATACCTGCTTTCGTCATTTTGTTCAGCGCTCGTACCAGGGCCATAGCCTCTGCAACCTGACCATCGTAGTCACGCAGTGTCAGTGAACCTCCGAACAGCTGTTTTACCCGGTACATCGCCGTTTCCGCTATCGAGCGACGGTTATAATCTGTTGTCCATTTCCACCGCGCATTACTCCCGGTCAGCCGCTGATTCGCAACAGCACGGTTACGGTCTGCATATTCACCGGGCCAGTAACCCGCGCCTTTTCGGGGCGGGATAAGCGCGCTGATTTTCTTACGCCGCAGTTCATCGTGACAGAGCCGGGTGTCGTAAGCGCCGTCTGCCGATGCTGCCCTGATTTTTCTGTGAGTCTGCCGGATAAGACCGGGAAGGCTTCTGAGTCCGTCACATTGTTCAGCGACAGGTCTGCACAGATGATTTCATGTGTGTTGCTGTCAACTGCCAGATGCAACTTTCGCCAGATACGGCGGCGTTCCTGGCCATGTTTTTTGACTTTCCATTCGCCTTCACCAAAGACCTTCAGCCCGGTGGAATCAATCACCAGATGCGCGATTTCCCCGGGTGGGCGTTTTGAAACTGACATTAACCGACTTTGCGCGCTTGCTGACACTGGTGTAATCCGGGCAGCGCAACGGAACATTCATCAGTGTAAAAATGGAATCAATAAAACCCTGTGCAGCCCGCAGGGTCAACCTGAACACGCGTTTAATGACCAGAACGGTGGTGATGGCGAGATCAGAATAGCGCTGAGGTCTTCCCCGTGATGAAGGCGTTGCCGACTCATACCAGGCCTGAATAGCTTCATCATCCAGCCAGAAAGTTATGGAGCCACGGTTGATGAGGGCTTTATTGTAGGTGGGCCAGTTGGTGATTTTGAACTTTTGCTTTGCCACGGAACGGTCTGCGTTGTCGGGAAGATGCGTGATCTGATCCTTCAACTCAGCAAAAGTTCGATTTATTCAACAAAGCCTTAATACATATTAAAGAAAATAATGAGTTTCTGCCTGAGGTTAATTTCTATGGTGTTAACTTCTTAGCGAGAATGGTATGTAATTGGCAGGCGTTATTCCCATATAAAATCTTCGGTATCTCGTGAAATAATAAAAGAAGTGAAATGTTCAGTATGTAATACAACCCGTAGTTTTATTAATGATTGTGGTCATGTTAAAAATAAACTTTATAATGGAGTTCTTTGCTTTGATGAAGTGATCGATTTTGAATTAATTACTTATGACATAGTTAGTAATCCCGTTAACAAATGTAGTGTTTTTTTCTCCAATGATGGTGATCATTATAACTATTCAACTTTAATTAGTGTTGTCAAATACATACAATCCCCACATCAAATTTTCAATATTACGACCTGGAGATTTAAGGCGAAAGAACATGATGGAGTATTATCGCCAGAAAATATTTGTCCATGTGGAGATTCTTTAAAAAAATATGCAGATTGTTGTTTGCCACGTAATGGTATTTATAAAAAACATATAGATATTTGGTTTCCCTTCCCGTTGAATGTAGAACCTATTTAGAACCAGATATTCAATAACTAAAGATCCCGTTGACACAGATATTTCCATATTAAGATGTTTTCGTTATATTTTTATTCCAGTCTTTCATATTTAACTTTTGCTTTATTAATTGGTTGAGTGGGATAACGCAGCAGTCACATTAATATGATTACATAGGCTGAAAGTGCCCTTTCTATCTTGCACAAAGAGGTGACATTTTAAACTTGCTTTGACATGTATTGTAGGGGCTCAATGCTAATGTCTATTAGGGGGCTGCGGATGTTTTCCTGGACTGTTATGTTGTGATCCCAAGATGCTGCCGGTACTTCACAGGACTCATTGCACCTAATGATAGCTTGATACGTTTCTCGGGTAATGACTCCAACTTACTGATAGTGTTTTATGTTCAGATAATGCCCGATGACTTTGTCATGCAGCTCCACCGATTTTGAGAACGACAGTGACTTCCTGCCCAGCCTTGCCAGATGCTGCCTCAGATTCAGGTTATGCCGCTCAATGCGCTGCGTATATCGCTTGCTGATAACGTGCAGTTCTCCCTTCAGGCGTGATTCATACAGCGGCCAGCCATCCGTCATCCATACCACGACCTCAAAGGCCGACAGCAGGCTCAGAAGACGCTCCAGTGTGGCCAGAGTGCGTTCACCGAAGACGTGCGCCACAACCGTCCTCCGTATCCTGTCACGCGTAAAACAGCCAGCGCTGACGTGATTTAGCACCGACGTAGCCCCACTGTTCGTCCATTTCAGCGCAGACAATCACATCACTGCCCGGCTGTATGCGCGAGGTTACCGACTGCGGCCTGAGTTTTTAAGTGACGTAAAATCGTGTTGAGGCCAACGCCCATAATGCGGGCGGTTGCCCGGCATCCAACACCATTCATGGCCATATCAATGATTTTCTGGTGTGTACCGGGCTGAGAGGCGGTGTAAGTGAACTGTAGCTGCCATGTTTTACGGCAGTGAGCAGAGATAGCGCTGATGTCCGGCAGTACTTTTACCGTTACGCACCACGCCTTCAGTAGCTGAGCAGGAGGGACAACTGATGGAGATGGAAGCCACGGGAGCACCTCAAAAACACCATCGTACACTAAATCAGTAAGTTGGCACCATTACCCGTTTCTCGTTATACCAGCGTATGTACCTGTCCAGGAAGCAGATAAATTTTTCCAGCCTGATACCCGCCCAGTCTCTGCCATAGAACATTTCGTTTTTGATACGCCCGAAGAAGCCTTCACACGCAGCATTATCCGACGAGCATCCTTTGCGCGACATGGACCTTATAAGTCCGGAGGTGTTGATACGCTCGAGCCAGCCCGGCCACCGGTAATGGCCACCACGATCGCTGTGTATCACCGGTTTATCATGTTCGTTGAGCGTATCGAGTGCGTCATCGAGCATCGTATTCACCAGCGTCGCGTCCGGGCGTGTTCCTATCGACCAGCTTACAACCTGGCCATCAAAGCAGTCGATAACCGGCGACAGATAGACTTTTCCAGCCGGAAGCTGGAACTCCGTAATATCGGTCAGCCACTTCTCATTTGGCCTGCAGGAACTAAAATCCCGGGCGAGTAAATTTTCCGGTGCCGGACCGATTTCGCCACAGTAAGAGTTATATCGTCGTCGCCTGGTGCGCTTAACAACGAGCTGCTCTTCTGCCATCAGTCTGCGGACAACCTTTTCAGAAATAACCCTGTTGTTACTGCGAAGCATCGCGTGAAGGCGCCGGTAGCCGTAACAGCGGTAATTCTCCTCAAAGATATCGGCCATGATCACGCGTATTTCCGCATACTTATCGTACAGACGTTTGCTGGCTTTGTGGTAAAAATAACAGCTGCGGGCAAGTTGCAGAACGCTTAGCAACTCAGCAACGGGGTACTTTTTCTTAAGGGCATCAACTATCAGGGTTTTCTCCCTATTTTTCAGTTTCAGAAAGCTGATGCCCAGATCTTTTTTTATCAGTTCATTCGCCTTTGTCAGTATGTCACGTTCGAGCTGCAGCTGATGAACCTGCTTCCTGAGACGCTGGATTTCACCGAGTAAAGTATCCTGATTTTTATCCTGAGGGGCTGCCTTTCGTTTGCGCATGGATTGATAAGCCTCGTCACTGATAAGGTCTTTCTTCCATTTGTACAGGACCGGGACGCTGACGCCTATGCTTTGTGCAACTTTACGCACGGTTCCACGTCGGTTACAGAGCTCCCGGACGGCCTGAGACCTCTCTTCCGGGCTGAAGCATTTGCTTGTGCCTGAGCGAATGACCAGGGGACGCGCATTTGGGTAAAACTCTTCAATCCAGCGCTTTAGAATTTCGTTACTGGGGTAGCCGATGGCTCGGCGAGTGTACGACAGGCAACCACCGTGAGTAAGATAATGCTCAACAGCAGCAATTTTCTGTGTACGTGAATAGCGTTCTCTTGGTTTTAATTCCCTGGGTAAATCGCCCTTCTCTTCATAAATCCGAACCCAACGGCCCAGCTGTTTTGTGGAAGGATATCCCAGCTCCATGACGACAACGGAGGCTTTCTTTCCGTACCGGTAATAGAGTTCGACGGCCCGAATCCGGTCCTCGTATGAATGCATAAATTAACTCCTGAAGGTCCAGGAATTTGTCCGCACTTCCCCTATTTCAAATGCAGGTCGCTACACCTATAGACATGATCAGCGCAAGCACGTCTCAGATGTCCAAACGGTACGGATTTATATATGTTGACCCGGATGATATGGGGAACGGAACACTAAAACGCTCCCGTAAGAAAAGCTTCCACTGGTATAAAAAAGTCATCGCCACGAACGGAAAAGACCTCAGTAGTTAACACAGCACACCCCTGGCAGCACTGTGCTGTCAGGGCGTCTCATAATTCCGCGCGGATACCTCCCGGCCCTACTGTGCATTATTCCCGGGTACGGTCTTTCACCCAACGGCGGTATAATGCCGGATTCATGCCGGTCATCCGGCTGAAGACCCTCCTGAAACTGCCTTCATCCGCGTAACCTGCATCAGCTGCGATCTGCTTTATGGTTTTAGCAGATGTTTCAAGTGCCAGCCTTGCCATTTCACACCTGATCCTGTCGATAAACTGTTTCGGTGACTCGCCTGTTTCCGCCTTTATACGCCTGTGAAAGGTTCGCTCCGAAATGGCAAGGCGCCGGCACAGCTCTCTTGTGGTAAGCAGCGTTGATGCTTCCTGCCTTATAAAAAATTCTGCACCGGGCAGAATACTGTCCGGCCGGCTGAGGTGCGCGGTGGGCATATAAACAGCCCTTGCGGGAGGCGTTGTATCCACTACAGCAAATTCTGCTGCAATACGCGCAGCCTCCGTCCCCTCAAGCTGACGCACAATGTGTAAGGCCACATCAATCCATGAAAGCGGCCCACCAGCCGTAACTATACGGTTATCCTCAGTCAGAGCATTGCCCCAGATGGCGTTTGCCTGGGGGTAACGGCGCTTGAGCTCATCGTACAGCCACCAGGTTGTCGTACATTTTCTGCCGTTGAGCAGCCCCGCCTCGCCCAGCATAAACACTCCGCTGCACGAGCCACAAGCCAGGGCGCCATGCACGTACTGTTGCCGTATCCATGACGCTATGCTGCCCAGTTTACCGAGCTGTGGCGGCGTGTTTGATGCATCGGGTACAAACCCGGGGATCAGAACCGCATCGCATGAATTGATATCTGCCAGTGCCGCATCGGCGGTCAGTAACCGCCCGCTTCCGTCGGTCACTGGCTGCCCGTCCGGACTTGCTGTCATGATATCAAAGGGTGACGGCTCCTTGCGAGCAGCTGATATGGCTCTTCCGGCAAGAGAGAACATATCAGCCAGCCCGGTATAGCCTGAAGCAAGGCATCCCGGGGAAGCAATAATGACTATCTTTTTCATCTCAGTCCTGTAATTGGCCGAAAAAGCCGGTTTAATGGCAGATTCGCCACAGTGCCATGTTGCCTAACCCTGATACAATAATTCTCGTAAGAAAGCCATGATTATTACAACAGGAGAAAGAAACAATGAGTACAACAGCAGGACTGATTTCATTTAAAGCGAGAGAAGGAAAAGGCGCTGAAGTAGCAGAGCGCATAGCCGCTGCTTTGCCTCATGTTAATGCAGAAGAGGGCACCACTCACTGGCTGGTGATCCGCTCAGAAACGAGTCCTGAAACGGTTTTCCTTGTAGATCTGTTCAGTAGTACAGACTCAAGGGAACTCCATATGTCCGGTGAAGCAGCTAAACAAATATTCGCTACCGTACCCGCTCTGCTGGCAGAAGAGCCACACATTCATCCTGCGGTTTTGATTGCGGCAAAAGGTATTTAATTCGGTACGTTGGACTGACCCCGCCACTCGAGTTCTTCCATGAAGCAGATGACCTTCGCCGACGCCGAGTATGCCGGCAAGGGCAAGCAGACCCGCAAGGAACTGTTCCTGATCGAGATGGATCAGGTGGTGCCGTGGAAAGGGCTGATTGCCCTGATCGAACCGCATTATCCGAAAGGCGAAGGTGGTCGCCCGGCGTATCCCTTGATGGCGATGCTGCGTATCCATCTGATGCAGAACTGGTTCGGCTACAGCGATCCGGCCATGGAAGAAGCGCTGTACGAGACGACCATCCTACGTCAGTTCGCCGGACTGAGCCTGGAGCGTATTCCTGACGAAACCACCATCCTCAACTTCCGTCGTCTGCTGGAGAAACATGAGCTGGCAGCCGGCATCCTCTGCGTGAACAATGGCTACCTGGGGGATCGCGGTCTGTCGCTGCGCCAGGGCACTATCGTCGATGCCACGCTGATCCACGCGCCCAGTTCAACCAAGAACCAGGACGGCAAGCGCGACCCGGAAATGCACCAGACCAAGAAGGGGAACCAGTATTACTTTGGCATGAAGGCGCACATCGGCGTTGATGATGAATCGGGGCTGGTACACAGCGTGGTGGGCACGGCAGCCACCGTGGCGGATGTCACCCAGGTCGACAAACTGCTGCACGGCGACGAGAACGTCGTCTGCGCCGATGACGGCTACACAGGCGTCGAAAAGCGCTCCGAGCATGCCGACCGAGAAGTGATCTGGCAGGTCGCAGCACGCCGCAGCACCTACAAGATGCTCGATAAACGCAGCGCCCTGTACAAAGCCAAGCGCAAGATCGAGAAGGCCAAGGCGCAAGTGCGAGCGAAGGTAGAGCCCCCGTTTCGCGTGATCAAGCGGCAGTTCGGCTACACCAAGGTACGTTTCCGAGGGCTGGTGAAGAACACTGCACAACTGGTGACGCTGTTTGCCCTGTCGAGCCTATGGATGGCCCGCCGACAATTGCTGGCAAGCGCAGGAAAGGTGCGCCTGTAATGCGGAAAATGGCCGTCGCAAGGTGCTCGCGACGGCTGAAAGCACCGAAATGAGCGAGTGATCCGATCGTTTTTGATCGGTTCACCGCTTTCAAAATCAGCAGTGGCTGAAGTCAGCCGGAAATACAGGGCTACTTCAGACCATCCCTAGCTAGGGCTCGTAGTTCGGCGCAAGGCTGAAGTCACTTGGCTGCTTCGCTGTGCAGATCCATGACCCACTTTCCATCAAACTCCCGGTTGTAGTTCCACAAGCATCTCGCGAGTCTTGCCGGCCCGCTCCACTAACAAGACCACAACATCTCCAACGTTCTTGTCGTCTAGCCGGGCCTGTAATGTGGTGACGTCGTCAACGGCGATACCGTCGATGCTGATAACGCGATCGCCGGGCACGATGCCGCCTGCGGTGACCTCGACGCCGACGAGCCCGGCCCTGTGCGCCGCCGAGCCCGGCGTCACGCGCAATACGAATACGCCCTTACTGCCGGTCAGCGCCTGCAGACGCGCGTTGAGCTGCTCATCCACCTCGATGCCCAGCGCCGGACGGATGTACTTGCCGGTCTTTATGAGTTGCGGCACCACGCGCATGACGGTATCGACCGGCACCGCAAAGCCTATGCCGGCCGAGGCGCCAGACGGACTGTAGATGGCGGTATTGATTCCGATCAGCCGCCCAGCCGAATCGAGCAGCGGGCCACCGGAATTGCCGGGGTTGATGGCGGCGTCGGTCTGGATCAGGTGATCGATGGCCGGGCCGCCCGCTTCTCCCGGCAACGAGCGGTCGAGCGCGGAGACGATACCAGTGGTGAGCGTCCAGTCCAGGCCGAAGGGGTTGCCGATAGCGAACACCTTCTGACCCACCTTGAGGTCGGCACTGGTGCCGACCGGCACGGCCGGCGGGCGCTTGAAACCGACGCCGATCTTGAGCACGGCGATGTCGTGCGCGGGGCTCGTCCCCACCAGCGCGGCCTGGTAGTCGCGGCCGTCGGCCAGTTTGACGGTGGCTTCGGACGCGCCCTGGATGACGTGGAAGTTGGTGACGACGTGGCCGGCGTCGTCCCAGATGAAGCCCGAGCCAGTGCCGCGCGGCACGGAGAACACGTTGCGCGTCCAGACATCGCGTACTAATTGCGCGGTGGTGATGTAGACCACCGAGGCGCGCGATTTTTCGAACAGTTCGATGGTGGTTTTCTCGTCCGCCGCCAGATCGCCACGCGCCATCACGGTGCGTTCTGCTGCCTCGCGCGGACTGAACCATGCCTCGATGGCGGGCAGAAACTGCCACAGCAGCATGAGCGCGGCAATGCAGGCGGTGATGAAGAGCCCGCGCCGGACGAAGCGGTCCGGCGCGGGGCGTTGGTACGGGTCGAGATAGGCCATGAGACGTCTCCTGTTGATGGGCAATCAGCGCCACAGCCCGCTCAGGCGCCAGCGCGGTGGGCGCGTCGCCAAAGCGGATTCCGGCAAAAAATGGGGCGCGCGGAGTGGCAACGCTGATGCTGGACCAGGCGCCAACGTCAGCAGGCGTGCGATGCGCTCTTGCGTTGCCGGACGCGTGCGCAAGCAGGAGGGCTCGGGATTGCCCCATCCCGGCCATAGCCAGGCACGCCAGGAGCGGCTGACCCGCTCGATTTTCGCCAGCGCGGACGCCAGCCCCTGCGGGTCGCCAGTCAGTTCCGCCGCAAGGCGGTCAGCGTCGAACTCACGCACGCGAGACAAGCCGAGCTGTGCGGGCAGGCTGAGCAGGATCGCGATCTGCCCCATCAGGGCCAGTAGGCTCGTGAGGCGACTGTTGGAATCCGCCAGCCCCATGACACGCAGATCCTCATTAGCGATGTGCGCGACCTCGTGCACGAGCACACCCGCCAGCTCGCGTGGGCTCAGGCTGCGCAGCAGGCCATCGGTGAGGGCGATCGATGCCTCCTGCTTCGATCCGGTGGCGAAGGCGTTGACGACGGCACTGGGCACATAGTGCGGCACCGGCGTGGCGGGCAAACCGGCACGGGCGGACAGCTCGCGCAACAGGGCCCACATCTCGTGGGCTTGTTGCGGGTGCAAGGCCCGTACGCGGTACAGGCGCAAGCTCAGCGCCGACGCGGCTACCGGTTCCAGCAGCAACGCACCTGCAACGGCAAACAGCGCGAGCCACAGGCAGCCTTCCCCAAATGGCAGTCTCCCTGCTGCGGCTGCGATCCCGACCAGGGTCAGGACCAACAGCCCGGTCTGCAGGCGGTTGAGCCAGCGGTGTTGCAAGAGCGCAGGGCGCGGATCACTCGGATGATGACGGGTCATGCTCAGAGGTCTCGGCGGCGCGGTCGCCGCGCTTGCGCAGCAGCCAGTAGGTCGCACCCAGAGCCAGCGTGGCGCCTGCCAGCGCGGCTATCTTTGCGGGACTCGCGTCGGAGTCGAGGATCACGAACTTGCGGGAGAGTGCGATCACCGCGATCAGGACCACCGTCTTGACCTGGATGATGCTGTCCCGACGCAGCGCCACGCGCACGATGGAATGCTTGAACTCCATCGCGATCAAGAGCGTCATGATCATGCCGAACACGCTCTGGAATACCTTGTGGTCCAGGGGATTGAAGGCATCGAGAACCAGCAGCGTGAAGACGATGGAGATGAGCTGGAACAGCGACACCACGATGATGACGGCGATCACCGCCGACAGCACGAGCGCGACGACCTGCTCGAAGCGCTCGTAAAAACTCATGATGGCCAATTGGTCACGCAAGACCTGAAATGGGTTAAGGCGTTTTGATTTCATGACTATGAACTCCCTGGAAAACGGCTGCTGTCGAGACGGCGGCGCATTGCGCTGATGTGTCCTTCAATCAACTCGGTCGACATGCCAAGCGTCGACATCACCTGTTCCGCCAGCCCAATAGCTGCGGCAAAGGATTGCTGATACACGCGCACGTTAGGCATGGCGCGAAATGCATCGGCCGCGGTCGTACTTCTGCATGACACCCACAAGGTCAGCGCCGGACGGCGCTCGGCAATCGCCTGGGCGATGCGCAACGCTTGCTGGGCATGGGCGAACGTTAGCACCACCAAGTGCGCATGCGTCAAGCCGGCAGCCAGCAAGGTATCGGGCCGACTGGCATCGCCATGGAACACCGGCGCGCCGGCGGCACGCGCGGCCTCTACCTTCTGCGCGTCCGCCTCCAGCAGCAGATGCGCCACGCCGGCGTGGCGAAGAATCTCGCTGACTGTCAGGCCAAGCTCGCCCGCGCCGCAAACGATGACATGGTCTCGATATCGCGTCGTCTGCGCGGCGATCTCGACTTCTTCAGCCTGGGGTGGCTGAATGACGCCGCCGGTGCGGCTCAAGAACCGGGCAAGTACATCGTGATGGCGGATCAGTAGCGGTGCCAGGGCCATGCTGAGCACCAGCGCGACCAGCATGGGTTGGACGACGGTCGCGGGGATCAGATGCTGCTGCAAGACCGTGCCCAACAACAGCAGGGCGAACTCGCCGCCGTGCCCCAACGCTATGCCCGTGCGCCAGGCATCGAGGGCGGACAGGCGCGTCGCCCGCAAGGCCAGCGTATTGAGCAGGATCTTGACCGGTACCAGCACCACCAGCCACGCCAGCACCGCCAGCGGTGCCGAAAGAATCTGTGCTGCGTCCAGTTGCAGGCCGATGGTCACGAAGAACACGCCCGACAACACATCGCGAAACGGCCTGAGGTGGCTTTCCATGTGGTGCCGGAAGTCGCTCTCGCCCAGCACCATCCCGGCGAGGAAGGCCCCCAGGGCGGCGGATACGCCGACCGCGTGCGCAGCAGCGGCGGCAGCCACCACCACGCACAAGGAGACGAGCACGAACGATTCCTCGTGGCCCCGCCGCGCCACCCAGCCCAGCAGGCCATGCAACAGACGGCGCGAGACGAGGGCCGCTGCCGCGAACAGCAGCAGCACACCGAATACTTCGAGCAGCACATGCTCGATCTTCGGCGACTCGCCGCGCGCCCAGATCGCCAGCAAGGCCAGCAGGGGCACGCTGGCCAGGTCCTGAAAGACCAGCACGGCGATGGCACTGCGTCCGTGGCGGGTGGTGAGCTCGCCTTGGTCGGCCAGTTGTCGGCTGACCAGCGCCGTGGACGACATGGCCGCCGCAGTGCCGAGCAGCGCGGCGCTCTGGCCGGGCTGCCCCAGCCACATCAATAGCAGGATCAGCGGCGGGGCCACGGCGATCATCTGCAGAGCGCCCGCCATCAGCACCGTCCTGCGGGCGAGCCAGAAGTCTCCGAGGGAGAATTCCAGTCCGACCATGGACAACAGCAGCGCCACGCCCAGCTCGGACAGAAAGCTCAGCGTCTCCCCCGGCGCGATCACGCCGATGACTGAGGGGCCCAGTACAACGCCGACAGAGAGATACCCCAGCAAGGCGGGCACTCTGAACGCCGCCGTCGCCATCGCCGCTAGGCTGCAAGCCGCCAGCAGGATTAGCGTAGTGCCGAGCAAGCCCTGCATCGGTCAGCGTCCCACTTGCGTCGACGTCCAGCGCACGATGTCCTGCGCGCCCATCACGCCGGCCTGACGGGCGATCTCCCGCCCACCCTGGAACAGGGCGAGCGTCGGGATGCTGCGGATACCGAACTGCGCGGCCAGGTGGGGCTCAGCCTCGGTATTCACCTTCGCCAGCCGGTTCCTCGGTTCGAGCTGGTGCGCCGATTGCTGGAACTGTGGCGCCATCATCTTGCACGGCCCGCACCATGGCGCCCAGAAATCGACCAGCAGCGGCAGATCGCTGCGCTCCACGTGGCGCGAGAACGTCGCCGTGGTCGACTCGATGGGCTCGCCCGTGAACAAGGGCTGCTGGCAGCGGCCACAGTTGGGATGTTCCGATAGCTTCGCAGTCGGTACGCGGTTGATGGACTGGCAATGCGGGCAGACGAGGTGAAGATCATTCTTCATGGTTCGCCTCCTTGGACCACAGTGAGGCTGCCTCGCTTCGGGTCACAGACAATGCCGACCAATCAACGCCTTGGAGCCAATCGTTCCCGTTTTTGCTTACTCCGGCCTCTTCCAGATGAGCAGCGATGAATGCTTCGGCCTGCATGAGCCACCTTCGGACAGCATCTTCCTTACTAGGAATCAGCAGGATTTCAGAGACGCTGCTGGCATTCAGCCCGTCCACACGGATAAGCAGAAAAATGCGCCGCCACAAACGCGGCATGTCCTTCAGCAGGTCAAATGCAAAAGCGAACTCGCTCGACCGATCAATCAGCTCCTCCTGTTCCGCGATCGTTGCGACATCGGGATGCTGACTGCCAGCGAAAATATCGGCCAGCTTGAGTGTGTCATCGTGCTGATAAAATTCGAAGATTTCCTCTTCCACCATGGCCTCGGCCACGTCTTGGGCATCCGGTTCGACCGGCGCGTCCAGAGAAACGAATTCGCCAAATTGCCGGCTGCTTGCCACTTCGTTATCCAGGACGGCGAACAGATGCTTCAAAAGACCGGTGTAAGCCTCTTTTTCCCCCGGCACGGATTGCCATTCCACCTTAGCTCGGACAATCGCTTCATCCACCACGTCGCGCAGCGTCGGATAATCGCGCGGTAAATCGCCGACAGCCCGCAGATAAGCCAGCTCACGCCTTGCGACAGCCTCAAGTTTCGACAGTAGAGGCATTCGGGTCACCTCGGCCTCATGGGCGGCTGATGCGGGTTTTGCGGCAATCCGCACCTTGAGCTCGCGCAAGCGCTCGCGTCGTGCTTTGCGCTTGATTTGATCCTGAGCATGCAGTCGGTCAAAATGCTTCTTGGCCTGACGGAACAACGACTGTGCGAGCATCTGCGCGAGGGGCGTCAGCTCGTCATGTGATGCAGTAACGCTGACAATCTTTTTGCCGGGCAGGTGCATATAGCCACTGGCCAAAAATTGCCGCTTGATCTTGTCGCGATCAAGGACGATTTGAAGTCGCGCTGAATCTTTAGTGTGTTTGTCGAGCAATGGCTTGAGGGCGTGCTCGATCACATTTCCCAAAGCTCTCTGCCAAGGTTCATGAAACTCTTTGTCGATAGCTCGATAGCTATATTGTATCTGCATGTATGACTCCTTCGATGTCATTTCTATGGAGGCATGAATCGAGGATGCTCATATCCATAGATTTTGGTTTGGCACGCTCTTACCCCAGGCGCGTTTTGCGAAGACTCCAACTCAAGAACAAAAGCGTGACGCCATAGACTGCCGCATGGAAACCCAACAGCCAGCCTGCGGCCACGAATGACTCGACCGGACGGGTAAAAAATATCCACAAGACGATAGCACCAAGGATAATCGAGAGCAGTCCACTGAGGGCAAGCCAGATTTCACCCTTGATTTCCCGACGCAGCCGAACGGCGGCGGATATCTCCAGCACACCGGTGAAAATCGCCCAGAAGCCCACGCTAGCCCATAAAAAAGAAGCCAAGACTATCGTGGCGACCCAAGGAGCAACCAGGACGACGACGCCCATAAGTATGCCGACAATGCCGCTGAACAGCAGCCAGCCCCAGCGCTCTTTTTTCTGGATATGGCGCACCGCTGCAAACAAGTTGAACGCGCCATTGACCAAGGAAAATGCGCCGAACATGATGGTCATGGCCAACAGAGCCGATTGTGGCATCCAGAACGCGAGGGCTGCAAAAATCAATGCCAAGACACCGCGCAGCACAAAAAGCCACCAATTTTGGCTCAGCGAACACAGTGCTTTGGTGGGGTCATCCGCATTGGAATTGGCGATGGTGTCTGTGTTCATGCAATATCTCCTAAAGATCTATACAAAATAAAAAATCAAACACTCATGGGACAAGAGAGGGGGCGCTATGCGCCCCCTCTCCAGCGGTTTCAGAACAACCTGGACAGTTTTGCCTTGACTTCATCGAGCCAGCCTTTTCCGCAGCCTCCCCCTCCCGTCTTTTCCTTGATTTTCTTGAGTTCAGCGTACAGGGGCTCAAAGTCCTTCCTTTTTCCATAGCCCAGCAGTTCTGCCATTTCCAACTGCTGCCGGGCTTCGTTCAACAATGTCTCCAGGCGCTCATTGGATGCTTCGCTGCGCTGACCATCTTCTACCAGGGGCTCGGCGCGCTTCAGGAGCAGCTTCGCACGCAGGACGGGCAGCGGAAGCACGCTGCGCTCCTCGACCAGCGTGCTGAGCGCTGACTGCAGCGCGGCTTTGGCTTCTTCGATCTTGCCCTGATCGATCAGCGGCACGACTGCCTTCACGGCTGCGGGATAGGACGCCAAAGGGATGTTGGTGACCGTGATCACGATTTCACTGGCCAGCAAAGCCAGCACGTGGCGAGCCTGTTGCACCTCGCCATGTTTGAGGGCATCCAGCGCCTCGTCGGTCATCGCCTCAATGGTTTCCGTGTTGGCGAACAAGTCGTGCACGATGGTGCGCACATCAACGCCGGCCAGGGCGAGCGTGGGTTCGCGCGCGACGATCAGCTCCAGCTTTCCCGTCACTTCGGCCAGCGTTGCCAATGCGCGTGCAGTGTCCTTGCCGTCAAGTGCGGCCAGCGCTGATTTGGTCAGCGACAAGGCCGAGACTGCCTCATCGAGGACTTGTTTACGTTTGTCTGCCGCCTGCGAGTCCGTTTCTTTCTGAACCTCAGGCTGTACCTCCGTGACGACTTCAGGCTTGGACTCTGGACTGACAGGAAGGCTGCTTACCGCGGCCTGTTCGTTTTTTCCTTCGTTCGTCGCATTGGGATTCGGTGTTTGCTCATTCATGGTGATATGCCTCGTATGAGATAGTGAAAATAGGCGAATCTATTGGGGCTCAATGCGAACATCGCGAGACTGACCGACAGAGCAGTCAGCCCCTTCATCACCTCAAAACAGCTTTTGGATGCGCGTCTTCAACTCGTCGAACCATCCCTTGCCGCTTTTGCCACCAGCCGACTTTTGCTCAATGGACTTCACCTGATCGAAGATGGGTTTGAAGTCCGCCTTCTTGCCATAACCTAGGATCTGCGCCATCTCGATCTCCGTGCGCACGGACGACAGCAAGGTGCTGAGCTCCTCGTTCTGCTTGGCATCGCGCCTGTCGGTCTCGGCCAGCTTTTCAGCTTTTGCCATCGCGGCTTCGGCCCGTAGCACGGGCAGAGGAAAGGCGACCGAGGTCACCACCAGCGTGTTCAGTGCTCGGGCGAGTTCCGCTTTGGCGTTGTCGATCTTGCCGCTGTCGATGAGCCGTGCGGCCGACTTGATCGCTGCCGGGTACGTTGCCATCGGAAGGTTGTCGGTTTGGATTACGATTTCGCTGGCCAGATTGGCAACGATGGGCCGGGCCTTTTGCACCTCGCCATCACCCAACAACTCCCGAGACAACTTGACCGCTTTCTTTACCGATTCCACGTTGGCGTGGATATCGTGGGTGATGACGCGTACATCGACCGGCGCCAAAGCAAGTTTGGCGTCGCGTGCCAATACCAGTTCCAGCTTTCCGCTGGCCAGTTCCAGCGCAGCAAGCGCCTCCTTGGTCTTGTTTGCATCAAGGAGGGTCAAAGCCTCCTGGGTCTTGGTGAGCGCCGTGATGGCGTCTTGAGTGAGCTCGGCACGCTTTTTATCGGCTTCCCGGGCGGCCTTGTCATCTACCTGTGGCTGTGCCGCCTTGGATGCGGCAGAGGGTGCTGCAGCACCTGGGCTAGAACCTGCCGCCGATTGGGCCAGAGCCGGTCCGCTCAGTCCGACGACGACCGCCAGGGCAAGTGCGGAGAAGGTGTATTGTGGCTGTTTGATATTCATGATCTTGGGCTCTTGATTGAAGTTAGTTGACTGAGATTTCAATCTGTTTCGGTTTGGCTTGCTCGGCCTTGACAAGCCGCACTTCCAGCACGCCGTCTTTCATGGAAGCCGTCACCTTGGTCGGATCAACGTTGTCAGGCAAGACAAAGCTGCGCACAAAGCGGCCATAGGCACGTTCGATGCGGTGGAACTTCTTGCCCTGCTCCTCTTTTTCCAGTTTGCGCTCGCCGCTGATGGTGAGCACACCGTTTTCCGCGCTGACGCGCACGGCATCCTTGGGGACCTCCGGCAGATCCAGCTTGAGGAGGAATGCGTTCTCATCCTCGCTGATGTCCGCCATTGGAGCCCAGTCCGCCGTGGTCATGGCTTCGTTGCCGGTACGGGCGCCCTGTCGCTGAGGTATTCGTCCGAACATCGTCGCCAGGCGGTTTTGCAATTCATCCAGTTCCCGGAAGGGGTCCCACGGAGTCAATGCAGACATGTCGGTTCTCCTTGAACAATGCCGACGAATTGGATGACGCACTGAACAGAGCCGTCGGTTTACTCTGAATGGCACCTACTACTGTTTTCAGTTCCGAACAAGTCCTTGAGTCAATTGACGGATATCGCTTTCGTCGAGCGTTTCCCGCGCCAGCAGCTCGCGCGCACAGCGCTCCAGCACCGCGCGGTTGATGTCGAGAATCCGGTAGGCGCGCTCGAACACGCCCATCACGATGTCGCGGATAGCCTGATCGATGCGCGCCTGGGTCGATTCGGCCACCCGGCAACAGCCTTGGCCAGCAATGTCTTGCCGGTGCCCGGTGGGCCGACCAGCAACACGCCCTTGGGAATGCGCGCCCCGAGACGGCCATAGTCCTGCGGATTCTTCAGGAAATCGACGATCGCGACCAGCTCCGCCTTGGCCTCATCCCCCCCCCCGCCACATCGGCGAACGTCACACCGGTGTTCTTTTCCACGAACACCTTGGTGCGGCTCTTACCGATGTTGAGAAACCCGCCCATGCCCTGCTTCTCGGCGAAGCGGCGGAACAGGAAGAACCAGACGCCAAAGAAGGATACCGCTGGCAGGATCCACGACAGCACATCGCTCAGCCAGGTGCTCTCCAACACGCGGGCATAGGGTACGTCGTACTTCGACAGGCGATCGGCAAGATCGGGTTCGACCCTCGTTGCCACGATCGTCGTCTTGCCCCGGCTGTCCGGCGACTTCAGGCGCCCGGTCACCGTACGATCCGACACCAGCACTTCGGCCACGCGCCCCTCGTCCAGCGCCTTCTCGAACTCGCTGTAGGGCACCGGCTCGACGGTTTTCGCCGTCTGCCAGTAGCTCTGCAAACTCAGCAACAGCAGGAGGGCAACGATCCAGTAGCCGGTATTCCATTGATTCTTTTTTTCCATGGACCGTGTTCCTCGAAAGTCGAGTTGCCAGAGGATCATGTGAACAGACGGGCCGCACCGTCACGCAAACGGATGGCCAGCGAGCGGGAGGGCAGTGCCGCCGCTGATGAGCAGCCCCCACGGCGTGGCCGACCGCGGATCACGCTTGTAGACGACCGCGTGACCCGCGGCCACGACCGCCACCGCGATCGATGCCAGGGAGGCTGCCCATGCCAGGCTGATGGAGTCGGACACGGCAGCCTCGCCCGCCATCAAGATGCGTCGCTCGCCGACTTCTTCTTGCTCGAGTCTTTGCCAGCGTCGCCGTGCGGCGTCTCGGTCGCCTTCGCGACATCCGGCTGCTCCGGCTCGGCCGGGGTCTGCGGTGGCTCTTTGCGTTCGAACACCACGCGTTCGGCCTTGTCGTCCCAGCGTGCGCTGGCGTGATCGCCCTTGCCGATGCCGCCACCGAGCATCTCGCGCGCCAGCGCAGTTTCCAGCTCGCTGCGGATCAGGCGCTTGAGTTCACGCGCACCGAACTCGGGCTTGTAGCCTTCTTCCGCGAAATGGTCGATCAGCGTCTGATCGAAAGTGAGCGTCACGCCCTGGCTGGCGGCGCTGCGCGCCACGCGATCGAGCTGCAGGCCGACGATGTGGCGGATCTCCTCCTTGCCCAGCGCATGGAAGACGATGATCTCGTCGATGCGGTTGAGGAACTCGGGCCGGAAGTGGCCGCGCAGCACGTCCATGACCTCGGCCTTGGTCTTTTCGTACTCCTCGCCAGCCGCCTCACGCGCCTTCAGCCGTCGCTGGATGATGTCCGAACCCAGGTTGGACGTGGCGATGATGATGGTGTTGGTGAAATCCACCACCCGGCCCTTGCCGTCGGTGAGGCGACCGTCGTCGAACACTTGCAGCAGGATGTTGTAGACGTCAGGGTGTGCCTTCTCGATCTCGTCGAGCAGCAGCACGCTGTAGGGCTTGCGCCGCACCTTCTCGGTGAGCTGACCGCCTTCGTCGTAACCGACATAGCCCGGAGGCGCGCCCACCAGCCGCGCCACGGTATGGCGTTCGCCATATTCCGACATGTCGATGCGCAACAGGGCATGCTCATCGCCGTAGATCGATTCGGCCAATGCCTTGGCGAGCTCGGTCTTGCCCACCCCGGTCGGGCCCAGAAACAGGAAGGTAGCCACCGGTTTACTGCCTTCGCGCAGGCCGGCGCGGGATAGCCGCACGGCATCGGCCACGGCACGGACCGCCTCGTCTTGTCCCACCAGGCGCTCGTGCAGCCGTTGTTCCAAGTGCAGCAGCTTTTCGCACTCTTCCACCGTCAACTCGTTGACCGGGATGCCGGTCAGGCGCGAGACAACCTGCGCCACGTGTTCCGCCTTGACCTCGGCACTGCCGGAGGCCCGCTCCCGCTCCCAGTCCTCGACGAGCTTCTTGAGCTCGGCCTCCTTGGCTTCGATGCGCTTGCCGAGCTCGGCGGCCTGGTCGTACTGCTTGCGCGCGGCCACGTAATCCTGTTCACGCCGTAGCTGGTGCAGTTCGGACTCCAGCTCCTGCACGGCCACCGGCCGGGCCGTGGCCGACAGCTTCACGCGCGCGGCCGCCTGGTCGAGCAGGTCGATCGCCTTGTCCGGCAGGAAGCGCGCCGTGATGTAGCGGTCGGACAACTCGGCTGCCGCGATGATCGCGTCCTCGGAGATGCTGACCTTGTGGTGCGCCTCGAAGGTGTCGCGCAGGCCGCGCAGAATCATGATGGCCTGGGCCACCGTCGGCTCGGGCACCGTCACCGGCTGGAAGCGCCGCTCCAGTGCAGCATCCTTCTCGATGTATTTCTGGTACTCGTTCAGCGTCGTGGCGCCGATCAGGTTGAGTTCACCGCGCGCCATCATCGGTTTGAACACGTTGGCCACGTCCAGCCCGCCTTCGCCACCGCCCTGGCCGGCACCGACGATGGTGTGCACCTCGTCGATGAACAAAATCAGCTCGCCCTGGTGCTCGGTCACCTCCTTCAGCACCTTCTGCACGCGCTCCTCGAACTCGCCGCGATATTTGGCGCCGGCCACCATGGCGTTGATGTTGAGTTCCACCAGGCGCTTGTCGCGCAAGGTCTCGGGCACTTCACCCGCCACCATGCGCTGCGCCAGCCCTTCGACGATGGCGGTCTTGCCCACACCCGGCTCGCCGATCAGCACCGGGTTGTTCTTCTTGCGCCGGGCCAGCACCTCGATGGTGGTTTCGATCTCCTGCGCGCGGCCGATCACCGGGTCGAGCTTGCCGTCGCGCGCCATCTTGGTCAGGTCGCGCGAGTACTTGTCGAGTTCTGGCGTGTTGGTCGGCGTCTCAGCGCGGCCATCCTCGGCGCCCTTGCCGACCACCTTGTTGACCTGTTGGCGCAGCGCCTGCGGCGTCAGGCCGTAGCGGCGCAGCAGGTTGGCGGCCAGCCCTTCGCCTTCCTCGGCCAGACCGATCAGGAAATGCTCTGGACCGACATAAGAATGGCCGAGTTCATTGGAGGCCACGAAGGCGCGGCTGAGCGCATCCTTCACGCGCGGCGACACGCCGATCTCGCCCTCGAAGGGCTTGTCCCCGCGCTTGGCCTCAGACTCGATCTGCCGCTTGAGGTCATCGACCTTGATCTTGAACTGACCCAGGATGGTCTTGACCACGTCGCTGTCGGCCAGCGCCAGCAGCAGATGTTCGGTATCCACCTCGGAGCGGCCAAATTCGGCAGCGTGTTTGGCGGCCTCCTGCAGCAAGGCTTCCGACTGTTCGCTGATGCGGCTGGCCAGCCCACTGCCGCGACGGCGCGGCGCACCCGAACCTGCGGTGGCGGGCTCGCCAAACGAGGCATCGACCACGTCATCGGTATCGGCGGCAACTGGCGTCGCGTCTTCGCCGATGCGGAAGAAGTCACTGCCGAGGAAGTCCTCGAACAGGCCGCTGCGCGAGCCGAACAAGGCTTCCAGCGGCGAAACGGTGCGCTTTTGCTGGCGCACTAATTGCCGGTAATGGTCGTCGCACAACAGCATGGTGCTGTTACGACCGTTGAGATTGGCTTCCACCCGCACGGTGGCGGGTTGGCCGCAGACCTGGCATTGTTTTCTGGCCATGCTGATGCTCCTGAGAAGGTTGACAAGGTTGAGGAGACGAGGCATCGCGAGCCGCGACTCCTCGTCTCGTGCCGGGTTTTTCTTGTGACGAACGAGCCGGCGACGTCAGCCTTTGATCGGGATCGAGCGTCCCTGCTTCGGCGCGCTGACCTCGCGCTTGTCGATCGTGACCGTGAGCACCCCGTTCTTGAACGATGCCTTGATCGAATCCTGGTTGGCGTCGTCAGGCAGGTTCAAGGCACGCTGAAAGCTGCCGTAGGAGCGCTCCACACGGTGGAAGCCACCTTCCTTCTTCTCCTGTTCCTGGCGCTTCTCGCCACGCACCATCAGCACGTCGTTGTCGAGAGTTATCTGGATGTCCTTCTCCTCGACACCGGGCACTTCCAGGGTAATCTTGTACTGCTTGTCGGTTTCCTGGATGTCCAGGGCCGGCTTCAGCATGCCCGACCAATCGGATGGCCACTGCGGCATGTTCAACGCCGGAAAACCGAAGCCCCGGAATGCGTCATCGAACAGCCGGTCGATTTCCCGATGCAGTTGCAGGATCGGGCTGACTGGCCCGCTCGCCGCTGGCAGGTCATTGCGCTGCACCGGCAGGGAAGAGGCGGTCTGCTGCTCTTGCTGCTCGTTCTTGAACCAGTTCCAGGGAGCCAACTTCTTGAAATCGATGTCCATGTCATACCTCCAGAAAAATTGGAAAACGAGTTACTCAAGCCCTTTGCCTGCTGCGACGGGCAGTGCGCCCAGGCGACACGGGCTGCTCGGATGACTTCTGCTGTTCACGCTTGCGCATCACCTCCTTCTTTGCTCCGGCTCGGGTCTGATCATTGATGCACTGATCGATTTCACTTTGACGAAGCCGCCACGTCCCGCCCACCTTGAAAGCCGGAATTTCCCCGTGTGCGGCGAGCCGATAAAGCGTCCGCTTGCCGACTTTCAAGTACGCAGCCAATTCATCGAGCGTGAAAATCACCTGTAGGTGCGCTTTCATCTCACCCTCTCCAATCGCGTCGCTTTGCGGTTCCGGCCAAGGAAATCCTTGCAATACTTTGTAATATTAGACCTACTATGAATAACTTCAAGAGTCAATGTGCAGCGTTCTCCCGCCCCATTGATGCAGGTCAACTGCTCAGGCAAGGCACAGGGGGGCGGTCTGATCAGGCAATGGACAGCGCCTGGCTCGTCAGCCTGCGTGTACCACAGGCGCCTCGATCAAACACCGATCCTCACGTTGTAGCCGAGTGCCCGCAGCCCCTTGCTCGTCTGCATGTTCCTTGGCGGAAACTCGTCTGGGCGCGCCCAGACGACGATTTCCCCGAGGCTGCTCAGGCTAACGTGCGGAATTGCCCAGTCGTCGCTGCGGATCGCGTTCCAGAGTCGGGCCGAAACACTTCCGTTGCCCCAGACAACGTAGTTCAACAGTATCCGTCCGGCCAACACACCTTCCCGACACCGCCGCCGAAGGCCATGGCCCATCAAGCGGATTTTCCATGCGCCCTCAGCGCCGTACCTACAGCAAATCTTTCAAGGCTCATGTCATTCAGGAGTGTTCTGAACCCGGTGCCTCCATCGCAAACATCGCCTTGGGCTACAGCCTCAATGCCAACCTCGACCACAAATGGATTCGGCTGCCTACCCAGAAAACCACGGCTATCCAGCCAGCGTTCATCCCGTTGCCTTCTCAAATGCTCGGCGTGGGTTCGCATACTCAAGCGCGCTGCTGCGATCATGAGTTTGATCCAGTCGGCCCGTAATAATGGGCACGATCCGTATGCCTATCTCAAGGATGTGCTGACACGGTTGCCGTCCCTGTAACAGCCTGAAGTTGACCTGGGTAATCAAATACCGGTGTAGTGATTAGGAAACAGGGCTCGGATAACATCATGGCGCAGGTCACCCTGATCTTGACCCTCCATCTCCGAACAGCTTTTGTATCTTAAGTTAACGATGTCCGCTGCCGGTATTCCCTCGGGGAGTGATATCCCAGCGCGCTGTGCGGGTGGCTTCCATTTCAATCAGATGTCCTTCCTGCTCCGCTACTGAAGGCGTGGTGCGTAACGGCAAAAGCACTGCCGGACATCAGCGCTATCTCTGCTCTCACTGCCGTAAAACATGGCAACTACAGTTCACTTACACCGCCTCTCAGCCCGGTACGCACCAGAAAATCATTGATATGGCCATGAATGGCGTTGGATGCCGGGCAACCGCCCGCATTATGGGCGTTGGCCTCAACACGATTTTACGTCACTTAAAAACTCAGACCGCAGTCGGTAACCTCACGCATACAACCGGGCAGTGACGTCATTGTTTGCGCGGAAATGGACGAACAGTGTGGGGTTATGTCGGCGCTAAATCACGCCAGCGCTGGTTGTTTTACGCGTATGACAGGATACGGAGGACGGTTGTGGCGCACGTATTCGGTGAACGCACGTTGTCCACGCTGGAGCGTCTTCCGGGCCTGCTGTCGGCCTTTGAGGTCGTGGTATGGATGACGGATGGCTGGCCGCTTTATGAATCACGCCTGAAGGGAGAACTGCACGTTATCAGCAAGCGATATACGCAGCGCATTGAGCGGCATAACCTGAATCTGAGGCAGCATCTGGCAAGGCTGGGCAGGAAGTCACTGTCGTTCTCAAAATCGGTGGAGCTGCATGACAAAGTCATCGGGCATTATCTGAACATAAAACACTATCAGTAAGTTGGAGTCATTACCTTCTTTGCCGCCGGACATTGTCCGGCGCAACACCAAACCGGTCTGGCGGGCTGAGCCAATCCCGCAGGCAAATTCAGCCCTTACCGGATGGCTCAGCCCCCTACTCATTGGAATTGGATATTCAACTTTCAGGGGCTACTGCGCCAGACTTCAGTCTTTAAAGTGATTGACTTAGCGCCTGGCACACTCAATTTATTTAGGTAGCGGGCCTAATTGCACCCCATCAGGATAATACTTCCAGCCATCGCGAATTTTGACATTTTCATCCCACGGAAGTTTGTATTCGCCATTGGCAAGATCGCGCACCCAGGTCAGGTAATTCTCGCGTTCGCCTCCCGGTTTGCCGACATAGCCCCGGCAGCCAAGGTTGAAAATATTGTTTTCCAACGCCCAGTTTTCACGCGCTTTATCCACCAGGCGCGGGAACAGCTCTGCGGTAACAATTTCCCATGGGTTGCGGTGCCCCTGCTGAATGACGTTACCGTCATAATTGCAGACCGTACCCTCGCCGAAGTAATAAAAGACATCGTCATAACCGGCCAGATTCACCGAAACGGTATACATCAGGTTTTGCCAGGCATTCGTCCGGTTTGTCCAGATCCACTGATCGTTCACCTGCGTGGAATAGCCCGAAATACGGATATAGACATTGCAGCCTTTATAAGCAGCCTCACGCGCCAGTTCCGGGAACATGCCGTCATGGCATATGCAGACGGCGAGTTTAGAACCTTTAGGCCCATCGCATACCGGCATTCCCATATTTCCCGGCATCCAGGGCTCAATCGGAACCCATGGTTGCAGCTTGCGGTAATGCAGAGCGATATCGCCCCGATCGTTAATGATAATAGCGGTGTTGTACGGTGGAAGAGACGGGTCTTCATTGCGCTCCATTAAGGAAAATACCCCCCAGATGCCGTTGCGGATACAGGCCTCTTTGAACTGACCAATCTCCGGGCTATCGAGAGTGAGTAACATCTCGTCATAGGTCCAGATTTTAGTATTCAGTCCCTGGGTTGAATATTCCGGGAAGACGATAACATCAAGTCCCGGATATCCGGCTTTGGTGGAGTCAACGGCCTTACAAATCTTATCGACCTGTATCTGGATATCCTCCGGTCCTTTAATAACGGGAACGGGGTATTGGATGGCGGCAATTAATAACGCTTCATCCCAGGAGCTTACACTTCCGGTGCTACCCATAGCAGACCTCTCGTAGTTAAGTTGGTGATATAAATTTAAACCGACAGATATGACGCAATTTGTTCTTCATCAGCACCAGAACGCGCCTGTTGATGAACAATATTGCCTTTCTCAATAACAACAATTTTATCTGACACATCGAGTACAAAGCTTAAAACCTGCTCGGAAACTAATATGGTCAACCCTTCTGCATCACGAATCTTACGTAATATTTTTGCCATTTCTTTAATAATTGACGGTTGAATTCCCTCCGTTGGTTCATCCAGCAAAAGTAATTTGGGTTTACCGGCGAGAGCTCTGGCCATAACGAGCTGCTGCTGCTGACCACCGGAAAGATTTCCCGCCATCCGTTTGCGCATTTCTTTCAGCACAGGGAAATAGTCATACAGGTATTCAGGAACCTGTAACGAACGGGATTGGCGAATCCCCGTTTTTATATTTTCTTCAACCGTCATGGTTGAAAATACCATTCGCCCCTGCGGGACAAAGCCAATGCCATGCTGAACGCGCTGGTAACTAAGCAAGCCGGTAATATTTGTACCGGCAAACTCTAACTCACCGGCACAGGACGGTATCATACCAATCAGTGATTTCATCAGCGTGGTTTTACCCATACCATTGCGCCCTACCAGAGCGACGATTTCACCCTCTGCTAACGTCAGATTCAGTCCACTGATGACCTGGCTCTGACCATATGCGACAGCATAATCAGAAATTTTCAGCATCCGTGTCTCCTTAATGACCAAGATAAACGTCAATAACCCGAGGGTCGTTTTTGACTTTATTGATGCTACCTTCCGACAATACTTTTCCCTGGTGCATGACGGTGACATGATCGGCAATGTCTTCGACGAACTGCATGTCGTGTTCAATCACCAGTACAGAACGTCCCCCGGCAATTTTGCGCAGGAGCTGCGCGGTTTTTTGGCGTTCGGCGACAGACATGCCTGCCACGGGTTCGTCCAGCATCATGAGCTTAGGATCTTGTATTAGTAGCATCCCTATTTCTAACCACTGCTTTTGCCCATGGCTGAGAAGGTCAGCCTGCGTATGTAGGTAATCGGCAAGGAAAATTTCGCCAGCAACCTGTTCGACCGCAGCGATTATTTCTGGCGTGCGACGAAAGAACATGGCGCCCAACGCGGTTCTGGCTTTGGGATAAGATAACTCGAGATTTTCAAATACCGTTAAGTTCTCATAGATTGATGGATTCTGGAATTTACGCCCAACCCCTTCATGAACAATTTTATTTTCCCGAAGTTTACTCAGTTCCTTATTGCGAAATTTGATGCTGCCGCTGGTTAGCTTTGTTTTCCCGCAAATGAGATCAAGCACTGTTGTCTTACCCGCGCCATTTGGGCCAATAATAACGTAAATCTGCCCCTCATCGATGTACATTGAAAAATCATCGACGGCTTTGAAGCCATTAAATGAAACGGTTAATCCCTCTACCGCTAAAATTATTTCTTTTATCGGATTTTTCATTTCAGCACTCCGGTGTTTACTCTGGGTTTGGTCATACTCTTTTTGCGCAGCAGCGACATCACGATCGGGTGAATATATTGCTGATAAAGCCCTGCCAGTCCTTTCGGGAAAATCAGCACGACGGCAATAAAGAGCAGGCCCATGGCAATCGTCCAGAGTTCAGGAAAAGACTCGGAAATACTGCTCTTGGCGGCATTGACGATAAGGGCGCCATATACTGCCCCCAGCAAAGAACCTCGCCCGCCCACGGCACAGAAAACGACCATTTCAATTGAAGCAACAGTGCCAATAAACCCTGGCGACATGAACCCTACTTGCAGAGTGAACATCGCGCCACCGATCGCCGAAAACAGAGCGCTAATGCAGAAAACCACCGTTTTGATATTCGCGACATCATAACCAGAGAAACGAACGCGGTCTTCCTTATCGCGAATGGCAACCATCAGTCGGCCGAGCTTGCTATTCACAATAAAATAGCCCGCGCTCACAACCAGCATCAGTAAAACAGCATTAATAAAGTAGAGGATATAGCGTGCAGAATCAGTACGGATATCCCAACCTAAAAGCGTGCGTAAATCCGTGATGCCGTTAATTCCCCCGGTGTAACCCTGTTGTCCGATAATAAGAATCGTCAGGATCGCGGAGATAGCCTGGGTGATAATAGCGAAGTACACACCGCCAACGCGGCGTTTAAACATTGCGCTGCCGAGAATCAATGCGCAAATAGTGGGCACGATTAAAATAGCCAGAATTGTCAGACTAAAAGAATGGAATGGCTGCCAGAACGAGGGCAAAGCGGTTAGCTGATTCCAGTCCATAAAATCCGGGATGCCCGGGGTGGTTTGCATTTTTGTTTCCGCTGGCGAGGAAGCTTCCAGCTTGAGAAACATGGCCATACAATAACCGCCGAGGCCAAAAAAGATGCCCTGCCCCAGGCTCAGAATACCGCTGTAGCCCCAACAAAGTACCAGCCCGACGGCAACAAATGCATAAGTCAGGTATTTACCGATCAGGTTTAAACGGAAAAGATCCAGGGTTAGCGGCATGACGATAAAAATAAGGCCTATCACCAGGGCAATACCCAGTAGCGGATAATTTTGCATGCGTTTCATCATAAACTCCTAGCGGCGGACCCGGTTGGCGAAAAGACCTTGCGGACGCAATAGCAGAATGCCGACCACGATCAGTAGCGTAATCACCTTCGCCATTGAACCGCTCAGGAAAAACTCCAGCGTGGATTGCGATTGTGAAATGGCAAATGCGGAGGCGAGCGTGCCGAGCAAACTTTGCGCGCCGCCAAACACCACCACCAGGAAGGTGTCAACGATATACTGCTGGCCAGCCGTTGGACCTGTTGAGCCGATCATGGTAAAGGCGCTTCCGGCGATCCCGGCGATGCCGCACCCAAGTGCGAAGGTTCGACTATCGACCTGAGCCGTATTAATACCCACCGCGCTGGCCATCTGGCGGTTAAGTACCACCGCGCGGACTTTTATTCCCCAGGCGGAGAAATAAATCAGCCAGGCCGTAAAAGCGGTAATAACTACGGTCAGCAGCAGAACAAATACCCCATTAACAGGAATATCAATATTGTCGGCAAACTGATACGACCCCATTAGCCATGAAGGTAAGTCAACGCCGACTTCGCGGGGACCAAATAGCGAACGATAGCACTGCTGTAGAATCAGGCTCAGACCCCATGTCGCCAGCAGCGTGTCGAGGGGGCGTTTATACAGATGCCGTATCAGGATTTTCTCAACGAGCGTACCCAGCAAGGCGGTACACAGGAAAGCAAGGGCAATGGCAACAAAGAAGTAGATGCCGAAGATTGAAGGCAGATAAGCGCTGAAAAACTTACCGGTCAACCATGTGACATAAGCACCCAGGATCATGAACTCGCCATGAGCCATATTAATCACGCCCATCTGGCCAAAAATAATAGCGAGTCCAAGCGACATCAGAACAAACACGGCGAACAGGCTGAGCCCCGAAAACCCCTGCATGACAAAAATGGAAGCCAAATCGGCGAAGTTATAATCGCTGAACATGGAAGTATCCTCGGTGAAGTCAAAGACCCCCCACGCTATATGGGGGGAAGCGTCGGTTAGTCTTTCGGGAATGGGTTCGGTTCGATAAGTTCTGGCGTCTGATAAATCACGTCGTACTGCCCATCCGCACGAGCGCGACCGATAACCGTTTTGGACCACAGATGATGGTTATCATGGATGCGTACATACCCTTCCGGCGCATCTTTGAACTCAATACCGGGCGAGGCCTTACGAATTTTGTCCACGTCGAACGAGCCAGCTTTCTCAACCGCCGCTTTCCATAACCATGGGCCAAGATAGGCCGCCTGAGTGACATCGCCGATAACCATGTCATTACCCCAGCGCTTTTTAAATGCGGCGACAAAGCTTTTATTTTCCGGATTATCCATACTCTGGAAATACTTCATCGAGGCATAGGCGCCGACGATATTTTCGCCGCCAATACCGCGGATCTCATCTTCCGTGACGGAGATGGTCAGCAGCAGCGGTTTCTCCTGCGTCATATCGATCCCCGCCGCCTTCAATTGCTTATAGAAGGCCACATTCGAACCGCCGACAACAATGGCATAGATAACATCAGGCTTCTTGAGTTTTATTTTGTTAATAACCGAATTGAACTGCGTATTACCGAGTGGGTAATAATCTTCGCCAACGACTTTCAGCCCCAGCTTTTCAATATGGTGACGGGCGATTTTGTTTGCAGTACGCGGCCAAATATAATCAGAGCCAAGCAGGTAGAAGGTTTTTGCATGTTTATTTTTAACTACCCAATCAATGCCGGAGATTATCTGTTGAGTAGCTTCCTGTCCGGTATAAATAACGTTTGGCGATTGCTCAAGCCCTTCGTAAAAGGTTGGGTAATAGAGCATGCCGTTATATTGCTCAAGTACCGGCAGCATGGCTTTGCGGGAAGCCGAAGTCCAGCCGCCGAAGATAGCGGCGACCTTATCACTGACCAGTAACTTACGCGCTTTTTCTGCAAAGGTCGGCCAGTCGCTGGCCCCGTCTTCCTGTACATATTCAATTTTTCTCCCCAGTACCCCTCCGGCAGCGTTAATCTGCTCAATAGCCAGCTTTTCAGCCTGAATCGAGCCGGTTTCACTGATGGCCATCGTGCCTGTGGATGAATGCAGTATCCCGACCTTGACGCTATTGTCGGTGACCGCCAGGCCCGTGGTATTAACCACTGACGTCGCCGGGGCGGCGATGGCCGTATTAGCTGCCATCATCAGGCCGGCAATCGCCAAAAGTTTCGCTTTGAGGCACGCCTGGTGAAACCGGCCTGGGCTCGGGATTTTCATATTGCTATGTGGCTGGGGTAAATCACGAATGTTCATGGTAGCCCTCATAATCGTTATGGTTCATCTCAACTGGGGCTATCATGCGAGAGAGTCCAGCAATCCAACAATGCGCGAGGTAACGCAGCGGCTACGTCATTTAACGTATTGGTTAATTCTCATAATCAAGACATGCTCACGTGCGCGATAACAAGAAAATACTAAGACGCGCCTGTGGTTAAGTTCAGCATTTTTATCATTTCAGGAGCAGTGAATGACCGTTCAGCAAAAGGCGTTTAAATCGCGCAGACGCTACAACCAGTGGGTGACCAATCAGACTCTCGAGGATTTTGCGCTCCGCTATACGCCGGTCTCGGCACGACGCTGGAGCGCAAAGCGAGTTGTTATGACAGCGCTCAGCGCAATTACCTTTTTGGCGCTTGAAGCCATTGGCGGCGCGCTGACGTTAACCTATGGATTTAATTATGTGGGGGTGGCGGTTATCTTAGTTAGCATTATTATCTTTGCGCTATCAATGCCGATTGCCATTAATGCCGCAAAAAACGGCCTGGATATTGATTTGCTGACCCGCGGCGCCGGATTTGGCTACCTTGGTTCCACGGTGACCTCGTTAATCTATGCTTCTTTCACCTTTATATTTTTCGCCCTGGAAGCCGCTATTATGGCGATGGCGCTTAATATGCTGTTTGGCCTGCCATTGCACTTTGGTTATCTGATTGGTTCCGTTGTTGTTATTCCCCTCGTCACCTGGGGGTTCACTTTTATTTCCCGTTTTCAGCAGTTCACCCAGTTTTGCTGGCTGGCGCTACAGCTATTACCCTTTATTTTCATTTTAATACGTGAACATCATGTGCTGCAAAACTGGATCGACTTCCCTGGTTTTATTACAGCCCGCGATGGTTCTTTCGATTTCCTTCAGCTCGGCGCCGTCTGTTCCGTACTGCTCTCACTGGTAAGTCAAGTGGGAGAGCAGGTCGATCAGGTTCGTTTTTTACCAAAGCCACAACATCCGGCCCGCTGGAGATGGTATGGCGCAGTAATTGCCGCAGGTCCGGGGTGGGTTGTCATCGGCGCCATCAAGATCCTGCTCGGCTCCTTCCTCGCCGTGCTGGCGTTTAATTACGGACTCGGCGCGGAAGTGGCCAGCGAACCCACCCATATGTATCTGGTGGCATTTAGCTATGTCACCCATTCATCATCAACGCTACTGGCATTAACCGGTATTTTTGTGGTGCTCTCCCAGCTCAAAATTAACGTCACCAATGCATATGCCGGCTCGATCGCATGGTCTAATTTTTTCCTGCGCCTGACCAATCGTCATCCAGGGCGCGTCGTGTGGCTGTTTTTTAATGTCGGTATTGCTCTGTTATTGATGGAACTTGGCGTTTATCGCGTATTTGAGGATATCCTGGGCATTTATGCGGTGGCGGCCACATCCTGGCTTGGCAGCGTGGTTGCCGATCTCACGTTAAATAAGTGGCTTAAATTACGACCCGCGGAAATAGAGTTTCGCCGGGCCTATCTCTACGATATCAATCCTGTCGGCATCGGTTCGATGACGCTCGCCATGCTCTGCGGTCTCTCAGCCTGGATGGGATGGCTTGGTCATCCTCTACAGGTTTTTGCCTCAATGTTATCGTTGTGTCTGACGTTTATCACCGCCCCCTTCATCGCCTGGCTGACTCGCGGACGTTACTATTTTTCCCGGACGCCGGTGCAGGTCACGGCAACGGAATGCTGTGTCTGCGGTAATTATTTTGAAAAACCAGAGATGAGCTATTGTCCTTTTTATCAGGGCAGTATTTGCTCACTATGTTGTTCTCTCGATGTCCAGTGCAACGATACTTGCAAACCTCATGCGCGCTATACGGAACAGGCTTCAAAGCTTATCGGGATATTTATTAAAGAAAAATCATTACGCAAAATTGATCCCAGAGTGTGGAGTTTTATCAGCATTTTGCTGTTATTCAGTTCCGTCATCGGTCTGCTTTTGATGCTGGTTTTCGCTCAGATGCGCGATGAATTCGGCAGCGAGCAGGACCTTCTCGCCGCGGCGTTATGGAAAGTTTTTTTTATCCTGCTTATCGTAACCGGCGTCACCACCTGGCTATTTGTCCTGACAAATAAAAGTCGCCAGATTGCGCAAGAGGAATTGCGCCTGCAAAGCGACCGTCTGATGAAAGAAATTATTGCCCATGAAGCGACGGACCGGCAATTGCAGCAGGCAAAGGAAGATGCCGACGATGCTAATCAGGCCAAAAGCCGCTATCTCACCGGCATTACTCATGAACTCAGAACGCCGCTCAATGCGATGCTGGGTTATGCGCAATTACTCGAACGTGCTGATGATATCCCCCCAGCCCGGCAGCGCGGTATCGGTATTATGCGCAGAAGCGGCGAGCATCTGGCTAATCTAATTGAGGGATTACTGGATATTTCGAAAATTGAAGCGGGAAAATTAGAAATATATCGTGAAGAAGTGCGCATTGGCGATTTGGTGCAGCAACTGGTCGCCATGTTTGAACAACAGGCCAGCGATAAAGGACTGACATTTCACTACAACGCCCCACACTGGCTGCCCGAGGCGGTGATGACGGATGAGAAACGCCTCCGGCAAATTCTTATCAATCTGCTTTCTAATGCGGTTAAATTCACGGACAGAGGCAGTGTAACCCTCGATTTCCAGTATCGTAGCGAGGTGGCGTTTTTCTCGGTTCACGATACCGGCATCGGCATCGCCCCTGAGAACCTGGAACGCATCTTTAAGCCTTTCGAACGCGTATCCGGCGATAGTCGTCGGATCGGGACGGGCCTTGGGCTGACGATTACCCGGCTTCTGACTTATATCATGGGTGGCGATCTCCAGGTGGAAAGCATCCGTGGCGAAGGCACAACGTTTAAACTCACCCTGATGCTGCCAAGCTATAGCGGGGATGCCTACCAACCCGCCGAGCCTGCGGTAATCACCGGATATCCAGGCAAGCGACACACCCTGCTGGTAGTTGACGATGATGAATCCCATCGGCAGCTGATGATGGATTTACTCACGCCCATAGGCTTCACGCTGCTAACAGCCGAAAATGGTCATGTCGCGCTACATTTAGCCCGGCAAAATCATATCGACCTTCTTCTTCTGGATGTTGCAATGCCTGAAATGTCGGGGTGGGAACTGCTACGTCAGTTACGTAATAAGGGACAATTAGCGCCGGTAATTATGATTTCTGCGGAAGCGGATGAGGGTAAATGCCGCCATTTCACTGGCGAAGGGGAAGTTCGCTACCTGGTTAAACCGCTGCGTTTCCCTTTACTACTGGAGAACATCGGTGAAATATTGCATCTCCAGTGGCGCACGGAATGTCAGCCGCCAAAGCAGCCGGAAATACATGAACCACGCTCGCAGCTTACCCGTGTCCAGATTGAGTCGTTAAAAGAGATGGCCAGATTGGGTTATGTGAGAGGGTTTCGTGAACTGCTGGACAAACATATTTCCGCTAACCAGATCAGCAAAGCCGAGGGCGAAAAATTTGCCGAGTTGCTGAGGCGCTTTCGATTCAAAGAGATAGTCGAGAGTCTTGAACGCCCGGAGGGAGAGAAAAATGGCAATAGCAAAGCCGACGGTACTTATCGTCGATGATGATATCAACACGGTAAGTATGTTGAATGACACGCTTGATGAAGCCGGTTTTACCGTTCTGGTCGCTCTGGAGGGTAATCAAGCCCTTTCGATAACCAGCCAGATAACCCCGGATATCATTCTGCTTGATGCCGTAATGCCGCATCTGGATGGGTTTTCAACCAGTAAGCGCCTGCGGCAAAATCCGGGGCTGCGGCATACCCCGATTATTTTCATGACAGGCCTGAGTGATACGCAGAATATCGTTGATGCATTTGATGCCGGGGTGGTCGATTACGTAATTAAGCCGATACGCACGGAAGAGCTGGTTGTCAGAATGCGTACCCACTTGCGGAACTCAAAATTAACGGTCAGTGCCTATAGCGCGATGGATTCCGTTGGCCAGACCTTATGTGTTTTTAGCAAAGAGGGGCAACTACGCTGGGCCACGCCCAATGCATGGCAACTGATGAAAAACTTCAGCGATACCGGGTATGAACCCAATAAAAAAATAGTAAACCGGATCATCGGTTGGCTGAACAATACGGAAGGTTTAAAAATACCCTTAGATCTTTCATCGCAAGGCATCGCTCTGAAATTCTATCTTTCACGCCGGACCGCTGAAGGAGAAAGTTTGCTACGTATTGAAGAGATCAAAGGACATGAAGAAGTCGAAGCGGTGAAACGCCTGAAAAACAACCTAGGGCTGACGCAACGAGAAGCCGAAGTCCTCCTGTGGATTGCCAGGGGAAAAACAAACCGCGAAATTGGCGATATTTTAAACCTTAGCCCCAGAACCGTGAATAAACACCTTGAAATTGTATTTCCAAAGCTGAGTGTGGACAATCGCACCGCAGCGGCAGCGTTGGCAATAAATTCGCTATATGCCAGGGAGAAAATGTAGCGACAATGAGGCGTATTCGCGCAGACCTGCCCTGACATTTTTATCAGGCAGAACTGGCACCCTCATGTCCACGTCTCCGTCACCTGTGGCGGTATCGATGAGCACGGGAAGTGGAAGAAAATCAGCTTCCGTAAGGATGCCATGCGCGCCCGCTGGATGTGGAATATCCGCCAGCTTCTGCTGAGCGTCTAGTTCGAAGGCGTGGCCCTGCCGCCGTCCCTGTCACATATCACCACCGAATCACAATGGCGCAGTCTGATACTGACGGCCGGAGGCGACTACTGGCACGTCTACATGTCAAAAAAGACGGACGGTGGCAAAAACACCGTGAAATACCTGGGGCGTTACCTGAAAAAGCCGCCGATAGCGGGCTCCCGGCTGGCGCACTACGCCGGAAGTGCCACGCTGAGCTTTCGCTACCACGACCACAACACGGGCGAGCTGGCCACAGAGAGGCTGACGCAGAGGGACATCGTGGCGCGCCTGAAACAGCACATCCCGGAGAAGTTCTTCCGTAAGCGTACAGCGAGTGACCTGCCCCCAGGATTAGATACAACCGTCAGTTAGTAAGGTCGGTTTGTTTACCTTCACATTTTCCATTTCGCCACCGTGCTGCAAACTCTGATGGCGTCTGATAATTCAGTGCTGAATGTGGACGACACTCGTTATAATCCTGCCGCCAGTCATTAATGATTTTCCTTGCGTGAACGATATCGCTGAACCAGTGCTCATTCAGGCATTCATCGCGAAATCGTCCGTTAAAGCTCTCAATAAATCCGTTCTGCGTTGGCTTACCCGGCTGAATTAAGCGCAACTCAACACCATGCTCAAAAGCCCATTGATCCAGTGCGCGGCAAGTGAACTCCGGCCCCTGGTCAGTTCTTATCGTCGCCGGATAGCCTCGGAACAGTGCAATGCTGTCCAGAATACGCGTGATCTGAGGCTTTGTTGAATAAATCAGCTTCAGGACGAGTGACTCTGTAGCTGACCGGGTTTTCAGGCAATACGCACGCTTTCTGGCATACCAGCCTTCGTTATTTTATTCAGCGCACGCACCATGCCCAAAGCCTCTGCTACCTGACCATCGTAATCACACAGCGTCAGTGAACCTCCGAACAGTTGCTTTACCCTGTACATGGCCGTCTCCGCTATCGAGCGACGGTTGTAATCTGTTGTCCATTTCCACCGGGCATTACTCCCGGTCAGCCGCTGATTCGCTACTGCACGGTTACGGTCTGCGTACTCTACGGGCCAGTAACCCGCTCCTTTTCGGGGCGGGATGAGGGCACTGATTTTCTTGCGCCGCAGTTCATCGTGACAGAGTCGGGTGTCGTAAGCGCCGTCTGCTGCGGCTGCCCTGATTTTTCTGTGTGTCTGCCGGATAAGACCCGGGAAAGCTTCTGAGTCCGTGACGTTGTTCAGAGACAGGTCCGCGCAGATGACTTCATGTGTTCTGCTGTCAACGGCCAGATGCAGCTTCCGCCAGGTACGACGGCGCTCTTTGCCGTGATTTTTGACTTTCCATTTGCCTTCACCAAAAACCTTCAGCCCGGTGGAATCAATCACCAGGTGTGCGATTTCACCCAGGGTGGGTGTTTTGAAACAGACATTAACCGACTTTGCCCGCTTGCTGACACTGCTGTAATCCGGGCAGCGCAACGGAACGTTCATCAGGGCAAAAATGGAATCAATAAAACCCTGCGCAGCCCGCAGGGTCAGCCGGAACAGGCGTTTAATCATCAGGACGGTGGTGATGGCAAGGTCAGAATAACGCTGAGGTCTTCCCCGTGATGAAGGCGTTGCCGACTCATACCAGGCATGAATCGCTTCATCGTCCAGCCAGAAAGGGAGGGAGCCACGGTTGATGAGGGCTTTGTTGTAGGTGGGCCAGTTGGTGATTTTGAACTTTTGCTTTGCCACGGAACGGTCTGTGTTGTCGGGAGGATGCGTGATCTGATCCTTCAACTCAGCAAAAGTTCGATTTATTCAACAAAGCCGTTTGACCGTATCATTCTTAGCCAAATGCGCTAAGGCTAAAATTTAGTATGAGTAGTGATAAGCACTTTTCCTCAACAGGAAAATATCAACCTCCGTTTGCTTAATGAAGGTCTGCTTATCGCTCACAACTGCCCGTCATGCCAGCTCAAAAAACAGGCTTAACGTAGGATATTTAATGAGATGGTCACTCCCTCCTTCCCAGTACTATGCTGAGGACAGGCTTTCATTCGGAGAACCATCATGGAAAACATTGCGCTTATTGGTATCGATCTGGGTAAGAACTCTTTCCATATTC
The DNA here is from genome assembly GCF_046521465.1 of Enterobacter sp. CPE_E863. Taxonomy (NCBI): domain Bacteria; kingdom Pseudomonadati; phylum Pseudomonadota; class Gammaproteobacteria; order Enterobacterales; family Enterobacteriaceae; genus Enterobacter; species Enterobacter sp. CPE_E863. The sequence goes on along the minus strand of NZ_JBKFZX010000005.1, from coordinate 86,719 downwards.
ATTGTCAGGATCATCGTGGGAAGGCCGTTTACCGTAAAAAATTCACCCGACCAAAGCTAATCGAATTTCTGGCGACATGCCCAGCAACAACCATCGCGATGGAAGCCTGTGGCGGTTCTCACTTTATGGCACGCAAGCTGGCAGAGTTAGGGCATTTTCCAAAGCTGATATCACCGCAATTTGTCCGCCCATTCGTTAAAAGCAACAAAAATGACTTCGTTGATGCTGAAGCTATCTGTGAAGCAGCATCACGTCCATCTATGCGTTTCGTGCAGCCCAGAACCGAATCTCAGCAGGCAATGCGAGCTCTGCATCGTGTCCGTGAATCCCTGGTTCAGGATAAGGTGAAAACAACTAATCAGATGCATGCTTTTCTGCTGGAATTTGGTATCAGCGTTCCGCGAGGTGCTGCCGTTATTAGTCGACTGAGTCCCTTCTTGAGGACAGTAGTTTGCCTCTTTATCTCAGCCAGTTACTGCTGAAATTACAACAGCATTATCACTATCTTGTTGAGCAGATTAAAGATCTGGAATCTCAGTTGAAACGAAAGTTGGACGAAGATGAGGTTGGACAGCGCTTGCTGAGTATTCCCTGCGTTGGAACGCTGACTGCCAGTACTATTTCAACTGAGATTGGCGACGGGAAGCAGTACGCCAGCAGCCGTGACTTTGCGGCGGCAACAGGGCTGGTACCCCGACAGTACAGCACGGGAGGTCGGACGACATTGTTAGGGATTAGCAAGCGGGGCAACAAAAGATCCGAACTTTGTTGGTTCAGTGTGCCAGGGTATTCATACAAAAACTGGAACACCAGTCTGGCAAGTTGGCCGACTGGGTCAGGGAGTTGTTGTGTCGGAAAAGCAACTTTGTCGTCACCTGTGCTCTGGCAAACAAGCTGGCCAGAATAGCCTGGGCACTGACGGCGCGACAGCAAACTTACGAAGCATAAAGGCAGAAATACACCAGTTTAAACAATCATTCATCTGGTTTTGCGAATACTGATATTGATGATACAAACGGCCCACCGGCCTGTTGAGGAACCTGTAAAACGGAAAGGCTCGCTGAAGCCGTATATTTTCTGGAGGTTCATCAGGCGCGGAACTCATCGAGGCGCGGGAATAAAATCCCATTCAGACGCCGGATAGATTCAAGCAAGCCAACTTATCGTCAAAATCGGTGTTGCAAAAACGGGAGTGACCATAGATTCCGTTTTCCAAGCGGACCCCTATCAAAGGATTTATCTGTCGACCATCGTCATCAAAAGCAGCATCGAGACTGGAGCGTGAAAGATAAATGCCGTTTATGCTGTCATTCAGGGTAACTGCATAGTCGGTAGTTCCAGCACATATCTTTCGCCGTTTCCAGAGCATGGGTCAACCGGAACAGGTCATTCTGCGCAGACAACTCCCCGGAGCTGGAACGCCAGAGGTAGTTCAGCTTACGGGCCAGTTTAGCATTGACGCCCAGCTGTCGGCCCTGTTTCAGAAGCCACTCGATGTCAGGGGCCACGTCACGCGAAAAACGACGTTGCTTCAGTGCTGTCGCCAGCCAGCGGGTGAGAAAGAGATTTTCCTGTACCGGTGACACAACGTCACCGTTTTGCCTGGCTAACGCCAGCGCCACCAAGGCGCACCACGCCAAATGTGCTGATTTTTCTGTCAGATTCACTGGGGAGTTTTTTCCTTTGTTTTGGGAGCTGAATATATCTTAACCGGAGGCGGGTTTCATCCGGAACCGTAGCCCCTGGACTGAACATCAGGTCCGGACTGGCGAGCAGTGCGCAGCCAGTCTTCTGAATGCCGCTTTGCGGCATGGAGGCGCCAGATGAGGTTACATGCGTCTGTGGAGTCAAATGGCGCCGAAAGCCCGACGTAGCCGGTTACCGGACTATAAATTCTGCCCGTTTGCCCCCTGTCCTGGTTAGCTCTACCCCGCTATCTCGCCCTTTCGGGCGAGGTGTAGTCAAGGACACTCCGGTCCGGCGCTGGTTTGATCGCCGGGTTTTAAGGGATGTGGTGATATACGGATCCGTCTCCTATCTTCCGAATCTCGCGTAAGCGTTAACGTCAACCAACGCATCACTAGGGCTACGTCACTTGTGGCTCGTTGATGTTATGAGGTTGCCGTGTCTTCTGCGCTTTCCCCCTCCAACCCCACTAGGACAACTTCCCGCTGGGGCTTGTACGTCAGCATTGTGCTGATTGGCGCTAATCTGCGCGCCCCCATTACGAGCCTCGGGCCGGTTCTTCCCGATATTCAACGCGCCTTACACCTCGGAGGTCTTGGGGCGGAAGCAGCTGGCACCGACGGCAAACATCTCCAATTCAATGCGCAGCTGGCGACAAACCATTTCCATCAATTAGGGCTGGCCGCCTTGTGAATTCCAGAAAACGATCTTGCGAATACCTGTGCGCCAGGCGCTTTTAGCCATTTCAAAACACACTTTCCCCAGAACATCATATGGCAACGAAAGTGTGTCAGGGTAAGCTAGGTGTTCGTCAGATTTACCTACAGGCAAAGTGGCCAACACCAGCATCGGTAAATTGGCAGGCAGTAATTCTACAGCTCGCTCAATAATGCTGGCATTAATGGCAGCAAACACCCGAACCGGCAGATGAGCTCCGTGTTGTTCTACGGCGCAAATAGGTAGTACGGCGACGATATTCGCCATATCCAGTTTACTGAATTCCCGCGTGGTGAGATCACACCACTAGGGAGAAGACGGTTTAAGCATGTTTACCTCCGGTTTTGTCTAACAATAAAAGATACGGTACGTTGCATTTAGGGCATTTTAGACCGGCTCTATGTCCTGCTATGTGCTAACTTTTCCAGTTTAATGGCCTTTCGTCGAGTTGTGTGGCAACAGTGTTGCCACCGGCGGAAATCCGCCGGTTTGAATGCTTTTTTGTTCAGCAGGCGACGAGGTGCCCGTCGCCAAAATCGGTAAAGCGCTGCGGTACTCTCTGATAGCCGATGGGTTTGATCGGTTCTGGTCTTATCGGCATTGCGCTGGTGGCTCGGGGTTGCCGTCTTTGCTGAACGTCAGGTATAGGAACGGCGCTGAGCAAGTGCTGAGTATAAGGATGCTGCGGATGGTGCAACACTCGATCTCGTGGGCCGATCTCCACGAGCTGGCCGCCAAACATCACCGCTACCCGGTGGCAGATGCGCTCCACCACCGCCATATCATGGGAAATAAACAGATAGCTGAGCCGATAGCGCTGACGCAAATCTTCCAGCAGCGTCAGCACCTGCGCCTGTACTGAAACATCCAGCGCGGAAACCGATTCATCGGCGATGATCACTTTCGGGTTCAGCGCCAGCGCGCGGGCAATGCAAATGCGCTGGCGCTGGCCGCCGGAAAACTGGTGCGGATAACGCCGCATCGCTTCCGCTGGCAGGCCGACCTGCTGCAATAGCTGCACCACCCGCTCCGTGCGCTGTTCTGCGGGCATCTGCTCATGAATCAGCAGCGGCTCCCCAACCAGGTCGAAAATAGTTTTGCGCGGATTGAGCGCCGCCCAGGGATCCTGAAACACCATCTGCAAATCGCGGCGTACCGCTCTTAACGCCTCGTCCTTCAGGCCGTGCAGCTCCTGTCCGTTAAGCTGCGCGCTGCCGCTAAATGGCACCATATTCATCAGCGCTTTTGCCGTCGTCGATTTACCGCAGCCGCTTTCACCGACAATGCCCAACGTCTCGCCGGGGAAAAGATCGAAGCTGACGCCATCGACGGCATGGACTTCGCGACGCACGCGCAGGCCGTCGCCGCGCACCGGAAAGCGCACGCTGAGGTCGCGGACGCTGAGCAACGGTCGAGTCGCCTCGACCGGCGCCAGCGCGGGCGCCTGGCCCAGCACCGGTACCGCCTGCAACAGCTGGCGGGTATAAGCCGCCTGCGGCGAGGTAAACAGCGTTTTTGCCGGAGCCTGCTCCATGATTTTGCCGTGACTCATGACCAGCACATCATCGGCCATTTCTGCCACCACTCCCATATCGTGGGTGATCAACAGCAGGCTGGTGGAAAACGCCTGCTGCAGTTCGCGCATCAACTCGAGGATCTGCGCCTGAATAGTGACGTCGAGGGCCGTAGTCGGCTCATCGGCAATCAGCACCTGTGGCTGGCACAGCATTGCCATGGCGATCATCACCCGCTGGCGCATACCGCCGGAAAGCTCGTGCGGATACTGTTGCAGGCGCTTCTCCACATGACTGATTTTGACCGCGTCCAGCATCGTGCTGACCCGGCTGCGCCGTTCACGGCGGCCCAGCACTTCGTGGCGTTGCAGCGTCTCTTCCAGCTGCTGGCCCACCGTCATCAGCGGATTGAGCGAGGTCATCGGTTCCTGAAAAATCATGGCAACCGACTTGCCGCGCAGCAGCTGCATTTGCCGCTCCGGCAGGCTGAGCAAATCCTGGTTATCAAAAATAATCGCGCCGCCTGGAATCTGTGCCTCCTCCGGAAGCAAACCCATGATCGCCAGCGAAGTCAGCGATTTACCGCTGCCCGACTCGCCGGCAATGCACAGAGTTTTTCCCGGCCAGAGCGCAAAGCTGACGTCATCCACCACCCGCTGTGTACCAAACTGGATCGACAGGCGCTCGACCGAGAGCAGCGGCGCCGGAAATAGGACTGCTGACATAACGCTCCTAATTAAACACGCTGTTGGGAAAATAGAACGACACCACCCAGTTAGGCCGATCGACGATTTCGCTGATGCGCAGATCGCCGCACACGGAGCAGAGCATATAGGCCTCTTCCGCCGACATCCCTTGTTCGCGGCACAGCGCATCGATGGTATAGCTTACCGCGTCGCGGGCGGCGGTCATCAGGTCAGGGCCAATGCCGGTGAAGGCGCTGTAGCCGTGCCGATCCAGATGTTGGGTCACTGGGCCAGGGGTGGCGAAACGCGGCGTTTTCAGCGGCATATCTTTAACCACTTCCAGCTTCACCACCACGTCCATCGCGCTTTCAATCGCCGTGCCGCAGACTTCACCATCGCCCTGCGCGGCGTGGGTGTCACCAATAGAAAACAACGCGCCTTCTACTTCCACCGGTAGCCATAATGTGCAGCCAGCGGCCAGATCGCGAATATCCAGATTGCCGCCCACGCGGCGCGGCGGCACCACCGAATGATGGCCCGCGGCGGCGGGAGCGACGCCGAGGGTACCGGCGAAGGGTTTCAGCGGTACGCGGCCATATCGGCCAAAGGCGCAGGGGGTTAAGCCCTGGCGGTCATATTGCCACAGCGTCAGCGCCGGATCAGAAAACTGATCGGCCAGCAGGCCGAAGCCCGGGATATTCGCAGTCCAGCCAAAGCCGCTGGGACGAAAGGATTCCAGCGTCACCTTTAGCGCATCGCCCGGCTGAGCGCCTTCCACATAGACCGGGCCACTGACCGGGTTGAGCTTATCAAACGGCAGCGTTGGGATATCCGCTGCGGTAGAACCGGCGTTGAACCAGCCGTTAGCCGCATCCAGGCAGTGAAACTCCAGTTGGCTGCCGGAAGCTACGTGCAGGACCGGGCTCAGGCTGTTATCCCAGCCGAAATGATGTTGAGCATGATGAATGGTCTTCACCAGACAATTTTGGCACATCCTGACTCTCCTTTAAGCAGCGGCGCCATCCCGGCGCCATCAAATTATTTCAGTCCGATATAGTCGTAGTTGACTGGTACATGCACTGGATCGACATACAGAGCGTCCTCGCCCCCCATGCGTGCGGAATGTACGGTGTAGCGCTTCTCGTTGAATACCGGCACCCAGGGCGCGTCATCCATTGCAGTGATGAAGATTTTGCGCCAGGCTTCAATGCGCGCGTCCTGCTGGTCGGGTTTCACCATGCTGTCCGCCGCGGCCGCCTGCGCGTCCAGCGCTTTGTTGCAGTAGCGCGCCCAGTTCCAGCCGCCCTCTACCGCCCCGGCGCAGCCGAGGATCGGGCCATAGAAGTTGGAGGGATCCGGGAAATCGGCGATCCACGCCATGCCGCCGGACCAGACCATCGGCGCTTGGCTGGCGGAGCCGCCCGCCGCAATCACATTCGCCTGCGCCAGGGATTTGATGCTGGCGTGGATGCCCACTTTGGCCAGATCCTGCTGGATAGACTGGGCGATACGCGGCTGCGGATCGGTATTCATCACGTACAGTTCGGTAGCAAAACCGTTGGGGAAACCCGCTTCGCTGAGCAGTTGCTTCGCTTTTGCCGGGTCGTAGCTGAAACCCTGATATGCCTTGTCATAACCGGGCATGGCGGGTGGCAGTGGCTGGTTGGCCGGCGCCGCGCGTCCATTAATGATGCGCACGATGCGATCTTTGTTGACCGCCATGTTCACCGCCTGGCGGACTTTGAGATTATCGAAAGGCGGCAGCGTGGTTTTCATCGTCACGTAGCCGGTCTGCAACTGGTCGCCGGTGACCATCAGGCCCTTATAGGCCGGGTTGTTTTTAAACGACAGAAACTGTGCGGGCGGTACGCCGTCGCCGGCAATATCCACTTCGCCTTTTTCCAGCCGCAGCAGAGCGACCGAGGGATCCTGTCCCATTTCGAACTTTATGTGATCCAGCCGCGGCACGCCGGCTTTAAAGTAGTTCGGGTTTTTGCGGAAGATCAGCTCCTGGCCCAGCTTCCACTCCTGGAGCTCAAACGCGCCGCTGCCGACCGGATGCTTGCCGAAGTCGGCGCCCCATTTCTCCACCTCCTCACGGGGAACCACCGAGGCAAAGTTCAGCGCCAGCACATGCAGGAAGGTGGCGTTGGGCTCTTTCAGAGTGATTTTTACCGTATGATCGTCGACGACCTCGATACCGCTCAGGGTCGTGCTTTTACCGCTGGCCTCCTCGTCATAGCCCGCGATGGGACTGAAGAACCCGGCGCCCGGACTTTGGGTTTTCGGGTTGACTGTGCGTTCCAGAGAATATTTCACGTCCGCCGCCGTGACCTCGCGGCCGTTGTGGAATTTCACCCCTTTGCGTAGCACAAAGGTGTAGACCTTGCCGTCCTCGGAAATGGCGTAGCTCTCCGCCAGGTCGTTCACCAACTCGGTGGTGCCGGGACGATAGTCCATCAGGCCGTCGAACAGGCTTTTGATCATCGACCAGTTTTGCCAGTCATAGCCAATGGCCGGATCGAGGGTCGCCACGTCGTTCTGGTAGGTCACCACGATATCGCCGCCGGTCTTCTCGTCAGCCTGCGCGCCATAAGAGAAACAGGCCGCGGCCACCGCCATTGTCAATAACGCATTTTTCATCATCTTCCCCTGCTACTTTTTGACATCAATGCGCGGATCGACCCACGGCAGCACCAGATCCGCAATAAGGTTGCCGCCAACAATGGCAACCGCTGACACGGTGGTTACCCCGACAATCACCGGGATATCCACCTGTTGAATCGCCTGCCAGGCCAGCTGACCGATACCCGGCCAGCCAAAGACCGATTCGACTACCACCAGTCCGCCCATAAAAATGCCGATATCAATGCCTATCATCGGAATTAGCGGCAGCACGGCATTCGGCAGCACGTGACGCAGCAGTACGCGGGTTCGGCCCAGCCCTTTGGCCCGCGCGGTACGGATAAAATCCTGATGCAGCACCTCAATCATCGACGAGCGCAACATGCGTGAATACCAGCCGCTGCCGAGCAGGCCGAGGGTTAGCGCCGGTAGCGCCAGATGGCTGAAGCCGCCATAGCCTCCCATCGGGAACCAGTTGAGTACCACGGCGAAAAGATAGAGAAAAAGCATCGCGGCGATGAACTGCGGCGCCGAAACACCGATAAAGGAGAGCGCCATCAGAAGCCGGTCCGCCAGCCCGCCGCGTTTTAACGCCGCCAGGGTGCCGAGGGCGATCCCCAGTACCAACTCGCAGAGAATACCCGCCGCCATCAGCTGCAGTGACGGCCCGATACGGGCGGAAACCAGTTCACTCACTTCGCTGCGCTGAATAAACGAGCGTCCCAGATCGCCGTGCAGCAGCCCCTGCAGATAACGCCAATATTGCTGATAAAACGGCAGATCCAACCCCAACTGATGGCGGATGTTTTCGACTACTTCCGGCGTGGCACTGCGCCCGGCGATTTGGCGCGCTGGATCGGCGGGCAACATAAACAGCAGCAAATAGCAGATCAACGTAACGCCAAGCAGGATCAGCCCGGCATGCAACAGACGTTTTCCCAGAAATAGCATTAGTTTCGTCCTTTTAAGCCGGGATCGAGGGCGTCGCGCAGGGCGTCACCAGCGATATTGAAAGAGAGCGACAGCAGCACAATCGCCGCGCCGGGAAAGAACACCAGCCAGGGAGCCGAAGTAAAATAGCTCTGGCTTTCAAAGATGATGTTGCCCCAACTCGGCGTTGGCGGCTGTACCCCCACCCCAAGGAACGATAGAGTAGCTTCCAGCAGGACTGTGGTGGAGATGCCTAGTGTGGCCCAGACCAGCACCGTTGGCGCCAGATGTGGAATTAAATGCACGCCGAGAATACGCAACGTTCCGGCCCCCAGGGTGCGTTCCACGGCGATAAAGTCGCGGGCGCTAAGCGCGCTAGTTTCGGCGTAGATAACCCTGGCGATCTGCACCCAGTTCACCATGGCGATCACCAGGGACACGATCCAGACACTTGGCTGGAAAATCGCCGCCAGGGCAATCGCCAGCAGCAGTGCGGGAAACGCCATCATCAGATCGGTAAAGCGCATCAGCAGCCCTCCGATACGCCCCTGCAGATAACCTGCGCTAAGCCCTACCAGGACGCCGATCAGTACTGCAGTGCCGTTGGCGACAACACCGATGAGTAACGAAGTACGAGCTCCGTAAATTAAACGCGAGAAGAGATCGCGTCCCAGCAGATCGGTTCCCAGCCAGTAAGTGCTGTTGGGAGAAAGCGGTGCGCCTTCCAGGCTCAGTCCCTCGACAAACTGTTCATCGGGATCGAAGGGGGTGAGCCAGGGGGCAAACAGCGCGCTCATCACCACCAGGAGAATAAACAGCAGCGAGAGCAGCAGGGCTGGCCGGCGCAGAAAATATCCGACTCTATTCATTGTGCTCCCCGCTTGCCGGACGACATTCGTAGCAGCCACTTCTGCGCCACCTGTGCCACCGACTGGTTCGTACACATTGATTCCGAGCGCAGGCGAACCCATGCCTGTTGTTCATCAATACTTTCCGCTTGCATCTGGGCCGCCAGAGCTTGGGTAATCTGCGGCATTGCTGCCAGACGCTGGCGCAGTAGCATCTGTTGCTGTTGAATGTCATGCAACTGCTGACGCAGCCCCACTGCCATCATCAGGGTGGTATAGATGGCTCGCTGTGTAATAGGCTTGGTAAGGAGCGCTGTTGCCCCTAACTCCAGCGCGCGCTGTACCTGGTAAAGTCCCTCATGTGAGGTCAGCGCGATCACCGGTATTCCCGCCAGATTGATCTGGCTCAGGGTTAGCGGGCTGGCGAATGCCTCCAGTTCCACCAGTACTGCACAGGGGGTGAGAGGAGGTAAAGCCTCATCTCCGGTCAGGTGATGCCAGCGGATACCCATCCGCGTCAGGTTTTTTTCCAGCGCTTCGCGACTCCTTGCTTCACAGTCTACCAGCAGGAGCGGCTGAGCATCTAAATCCGGGGACAGCAGCGTTTTCATTTAACAATCCTCAGAGCAGGTCTGGCTGCAACCGTTCGGCTTTCACGTAGCTCGGTCGCGGAGAGATAGGGATCGGGCATAACCGGCAGCGGTTCGCGATGCAGTATCTGAAAGCAAGTTTGTTGCAACTCAGCGATGTAGCAGGGCAAACAGGCGTGGTTGTTTCGAGCCATTACTGAGCGAGCGCCCGGAGAATCAACGTCGTGCTGACGATGCAGTGCCGCCAGCACCGCACCCGGCTCGCTGTTTCCGGCCTCGCGCAGGCTATTGGCAAACAGCCTTACTGCCCGCCAGCCGCCGATATAGTAGTGGGAGATGCGCTGTACGCCATGTTGCAGGTGCTGCCGCGCGCAAAAATCGAGATCGACGCTCTCAAAAAACGGTCCGCAGGAAAGCAAACGTACCGCCCTTAGTGGCGCGACTTCGGCGACTTCGGCTTCGGTAAAATTACAGCTGAGCACCGCTAACGTCCGCCGATCGCGAAGACAGGCCTCGTCCAGTGCGCGCAGAAACGCATAAGAGGTTTCGCCTACCAGGTTATTGAGCACAAAATCTACCTCTGTGCTGAGAATCGCCTCAATCAACTCGGTCACGTTGCTGTTTCTCAGGTGCAGATATTTTTCGCCCACCACCGTACCGCCGGAACCTTCCACTACCTCACGGGCGATACGATTGCTTTCCCAGCCCCAGACGTAGTTAGAGCCGATCAGCCAGGAGCGATTTCCGAACATATCCAGCGCCAGCCGCAGGAGTGGCAGCAGAGTCTGGTTCGGACAACCGCCCAGATATACGACCTGCTCGCAGCTCTCGAACCCCTCGTAAGGACAGCCATACCACAGCAGCAGGTTATGCTGCTCCAGGTCCGGGATAATCTCCTTCCGACTGGCAGAGGTAATGGTTCCGAAGATATGGCGGATGCCGTGAGCGATAAAGGTGCTCACCGCTTCACTGTAGGCTGCGAGTTCACCCGCAGGGTTGATATGTCGGGCCCGCAGCTGAAAAGGATAAGCAGGATCGGCATTGATTTCCTCTAAGGCATGGCGCGCACCAAGCAGTGTGCTGTTCGCCAGGTGGCTGTAGGTACCTTCTGTGGAAAGCAAAATTCCAATATCAATAGTTTGCACGTATGTTTGCTCTCTGCATTAATAAAAAAGCCTGATTGTCCTTATTAGGACAATCAGGCTTCATTACCTGTCGATATTTAATGGATTCAAGGCTTAAGGGTTGCCCCTGCTTGCATATACCCGACATGAAAAATTCATGCCATTTTTAAAGCACAGTTAAATCAATGGATTATTTATTTTTGGAGACACTTTTGCACCAATGGGATGCGGCTTGCTCAGTTATGGTGCAATTTTCTGATGCAGTCTGGTCTCTTCAACATGAGGTGGAGTAATGCACACCTGTTTTAGTTCCACGCACTTTTTGAGAGTTCCGGTTTTTCAGCCATCAGCAGGTGATCCTCCGGCGTCAGGTTATTCAGGGATTCATGGGGACGCTCTGGATGGAAGATCCTCGTGACGAAGCCGAATTTGCCCCCGGCCACGTGCTTTTTTTCGAGCGTAATGTTGTCCATGCATTACCAACCCTTCTTGAAGAACCCGTAATATTTCTGTCATTGGCCAGCCCTCGTCGTGATCCTGAAGATATTACCTTTGTTGACCCGAAAGATGGCACTGCCAGAACCTTTATGGCCAGAAATAATGAGTCAGCATAATTTATTTCCTAGTCCATTCATATGAAAACACTGGCGGAAGAGGGCTATGCACCGAGGTAAAGGGAGGCAATCCGTCGTCAGATGAAGTGGTTTACTGAATTTGGCCACCTGAACAGAGGTGATATGCTCACCTCAGAACAACACAGGTGTCATAATGAAAAAAAGAAATTTCAGCGCAGAGTTTAAACGCGAATCCGCTCAACTGGTCGTTGACCAGAACTACACCGTGGCAGATGCAGCCAGCGCTATGGATGTCGGCCTTTCCACAATGACGCGATGGGTGAAACAATTACGTGATGAACGGCAGGGCAAAACACCAAAAGCCTCCCCCATTACCCCGGAACAAATTGAAATCCGTGAGCTCAGGAAAAAGCTACAACGTATTGAAATGGAAAATGAAATATTAAAAAAGGCTACTGTAGATTCAATCTGTCAACGCAACACCCCTTTCAATTATCTCTTTAGGTGTTTTGAACTTCAGTGTCTTTCTCGGTCTGTTGTTTAGCTGAGCTGCAACCTGATCCAGCTCATGCTGAGTATATTGGGCAAGGCATGTCTTTTTGGGAAAGTACTGTCGGATTAGCCCATTAGTGTTCTCGTTTGTTCCCCGCTGCCAGGGGCTCTGAGGATCGCAGAAGTAAACTTTAACTCCTGTGCTGTCAGTAAATTCCAGATGTCTGGCCAGCTCCATTCCTCTGTCCCATGTCAGTGATCGCCGGAGTTCAGGTGGTAGGCTCAGGAATTTATCTGTAAGAGCCTGATTCACTGATAAAGCGTCTTTGCCCCTGAGTCTCAGGATGATCGTATAACGTGATTTTCGGTCTACAAGTGTGGCTATATGAGAGTTTTTTGTACCCGAGACTAAATCGCCTTCCCAGTGTCCCAGAGAGCGTCTGTTATCGATATGCCGGGAACGTTCGTGGATTGGCGTTCCGTTCACTATGTTGATAGTGCCTCTTTCACCTTTGCGAGTATGGCGCCTGCCATGACGGAGGCTTTGCGATCGGCGCAGATGCTGTACGTTCAGGTGGTGTAGCGCTTCACGACTACGAAAGTAAAGCGTCTTATAAATTGTCTCAGGTGATATTCGTAGTGTTTTTTGACGCGGTTTCGCTCGCCTTAACCATCCTGATATTTGCTCTGGGGACCACTTCATCTCAAGCTTTTCCAGAACAAGCTCTCGCAACGGCATATTCTGATCCAGTAAGCACGGTTTTGGTCTTTTAGCCATCCTGTTGGCCCGGTTATTCGCATCAACGGCTTTGTAATAGCGCCTGCCACGATTACGCTGGACTTCACGTGAGATTGTCGAAGGGCTACGATTCAGCATTGTAGCGATGGCTCGAATGCTCATTTTAGCTGACAGACCGGCTCGTATTTCCTCGCGCTCAGACAGCGTCAGGTGAGCAACAGCTCGCTTGCGCTCATTGGGTTTTATGCCGCCAGTATCTCTTAACATCGTGAAGATGGTTCCTGGTTTCGAACCCAGGATATTAGCTATCTCACTGAAGCCTTTTCCGTTCTTCCACAGTTCAAAAACAGATGTTTTTTCCTTTGCTGTAAATGTCCGTCTCATCCAACAATCCTCCGCAACTACATGTTTTCACATGACTGTTGCGTTGACCAATTGAATCTACAACCGCGCTCTTGATGTCAGACTCCCTGAACAGTTCTCGATAATCGGGAAACTCAGGGCGCGTTATCCTGTGGCCACTCTCTGCCATGTGTTCGGGGTTCATCGCAGCAGCTACAAATACTGGAAAAACCGTCCTGAAAAGCCAGACGGCAGACGGGCTGTATTACGCAGCCAGGTACTTGAACTGCATGGCATCAGCCACGGCTCTGCCGGAGCAAGAAGCATCGCCACAATGGCAAGCCGGGGTGTCCGGATCATGCAGAAGGTTCGCCTGATTCTCCATGACGTTGAGTGCAAACATCTTCTGCTTACGTGTTTCCTGCTGTTCCTGCAGCTTATTACTGACGGTCACCAGAATCTCCGGGTGAGATACCAGATAGTCGGCAGCGATTTCGCCGATACGAGCTTCCTGCTCCGGGCTGAATACCGGCTGAGGTGCTGAAGCGTGTGCCGTTGAAATAAAGCTAATGTATGTTGTAACTATTAATGCGGCTAATTTTTTTGCTTTCATTGTCTGATTCTCATGGTTAAAAGGGGGATTTCAGAAAATGCTAACGCCGTGGTGATTCAGTACCAGAATAAGCCGTATGTTCGGCTGAACGGCGGCGACTGGGTGCCCTATCCGCAGTAGGTTATTTCCCCTCGCCCTGGCCCTCTCCCCAAAGAGGAGAGGGGACCGTTCGTGCTCGCATTTTTGTGGGGATTCCTCACCCCTCAAGGGAGAGGGTGAGGAGATATCACCAGGAAAAGCGGAAAATTACTGTTGCTGCTGTGCCAGCCAGACCAACATTTTCAGACTGGCAGAATAATAATCATCCTGTGCGTTGATTTGCGGCTCGCCAGACGTTTGACCCATCGTCAAATCACGTACCGCCAGCAAACCGCCATTCATATTGTACGGGGCGGTATCGTTGGTTGTAACGTTCACCCAGGCCGGGGTGCGGCTACGATCATAACCCTGCCACCAGTTGCGCCACGGCGTCAGCAGCGAACTTTGCGGGTTCCACCATGAGAGATACAACGGAATACGAATGGCGTCGAAACTCATGCGCGGCGGCCACTCTTTAGCAGGGCTCAGTTTGCCATCCGCCGACAGTGATACCCAGTCGGTAGGCAAATGCGATTGACCCCAGCCCATTTTGCCAAGCAGTGTAGTGCTATCACGGATCAGATCATTCCAGACCACCAGATGGCTACGGTTGGCGAACGCTTTCCATGCCGGGAAGATAAAATAGGACGGGTTCAGGTTCACATAACTGTTGAGATTGAACCCCTTCGCCCCCGGCAGCATCACCCGATAACCCGCATAATTGATCACCGTATGTTTAATCATCGCCTGGGTAATGGCATCCGATGCGGTGGCATAGCTGTTATCATTCCAGCGCTGACTGGCTTTTAACAACGCCCATGCAATTAACGCATCGCCATCCGTTGCGTCATTCTTATCGGCAATCGGATCCGGCTCGACGGGATTAAAACGCCAGTAGAACAGACCATTGTCCTTGTTCCTGAGCGTCTTATCTGTCCATCCCCAGATGCGGTCAAACGCCGCTTTATCATTGCTGGCCACCGCCATCAGCATGGCGAAACCCTGGCCTTCCGTGTGAGAGACGTTTTTATTGCCGGTATCAACAATACGGCCATCCGTCATCAGAAAGCGCGCTTTGTACGCTTCCCAGGCCTGTCCCGCCTGTGAAAACGAGGAAAAAAGCACACTAACCATCATCACCATCATGGCGAAAACGCGTTTAAACATACTCAGACTCATTGTGGGTTAGCGTAGCGGAACACAACGTCCGATACGGAGTAAAGCCGTTCGCGGCTAAAAGCGAGATGCGATTGCCCGCCCTGTCCCTGCAGCCAACGGGAATAAAGCCCTTCCAGTATGGCGCAAAATGCGTAACACCAACGCGTCTGGCTGTTCTCATCCCGGGAGACCGGTAACCCCTGATGGCGGAACGATAATCCCTCTTCGCTGGCATCAATATCAATATAGCCCCAATTAAACTCCGCAAGCAGCGCGTTGATGTTGGTTTCGAGTTCGCCGATGGTTTGTGAGGCAGGCAGAGGAAAACGTTCCGCCAGCGATGCCCCCATCTGGCGCAAGAAGGGTTGGCTTTCCGCTTCCCCCACGTTTCTCACCATGCCATCAACCATTACCGACAGCAGGTCAAACCAACCGGCCGGCGTTTGCTGCCGTTGAAAATAAGACAGCAGTAAAGGATTAGCCGTACTCGACGTCATTATTTATCTCCCAACATATAGCGGAACCAGATCCCGGCAGTACTTTCGTTATAGTCGCCAAAGGTGTCGTAACCGACCCTACCGCCGACGGTCATGTTCTTGTTCAGGTTGTAATCAATCCCTGCCCGGAAGGTATAGCCAATCCCGTTTTGCGATTTGCTGCCGTACTGCGCTTCTTTTGCAAAACCAGTTTTCACGTAATCTGTTAAAGCGCTTTGCATTGCGGAGTCTGTCGGGAAGTAATTGCTAGCATCCTGGGTGTAGGATTGATACCCCACAGAGCCTCCAAGGCTAAGCTTCCAGTTGTCAATTTTCTGTGAAAAATCAACTGGCAATGACACGCTGACATAATTTTGGGGGCTAAAATAGCCGCCCTGCCCGAAAGTGAAGTAACTGAGGTTTTTCGAGAAATCCATCCAACTGACGCTTAAACCTGTTTGCAGTTGACGGAAATCATCATGCCATGGGCGCAGATAGACTCCGGCGTCTGCGTTCATACTGGTGTTGCTCGCCACATTTTCACCAATGTAACTGTAACCACCACCGCCAACGAAGAAGCCTGCGTCACCGTCGTCATAGCTTAATTGCACGGTACCGCCGTTTTTAGTCACCTGGCCCCAGGTTTTGCCTGAGTAAGCGTCTTTCAAACCAACATACGAGAGCAAACTATCAGTCACGGCGCGGCGCTCGCCGGTGAAGATCAATGAGAGGTAGTTAGATAACTTAGGTGACCATTTCACCCCACCGACCAGTGTATTCAGATCCTGGCCCAGCGGCGTGCTGCCAATATCCAGGCGATAGCTGTCACCGCTAAGCGCCATATTAAGCTCTACACCGTTCCCATTTTGCGAGTCTGTTGAAACATCGCCTGGCTGCGAGACGTCAGCCTTTAGTGAGGAACGGTTCAGATAGTTTCGTAGCGCCCCCCCCTCTGCGGCATTTAGCGCGGCAAGGTTCGTCAAACCTCTCGATGTGAATTGACCAAAATCGGCCGAAGAGACCTCGCTAAGCCCATCCAATGCAGCGGCAGCCGGATGCAACACCAAATATTGCGCTTTCTGATCTGCTGTCATGCTCGCCAGCGAATTGATCTCATTATTGATTGTCGATGCTAAATTTGATGCCGCATTCGCCAGCGGGTTCGAGCCATAGCGTCGCCAGGCATCGCCAGAAGCACTCCCGGCACTCAGGGTGATCGGCGTGGCGGTAAACTCGAAGCGCGACTCACCAAACGGCGAACTTGACCAGGTCAGCGGCGTTTTGGCTTCGGTCAGTTTACTGGTGCCCGACTCACCGTCACGGCCACGGATATCGACCTCGCCCTGCAACCACATCCCTTTCTTCTCATCAAGCTCCTGCATCATGTTATCAACCTGACGCAGCGTGCGGCTTTGCGCGGTCTCGACCGGCAAATCGGTACGGGTTGTGCCCGGTAAACTGCTCCCCGGCTCACGAGCCACTTGCGCGACCTGCCACGGCAGAATAGTGCCGTACAACGCCTGTGGAGAACTCGACTGCGGCGGCGTTTTACTGGTGGTAGTAAACGGATTATCTGCCAACAGTATGCCGCCAATCGTCGGCGTAGCGGCGCTATTAGACGACTCCAGCCCCACCAGCTTGCCGCGTGCGCTACGTAAGTAGGTCATCGCCTGCTGGTGGTTGCCTTTTGCCTCTTCCAGACGCGCCAGCAACAGCATGCGTTCCGGTGAGCTGTCGCTACGCAGACCGCTGGCAAGGGTAGTA
The DNA here is from genome assembly GCF_046521465.1 of Enterobacter sp. CPE_E863. Taxonomy (NCBI): domain Bacteria; kingdom Pseudomonadati; phylum Pseudomonadota; class Gammaproteobacteria; order Enterobacterales; family Enterobacteriaceae; genus Enterobacter; species Enterobacter sp. CPE_E863. The sequence goes on along the minus strand of NZ_JBKFZX010000005.1, from coordinate 69,762 downwards.
GCTTTCTGCACGTTATTCTCGGACAGCGCAACGTCGATAGCCCCCACACGTGCCGCCTGATCCTCGGTATCACGGGTCATCAGGTAGTCATAGAGCACGCCCGCTTCTTTGTTCATTTTGCCTGTCTGGTACAGACGGCCCATGGCGAACATCAAATCGGTGTTTTGCGGGTCGCTTTGCAGCGCACGGATCAGCTTGTCATACGCCGCGGCGTAGTTGCCCTCTTCACGCAGTTTGTCGGCTTCATTAATCACGTAGCCATTGCGGATCCCCGCAAGCTGAGCAGGCGTACTGCGCGCCTGTAGCTCCGGGTTCGACATCAGGGTTTGCGCTTCCTGAGTAAGCCCCGCCTGGTTCAGTACCGCTATCTGATCGGCATAATCCCCGGCGTTGCCTTCTACGCCATCTTTAATACTGTTGCGCACCAGCGATACGGCGGTGGTGATGTCACCCGAACGGGCAAGCATCCGCGCCAGTTTCCCTGCATCGACCGGGCTTTTCGGCGGCTGACTGGCCAGCGCTTTCAGCGTATTGGACGCCGCGGTCATGTTCCCTTGTGAAAGGTAACGTTCTGCCGTCGCCATTTGCAGGTTGTAATTCACACTTTCCGCCAGATCGCGCATCTGGCTATTACGGCTGGACGGCGGAATACGCGCCAGCAGAGAGTTGGCCTGCTGCCAGGCCCCGCTTTCGCTGGCATAGAGCGCAGCGGCGTACAGTGAATTGCTGTTAGCACCATCGCGACCCGCCGGGATCATCACCGTGGCCGCTTCACCTTCCTGCCCGGATTTTTGCAGCAGGCGGGCAAGGTCAAGACGCAACCACGGATCATCCGGCACGCGGGCAACGCCCTGGCGCAGTACCGAAATCGCCTGGTCAGTATTACCGGCCTGGACCAGTTGCTGTGCCTGACGGCGAATCGGATCGCCAGGCGCCCCCGCGACCACACGCGGCTGCAGTTTTTCCTGCAGGCTGGCGGGTAAAGTGCGCAGCATCGCCTGCGCTTCTTCCGTTTTATTCTGGTCGCGCAGGACGTAATAGAGGTTTTCCCTTGCCGGGGCGTTCTGCGGCTGCTCGTTGAGAAGACCTCGCAGGGTCTGTTCGGCCTGCGAAAAGTCTTTGTTCTGCCGCAGTACAGAAGCACGGAACAGTTTTCCTGCCGTGCCACGCTCCCCGCTCTCTTGTGCCAGCGGGGCCGAAAGCGCCAGCGCCTGGCTAATATTACCCTCTTTCAATGCCTGCTGAGCCTGGGCGAGCTGACCGTAAAACGCCGCGTCTGCGGCCTGATTTTTACGCTCATCAGAAGCATCCCCGCCCTGACTGGCTGCCCGATTCAGATACTGTGCCGCCGCTTTGTAATCACCGCTACGCTGGGCGATGTAGCCCATCCCGGCAAGGGCGTCAGCATCGTTAGGGTTGGTTTGCAGCACCTGCTCAAATTTGTTTTTTGCCGCACTGTTATCACCGCTGTTCAGCGCGGTATAGCCCGCGCCTTTCGCCGCGCCGCCGACATTTTTACGGTAATAGTTTTGGACATCAGTATCCTGCGGATGCCGCTGTAGCCAGGTGTCGTAGAAGCGCTCATCGCCTGCCTGCGGCCCCAGCCATAACAGCGCCTGACGCAACCCGTCATCGGCCTCTTTACTGCCGCTGGCCATCGGTTCGAGCAACAAAATGCCGTCGCGGCGTGTCTCTTCACGCCAGGTCAGGATTTTGCCGAGTGCAATGCGCGCCGAGGTATCCTGCGGGTTATGCATCACGAAATTTTTCAGTTGCGACACGGCCTGCGGATAAAGAGTTTTATCTCCCGCCATCGTCTGGTAGTACTCAGGGGCGAGGCTGGGTGGCGGCGTATCGCCGTTAAACATGCTGCGCCAGGTCGCCAGCGCCGCCGGTACGTTACCGCTGCGCGCCTGCTGGCGGGCAAGGCTCAATTGCCCCTGCGGAACCTGCGTCAGTTGTTTGGCATTATCCAGCGCCTGCAACCCCGGATCGTCAGGAGAAACCTGCGCCAGCCGCGAACGCCACTGGGACGAGACTTGCAGATCGCCATTTTGCTGCGCCCATAACGCCATCAGGTACATCGCCTGGGTGTTATTGGCATCCACCATCAACACTTTACGCAGCGACTCCATCGCCAGGTCATCGTGGGATTTCTCATGCCAGTAATTCGCCTGGTCAAATAAGGCTTTGAGCGCGGCATCATTCGCGGCGGCATGGGCCAGCCCTGGTATACCGAAAGTGAGCGCGCTGGACAGGCACAGCGTCGTCAAACGGCGGGCGGTTTTTATCATCATTCTTGTCACCCTCTTATTTGCGGTTGTCCAAATCCAGACGTCGTTTCGCGCGGTTTCTCAGCCAGACAAAGAGCACCGAGCCAACGATACAACCAAATAGCAGCCCTAAAATCGCCAGCAGCGCCGAGTGCTGATTTGCATACCAAATCACCCGCATTTGCGTTGGCATCTCGCCACTCGGGAACTGCTCACCCACGCGGAAGCTGCGCACGCCGTTCTCATTGGTGATCACCGCTGCGTCGCCACGGATCCCGGCGTTAATTTTCGCTGAGGCGAGGTCACCGTGCAGACGTGAGAGCTGCTCGTCATTGCTGCCGATAGCCAGTACCACCAGACGATCGTTATTCCACGGTGAACGGAAGCTGACAAACCCGCGCCAAGCTTCGTTGGAGGAGAAGTAGCGGTCGGCTTCCAGCCCGTCTGATGCCCAGTCCCCTGCTATCCAGCGTTTGATACGCTCCCAGGTCGTTGGCTCACGTACGCCCAACGTCGAGTCGTGCATCACAAACGGCGAGGTATTGAGGATCGCGCGGTTAAAGTCATGCTGATCCAGGCCCGTGACCGCCAGCACATCGCGGTCGTTTAGCAGTTCAACACCCGCCCCGCCAGTGGGTACGCCGAGCAACACGCGGTTGCGGCCCAGCGCCGTTCCCGTCGCGTTACCGGAACGTGCCGCCATATCTAAAAGCGTGGCAATCTGCGTTTCAGTCGGTTTTTCCGGCAGCATCAGCACCGTTTCCGAATAATCCGCAAGCCGGGTGAACGGGAAGGACGCGCCCACAAAATAAGAGAGGTTCGGCAACAGCGCGAAGTGACGCGTATGGCTGAGATCAATCCACGAGTCGTCTTCGATACGGCTCTTAATGTTATTGTTCAGCAGCACGCTACACGGGGCGCTCGCCTTGGGTTGAATGTTGAAGTACAGCGAGAGCTGGTTGTCGCCATAGATCATGTACGGCTCCAGCGGCATATCAAACTTCTCCTGGCGCGCATCACCGCCAAGCTTATGCCACAACGTTTCCAGCGCCCCCTGCTTATTCACCGGCAGGTTATGCAGGAAAGTATCGTTCATGGTCATGCTGAGCCACGAACGGTCTTCATCAATCCAGCTTTCCGTCGGGAAACGGTAACCAATGTGCAGAGGAATCGTTTCGCCATCCCACAGGAACAGATCCGGTGCCGCACGGAATGCTACGCGCAACGCATCGTGCCACAGCCCCGTGGTGGTCAGGCTCTGATCTTTACGGATCAGTTCTGACAGTTTTACCGGACGATCGGTAGGGATCCAGCGCGGCGCATCGTAAGGTTTACTCGCCGGGATCGTTTGGGTGGTGACATCCACCGACGGCGTCTGCATGGCGAAATTGCCACGGGTTAAACGCCATGCCGCCGCACGCAGGCTGGCATCATCTTTACCCACCACCAGCAGCAGCTTATAAACCGGGTTTGCCGGGTTATCGACCACTTTGAGTAGCGGCTGCTCGGTAGCCGGCAGCGTCAGGCCACCAATTTGCTCGCCCGGATGACCAATCAGGATGCCGTTCTTTTCCGGCAAGCGGTCATGATAGGCGGCAAACGACACGCCACGGTAGTCTGCCTGGATCCCCATCCACGATGAGATCAGCGCACTGGCGCTTAAGGTATCGCCACTGAGCTTCGCCGGGAAAGCCATGGCGATCGCCGCCGGGGTCATTTGCATGCTGTCAAAGAACGGGCGCGGGAAGTGGCTTAAATCAGCGCCAATGTCCAGTTGCTGCCCTTCCAGCTCGAAACGGGAATCCGCCATGATGGTGACGCGATATTTATCGCTCAGGTCGCGCTGGCACTGCATGGCATCGCCATCGTTGATTTTAAAGCTCAGGTTGTTGCTCGACACCATCAGTGCGGAGGGAATATCCAACTGATAACGCGCGGTGTCGCTGTCGGTCACGGTCAGCGGTACCGTCCCCAGCGGCTGACCATTTAGCATCAACTGCATGGTGGCATTGCGCGCCACCATCGCGGGCGACACTTTCAGGTTCAGTTCAAGGCGCGCCGTGGTAATCACCTGGTCCACGGGCAGGGTAAAGGAGGCGCCCCCCTGGAACTGACCACCCGTCAGGGAAATCCCTTCCGGGAAACCCATCTGCGCGAGACTGATGCTGTTAACCACCGAAGGAATAAATACCGGTGCGCCCGGCGGCGGCACGGGTGGCGTCTCCGCCGGCTCGTTTAATTTCAGTAGCGACTCGATGGAGGTGTCTTCGGCATGCAGCGGCATCATAAAAAGTGCGCCGACCAGCACAGCCAGTGTTGTCAGACGTTTCATGCGTTGCCCTCCTCCTGGGAAGCGGCCTGGTCCTGGCTGGCGCGCAAACGGCGATTTTCTCGACGGTCTTTCCAGGTCAGCCAGAAGAGGTCAAACACACAACGCATAATGGTTCCCAACGAACGGAACGGGTTGTCCTGAGGTTTCGGTGGGTGAATCCATGCATCCGCACGGGAGAGCACCACGCGCACCAGTTCACGACGGCGGGCGAGCGGGATGTCTTCAAACATCAGACGAATCGATTCTTCATCCGTGGCGATGGTTTTTACCGGAATGAGGATCGCGCCGGATTGCAGCAGCAGCTCAATCTCTTCAATCTCATCATCGAGATGGCGATCATCCGGTGCCACAATACGGCAGCCGCCCATCGACAGGTCAGCGGTATGGCTGCGCGACACCACGCCGCTGGCATGGTGGAGCAGTACCGGGATTTCCGCATCAATACGAATGGTTTTGCGCGTCTGTCGGGTTTCGCGCGCAACGGCAATCGCGGCCAACAGAAAGATCAGACTGTACAACCCCCAACCGACGTTTAGGGCGATAACGCGCGGATCCACGCCAAAGTAGTCATGAGCACAGGCGCGAACGATACCGGCAATCACTCCGGCCGCCAGCAGCAGGGCGATAATCAAATGCGGGCGCACCACGCTAAAATCAAAGTACCCCACGTCCAGCAGCGCACCCTTGTCGGTCACGTTGAATTTGCCGCGTTTCGGGAAAAACATCGTCACCACAGTCGGCAATGCAATGTGGAAGGCCAGCACCAGGTCGTAGATCTCCCCCCAGAAGCTATAGCGATGCCGCCCGTTCATGCGCGAGTTGACGTAAATCGCGAGGAACAGATGCGGGAGCGCATAGGCGAAAACCAGGCTCGCTGAGGAGTGAATGATGTTCAGGTTAAACAACAGATAGGCCAGCGGCGCGGTCAAAAACGCAATACGCGGCAGCGCGAACTGGTAGTAAAGCATGGCGCTCAGATAGCACAGGCGCTGTTGGATAGTCAGGCCGCGACCAAACAGCGGGTTATCCAGACGGAAAATCTGCGTCATCCCACGCGCCCAGCGGGTACGCTGGATAACGTGCAGCACCAGACGTTCAGTCGCCAGACCGGCAGCCAGTGGGATATCCAGGAATGCCGAGCCCCAACCACGGCGCTGCAACTTGAGTGCGGTGTGAGCATCTTCGGTAACGGTTTCTACGGCAAAACCGCCAATCTCTTCCAGCGCGCTACGGCGAATCACCGCACAGGAGCCGCAAAAAAAGGTGGCGTTCCAGTTGTCGTTGCCCTGCTGAATCGGTCCGTAGAACAGCGACCCTTCGTTAGGGATGTTACGTCCAACGGAGAGGTTACGCTCGAACGGGTCCGGCGAGTAGAAATAGTGCGGTGTCTGCACCAGCGCCAGTTTCGGATCTTTCAGGAAACCACCCACCGTCGCCTGCAGGAAGATGCGTGTCGCAACGTGGTCGCAGTCGAACACGGTAATCAACTCACCCTGCGTCAGCTTCATGGCGTGGTTGAGGTTACCGGCTTTGGCGTGATTGTTGTCGTTACGCGTGATGTACCCGACGCCAACGTCTGCGGCAAAAACAGCAAACTCGCGGCGTTTGCCGTCATCCAGCAGGTAGATATTCATCTTATCGCTAGGATAATCAATGCATTGCGCCGCCAGCACCGTATCACGCACCACATCCAGTGGTTCGTTATAGGTAGGAATATAGACATCCACCGTCGGCCACTGGGTCATATCATCCGGCAGCGGCACAATTTCGCGTTTTAACGGCCAGACCGTCTGCAGATAGCTCAGCAGCAACATGACCCAGACGTAGACCTCCGCCAGAAACAGCCCCATCCCAAGAATGGTTTCAATTTCGGAATTAAAATGCAGGGTTTGCGTCAGGCGGAAATACATATAGCGCGTCGATAATAAAATCGACATGACCACCATAATGACAGACACACTGCGTTTTTTGCTAAACCCCATTAAAAACAGCACACCGATACTGAGCAGACCAAAAATATACTGTTTCTGGCTGTCCATAGGCGTAATGATGACCAGCAGCGCAACAGGTAGCATTGCCAGTACCAGCAAAACATAAAGGAACTTTTTCATAGGTTGCCCTGCGCGAATTAGAAGCCAGACATTTTCGGTTTACTGTGAACCGTGCCGTCTCCGATTTTTACGCCTAAGATTCCGGCGACTCTTTTTGCAATGAGTTCGATATCGAATGCAGCGGCGGATGCAGGACTAAAGTCGAAAACCGACTGCTGCGAGGCATTCGCTTCTATGACGCTTTCATCACGATGAATAACGCCTAAAAGTTGATTACCTAATTTCTGTTCCATAAATGCGGTGACATCCCGGCTGACCTGACGACGGTTGTCGCTCTGGTTGAGCACGAAGTAATGGCCCGCTTTTCGATTGAGGACATCCCCGGTCAGACGGTGATTTTCAACGTGAGGCAACAGGGAAAGAGAGGCGGTATCTGCCTGCATGATGACCAGATGCAGATCGGCCAGGCGCGACATGGCTTTCAATGCAGCAGAGGGACCGGGAGGAAAATCGGCCACAATGATCAGGCCCGGATAATTCAGCAACGTGTTGAGGCCACGAATCAGAAAATGTTCGTCATTCGTCAGACGTTCTTCAAATACCAGGCGTTGATCTTCGCTGGCTTCGCCATAAGGCAACACAAAGATATTCCCGCCTGCGGTCAATACGAACTGACTCCAGTCCGAGGACTCGGCTGATTTGGCGACATAACCGCGCTCGTCAGACAGCGGCACGCCAAAGTGCAGACGCAGTGCGTTCTGCACGTCAAAATCCAGCGCCAGGACCTTACTGCCAGAACGCGCAAGGGCGTAAGCCAGATTAGCCGTGAGCGTCGTTTTCCCAACACCACCCTTCGGTGAACAAACACAAATCAACGGCATGAAGCGATCCTTTCTAGCAAAGATTGTAAAGGTTGGTTTTTTTCTACGGTGGGTTTTGCTTCTGGCGCTTTCGTTGCAAACAGCCGGGAATAATCAGCAGGCGCTGTCGCAGACGGAGCAGGTGCGGTGGTGGTCGTTGGTACAACCGGGTTAGCCGCCGGTTGGGCAGAAGGCGCAACGGGTGCCGCCGATTGCGATGCAAGTTGTCCGGCAACTTCACGGAAAATAGACGGGGCGGTCACCGCCGGTAAGTCTGTGTCGACAGGAGGAAGAACGCTTTCGGTGCTGGTTTCGGTGCTGGTTTCGGCGCTTTCAATACTGTCGATAGTATCGATACTTTCGACGCGCTCATGACGTTCGTCGCTCGCGAAGACATCCGGGGCGACAGCCTGCGGTTGCGGCAGCGAAACGTGACCACCCATCGCCAGTTTAGACTCCTCTGTTGCAGGAGCTAGCTGATTCATGATCGCCCAACTTCCATGGTCAGGAGAGAGGTTCTGCGCCGACAGATCCTTGAATTCGTATTTTTGGTTGCGGGTCTTATCCTTAAACCTCTGCAAATCATCATAATGGTTCATAGCTATACTCATGATTTACAAAATAAACTATATACCCACCACCTACATAACCTGAGCGATCAGTTATTGGTAGATTCGTTTTATAATTAGGCTGCTCGCCTGTTGTGTGGGTACGTAGATGCTTTGGCTATTAACAATTCGCCTTATTATCGCGTGATTAAATTACACCAGTGCTAAGGAAGGTGCGAATAAGCGGGGAAATTCTTCTCGGCTGACTCAGTCATTTCATTTCTTCATGTTTGAGCCGATTTTTTCTCCCGTAAATGCCTTGAATCAGCCTATTTAGACCGTTTCTTCGCCATTTAAGGCGTTATCCCCAGTTTTTAGTGAGATCTCTCCCACTGACGTATCATTTGGTCCGCCCGAAACAGGTTGGCCAGCGTGAATAACATCGCCAGTTGGTTATCGTTTTTCAGCAACCCCTTGTATCTGGCTTTCACGAAGCCGAACTGTCGCTTGATGATGCGAAATGGGTGCTCCACCTTGGCCCGGATGCTGGCTTTCATGTATTCGATGTTGATGGCCGTTTTGTTCTTGGTCGAGCTGGGTGCCTCAATGATGGTGGCATCGACCAAGGTGCCTTGAGTCATCATGACGCCTGCTTCGGCCAGCCAGCGATTGATGGTCTTGAACAATTGGCGGGCCAGTTGATGCTGCTCCAGCAGGTGGCGGAAATTCATGATGGTGGTGCGGTCCGGCAAGGCGCTATCCAGGGATAACCGGGCAAACAGACGCATGGAGGCGATTTCGTACAGAGCATCTTCCATCGCGCCATCGCTCAGGTTGTACCAATGCTGCATGCAGTGAATGCGTAGCATGGTTTCCAGCGGATAAGGTCGCCGGCCATTACCAGCCTTGGGGTAAAACGGCTCGATGACTTCCACCATGTTTTGCCATGGCAGAATCTGCTCCATGCGGGACAAGAAAATCTCTTTTCTGGTCTGACGGCGCTTACTGCTGAATTCACTGTCGGCGAAGGTAAGTTGATGACTCATGATGAACCCTGTTCCATGGCTCCAGATGACAAACATGATCTCATATCAGGGACTTGTTCGCACCTTCCCTAACACGCTGTTTATTTCTAGCAAATATATAAATTTCACCTGTACACATGCTATCTTTTTTTTCCCTAAAAATCATTAAAGTAGTTAATAGCAACTCATTACGTTGAACATCAACCTAAGAATCAACTTAATGTGGATAACTAACACAAAAAACCAAATAATACACGGCATGCAGGGTTTTACACCAGTATGAATAGTGAGCGATTTAATTATTGGTTACCTACTGAAATATATAGAAATATTTATTTCATTTAGAACCGGGGTAATGACTCCAACTTACTGATAGTGTTTTATGTTCAGATAATGCCCGATGACCTTGTCATGCAGCTCCACCGATTTTGAGAACGACAGTGACTTCCGTCCCAGCCTTGCCAGATGTTGTCTCAGATTCAGGTTATGCCGCTCAATTCGCTGAGTGTAACGCTTGCTGATTACGTGCAGCTTTCCCTTCAGGCGGGATTCATACAGCGGCCAGCCATCCGTCATCCATACCACGACCTCAAAGGCCGACAGCAGGCTCAGAAGACGCTCCAGTGTGGCCAGAGTGCGTTCACCGAAGACGTGCGCGCCACAACCGTCCTCCGTATCCTGTCATACGCGTAAAACAGCCAGCGCTGACGTGATTTAGCACCGACGTAGCCCCACTGTTCGTCCATTTCAGCGCAGACAATCACATCACTGCCCGGCTGTATGCGCGAGGTTACCGACTGCGGCCTGAGTTTTTAAGTGACGTAAAATCGTGTTGAGGCCAACGCCCATAATGCGGGCGGTTGCCCGGCATCCAACACCATTCATGGCCATATCAATGATTTTCTGGTGTGTACCGGGCTGAGAGGCGGTGTAAGTGAACTGTAGCTGCCATGTTTTACGGCAGTGAGAGCAGAGATAGCGCTGATGTCCGGCAGTACTTTTACCGTTACGCACCACGCCTTCAGTAGCTGAGCAGGAGGGACAACTGATGGAGATGGAAGCCACGGGAGCACCTCAAAAACACCATCGTACACTAAATCAGTAAGTTGGCACCATTACCTATTTCTGGGCACATGGTGCGATGGGGTTGCTGCATATCTTCCTCACCGTTCGTAGCCAAAGGAAAAATCCCGTTACCGAATAGTGCTGTAGGTTTATGATGGATAAGATGCCCTGTAATGGTTGGCTAAAACAGACTATAACCGCGCATTTATCCGTCAATGCATTTTCTATTTATCCGTAATTCCGATGAGTATGCGTATTTGAAGGAAAAAATATATGCATCTTGAACGACATAGTATCGAAAAAGTGGGATGGCTGAGGGCAGCTGTACTGGGGGCAAATGACGGAATTGTTTCGACAGCGAGCCTTGTTCTTGGGGTTGCATCTGCAAATAGCAGTCCTTCCGGTGTTTTACTTGCAGGTGTTGCAGGACTGGTTGCCGGAGCTATGTCAATGGCTACAGGGGAATATGTTTCCGTCTCATCTCAGGCGGATACCGAAAACGCAGCACTTGCCCAGGAAAAAAGGGAGCTGGAAACTGATTATCAGGGAGAGGTGCGGGAACTGACTTCACTTTATATGCAACGTGGACTGGAGCCAGAGCTTGCCCGGCAGGTTGCAGAGCAACTTATGGTCAAAGATGCCCTGGATGCTCATGCCCGTGAAGAACTGGGGTTGACGGATATAAATTCTGCACAGCCCCTACAGGCAGCTGTCTTTTCTGCCCTGAGTTTTTCCGCTGGTGCGGTGTTACCCTTAATCGTGGCATGGCTCTCCCCTCTGAAACTGGCTTTTTTGTTGATAATCCTTTCCACCCTTTTTTCACTGGCGGTCCTTGGCTATATATCTTCGGTTTTGAGTAAAGCCTCTCCTGTCAGGGCGATCATAAGAATTACGTTCTGGAGTACCATGGCTATGCTTTTGTCTTTGGGGATTGGTCATTTTGCAGGGCAGGCCCTGCTTTAATGTTATGAAGGGCTTTGTTGAATAAATCGAACTTTTGCTGAGTTGAAGGATCAGATCACGCATCCTCCCGACAACACAGACCATTCCGTGGCAAAGCAAAAGTTCAGAATCACCAACTGGTCCACCTACAACAAAGCTCTCATCAACCGTGGCTCCCTCACTTTCTGGCTGGATGATGAGGCGATTCAGGCCTGGTATGAGTCGGCAACGCCTTCATCACGAGGAAGGCCCCAGCGCTATTCTGATCTCGCCATCACCACCGTTCTGGTGATTAAACGCGTATTCCGGCTGACCCTGCGGGCTGCGCAGGGTTTTATTGATTCCATTTTTGCCCTGATGAACGTTCCGTTGCGCTGCCCGGATTACACCAGTGTCAGTAAGCGGGCAAAGTCGGTTAATGTCAGTTTCAAAACGTCCACCCGGGGTGAAATCGCACACCTGGTGATTGATTCCACCGGGCTGAAGGTCTTTGGTGAAGGCGAATGGAAATCCAGCCAGCTACAGGGTCGTTCGCACGAAATCTTATTTATTCAACAAAGCCGCGCTGTGGCGCTCCTTGGTAGCCGGCATCGGCTGAGACAAATTGCTCCTCTCCATGAAGCAGATTACCCAGCTGATTGAGGTCATGCTCGTTGGCCGCGGTGGTGACTAGGCTGTGGGTCAGGCCACTCTTGGCATCGACACCAATGTGGGCCTTCATGCCAAAGTGCCACTGATTGCCTTTCTTGGTCTGATGCATCTCCGGATCGCGTTGCTGCTCTTTGTTCTTGGTAGAGCTGGGTGCCTCAATGATGGTGGCATCCACCAAAGTGCCTTGGGTCATCATGACGCCTGCTTCGGCCAGCCAGCGATTGATGGTCTTGAACAATTGACGGGCCAGTTGATGCTGCTCGAGCAGGTGGCGGAAATTCATGATGGTGGTGCGATCCGGCAGGGTGCTATCCAGGGATAATCGGGCAAACAGGCGCATGGAGGCGATTTCGTACAGGGCATCTTCCATGGCACCGTCGCTCAGGTTGTACCAATGCTGCATGCAGTGAATACGCAGCATGGTCTCCAGCGGATAGGGCCGTCGGCCATTGCCCGCCTTGGGATAAAACGGCTCGATGACAGCGGTCATATTCTGCCATGGCAGAATCTGCTCCATGCGGGAGAGGAAAATCTCTTTTCGGGTCTGACGGCGCTTAGTGCTGAATTCACTATCGGCGAAGGTGAGTTGATGGCTCATGATGTCCCTCTGGGATGCGCTCCGGATGAATATGATGATCTCATATCAGGAACTTGTTCGCACCTTCCCTAAATTAGCAGCGTTACAGCGTACAGGCACCTACCCGAATCTGACCGTCAACAGCTGTTCGAGCTGCAATGACCGAAGAATGGTTTCAGTTTTTTCTGCTTATTAAAATGTACGTTTGAGAAAGTAGACTCTATGCGGTACGCTCTGGCGTATACTTTTCCCCGATTTTTCACGCAGCGCGCCGGACGCTTTCCGGCCCGGACGGAGCCCCGGATGACACTGATGCCTGACGATGAACCCGAGCAGCTCCCGCCACCGGCGGTCATTCCGCTTGATGTGGATTTCCTGCCGGCGCTGGTTGGTACTGAAAGCCCGGTCGGTCCCGCCCGGGCCTACCTGCTTTCCCTCAATTCCCCCCGCAGCCGGCAGACCATGGCCTCGTTCCTCGGTATTGTTGCCGGCATGCTCGGCGCCGCGTCCCTGGAGTCCTGCAGCTGGGGCAGCCTGCGCCGTCATCACGTTATGGCCGTGACCGAGCTCCTGCGCGACACCGGCCGGGCCACGGCGACCGTCAACACCTATCTTTCGGCACTCAAGGGGGTGGCGAAGGAAGCCTGGATGCTGAAACTCATGGACGTCGAGAGCTTCCAGCACATCCGGGCGGTGCGTAACCTTAGGGGCAGCCGCCTGCCGCGCGGCCGGGCCCTGCCGCCGGAGGAGATACGGGCGCTGTTTGGTGCCTGCGAGGCCGATGACTCCAGCATCGGGGTACGCGATGCGGCAATGCTGGCCGTCATTCTCGGCTGCGGCCTGCGCCGGTCAGAGGCGGTAGGGCTGGATTTGCGTGACGTTGTCACAGATGAGCGGGCGCTCCGGGTGCTGGGTAAGGGAAACAAGGAGCGGTTGGCCTATATGCCGGCGGGCACCTGGCAGCGGCTAAGGACGTGGATCGATGACGTGCGGGGAGAAAAAGACGGGCCGTTGTTCACCCGTATCCGCCGCTTTGACACCCTGACGAACGACCGGCTGACCGACCAGGCGGTGTATCACGTCCTGCAGGTCCGCCAGCGCCAGGCGGGGGTTACAAAATGTGCCCCGCACGATTTAAGGCGAACTTTTGCCACCGCCATGCTCGATAATGGCGAGGATCTCATCACGGTAAAGGACGCGATGGGGCATGCCAGCGTCACCACCACCCAGCAGTACGATCGCCGCGGCGAAGCGCGCCTGCGCACGGCCCGCGATCGCCTGAATCTGACTGACATTTAATATCATATTAAGTTAATAACTTAACAAGAAACCCGTAACAGTAATGCCGGTGGCAGCCGTGCTGCTGTCATATCCGGTACTGTCTGAACAGAGGAGGCGGAACTCCGGACTACGCTGCTTCCCCTGTTGCGCAGTCTGAAGGACGTCTTCATCTTTTCCCTTCGGTAAACGGCCAGCTGGCTGCTCCGCTTTGTATCCCAATACCGCTACCGGCGACTCAGGCCGGATACCAGAGATAACTCACTGATTGGGTACTAGTCATTAAAAAATAGTTTCGCTTAGGAACCGCCGGGTCTGATAACCTGTTGCCCTTTTTCTGGTGCAACCTGTGACCCCGGGCGGGGACATATTATTGATGGAGATCGTAATGCCCGTACTTTTCAGGATGAGGGTAATCCCCTTGGTTTTACTTCTGGCACTCGTTTTTGCATTCTTACTTAACTGGCCGGTGTTGCTGCATTTCTACGATATCCTGAGCCGTCTTGAACATGTGAGGGCGGGGTTCGTCATCTCCATTCCGTTTGTGCTGGTTGCAGCGCTTAACTTTGTGTTTATGCCCTTCTCGGTTCGCTACCTGCTCAAACCCTTCTTTGCCCTGTTGCTGGTCACCGGTTCGGTGGTGAGTTACGCCACACTGAAATATAAAGTGATGTTTGATCAGTCCATGATCGAAAATATACTGGAAACAAACCCACAGGAAGCGCATGCCTACCTGAATGGCTCACTGGTGCTGTGGCTGGTCTTCATGGGCATTCTTCCGGCTATCCTGTTGTTTTTGATTAAAATTGAATATGCAGACAAATGGTACAAAGGGGTTGCCCACCGGCTGCTTTCCATGCTCGCTTCGCTGATCCTGATTGCAGGTGTTGCCGCTCTGTATTACCAGGATTATGCTTCTGTCGGGCGCAATAACCCGACGCTGAACAAAGAAATTATCCCGGCAAACTATGCGTACAGCACTTTCCATTACGTGAAGGATACCTATTTTACGACGAAAATGCCTTTCCGGACGCTGGGGGATGATGCAAGGCGCGTTACCCGGAATGGTAAACCCACGCTGATGTTCCTGGTAATTGGCGAAACGGCACGGAGCCAGAATTTCTCCATGAACGGCTACCCGCGTGACACAAATGCCTTTACCAGCAAAATCGATGGCGTTATTTCGTTCAGGAATATGCGTTCCTGTGGCACGGCGACCGCAGTCTCGGTGCCCTGTATGTTCTCGGATATGAACCGGACGGATTACGATGGTAAAAAGGCTGCCGGCAGTGAAAATGTCCTCGACATCGTGCAGAAAACGGGGGTTTCGCTGTTGTGGAAAGAAAACGATGGCGGGTGTAAAGGCGTATGCAGCCGTATCCCGACTGTCGAAATTAATCCCGGTATCAGTAAAAAACTGTGTGACGGTAAAACCTGCTATGACGATGTTATGCTGGAAAACCTGGATACCGAAATCGGCAAAATGGCCGGAGACAAGCTGATCGCCTTCCATATGATTGGCAGCCATGGACCGACCTATTACCAGCGTTATCCGGCAGAGCATCGTCACTTCATGCCGGAATGTGCGCGCAGCGATATCGAAAACTGCACGCAGGAACAGCTGGTTAATACCTACGACAATACCATTCGCCACACCGACTATGTGTTAGCGCAGATGATTGAAAAGCTTAAGCAATACAGCGAACAGTACAACACCGTACTGCTGTATGTGTCCGATCACGGCGAATCTCTGGGAGAGAGCGGACTGTATCTGCACGGTACCCCCTACAAACTGGCACCGGATCAGCAGACGCACATCCCGATGCAGCTCTGGATGTCGCCAGGCTTCATTGCTGCTAAAAATATTAACGCCGCGTGTCTGCAGCATAATGCCGTTAACAGGACATATTCCCACGATAACCTTTTCGCGTCCGTACTGGGGCTCTGGGACATCACCACCGGGGCCTATCTTCCGGAAAGCGACCTGTTCCGCGAATGTCGTGGATAGCCTACATACTCGGTCGATTTCCGGAAACAAACAGCCTGCTGCCGGAAATTATAAAATTTTGCTGACGGCGTGCATGCCGTCAGCGCCTGTTTGCCTGCTCCCGAAGCAGGCATTTTTTTACCTGAGTCGACCTGTCTGACATACATCGCCGCGCTTACCCACACCCTTATCCCCGGTTCCTGTGGATAAACCTTACAAAACGGATCCCCGTTTCTGGTACCTTCGGGCGGCAGAATGACCGGTTGCCTCTCGGCCAGCGCGCGGGCCCGTAGTATCTCTGTACCTGGCGTCATACCGGATGCCTGCCGTCTGCATTATCCTGACGGATGGAGCCGTCCATCATAAACCTGCCGGGTTCAGTACGGACGGGTGTCATCGCATTTACGATGAAGACAAAATGTGACTCTGATTATCCCGTTGTGCTTACTGGCCGATCGGGGGATCTCTTTTCTGATACATTGTGTCAGCTCAGGGACCGCTGGCAGGTGACCATATGCACATGAATCCGTTGCTGGTATTAATTATTACCGTCATGATAGTGAAGGCTGTCCTGTCACTTTTTCATGAGGGCGAAGGTCTCGCAATACTGGATCTGCTCTGGAACAGATAAATCCGGGCACCCGTTCACTCCGTTATTATCCTGAGTGGCCATCTCCCTGAGCCTCCTCTTACCGGTCCGTAATCCTTCTCCTGCTGCTGTGAACCCTGAGCGATGCGGTCATCCCTGGCTGGCTACACGTCAGGCCTGTGTCAGGAGATCGTCATATCCAAGAAGATAAGCTGCTTTCCTAAGGTAGAGCTAATCTGGCGTCCGTAGAGTGAACTCATCACACTGCTGAACAGGGCTGCAAAATGATGACTCACTCCAGAACCACAGGGCTCAGTAAGGTGCCGGAAGTCACCTTTTTCTTCTGGCTCATCAAAATGATGTCCACCACCGTAGGTGAAACCTTCGCCGATTATTTAAACATGGATCTCGGCTGGGGCTTGACTTACACCACCCTGCTGACCTGTTTTTTATTTGTGGTTGTCCTTGTATTCCAGATGCGCGCGACGCGCTATGTGCCGGCGCTTTACTGGCTGACGGTACTGCTCATCAGTGTGTTCGGCACGCTGCTGACGGACAACCTGACAGACCATTTCAGCGTACCTCTTTCTTTATCCAGTGGGGTGTTTGGTTCGCTGCTGATCCTGACTTTCGTACTCTGGCATAACGAAGAGAAAACCCTGTCAATTCATAGTATCACCACCCGTAAACGCGAGATGTTCTACTGGGTGGCCATACTTTTTACCTTTTCTCTGGGTACCGCCGCGGGTGACTGGCTGGCGGAAGGCATGGATCTTGGCTATCTGAATGCCGCAGCACTGTTCGGCGCTCTGATTGGGCTGACGGCGGCGGCTTTTTATCTGTTCAGGGCAAACAACGTGCTCTGTTTCTGGATTGCCTATATTCTGACGCGCCCCTTCGGGGCTTCCTGCGGTGATTTGCTGTCGCAGCCTCCCGGGAACGGGGGGATTGGTCTGGGCGCGACGGGTACAAGTATTCTGTTTTTGCTAGCCATTCTCAGTCTGGTAGGCTATCTGACTTTCCGCGATAAAATGCAAATGTCGGAAAAATAGCGTCTGCCGGACCTGGCAGATCATACCGGTCTCCGTGATCCCGGACTGCTGAAAGACAAATGAAAAAGATGATGATCCTGGAGATTATCCTGATTGTGCTGACATTCCTGCTGCATCCCGATATCTGCCGCGATGCAGCGTATTATTTGCAGGAACTGGTTTTACTGTTGTCACGCAGATAGTGCCGGAAAGCTCTGTTTGTCCGGAGCCCTTTTTCAGAAGCTGGTTTGGCCATGCCTCGTCAGTGCTTATCCTGAGTGGTTCCTGAACCCGTCCGGCGTGTATACGTCAGCACTCGTTTAGCCACCACGCAGTATCCCGTCCTTTCCCACGTCCCTTTTCCTTTCGCCCCGGTTATCTGAATGCTTTATGCTAGTCTTTCCTGTGAATGCCGAGAAAGGAGACGCTATGCAATTACAGGACACAACGTTATGGACATTGTGTTTGAAAAAATGATTATGACATTATTGCTTGCTCTGTGGCTCTGGTTGTTCTGCAGCATGTACAGAGAGTGGTGGAAAAAAAACAGCGCCAACACGGCTATTGCAGAAGCCGATGCCAGGGAGAAACGCAAATGGCGATATGTCATATGGGGATGGAGAATGTTCCAGCTCCTGTGTCAGCTGTATCTGGCTACGCTGGTTCTCCGATTCGTACTCTCATAATGAAAGGCCCTGCGGCCGGCCAGGCAAGCAGTGTCAGCCTGCTGGCAAATCCGCCGGCCATCACTTTGAATAAGAGACTGCATACGGGATGCTGATTATTTATCAGGCCTTGATAAGGCGTCTGAACAAGAGTTGCTTAATATCCTGTTTGTGCGCAAGTATCGCGTGTGTCGTGACGACAGAATCTTCTGCAGAGTAAATGACGCGGTATCCGTTTGCCGTATTACATTCACGATATTTTGAGACACCCATTTTAAGCAGTTCCGGACAACTCTGACAGCCATAGGGGTAGAGACTCACGCGCTGCTCATACTGATCCAGTATTTCGGCCAGGACGGGAGCAGGGTCAACGTCTGACTGTGTAAGGTGAGATGCGATCTCTGACAGGCAAATTTTCACTGTTTCCGTGTATTCAATTTTAACGACTTTTTTTTCCATTTTTTCACCTTAAGCGGAAAGCGTCCTTACAATCCCTCAAGCAACTGACCTCTGGTAAGCACTTTTCCTTCCGCTCTGTCCTGTTCAGATAGCGTCAGCAGTTTAAGAAGTGCTATGGCATTTTCCCGCTCCTGTTGCTGGTCATAGGACTCAATAACGTAAGCTGGTACACCATTCTGGGTAACCAGAATCGGTTCCGAGAGGTCCAGGGATGCTGCATTTTTTTTGACGAAAGAGATTGTTTCAACTTTCATTGTGGGAGCCTTGTCGTTAAATCAGGACTTAATATAGCCTAAATTTAGTCCAACTGCAATTTGACCCTTATGATTTGACTGCGCTCAACACGGCATCACGAAGCCATTCCGCTGAAAATACGAGTGAGGGTCATTGTCACCGGGAGGCTTTTCTTATCGCGGCCTGTAGTCTGTCAGCGGTTACGGCTTCCGGGAAAACCGTGATGGTGTCGGGAGTCGCCCCGCTAACGGGCATGACGACGATCCCCGGCGTTCCGGTGAGCCCCAGTTCCTCTGCCAGGTTACTGTTTTTCTCAAGGGACGCGGTATGGTCGCCCGGCACAGAGGCGGCCAGCCCTGCCTTTGACGCTGCCGCGAGTATATCCTCTGCCGTCAGCTTGCCTTCATTATGGCCGGTGGCGTAGATGGCATTGTGATAGGTGACATAGGCCTGCGGCCCTTTCTGTTGCCAGACCGTCAGCCCCTGCTGTGCAGCCTGAAGTGAAGCTTCCCAGCGACCACCAAATATTGGCCACTCCTTAAAGAGGTAGCGGACGTCCGGCTGCGCTTTCATGACCTTCTCCAGTTCCGGCGCGAAGCGGCTGCAGAACACGCACTGGTAATCAAAGAATTCAATCACCGCGACCTTTGCAGTATCAGGCCCGTAAGCCGGGGTGTCCGGATCATGCAGAAGGTTCGCCTGATTCTCCATGACGTTGAGTGCAAACATCTTCTGCTTACGTGTTTCCTGCTGTTCCTGCAGCTTATTACTGACGGTCACCAGAATCTCCGGGTGAGATACCAGATAGTCGGCAGCGATTTCGCCGATACGAGCTTCCTGCTCCGGGCTGAATACCGGCTGAGGTGCTGAAGCGTGTGCCGTTGAAATAAAGCTAATGTATGTTGTAACTATTAATGCGGCTAATTTTTTTGCTTTCATTGTCTGATTCTCATGGTTAAAAGGGGGATTAACGTTCTTTCTGAATGGTTCGGGTGAGGGTTTGTTCTTCACGCTCCAGCGTGCGGCCGCGTTCAGTATTTTCTGCCGCCCTGAGCATGTCGCGCTCTACGTTTGCCAGATCTGCAATCACACGCGATGCCCGCGACTGTTCACCAGCGGTCTTGTCAGCACCTTCCAGCTCGCTTCTGACGCCTGCAGCGGCTTTTATTTCCTGTCCATCGGTGTTTTCCTCACCTCTGACCCTGGCGATCACATCCGCATCCGGGTTGAGTGGTTCCGGTTTACGCGGGTTAATGTCTTCCGGTTTCAGTCTGATCACCTCTTCCTGTGGAACTTCCGCCAGCAACGACTCCGGCTGCCTGCTCCGTCCGGCTTCTTCATTGCGAACCTGGTCTGCCAGCATTTGCTCGCGCAGCTGCTGTACGTTCTGTTCGTCCGTCAGCGTGGAGACAATACCCGGCGACACATCCTGTTTTGTCCCACCGCTTACCTTAAGCAGCCATGCTGAAGGCGGTTCATCACCGGTCTGCCAGACCACGCCGTCCTTTGATTTCACCGTCCTTAACGCCGTAAGAGCCTTTCATTACACAGGTAACAGGGACTGATTTACCGGCAATGCCCTGTGTTGCACTAACGGCGATCAGCGCTTTTTCCCCTGGTTTAAACGCAGATGGATAGCTCCAGTTGAATGCCACATCTGACAGTTCTGGAGGCGGTGGCGGAATCTGCTGGTTCTCTTTTTTCGCCTGCGCAATTTGTTGATTTACCCACTCCTTATCAGAGGAGGAAAGGTCGTGCTGACTCAATAACCAGACCAGCAGCGCGGTTCCCATCCAGCCCGGTCCGCTTCGTTCTTTCTCCCGAATAACTGTCTGCAGCTTTTCTGAAGGAAGGGTTTGCGATTGAGACAAAACAGAACGGTATCTGCCGGTTTTTTCAGGTGTCCGCGAGTTGAAGCGGTTGACCGGCGTCACGGGTACAGCGCTTTTATACGTGACCGGTCCTGACGTCGACGGTCGCGGGGAACTTCGTACAGCAGAGCCTTTGGTTGAGGACGAGCTGAAAGACCTTGAGCCAGAACCCGGGCTTTTACCGGCATGCGCAGTTAAGGTGCTGAGCAGTAGTCCTGCGGTCAGGCCTGCTGCCATAAGGCGTCTGGACATTATGTTCATTGCAGCTCCTTAAGGGCTGCCAGCCCGTTAACGGTTATGACGGTCTTATCCCGTGCCTGTTTCTGAATCCACTGAATCTGGCGGGGGTTCAGGAGTTGGGTCACCGGAGAGTGGCTTTCATCCTGCCAGATACGGCAGTTGCCGATGCAGCGAAGTTGCCAGAGATAAGCGCTGCCAGGGTCCTGCAGCTCCTGGTAGATGGAGTAAATCTTTGCAGGTGCGCTGTTCTCTCCTGCCAGCCAGGCCCGTGAGTAGTAACCCGCTGCGCGCTGGCTGTCTTTGATTGTCCACTGTCCTTTTTGCAGTATGTCCCCGGCTGTCATTAACAGCTCTTTGTCCTTCCGGTTTCCTGCTGCTTTTTCTGCGAGCATCAGGAGTGGCTCATAGAGCTCGGGTCGGCTGCCAACAAACCCCGGCGCGTCATCCCGGCTGAACACCAGGACCAGTGCATCCGGATTATTTTTCCGGGCTGCACTCAGAACCAGTGAAGCTGCCAGTTCGCTGTATTGTTCACGAATATCGCTGGAGATATCGCCTGGGTCACTGGCAGACAATTCCAGCCAGGCATGCCAGGGGTCTTTATCAGCGAGGGCCTTTTTCTTTGCCACCTGGAAGCTTTCTTCACCGCGTCCGGTCGCAGGCCCAAATAAAGAGTCCAGCGCGCTGACCATCCCGGCGGCAGCAAGATGAGGTGTACTGAACAACAGGGCCAGAGAGAGTGTGATTGCTGTTTTATGCTTCATTCACTTCGTCCTTTTTGCTATCGGCGCAGTTTTTCTTCCTGAGGAACTTCAGGCCTGGTTTCTTTTCTGGCCAGACGCTCATCACTTCCAGCTGATACCAGTTTCTGACGTTGCTTACCGTGAGGCCTTCCGTTTCGGTCTGACGCTTCAGGTGCTCCCAGGCAGAAAGGTTCAGGGGTTCATAAGCAGAAAGCTTCCTGTCGAATACCTCCGCCCAGCTTTCGTTGTAGCGAGGGACAATTCGCCTGCATATCCACTGACTCGAAAAGAACCAGATAACCAGGAAACCCAGCGCCCATAGTAGTTGGCAGTACGCGAGAACCGGCCACGCGGTCCCAAGGTACATGACAAGCCAGATAAACATGAACCGGCTTCCTTCCGGAGTGGCGCGTCCTGCCTCCCATTCAGCAATGTGTATCCGCATGCTCCTGAGCAGGCTGTTATTACGCTCGTCGTCACGCATTTCGGCTTCCTTAGGGAAGGTGCGAACAAGTCCCTGATATGAGATCATGTTTGTCATCTGGAGCCATGGAACAGGGTTCATCATGAGTCATCAACTTACCTTCGCCGACAGTGAATTCAGCAGTAAGCGCCGTCAGACCAGAAAAGAGATTTTCTTGTCCCGCATGGAGCAGATTCTGCCATGGCAAAACATGGTGGAAGTCATCGAGCCGTTTTACCCCAAGGCTGGTAATGGCCGGCGACCTTATCCGCTGGAAACCATGCTACGCATTCACTGCATGCAGCATTGGTACAACCTGAGCGATGGCGCGATGGAAGATGCTCTGTACGAAATCGCCTCCATGCGCCTGTTTGCCCGATTATCCCTGGATAGCGCCCTGCCGGATCGCACCACCATCATGAATTTCCGCCACCTGCTCGAGCAGCATCAACTGGCCCGTCAATTGTTCAAGACCATCAATCGCTGGCTGGCCGAAGCAGGCGTCATGATGACCCAAGGCACTTTGGTGGATGCCACCATCATTGAGGCACCCAGCTCTACCAAGAACAAAGAGCAGCAACGCGATCCGGAGATGCATCAGACCAAGAAAGGCAATCAGTGGCACTTTGGCATGAAGGCCCACATTGGTGTCGATGCCAAGAGTGGCCTGACCCACAGCCTAGTCACCACCGCGGCCAACGAGCATGACCTCAATCAGCTGGGTAATCTGCTTCATGGAGAGGAGCAATTTGTCTCAGCCGATGCCGGCTACCAAGGAGCGCCACAGCGCGAGGAGCTGGCCGAGGTGGATGTGGACTGGCTGATCGCCGAGCGTCCCGGCAGGGTAAAAACCTTGAAGCAGCATCCGCGCAAGAACAAAACGGCCATCAACATCGAATACATGAAAGCCAGCATCCGTGCCAGGGTGGAGCACCCGTTTCGCATCATCAAGCGGCAGTTCGGCTTCGTGAAAGCCAGATACAAGGGGCTGCTGAAAAACGATAACCAACTGGCGATGTTATTCACCCTGGCCAACCTGTTTCGAGTGGACCAAATGATACGTCAGAGGGAGAGATCTCAGTAAAAACCTGAAATAACGCCAGAAATGGTGGAAAAAATAGCCTAAATAGGCTGATTCGATGTGTTTGCGGGAAAAAAATCGGCCCAGATCCGCGAAATTTTAATCAGCGAGTCAGCTTGGGAAGAAATGACCTGCTTATTCGCACCTTCCATAGAAACAGCTGAATAGAGTGGGACCATGGTCCCAGTTAAATCCGGCGTGTGGAATCGATATTCCAGGCGGGGTTGAAGGATGAGTTCTGACACGCAAGTAGGAGGTGGGACCGTGGTCCCAGTTAAATCCGGCGTGTGGAATCGATATTCCAGGCGGGGTTGAAGGATGAGTTCTGACACGCAAGTAGGAGGTGGGACCGTGGTCCCAGTTAAATCCGGCGTGTGGAATCGATATTCCAAGCGGGCTTGACGGGTGAGTTCTGACACGCAAGTAGGAAGTGGGACCGTGGTCCCAGTTAATCTGGTGTATGAAATCAGTATTCCGGGATGGGTTACCGTCTGAGTTCTGATATGCAGGTTGAGGGGTGAACTGCGGAACTAGTTAAGGAAAACTAGAAAAAACTGGATCTTTAGATTGTGGTAACAATCAGGTTGGGAGAAGTAAACAGATCTTTTTAACAACACTGGGCTATAGTGCAGAAAATAACTGCTTCGGATGTATATATTCCGAAGCAGCATGTAACGCATTAAGGATATTGGAAATTAATGAAGACTCTCGCGTGTATCATTAAACAGGCTAAACTTTTTGTAAGTCGCGCAGTATGCTTTCTATCTTCTCGATACACTCGGCAGGCAAACGAGATTTATCGAGATTAAAAATCACCTTATCGCCTTTGTATAGGGCTGTCGCACCAGGTACAAATTGATGACGGGTATTAAGGTTTACTTTTTTACCTGATGGCTCTTTCAGAACATCCGTCAGTAAACCAATAACTTCCTCGGATTCAAAGATAACTCCCGCTTTCTTTTGCTCATGAAGCTGTTGTGTCCGTTGCAACAATAAAGCTTCTTTTCCCGAAAATGCTTTGTACAGCGTCTCCCCAGAGCGGGCGGAAAGTTCACCAGGATGAGTAAACAGGGCAACCACTGATTTTGGCAAATGGGCCGTGTTGATGCAACGCGTGATGATTTTACGGGAAATATTCTCAGCTTCAGCCAGAGCAGAGATATTGCCGTTAAAATCATTTTCCAACCGCTGTGCATAACGGTTGCCCCGTTCATAAGCGCTGACAGGACGATAATCATTACCCAGCCGTGATAAAGCCATCATCTGTTCGTCATCGAGATCCCCGACGAGAACACGATAATCTGATGATGTCAGTATGGCGGCTTTATGACGGCGACTACCATCAGCAATTTCAATGACACCTTCTACCCTTCGTCCGAACGCAGGCGTCTGTTGACCACTCAGCATAAAAGAGGGAATCAGATCATCAAGCGCGTCTTCGGTCAGTAGTTCCTGGTCACGTTCATTACCTGACCAGACTCTTGATGCCGTCTCAACACTCTCGCCCGGGATCGCTTCCAGAATAAATTTCACTTCCCGGCCACAAACCGGAAGCAGAATGGTATTCCCGCGGGCCATGGCTCCAACCCGTGCAATTAATGAATCAACCATCGGTGCAGCGGGTGCCGCTGAAGGTTCAGTTTCGGGGCGGATATCTTTTACGGTATGTTTTGGAATGACTGGTGCACGTTTCATTATCTGATCTCCCAGCGAGGTTTAATCAGGCGATCAAAAATTTCATTACAGACAGGCTCCCAGATAGACAGCGCATTTCGCCAGGCTCCTGTAGATGAGCGCTGATCGATAGCCTGCTCAAACACCGTTCTCATACGGATCTGACCTTTACCGACTTCGTCGGTCTCGCGAACAACGTTTTTCAGTACCATGCTTTCCCCAGGCATCGCGGATCTGTTCTTCCATCCAGGGTGACTGTGAGCCATTGTTATTGCTGTACTTGGTCAGAAGAATTCTAACGTCAGGTTCAAAACCCTGCAGGTCCACGTTTTTTAACAGGTCGCGCAGCATGTCAAAAAACTGAAGGGCAGAGGTGTAATCAAATAACTCTGCTGGCGTTGGCACGATGAGTACATCTGCAGCACAGACGACATTGATGGTACCAATACCGAGGTTCGGTGCACTGTCGATAACAATGACATCATAATCATGGGCCACTGTTTCGATGGCCAGGCGAAGCATCATATGAGGTTCTGTCGGCAGTTTCCCGTTGTCAAACCTTCCCATTAGTTCTGTCTCAATGCGGTGCAGAGCCAGGCATGAAGGTATGATGTCGAGACCCGGCCAGCAGGTGGCTTTGACGGCATAGGCTGCATCATCGCGCTCACCAAGATAAAAAGGCAGCAGTGTGTCTTCGGCATGGATATGCAAATCAGGGACCCAGCCGTGGTACATGGAGGCTGTGCCTTGAGGATCGTTCCCTTCGACAAGCAGTACTCGCAGCCCTTTCAGCGCCAGGTCCTGTGCCAAATGTACAGATACAGATGTCTTATAGACACCCCCTTTATGTGCTGCCACCGCGATGACGGGCGGAACGCTGTCATCAGGACGGCGCAGACGGGTGCCAAATACATCCCGCATATGGTTGATTTGTTCAATGGTGTAGCCCACCCGCTGCTCTACACGTCCACGCATTTCCATATCAGGATGGGGAAGGCGTCCTGCTTTTTCTGCATCACGGATTGCCTGAGAAGAAACGCCAATCAGATCGGCGGCCTCACCCACACGCCAGCGACGGGTAATTTTCCTGGCTTCCGGGCTATCATCGTTAAACTGTGCAATCGCGATAGCTTTCGTCATTTCATGACCGGCCGTAATGCACTGGTCAAGCGTTTCCATCAGTCCCATTCTTTGTTCCTTATTATTATCTTTGCATTAATCTATTAAATCTTGGTAAAAGGCGCAAAGCAACATTAAAGTTGCAAACCGTCTTAAATATTGCAAAGCCGATCAAAATATAGTCTTGTTCAGTTCAGCATCCGCCTGAAAGGCTGCCGCATGCTTCAGTCAATATCATCCGCTCGCCGCAGAAAGTATGCGCGCGTAGGCGCATGCGTCGAGGAAGCGGAATTACTCCGTACTAACAAGGTGTGGCTGACGCTCTGAAGCTAACGAAGCTCCACTGGAAGGAACTGAATGGTAAGGAATTGACTATAGTATGCAGATTATTGACTGCGGTATGAAGCTGAATAGGAATAGGGAAGAGTAATGACATGCATTTTTCTGCATATCACAGTCAAGACTATTGCCTTTCCTGGTGTTGTATTACTGGGTTGTTGTACCAAGATTCACATTGTGTCATGTCAGTGGTCCATATGTATTGGATGCTGGCTGTTATTCCATATTTCGATCCAGTAATTGATCCTTAAGGAGATCATGTTGAGATCAAAAAGAGATCCCCGGATCGTTTAGCGCCCCGCTACGCCTGAGCCTGGAGACTATCTTCATTAACTGTGGTGTGTGGTATGTTGACTGTTGTGTGCGAGATCAACTATTGCGGTATGCAATTGTATTAACTGGGGTATGTATTTCCGTTGACTGTGATATGCGTATATACTTTCGTTTGTGGATAACCGCGGGTTAATAAAATGGCTATGGAAAATAATGAGTTACCCCTGAATCTTCAGGAGGTCAATAAGACAACGGGTGAAGTTGTTAAGCTGGATGTCAACAGCGCCAGTACTGTTCAGCCTGTTGCGCTCATGAGGCTTGGTCTGTTCGTTCCTACCCTCAAATCGACCTCTAGGAGTAAGACGAACCGCAAAAACGTCACGGATGCGACTGAGGAGCTCGTACAGCTGTCCATTGCCCGGAGTGAAGGGTATACCGATGTCAGGATCACCGGATCGCGCCTCGATATGGATACGGACTTCAAAGTCTGGCTTGGAATCATCCGTTCAATGTATGATTTTGGCGTTAAGGATGACACGCTCAAGCTGTCTTTTGTTGAGTTTGTTAAAATGTGTGGCTTTGACTCCCGGCGCTCTAACAAGAAAATGCGTGACAGGATAAGCAACTCCCTGTTCAAGCTGGCATCCGTAACCCTCAAGTTTCAGAGTGAAACGAAAGGGTGGACTACGCACCTGGTTCAGTCTGCCTATTACGACATCACTGCCGATGTCGTGGAGATCAGGGCAGAGCCCAAGCTCTTTGAGCTTTATCAGATGGACAGGCGGGTCCTGTTGCGTCTGAAAGCCATTGATGCCCTGCAGCGCAAGGAGTCCGCACAGGCACTCTATACCTACATTGAAAGTCTGCCACAGAATCCGGCCCCCATCTCCATGAAGCGTATGCGAGACAGACTCAACCTGACGTCTAACCTCTACACGCAGAACCACACGGTGCGCAAAGCCATGGCGCAGCTGAAGGATATCGGCTATCTGGATTACACCGAATTCAAACGCGGCCGGGCCACCTACTTCAGCGTGCATTACCGTAATCCGAAACTCATCAGTAGCAAGGTCGTTGTTCCCCGTGAGCCGGAAGAGGAAGTACCTGAGCAGAACTATGACGAAGTTATTAAAGCCCTGAAGGCTGCAGGTATTGATCCTCAGAAACTAGCAAAAGCGCTCGCCAGCGTGAAACCGGGAAATGACTGAGGAATGCCGTTTTAGAGTTTGTTGACTGTGGTATGCAGAGCGCATACCACAGTCAATTTATACTGATTCATCATTCCGTTTAGGTTTTGCTTGCCTTGACTGCGATATGCGGATAGGCCTACCGGAGTATTGATATTGACTGCGGTGTGTGGAAGAGCGGGCAGTCTGCTCAACATCTTCACTGCGATATGTTTACTTTCATCACTTAGTCAATATTGTTCGTCAGGGCGGATGCCCTTAGCCCAGTACTTTCACAAAGGGTCTTAACCCACCGAGATCAAAGGATTCCGGGGGCAGCGTCCGGGATTCACTGATCCGCACTCCCGTGTTCCAGAAAGTAGAGAACAGCATTTAATGGTGAAGATCCGGCATATAGAAGAGTAGGGCTCTCACTTCGGGGACGAGTAGGTACGCCAGGGTGGCGCCGGTTAAAGTGGCCATCCTTCTGAGTGCGGCCGCGGTCGCAAAGTCGACCCCATGGGCTTTCGGCAACAGTGAAATGCGTTATGAAGAAAAGGGGGCAATGCAGGGATGAACAGGATCGGAACGAAAAGGTAAGTAATGAAGAAGACGTAAAGTGCGTTACGTGAATTCCGGCCTGGTACAGCCTGGACCCCTGTCAGTTTTCACGTAACGCAAGATTAATTTATTATCGAATAAGTGGATGTCATTACAACTGTCTGTAAATTTTGACAAATTTAGTTATCTTTTTTTCAGCATGGCAACAGCATCAGCCTCTGCCATTGAAAATTGCACACGATGCCTTGCAGCAACATCGAGCGCAAATACCTTTGTATAGACTTCCGTCGAGCTGATCGACTTGTGCCCCATCAGGCTCTGCAGCACCTTCAGCGGAATTCCGGCATACAGCATGTGCATGGCGTAGGAGTGGCGGAACGTGTGTGGCGTCACCGGCACGGAGAACGTCACCCCGTCGGCGGCTGCCGCTTCAACAGCTTCGCCCAGCCAGGTGCGAACGGTACGGTCGGTGATCTCCCAGATGCGCACCTTTTCCGTTCTGCCGGTGCGCTTATTCCGGCGTTCCAGCGGTATTTTCAGGGTGGCCACCATCATTTCCAGCTGGCGGGCATACTGCGGATCGGAAAGCGGAACGTTACGATGAGGCTGGCTGCCGGCCGGAGCACGGCCGGCCGTTCGGGCCGCTTTCTCCACCCGCTGTTTGAGGGTTGCCAGTTGCACGAACGGGTAGGGCGGGGCCAGGGAAAAATCACTCCGGGTCAGGGCCAGTGCTTCGTTAATACGGGCGCCGGTGTTCCACAGGGTGGTCAGCAGCATCTTACGGTGAAGATCGGGCACGTAGTGGAGCAGGGCGCTCACTTCCGGCGCCAGCAGGTATTTCGGCAGTTCGTCCTGAACGAGCGCCATCTGGCGCAGTGCCAGCGCGGCCGGGTAATCGATGGCCACCGGCAGCTGAGCAGAGGAAAAAGCCCCGCTATGGCCTGGCAGTGCTGGCATCATGTTATGTCACCATTGTCATTAGAGTGTGCAGTGCATCACCGGTGCATCCGGGGATGCCGGACCCGGCAGGATCAGATACTCGGTAGCAGATTTGACACGATAATTGGTGTAATCTTCAAACGAAACCGGGCTTGCTTTCATCCCCGAGAGAAAAGTTTCTTCAAGACCGCGGGCACGCGGAAGCGATAGTTCTATCGTCTCAGGATCGATGGCCATTTTCTGGCGGGTGGCTTCCAGCTCAGTGGTCAGCTGGTATTTTTCCGTACGAAAAGGAATACTCTCTTCAGCGTTTCGCTGTGTATAGGTCACGTCAAACATCATGCGATCACCGTCGTTCTGCAGTACCACGCCCCTGAGGAGACTTTCTATACGAACGGGGGATTCACCTTTCTGCGGAATCTCCGAGGTCCGGCTGCAGATAATCACCATCCCGGGTTTCTGACTGGCATTAACCATCCGCATTTCACTGAGCGTTGCCGCCCCTGCATCCCGTGCAGTCACACCCAGCAGGATCGTCAGCCCCATTATAAAACCGGTCAGTTTACACATCGTTCCTGTATCCTTTACGTTAATGTCTGGATCATCTTCAGGGAGAAATCCCGCCGGACTACACTATCGAGTGACATGTGGCCGCCAGAGGGTGTCCAGCCGACCACTCATTAAATGCTGCTGTCGGCTATCAGTAGCGACCAAGAGTCATTAACTGGAAGCATTTTTCCTCGGAGAGCTCTCCTTCTTTCTTTGGGAGAGGGCCAAGGAAAGGAGTTATCACATCGACTTCTGTGGACAGATACCATGTGTCATCAGCATCATCCCACCAGGCAACTGTGCGATCGTCCCAAGTGTGTATCTCAAGGTAGCAGCCGTATCCGTATATGTGCTCAAACTCCGATTCTTCCATCCAGACTCTGTCATGCCCAAGGATTATGAGAGCCTCAAATAAAACACTCAGTGTAATTTTCATATTCATAATCAACTTCCTTATTATTTAATATCTATTAGTTCTATTTATTTATCATCGCCAGCAGAACATTCCGTTGCCCGCCTGCATTGATTAGCAGAATAACAGTCACCGCCCGCAATTACCGGATCTCACTCTTTTTGACTTCCGAAAAATTCATAATAGCAAAGTTTTCGGAAGCGATGATGAACAGATTAACAGGATTTACTCGTCAGGTCGGTCTGATGCGGAGAGGGTGAAAGTTATCTAACTACTTAAAGTGTAGCACATTTTTAATTTTCGTTTCACAAATCAGCGCAGAAAATCGCCGTGATCCGGAACTACCTTTTTTCGGATCTCAGAAGTGGAGAAGAGGAATTATTGCAGCATGGACACAAAAAACGAGTAATTGTTGCGATGAGTGGACTATTGCACCATGAGCAAATATAAATGACTTTATGCGTCCTGCGGTTAAATATATTGTTCATGCCGTCCGGCTGAACCCCGGGTCAGGGGATCAGCCGGGAAGGAGAACGTCACGGTTCTGTTTTCCGCGACAGGGTCTTTCTTTTTTTCTTCAGGTACATCACTTCGTCACATTTACCGATCATCTCCGCCAGCGTCGTATAATGGTCTGCGTTATTGATCAGTTCGCCAAAGGAATAATTGATGTTGTAGGGCTTGCCCGAGGTGTCATTGTAATGATCGAGACTGGCACTCAGCGCGTGCAGATAAGACTGAGTGTTAGCGTTTCGCCGGATCAGGGCGGCAAACTCATCCCCGCCGAGGCGGCCTGCTATTTCACCCGGTTCAAGGTGCTGATGTAAAAAGCCGGCAAAGATCTTCAGCACCTCGTCACCTTCCGCGTGTCCCCAGAGATCGTTAACCGGTTTGAACCTGTCCAGATCGAAATAGATGAGGCTGAACGACGCATCCTGCCGGTTCATTGCGCGGAAGAGTTTTTCGCCGGCGCGGTAAAACCCGCGCCGGTTGGGAATGCCCGTCAGGCTGTCCGTCATGGCCATGCTGATGGCCTCGAATTCGTCCTCCACGATACAGGCCAGGTCCCGGAGGGACGCAATGTCCTCATCCGTGAAGGCGCGGGGAACGGTGTGGATCAGGCACAGCGTGCCGGCCACCGTGCCGTCCGGCAGGCTCACCGGCTGGCCGGCGTAGAACCGGATGTGTGGCTCACCGGTAACCAGGGGATTATCGTGAAATCGCGCATCGGCAGCCGCATCGTGAATGATAAAAGGCCCTTCCTGCAGAATGGCGTGCCCGCAGAACGAAATATCACGTGGAGTTTCGCGCACGCCGACGCCCTGGCAGGCGAGGAGCCACTGGCGCTCGCGATCCAGCAGGCTTATCAGGGCCACCGGGACCTGAAAGGCTTTGCGGGCCAGCCGCGTCAGGCGTTCAAAACGCTCATCGTCACGGGTATCAAGAAGGCCGGTAATATACAGGGACTTCAGCCTCTGTTCTTCATTCTCCGGTATACCGGGTGCCTGCATGTAATCTCCTGGTATGTACAAAGTATATATGCAGATGAAAAGGTGTTTGGATCTGACTGAGTGTAATTATAGTTCACGACTTATCTGCCAGCGGCTGAACTTCAGGTACAGGAATTCACGTTTATCACTCGTACTAGACTCTCCGGAGGACCAGGGGAATGACCGGGTCTGTTACGGTGAGGGAATCTGTAAACCTCAGGATTTTTGCCGGGAAAGTACGTATAACTGCTATCTTGATTAGTAAATGTTAAAATTTGTAGGTATCCACCCGTTAAACAAAATGATTAATATTTAAAAATACTCGTTGAACACCCGTGCCGTAATAATGAAGTACATTAAAAATGTTATCCGGTCATGTGAAGCTGAGACCGTCTCTTCGTCATGTAAAATGCCGTACTTTCTTTGTCGTGAAGAATGACCGGGTTAAGTCCATAAGGTTGAGAGGAAGTCTGCTGATGTGATACGCTCAAGGCGGGATTTATCTCAGTGAGAACTCACGGCAACAAAAAGTTTTTGGACAACAAAACACAAAGTTGTTTTGGACTGTAGGAGTCCAAGAGACAATGACATTACATACAACGCCGTGTAACGGATTTTACATTATTACAAAGCCTGTGTTACAAGAGAGTTATGGACATGATTGAAAAAATATGTGAAGTAATTGATGGTGAATACGTCTGTGATATAGATATTAGCGTTGAAGAATGGAAGATTTTATTAAGGGATAAAAAAGTTTTTGATGACAAAAGTATTGCAGCGTTAAAAAAATGGTTCATTGAGCCAGACCATTCCTGTACATGTTTCGATATCGGCAAGAAGTACGACCTGCACAGTATGAGTGCTAATGGTGTAATCAATGGGTTGGGTGGAAGAGTTCAGAAGCAGCTTGGCCGATTCGAGGTTAAAGGAGTCGGAAAGATTGCTTCCGGGACAAAATTCATTACAGTCATGAAAAGTAGAGAAATTAAAGGAAACCCAAAGCGAAATTTATGGACTATCCGTGAAGAACTTGTTCAGGCAATAAAAGAACTAGATTTTTTTAGTACGAACGAAAGCTCAAGCATTGATTTTTACTCAGATAATGATTTGATCACTGCTCTAGAAGAAAGTAATCACTTTGACGTTACTCAGACATTTGAGTATAGCGAAAAAGCGAAACCTAAGAAAGCTGCAATAGAAGTCAAAAATGGACTCTCATACCCAAGAAGTAAATCTGTTTCAAAAAATGCGCTTAACAAAGCTGA
The DNA here is from genome assembly GCF_046521465.1 of Enterobacter sp. CPE_E863. Taxonomy (NCBI): domain Bacteria; kingdom Pseudomonadati; phylum Pseudomonadota; class Gammaproteobacteria; order Enterobacterales; family Enterobacteriaceae; genus Enterobacter; species Enterobacter sp. CPE_E863. The sequence continues at coordinate 37,010 of NZ_JBKFZX010000005.1, read as the reverse complement.
TTATAAATGTGAAATTAATTGCGACCATCCAACGTTCAGAAGGCGAAACTCTCCCCTAAATTACACAGAACCTCATCACATTGTCCCGATGTCAAAGCAAGACTATTTTGAGAATTCACTGGATGTGGAAGAGAATATCATATCACTATGTTGCAACTGCCATAAACAAATTCATCTTGGCAAGGGGTTTGAAGATATGTTGAGGAAAATATATGCCGAGCGGAAAGATGTATTAAAAAAAGCGGGAATCGAGATATTATTAGAGGATTTGATTCTTTTTTACAAGATGGAAGGTAATTAATCTTCGAGAAGATGCATGCTTATTTTTATTTTTAGCAATGAATGTGAAATACTGCCTGACTATCAATCCTGTCATGTGGTTCAGATTTATGGGGGAGGATTTTAATATTTTACCAGCATGGCATGTCGATCAATCGGTTAAGTATAGCGCCAGGTAACCAGACGGATTTTCCCTCTCAGGCGGGAGTCGTTATCCATCGTCCAGTACCTGATCAAAAGTAGGAATAATTACAAAAAAATTAAATTGTATGACTATTATTTCCGTTCAGAAAAGAAAGTTACATTAAAAACCCGAAATTATTCGGGTTTTTAATTAGTTAAGTACTATATGTTTTCGTGTCCGAGGGTACCCTAAGAGGGTGCGCAAGACAACACTCCAGTGTTCATTATTTATGACTGTCAAGCCATTTATTCATCTGCTCAATTTCATCTTTTTGAGCTTTAATGATGTCCTGCGCGAGCTTTCTCATTTCCGGATCTTTTCCGTATTTGAGCTCGGTCTCAGCCATTGCGATTGCCCCTTCATGGTGTGCGATCATACCTTTTGCAAAGGCCTTATCGGGATTGGATTCATTAACGGCGGCCATCATTTTTTCATGCATATTTTTCATGCCAGCCATATATTCCTGTGATGATGCCGATGAGTGCATATCTGACATTTTCATTTCCGAATGTTCAGCAGAAATGGCTGGCAGGGATAACATTAATATTACAAAAAGGGTGTTTTTGATTTTCATATAATAATTCCTTTCAGACAGGTACCGGTTAAGTGTAGCTGAGTCAGACAAAAAAGCCCCCTGACGGGGGGCAAAAATGTAGCAACGTTGTTTCAGGAAAATCTATCAGGGAAAAGGTAACAGCACGGATACTACCGTCGCATTCAGCCTGCATTGATCATGCGGCGGTGCGCTTCGGCCATGGCCTGATGTGGGCCGGATTGCCCGTTATTCATGAATTCATGGGCAACCGCTGCTCTTTCATGCTCATTCATCGCCGCGTAAGACGTTGACGGGACGGTCGTGGATACCGTGTTATTTCCCATCATCTTCTGATGACTTTCCACCATTTTCTGGTGCGCATCCGCCGAGCCGTTCGTCATGGTTTCATGAGCAATAATGGCCTGTTCATGCTGGTCCATACCGGTCATACGAGGAGCAGTCCCCTGGATCCCGACAGGAGCCGCAGCAGACTGCATCTGGTGAGCAGGAGCCTGTGCATTGTTGACGCGATCATGGATATTCACGGTTTCAGTGGCCCAGGCCGATGAAATTAAACCAAAGCCCAGCAAGGATGCTAATACGATATTTTTCATGATAACTCTCCATTTCTGAATTAGTGATGTCCGGGGAAGTACAACCGGTGTTTTCAGTTCCATAACTGAAACAAGTTCGGCAGCGTTTATTTCTCCGGAAGAGGGCTGGATATTCATTTCCTGGCGTACTCTGACGCCGGGTATTGATGAAGCAATCCAGCCTTCCTGATAAGTTGCACTAATTATATCGAATGGCTTCTGTTTGCTGCATGACAGGCTAATGACATCTTTGTCATTTACATCTTTATTTTCAGCATTGGGTTTCCGGGATCATTTTCTCCAGTCTGGGCACGGATAAGATAAAACGCGTGGAGCGTACGTCTGATTCCACCTGCACTCTTCCGTGATGTGCTTCCACGATTGACTTCACAATCGCAAGGCCGATGCCGCTGCCTTCTCCTTTTCGTTGTCTGGATGGATCCACCCGATAAAAACGGTCAAACAGCCTTGATAAATGTTCTTCAGGGATCGGTTTCCCCGGATTTTCAATCACAAGGTCAAAAAAGCTCTCCTGCTCTCTTATTGAGACGGTGATTGCCTGTCCCTCCGGGGTATAACGCAGGGCATTGGATAACAGATTATTGATCGCCCTTCTGAACATTTGTGGATCTCCCTCAACCAGGCAGGGCATCCCGTCAAATTTGAGCGTGATATTGCGTTCTTCGGCCCAGGCTTCGAAAAACTCGAAGACTTTCATGACTTCCGCTCTGAGGTCAAACATGACCCTGTCAGGTATCAGCTGATTATTGTCTGCCTGCGCCAGGAACAGCATGTCGCTGACCATTTTGGTCATCCGGTTATACTCTTCCAGGCTGGAGTAGAGGACATCCTCAAGTTCCTTCTGGGTTCGATCCTGACTCAGCGCGATTTCAGTCTGTGTCACCAGATTGGTGATGGGCGTTCTGATCTCGTGCGCGATATCGGCAGAGAAATTGGCCTGGCGGGTAAAGACATCCTCAATCTTTCCAATCATATGATTGAACGAGATAACCAGTTGCTCCAGCTCAATGGGAACCCGTGTCGGTTCCAGCCGCGCATCAAGATTCTCGGAGGTGATGCTTTTAATGGCATTGCTGACATTACGAAGGGGCAGATGCCCCTGACGGACAGCGATGCGAATGATCAGAACAATCAGCAGGCTTATCACAACAGCGATTGCAATCAGATTTTTTTTCAGCGCATCAAGGTAATGGAGATGGAAATTAATGGAGAGGCCAGTCAGCATGACATAGTTCTGCTGTTTGCCCTGAAATATCGCCTGGCCAGAGGAGGCGATAATCCGGTATGTTTCCATCTTCATTCCGGACCCGGTATCCATCGGTCCCGCAGGATCCTCCACCGTCCAGAGAAAGACATCCCGTGCGCGGCTGTGCTCGCTAAAATCTGCTGAATTCACTGCCGGGCGTAGTGCCGCCCCCTGAGCTGAGCTCAAGAGCACTTCACCCCTGGGATTGAGGAGCAAAAGGGCAACGTTGCGGTAGCTGGCAATTGATTCCTTTATTTTGCTTACTTTTTTTTCATCCGGATCTGCCGGGGACTGGAGTATACGGCTCAGTGTGGTGCTGATTTGTTGCAGATCGCTGACATCCTGCTCGGCAAAATGCTTTTCAACAGAATGCAGCATAAACCAGGTGAAGGCGATAAACGCCAGTATTGTGGACAGGCTGATAAAAAAGGTCAGCCGCAGAGCGAGTGAGAAAGGTCGTCTGGACGGTTTGCTATGCATCCGGGATCTCCAGCATGTAGCCCACGCCCCGCACTGTCTGGATCAGTTTTGTCCCGTAATCGTTGTCTATTTTAGCGCGGAGTCGCTTTACTGCGACATCAATCGCGTTAGTGTCGCTGTCAAAATTCATGTCCCAGACCTGAGAGGCAATCAGGGAGCGGGGAAGAACTTCTCCCTGATGGCGAATGAAGAATTCCAGCAAGCTGAACTCTTTACTGGTGAGCACAATGCGGTTCCCGGCGCGGCTGACTTTTCTGGATACGAGATCAACCGAGAGGTCAGCCACTTTAAGCTGGCTTTCCGTGATCATCGTGTTTCCCCGCCTGAGGAGGGTTCTTACCCGGGCGAGCAGTTCAGCAAACGCAAAGGGCTTCACCAGATAATCGTCCGCACCCAGCTCAAGTCCTTTGACCCTGTGTTCAATCGTGCCAAGGGCCGTCAGCAGTAATACCGGCATCCCCTTTCCGGCACTGCGCAGCATACGGATGATATCCCAGCCGTTTACATCAGGCAGCATGATATCCAGGATGACTAAATCATACTCGGCTGTCATGGCAAGATGATATCCGGTCAGACCATTATCAGCGTGATCCACGACGAACCCCGCCTCTGTCAGCCCCTTGCTGAGATATTCACCTGTTTTAATTTCGTCTTCAACGATTAATATTTTCATCATGCTCCCCGGCTGGCTGCTAATGTCATTTTATTGCGCCCACGATCGTTATCAACGGATTACAGCAAAAATGACAACATTGTCATTATCCTGTCACCCGGCAAACAGAGAGCGTTCGGTAAAGTATCCCTATCAATACTCTGGACTTCGTTTGAACCATTTACCAGGTCTGCCTGTACGAGAAGCGTTATGTTCAAATTAAAATTACTCAGCATCAGTACCATATTCATCCTGGCTGGTTGTGTTTCTCTGGCACCTGAATATCAGCGTCCGCCAGCTCCGGTTCCCCAGCAGTTTTCATTGTCTAAAAACAGTCTGACGCCTGCGGTAAACAGCTATCAGGATACGGGCTGGCGAAACTTTTTTGTCGATCCCCAGGTCAGCAGGCTGATCGGTGAAGCCCTGAATAATAACCGTGATTTGAGAATGGCTGCCCTGAAGGTTGAAGAGGCCCGGGCCCAGTTCAACGTCACGGATGCAGATCGTTATCCCCAACTGAATGCCTCATCCGGGATCACATACAACGGTGGTCTGAAAGGTGACAAGCCGACCACACAGGAGTACGACGCGGGTCTGGAGCTCAGCTATGAGCTCGATTTTTTTGGCAAACTTAAGAACATGAGTGAGGCTGATCGCCAGAACTACTTTGCCAGCGAAGAAGCCCGTCGTGCCGTACACATCCTGCTGGTCTCCAACGTTTCACAGAGCTATTTCAGCCAGCAACTGGCGTACGAACAACTCCGTATTGCGCGGGAAACGCTGAAAAATTATGAACAGTCCTATGCTTTCGTTGAGCAACAGCTCGTGACCGGGAGTACGAACGTTCTGGCACTTGAACAGGCGAGAGGACAAATCGAAAGTACCCGCGCCGAAATAGCCAAACGAGAAGGCGATCTGGCTCAGGCAAACAATGCCCTGCAACTGGTGCTGGGAACGTACCGCGCACTTCCGTCAGAAAAAGGGATGAAAGGCGGGGAGATCGCACCAGTAAAATTGCCACCAAATCTATCTTCACAAATTTTGCTGCAGCGACCGGATATTATGGAAGCGGAATATCAGCTGAAAGCGGCTGATGCCAATATTGGCGCAGCGCGAGCGGCCTTTTTCCCCTCCATTACCCTGACCAGTGGTCTTTCCGCAAGCAGTACGGAGCTGTCAAGCCTGTTTACGTCAGGAAGTGGAATGTGGAATTTTATCCCTAAAATTGAAATTCCTATTTTTAATGCTGGCAGGAATAAAGCCAATCTGAAGCTGGCTGAAATTCGCCAGCAACAATCGGTGGTTAATTACGAACAAAAAATTCAGTCAGCCTTTAAGGATGTTTCCGACACGCTTGCGCTGCGCGACAGCCTTAGCCAGCAACTTGAGTCACAGCAGCGTTATCTTGATTCACTTCAGATAACTCTCCAGCGTGCCAGAGGATTATATGCAAGTGGTGCTGTCAGTTACATCGAAGTGCTGGATGCAGAACGTTCCCTCTTCGCTACGCAGCAAACCATTCTCGATCTTACCTATTCCCGACAGGTTAACGAAATTAATCTGTTTACCGCGCTGGGTGGCGGTTGGGTAGAGTAAATTTATTTAATTAATCAGGAAATTAAAAATGCGTAATTCACTTAAAGCCGTTTTATTTGGTGCCTTCTCTGTCATGTTTTCTGCCGGTCTTCATGCTGAAACACATCAGCATGGCGATATGAATGCTGCCAGTGATGCTTCGGTACAGCAGGTTATCAAGGGCACCGGTGTCGTTAAAGACATTGATATGAATAGTAAAAAGATTACCATTTCGCACGAAGCAATCCCTGCTGTGGGCTGGCCTGCAATGACCATGCGCTTCACTTTTGTTAATGCAGACGACGCTATCAATGCCCTGAAAACCGGCAACCATGTCGATTTCTCGTTTATTCAGCAGGGCAATATCTCCTTACTCAAAAGCATTAACGTTACGCAATCCTGATTATCAGTCCGGAGCGAATACATCCAGTGCGCCTGAACATTCATTAAGGGATTACTGTGAATGAATGATCGGGCGCATATGCCAGGTGTTTTGATTTTTCAGCGAGAAATTGTATGGCTTCTTTAAAGATAAAATATGCTGCAATAATTATCAGCAGCCTCATAGCAGGGGGGCTGATATCGGTTACTGCCTGGCAGTATGTAAACTCATCACAAAAAACAGTACAAACCGAACAAAAGGCACCGGAGCGAAAGGTACTTTTCTGGTATGACCCGATGAAACCGGATACCAAATTTGATAAACCCGGAAAATCTCCCTTTATGGATATGGACCTGGTGCCGAAATATGCTGATGAAAGTGGCGATAAAAGCAGTGGCGGGATCCGTATCGATCCAACCCAGGTTCAGAATCTGGGATTAAAAACGCAAAAAGTTACGCGAGGAATGCTGAATTATTCCCAGACAATCCCGGCTAATGTCAGTTACAACGAGTATCAGTTTGTCATTGTGCAGGCGCGTTCTGACGGTTTCGTCGAAAAAGTGTATCCCCTGACGATTGGCGATCATGTGAAGAAAGGCACTCCGCTTATCGATATCACCATTCCTGAATGGGTTGAGGCACAAAGTGAGTTCCTGCTGTTATCCGGTACAGGCGGTACGTCAACCCAGATAAAAGGGGTTCTGGAGCGACTTCGTCTGGCTGGTATGCCGGAAGAGGATATTCAAAGGCTGCGTTCAACCCGCACAATCCAGACCCGTTTTACCATTAAAGCACCTATTGATGGTGTCATTACTGCGTTTGACCTGCGCACCGGAATGAATATTTCGAAAGATAAAGTAGTGGCTCAGATTCAGGGGATGGACCCGGTCTGGATCAGCGCTGCAGTGCCAGAATCTATCGCCTATCTGCTGAAAGATACGTCGCAGTTTGAAATTTCGGTACCGGCTTATCCGGATAAAACATTCCATGTCGAAAAATGGAACATTCTTCCCAGCGTGGATCAGACAACCCGTACGCTTCAGGTCCGTCTCCAGGTTTCTAATAAGGATGAGTTTCTCAAGCCGGGCATGAATGCCTATCTGAAACTGAATACCAAGAGCCAGGAGATGCTGCTGATACCAAGCCAGGCCGTTATCGATACCGGCAAAGAACAGCGCGTGATTACTGTTGATGATGAAGGCAAGTTTGTGCCGAAACAGATCCACGTTCTGCATGAATCACAGCAACAGTCCGGCATTGGCTCCGGCCTGAATGAAGGCGATACCGTGGTGGTCAGTGGCCTGTTCCTCATTGACTCCGAAGCCAATATTACGGGCGCGCTGGAACGTATGCGCCACCCTGAAAAAACAGAAAACAGTATGCCAGCAATGTCTGAGCAGCCTGTAAATATGCATTCAGGGCACTGAGGAGACGACGATGATTGAATGGATTATCCGGCGCTCTGTCGCCAACCGTTTCCTGGTCATGATGGGCGCACTGTTTCTCAGCATCTGGGGCACATGGACGATAATTAACACGCCGGTCGATGCGCTGCCTGACCTGTCAGATGTGCAGGTCATTATTAAAACCAGCTATCCCGGACAGGCCCCGCAGATTGTAGAAAACCAGGTCACCTATCCGCTTACCACCACCATGCTGTCCGTACCTGGCGCAAAAACCGTGCGTGGCTTTTCACAGTTCGGTGATTCGTATGTGTATGTCATTTTTGAAGACGGCACCGATCTGTACTGGGCCCGTTCGCGCGTGCTGGAATACCTGAATCAGGTTCAGGGCAAACTGCCTGCGGGTGTGAGCTCTGAAATCGGCCCGGACGCCACGGGAGTGGGCTGGATATTTGAATATGCCCTTGTCGATCGCAACGGAAAACACGACCTTTCAGAACTGCGCTCTCTGCAGGACTGGTTCCTGAAATTTGAGCTGAAAACCATCCCGAACGTGGCTGAGGTCGCTTCGGTTGGCGGCGTGGTGAAACAGTACCAGATTCAGGTCAATCCGGTAAAACTGTCCCAGTACGGTATCAGCCTGCCCGAAGTGAAACAGGCACTTGAATCGTCTAACCAGGAGGCCGGTGGCTCATCCGTTGAAATGGCCGAAGCGGAGTATATGGTCCGTGCCAGCGGTTATCTTCAGAGCATTGATGATTTTAATAACATCGTCCTGAAAACAGGTGAGAACGGCGTGCCGGTTTATCTGCGGGATGTTGCCCGCGTGCAGACCGGGCCCGAAATGAGGCGTGGTATTGCCGAGCTGAACGGCCAGGGAGAAGTCGCTGGCGGCGTGGTGATCCTGCGGTCGGGTAAAAATGCGCGCGACGTTATCACGGCAGTGAGGGATAAACTGGAGACGCTGAAGGCCAGCCTGCCGGAAGGCGTTGAAATCGTGACCACCTACGATCGCAGCCAGTTAATCGACCGGGCGATTGATAACCTCAGTTCCAAACTTCTGGAAGAGTTTATCGTGGTGGCCATCGTCTGTGCTCTGTTCCTGTGGCACGTACGTTCTGCCCTGGTGGCGATTATCTCTCTGCCGCTTGGCCTGTGTATCGCCTTTATCGTCATGCACTTCCAGGGACTGAACGCCAATATCATGTCGCTGGGAGGGATAGCGATTGCCGTCGGTGCGATGGTGGATGCCGCCATTGTGATGATTGAAAATGCGCACAAACGGCTTGAGGAGTGGGATCATCAGCATCCGGGTGAGCAGATTGACAACGCCACCCGCTGGAAGGTGATTACCGACGCCTCCGTGGAAGTGGGACCCGCGTTGTTCATTAGCTTGCTGATCATCACCCTGTCCTTTATTCCTATCTTTACCCTGGAAGGGCAGGAAGGTCGTCTGTTTGGCCCGCTGGCATTCACGAAAACGTACTCCATGGCGGGAGCGGCCGCACTGGCCATCATCGTCATTCCTATTCTGATGGGATTCTGGATCCGGGGGAAAATTCCTGCCGAGACAAGTAACCCCCTGAACCGGGTGCTGATCAAAGCGTATCATCCTTTGCTGCTGCGGGTCCTCCACTGGCCAAAAACAACCCTGCTGGTTGCGGCCTTGTCCATTTTCACGGTTATCTGGCCACTGAGTCAGGTGGGCGGTGAATTTCTGCCGAAGATTAACGAGGGCGATCTGCTGTATATGCCGTCGACCTTGCCTGGCGTCTCTCCGGCAGAAGCTGCAGCGCTCCTGCAGACAACAGACAAGTTAATCAAAAGCGTTCCTGAAGTGGCTTCTGTATTTGGCAAGACCGGTAAAGCAGAGACCGCAACGGATTCCGCGCCGCTCGAAATGGTGGAAACCACGATCCAGCTCAAACCTGAGGATCAGTGGCGTCCCGGCATGACAATTGACAAGATTATTGATGAACTCGACAGGACAGTCCGTTTACCGGGTCTGGCAAACCTCTGGGTGCCGCCTATCCGTAACCGTATTGATATGCTCTCAACCGGGATCAAAAGCCCGATAGGTATCAAAGTGTCCGGGACTGTTCTGTCCGATATCGACGCGACGGCGCAGAGTATCGAGGCGGTAGCCAAAACCGTGCCTGGCGTGGTGTCTGTCCTGGCTGAGCGACTTGAGGGCGGGCGCTACATCGATATCGATATCAACCGGGAGAAAGCCTCCCGCTACGGGATGACGGTAGGTGATGTCCAGCTGTTCGTCTCTTCAGCAATCGGAGGTGCTATGGTGGGTGAGACGGTTGAAGGGGTGGCCCGGTACCCTATTAACATTCGCTACCCGCAGGATTACCGGAACAGTCCGCAGGCGCTGAAACAGATGCCGATCCTGACCCCGATGAAGCAGCAGATCACGCTGGGCGATGTCGCGGATATTAACGTCGTTTCTGGACCAACCATGCTGAAAACCGAAAATGCCCGGCCAGCCAGCTGGATTTATGTTGATGCCCGCGGCAGGGACATGGTGTCGGTGGTTAACGACATTAAGACGGCCATCAGCGAGAAAGTGAAACTGAGACCGGGAACCAGTGTGGCATTCTCCGGACAGTTTGAACTGCTTGAGCATGCCAACAAGAAACTGAAGCTGATGGTGCCGATGACGGTGATGATCATTTTCATCCTGTTGTATCTGGCATTCCGCCGGGTTGACGAAGCCCTGCTGATCCTGATGAGCCTGCCGTTCGCCCTGGTTGGCGGAATATGGTTCCTGTACTGGCAGGGCTTCCATATGTCAGTGGCGACCGGAACCGGGTTTATCGCCCTGGCCGGGGTGGCAGCAGAGTTTGGCGTGGTCATGCTGATGTATCTGCGTCATGCCATTGAAGCGCACCCGGAATTGTCCCGTAAAGAGACGTTCACACCGGAAGGTCTTGATGAAGCCCTCTATCATGGTGCCGTACTGCGTGTCCGGCCGAAAGCCATGACCGTGGCGGTGATCATTGCGGGTCTGCTGCCAATACTCTGGGGAACCGGCGCAGGTTCAGAAGTCATGAGCCGTATTGCGGCACCCATGATTGGTGGGATGATCACGGCTCCGCTGCTGTCCCTGTTCATTATTCCTGCCGCCTACAAATTAATCTGGCTGCGCAGACATAAAAAAAGCGTGTCCTGAACCTGAAAGGGCACCCCCTGTGGGTGTCCTTCTTTACTGATTCACCCTGACGTCAGGGTTTATATCGATAATATACAGAGGTGAGTATGAAAAAAGTGGTTCTAATGGCGCTGGCTCTCGGCCTTTCACTACCCGCGATGGCGAGTGAAAAAGTGATTGATATGTACAAATCTGAAAACTGTGGCTGTTGTTCCCTGTGGGGCAAAGCGATGGAAAAAGACGGGTTCGAAGTACGAACTCACGTCATGAATGATCAGGCGCTGTCAGCCCTGAAAGAAAAGCATGCTGTTCCTGCAGGACTACGAAGTTGTCATACCGCGGTTGCCGGTAATTTGATCATTGAAGGCCATGTGCCTGCGACAACGATACATAAGGCAATGCAGTCTGGTTCGGGTATATACGGTCTCGCCACCCCCGGTATGCCAGCAGGAAGTCCTGGAATGGAGATGGGAGCCCGAAAAGAGGCTTACGATGTTATCGCATTCTCACCGGATGGAAGTAAAAAAGTCTTCCAGCGAATCGAATAGTCAGCGGAACGGCTGATAACGGGACGCCGGTAGCAGGCACTCCTGTGCCGGCGATATTCGTGGTAATCGCATCCATGACATACCCTGAAGACAGAAGATGCTTCGGTATGCATAAGGAGAGTTACTGTGAAAAATGACAATGCAGTGCAACACAACAACCAGACTGCTTCTGAGCAGACATTATCCCCGGACGAGGGCCACGTATTGCATAAGGTGAGAGATCCCGTGTGCGGGATGGTCATCCTGCCTGACAAGGCGCACAGCAGCATTCGATACCAGGACCATCAGCTTTATTTCTGCTCCGCCAGCTGTGAGAGCAAATTTAAAGCCCATTCCGATCATTATTTTACCGAAGATGCCAGTGAACATTCCCATCACCATCACCACGATCATCACGAAGTCAGCCCTGATCAGATAAAACAGCCTCACAACCAGGCGGAAAAAGAGAATTCTGAAGGTGTGTGGACATGTCCGATGCACCCGGAGATACGCCGCAGTGGTCCCGGAAGCTGTCCTGTCTGTGGAATGGCACTGGAGCCGCTCGTAGCCACGGCATCCACGGGGCCGAGTGATGAACTTCACGACATGACAAGACGCTTCTGGCTGGGGTTGTTGCTGGCGTTTCCGGTTCTGGTACTCGAAATGGGATCTCATCTGTTTCCCGACTTGAGGAATACAGTACCGCCACAGTACAACACATGGCTGCAGTTGCTTCTGGCCTCCCCTGTCGTGTTGTGGTGTGGCTGGCCATTCTTCGCCCGGGCCGGAATGTCGTTACGTAACCGCTCCCTGAATATGTTTACCCTTGTTGCAATGGGGACCGGCGTAGCCTGGGTTTACAGCGTCATTGCAACCGTCTTCCCCTCCTGGTTTCCTGCATCGTTCAGAAACATGGATGGCCTGGTGGCCGTTTATTTTGAAGCCGCAGCAGTTATTACGGTGCTTGTTCTGCTGGGACAGGTTCTTGAGCTGCGGGCACGGGAACAAACCTCAGGCGCCATTACTGCGCTTCTGAACCTTGCCCCCAAAACCGCCAGACGGCTGGATCATGACGGTCATGAAACGGATATTAATGCGGAAGATGTCCTGCCTGGCGATAAGCTCCGCATCAGACCTGGAGAGAGTATTCCGGTCGACGGTATCGTGATCGAAGGCAAAACAACTGTGGATGAATCGATGGTGACCGGGGAGTCTATGCCGGTTACCAAAACGAAGGGTGACCCTGTCATTGGGGGGACGATTAATCAGACAGGTAGTCTTATCATCCGTGCAGAGAAAGTCGGTGATGAAACGATGCTCTCACGAATTGTTCAGATGGTCGCTGATGCACAGCGTTCGCGTGCCCCCATCCAGAGAATGGCAGACAGCGTTTCAGGCTGGTTTGTTCCTCTGGTGATACTTATCGCGGTTGTTGCTTTCTTGATCTGGTCTGTCTGGGGGCCCGAGCCCAGGATGGCGCACGGTCTCATTGCGGCTGTGTCGGTCCTGATTATTGCCTGTCCCTGCGCGCTGGGACTGGCCACGCCGATGTCGATAATGGTGGGGGTGGGCAAAGGCGCCCAGGCCGGGGTGTTAATCAAGAATGCCGAAGCCCTTGAGCGTCTTGAAAAAGTGGACACGCTGGTTGTCGACAAAACAGGCACGCTCACGGAAGGTTCGCCTACGGTGACAGGGATTATCAGTCTCAGTCCGGGTGGGGAAATATCTCTTTTACGTGTAACAGCTGCAGTGGAAAAAGGTTCGCAGCATCCGTTGGGTATGGCTGTTGTCAGAGCCGCGCATGAAAAGGGGATCGTGATACCTGCCGTCAGTAATTTCAATGCCCCGTCGGGGAAAGGTGTCTCAGGCGATGTCGAAGGTCAACGGGTTGTTATTGGTAATGAACTGGCTATGCAGGAAAACAGTATCGTTATTGATAATCAAAAGGCCGTTGCGGATACGTTGCGGATGGAAGGCGCTACCGTTATCTATGTGGCCACAGACGGGAACCTTGCAGGCCTGATAGCTATCTCGGATCCCGTGAAAGCAACCACGCCGGATGCGCTTAAAGCTTTGCGTCAGGCGGGGATCCGCATTGTTATGCTCACCGGGGATAACCAGCTTACTGCTGAAGCAGTCGCACGGAAACTGGGAATAGATGAGGTTGAAGCCGGGATTCTGCCGGATGGCAAAAAAGCAGTGATAACCCGATTGAAAGAGTCTGGCCATGTGGTTGCGATGGCCGGAGACGGTGTGAATGATGCCCCGGCGCTGGCAGCGGCTGACGTGGGTATAGCCATGGGAACGGGTACAGATGTGGCAATAGAAAGTGCTGGCGTTACCCTTCTCAAAGGCGATTTGATGATACTCAACAGGGCCCGTCATCTGTCAGAGATCACCATGAAAAATATCCGGCAGAATCTGTTTTTTGCGTTTATCTACAATGCTCTTGGGGTGCCTGTAGCTGCAGGTCTGCTTTATCCTGTGTATGGAATACTGCTGTCGCCAGTTATTGCGGCGGCGGCCATGGCCCTTTCCTCCGTTAGCGTCATTGCAAATGCGTTGCGTCTGAAAAGTGTCAGGCTCGGGAAATAACACTGAGTGAAGGGGCTGTTACGAACAGAAGGAGTCCGGTATGAAAAGTACAACCTATGCGCTTATTGCTGTCGCCGCGATTGCGGCATTTGCTCTCCTGCGCGAACACTGGTCACATGTGGCAGGCTACTGGCCATATCTGTTACTGCTGCTTTGTCCGCTCATGCATCTTTTCCACGGTCACGGGGGGCATGGAGATCATCAACATCACGGAAGTGAAAACGATAAAAAAAATTAATCCGGCAGACGGGACCGCGTCGCGGTCCCGTTATCAGTCCAGGTATCGTTCGTAGTCTCTGGCATGCGCAAAGGCATGCTGTTCGAGTTTGTTATCAGCGGGTGCCGCCGTCCGGAACGCCAGTGAGTTAACAGGATTGTTATTGATGAACAGCTCGTAATGCAGATGAGGACCGGATGAACGTCCGCTGTTACCGGATAACGCAATAGCGTCTCCCCGGGTAACCCTGGCCCCTTTAGTAACGAGTATTTTATTGAGGTGGAGATAGCGAGTTTTAACACCGGCTTTTCCCGTTACTTCAACAAAATATCCCATGGTACTGTTGTATTCGGCCCGGGTGATTTTTCCGTCGATGACGCTGACTATTTTCGTGTTCATGGGCATGGAATAATCAATGCCATTATGGGGACTCACTTTTCCCGATACCGGGTTAAGTCTTGCAGGATTGAAAGGCGAACTGAGTCTTGCTGTGGCCGGTAACGGATAATCGAGACTGCCTTTCCCGGAAGTATCGGAAAGGTTATAGAACTTTTTATCTGATATACGATACGCCGTGTAATTAAATGAACCGGACGTAAATTTATAGGCCACGACACGTGATTTTCCCGCTTTCTTTTGCAGTACGAGTTTTAATGATTCATTTTTTTTCAAATGCCGCAGATTAAACCGGGAAGGCAAGCAGCGCTGAAGAGTAGCGATCTCGTTCGATTCCAGCCCCGAGCGGGTGGCTGAAAGGTAGGCATTTTCTTTTACGACATCGGTAGAATACATTTACTGGAATTCGCCGTTAGCATGAACACTGCGGCGTATGCTAGGGGTTTTCAGGAGGCGTGTCATCTGTCAGTTAATCGGGAGCACCGTTGATGGTCGTCATTTTTGTAACATATCTTGTTTCCCGTTTGCTCCGGAAGCTCTGGGAACTGTATGACCAGCCCGACGGTGATGATTAACGGGACTGAAACAGGTTACGGCAGAGCAATATGGGGCTCATGTCCTGCTACGTAACCCGTCAGTAAAGCCCTGCTGCGCACCTGACGCTAAGCACTAACCCGCCTGCAGTTACCTGGTCGAATACAGCCCGCGAAGCTTTCTTGCCTGCGTCTGATGTGCTTCCGCACCGGCATTATTGACCTGCTCATGCACGAGAGCGGCTTTTTCTCCGGCATTCAGTTCGTTAAAAGAAGAAGACGAGGTCTTTGAATTTGCATCACTGCCGGACAGCATTTTTTTATGTTCCTCAATCATTTTCTGATGCGCATAGGACGCGCTGTTGTTCATAAATGAATGAGCAACAATGGCCCTTTCATGTTCATTCATTTCAGAGAATGAGGGCGTGTTGTTTTTATTAACCCTGTCCGGTAAGTTTTCATGCGTCGAGGAATTCACATGACTGACGGCTGAGGCATTATTAACAAATCGATGTGCTTCATGGGCAATATCACTGGACTGAGCAAAAGCTGCCCCACAAAATAAAGCTGTAAACGCAGTGGTCGTGATTAATATATTCATGTGTAATTACCTTCTGAGGTACATAAAAGATGTCCTTATGATCATATATAAAAATAATCAACCTGTGGGGAAGATGACGTAAATGTAATACAGCTATGTACATTACACGATTGTAATGAATTTGTTTCTTAAGGTGTGCTAGATTCATTTCATTGTAAGTGGATGAACCAGTAATTTAATTTAAATCGGTTCTCGAATTCTGTCAGTAACCATACTTTAAATAAGGGAATGCGCATGCTGTTGAAAACGTCTCGACGAACTTTCCTGAAGGGGTTAACCCTCTCTGGCGTAGCCGGAAGTCTTGGCGTATGGAGTTTCAATGCGCGTTCCAGTCTGAGCCTGCCAGTTGCCGCATCCCTGCAGGGTACTCAGTTTGACCTGACCATTGGTGAAACGGCCGTCAATATCACGGGCAGTGAGCGTCAGGCCAAAACAATCAATGGAGGCCTGCCGGGGCCCGTTCTTCGCTGGAAAGAAGGTGACACCATTACCCTGAAGGTCAAAAACCGTCTTAATGAACAGACGTCCATTCACTGGCACGGCATTATTCTTCCGGCCAATATGGATGGTGTTCCGGGGCTGAGTTTTATGGGCATAGAGCCTGATGATACCTACGTTTACACCTTTAAGGTTAAGCAGAACGGGACTTACTGGTACCACAGCCATTCCGGTCTGCAGGAACAGGAGGGGGTATACGGTGCCATTATCATCGATGCCAGGGAGCCAGAACCGTTTGCTTACGATCGTGAGCATGTGGTCATGTTGTCTGACTGGACCGATGAAAATCCTCACAGCCTGCTGAAAAAATTAAAAAAACAGTCGGATTACTACAATTTCAATAAACCAACCGTTGGCTCTTTTTTCCGCGACGTGAATACCAGGGGGCTGTCAGCCACCATTGCCGATCGGAAAATGTGGGCTGAAATGAAAATGAATCCGACTGACCTCGCGGATGTCAGTGGCTACACCTACACCTATCTCATGAACGGGCAGGCCCCGCTGAAAAACTGGACCGGACTGTTCCGTCCCGGTGAAAAGATACGCTTACGGTTTATCAACGGCTCGGCAATGACCTATTTCGATATCCGTATCCCCGGGCTGAAAATGACGGTCGTGGCTGCAGATGGCCAGTATGTAAACCCGGTTACCGTTGACGAATTCAGGATTGCCGTTGCCGAAACCTATGATGTCATTGTGGAGCCTCAGGGTGAGGCCTATACCATCTTCGCACAATCCATGGACAGGACCGGTTACGCTCGAGGGACACTGGCCACGAGAGAGGGGTTAAGTGCTGCCGTTCCCCCCCTCGATCCCCGTCCTCTGTTGACCATGGAAGATATGGGTATGGGGGGAATGGGACATGATATGGCAGGAATGGACCACAGCCAGATGGGAGGCATGGATAACAGCGGAGAGATGATGTCTATGGACGGTGCTGACCTTCCGGATAGCGGGACATCCTCCGCGCCCATGGATCACAGCAGCATGGCCGGTATGGATCATTCCCGGATGGCCGGAATGCCGGGTATGCAAAGTCATCCTGCGTCAGAAACGGATAACCCACTGGTTGATATGCAGGCGATGAGCGTCTCTCCGAAATTAAATGATCCGGGTATTGGTCTTCGAAATAACGGAAGAAAGGTTCTCACGTACGCGGATTTGAAAAGCCGCTTTGAGGATCCTGACGGACGTGAACCTGGCCGTACCATAGAACTGCATTTAACCGGCCACATGGAAAAGTTTGCCTGGTCATTTAACGGAATCAAGTTTTCAGATGCCGCACCGGTGCTGCTGAAATACGGTGAGCGGCTCAGGATCACGCTGATCAACGATACCATGATGACTCACCCCATTCACCTGCATGGTATGTGGAGCGATCTGGAAGATGAAAACGGTAATTTCATGGTTCGTAAACACACAATAGATGTTCCCCCTGGTACAAAACGCAGTTACAGAGTGACAGCAGATGCGCTTGGCCGCTGGGCGTATCACTGCCATTTGCTCTATCACATGGAAATGGGAATGTTTCGTGAAGTCCGGGTGGAGGAATGATGCGAATGAAGAGAAATTTGAAGGCCATACCTGTTCTGGTCGCCGGTTTGTTTACCTCACAGCTTTCTATTGCGGCGGGCTCCGTCTCTGCAGATCCCCACGCCGGGCACGACATGTCTGCCATGCAGATGCCAGCAGATGAGAATTTCACTGAGATGACGTCAATGGAGCCCATTGTAACTGAGAGCAGAACGCCAATTCCGCCTGTTACCGATGCCGACCGGAAGGCTGCATTCGGCAATTTACAGGGGCATGCGATTCACGACAGTGCGATTAATTATCTGGTTCTGCTGGATCAACTGGAATGGCAACGGTCGGATAACACCAACAATTTCAGCTGGAGTGTTAACAGCTGGATTGGAGGCGACACAGATCGGATTTGGCTAAAGAGTGAAGGTGAACGAAGCAATGGGGAAACGGAGGCGGCTGAAGCGCAGTTACTCTGGGGACATGCGGTTGGCCCATGGTGGGATTTGGTTGCGGGTGTCAGGCAGGATTTCAGACCTGCTTCTGCCCGGACCTGGGCTGCTGTCGGTTTTCAGGGGCTGGCACTCTATAATTTTGAGTCTGAAATTACGGGTTTTGTCAGTAATGGCGGAAAAGCAGCCCTTCGTCTGGGAGGAGAATACGACGTTTTACTGACTAACCGGCTCATACTCCAGCCATCCTATGAGGTGAATTTCTACAGTCAGGATGATGAATCGCGGGGTCGCGGCAGGGGACTGACTGACACAGAGCTGGGGCTCCGGCTGCGCTATGAAATACGCCGTGAGTTTGCACCCTATATAGGCGTTTCCTGGAATCAACTTTACGGGAAAACATCCGATATGGCGAAAAGAGAAGGTGAGAAAGACCATCAGGTAGTATTCCTGGCGGGAGCCAGAATCTGGTTTTAACGCACTGATATAAAACACTCAACTAAACAGGTAAATAAAATGTCGATTTTAAATAAAGCCATTCTTACAGGTGGCCTCGTTATGGGCGTTGCTTTCTCTGCTATGGCCCATCCGGAATTAAAAAGCTCTGTGCCACAGGCTGATTCAGCCGTAGCGGCCCCGGAAAAGATTCAGCTTAATTTCTCGGAAAATCTGACCGTGAAATTCTCAGGTGCAAAATTAACGATGACGGGTATGAAAGGCATGTCATCACATTCTCCGATGCCGGTCGCGGCAAAAGTGACGCCAGGCGCTGACCCTAAATCGATGGTCATTATTCCGCGAGAGCCTTTACCCGCTGGCACTTATCGTGTTGACTGGCGCGCGGTTTCTTCAGATACGCACCCTATTACCGGTAATTACACCTTTACAGTGAAGTAATATTATGAACGACCTGATTATGATTGTTATTCGTTTTCTTCTTTATCTGGATTTGATGGTAATATTTGGATTGCCATTTTTTCAGATATATGGAATAAGCGGTGTCAGACATGAAACCTATAACCTGACTAATTTCAGGTCGTTTATAACCTTTGCTGTTGTTACAGGCATCATTCTTACTGGCATTAATATGCTCCTGGTATCTAATGCCATGAGTGGAGTAACTGACCTCAGAGAATTATCCATCCATGTTATCGAGATGGTGATAGAAGAAACTGATGTGGGTATTAGCTGGATTGTCAGGCTCTGTGCCCTGTTTACCACACTCGGTGCTTTGTTCCTTTACACTAATAAGAGAGTATTGTCCTGCCTGCTGATGACGATGAGTGGGGGCGTGGCGCTGGCTACACTTGCCTGGGGAGGACACGCCGTTATGCATGACGGTCTGCATTACTATCTCCATTTACTGAGCGATCTGACCCATCTCGGCGCTGCAGGTGCCTGGACAGGTGCTCTGGTTGCATTTGCTATCCTGCTGATGCGCAGAAACGAGCATAATGCACAGAGCGTCATTGTGATATCTGACTCCCTGGCAAAATTTGCCACGGCAGGAACGGTGATTGTTGTAGCCCTGATCCTGAGTGCGCTGGTCAACTATCTGTATATTGCTGAGGGTAACTTAACTCCCTTATTCAACAGTTCCTGGGGGAGGATATTGCTTGCCAAGACGGCTCTGTTTGTTCTGATGCTTCTTCTGGCTGCAGCAAACCGGTTTCACCTGGGTCCCCGGCTTGAAGTTATGGTCAGGGAAGGGAATTATGATCGCAGCGTTGCCCTGATGCGAAACAGCATCCTGACAGAATTCGTTGTTGCGATTATCATTCTGGGCGCCGTAGCGTGGCTCGGAATGCTTGCTCCGTCTCAGGTCAGCTAGGGGACAGCCAAAGCTCATGCGTGAGATTTTTACTTTCATATCAGCGAGTTGACCATGCAGCGTATTTTAATCGTTGAAGACGAACAAAAAACAGGTCGTTACCTGCAGCAGGGACTGGTTGAGGAAGGCTATCAGGCCGATCTCTTTAATAATGGCCGCGATGGTCTCGGGGCCGCGTCGAAGGGACAGTATGATTTGATAATACTGGACGTGATGCTGCCTTTCCTCGACGGGTGGCAAATCATCAGCGCACTGAGGGAGTCCGGGCACGAAGAACCGGTCCTGTTTTTAACCGCAAAGGACAACGTGCGGGACAAAGTGAAAGGACTGGAGCTTGGCGCAGATGACTACCTGATTAAGCCCTTTGATTTTACGGAGCTGGTTGCACGTGTAAGAACCCTACTGCGCCGGGCACGCTCGCAGGCCGCAACAGTCTGCACCATCGCCGATATGACCGTTGATATGGTGCGCCGGACCGTGATCCGTTCGGGGAAGAAGATCCATCTCACCGGTAAAGAATACGTTCTGCTTGAGTTGCTGCTGCAACGCACCGGAGAAGTGTTACCCAGGAGTCTTATCTCGTCCCTGGTCTGGAACATGAATTTTGACAGTGATACGAATGTGATTGATGTCGCCGTGAGACGTCTGAGAAGTAAAATTGATGATGACTTTGAGCCAAAACTGATCCATACCGTTCGCGGTGCCGGATATGTCCTGGAGATCAGAGAAGAGTGAGGTTCAAAATTTCCCTGACCACACGCCTGAGCCTGATTTTTTCTGCGGTGATGCTTACGGTATGGTGGTTATCAAGTTTTATCCTGATTAGCACCCTTAATGGCTATTTCGATAATCAGGACCGCGATTTTCTGACAGGTAAACTTCAGCTCACCGAAGAGTTTCTTAAAACAGAGACGTTCCGGAACAAAACGGATATTAAGTCATTATCAGAAAAAATAAACGATGCGATGGTAGGGCACAATGGTTTATTCATTTCTATAAAAAACATGGAAAATGAAAAAATTGTTGAACTCTATGCCAAAAATTCTGTTGTTCCAGCGGTCCTGCTTAATAAGTCGGGTGATATTCTCGACTATATGATCCAGACGGAAGAAAATAACACCGTGTACCGCAGTATCTCGCGGCGGGTTGCCATGACGCCGGAACAGGGTAAAAGCAAACATGTCATCATTACGGTTGCCACGGATACTGGGTATCACACCCTGTTTATGGACAAACTCAGTACCTGGCTGTTCTGGTTCAATATCGGTCTGGTCTTTATTTCTGTTTTTCTGGGCTGGCTGACCACACGTATTGGTCTGAAACCGTTACGGGAAATGACCAGTCTGGCTTCCTCCATGACTGTACACAGCCTGGATCAGCGTCTAAATCCCGATCTGGCTCCGCCGGAAATCTCTGAGACCATGCAGGAGTTCAATAATATGTTTGATCGCCTGGAGGGGGCATTCCGGAAACTGTCAGATTTCTCGTCTGACATCGCGCATGAGCTGCGCACACCAGTCAGTAATCTGATGATGCAGACGCAGTTTGCACTGGCTAAGGAAAGGGATGTTTCGCATTACCGCGAAATTTTATTCGCTAACCTGGAAGAACTGAAAAGGTTGTCACGAATGACCAGTGACATGCTTTTTCTGGCACGTTCAGAGCATGGTCTGCTGCGGCTGGATAAACATGATGTGGATCTGGCAGCCGAACTGAATGAATTACGTGAGTTGTTCGAGCCCCTGGCAGACGAAACAGGAAAGACAATCACGGTTGAAGGAGAGGGCGTTGTTGCCGGAGACAGCGATATGCTCCGACGTGCTTTCAGTAACCTGCTTTCCAATGCAATCAAGTATTCTCCCGATAACACCTGTACAGCGATACACCTTGAGCGTGACAGTGACTGTGTGAACGTGATGATTACGAATACGATGTCCGGCCAGGTTCCCGCTAATCTGGAACGTTTGTTTGACCGGTTCTATCGCGCAGACTCATCAAGGTTCTACAACACGGAAGGCGCGGGGCTGGGATTATCAATTACAAGGTCGATCATTCATGCTCACGGCGGCGAGCTGTCAGCAGAACAGCAGGGGCGGGAAATTGTGTTCAGTGTGCGTCTGTTAATGGATTAATACCGTTATTCAGGAGAAACCCGGAAGGTGACAAAAATGTCATCGTTCAGTCACGCGATAAACAGAGGCGGTTTTTTATAATCAGCCATAAATCAGGACAGCGTGATAATTCAATCGCCCGGTTCCTGGCGTGATGATCAACCAGCCCTGAGATCAAATGCTTTCTCTGTTATAAGCATTGATTGTTCGGGTATGAAAACACCGGAGACCCAACCATGAAAAAGATCCTTGTATCCTTTATTGCTATGATGGCTGTCGCTTCATCTGCCTGGGCTGCAGAGACAATGAACATGCATGACCAGGTAAATAATGCCCAGGCGCCTGCCCATCAGATGCAATCATCCGCTGAAAAAAGTGCAGTTCAGGGGGAGAGCATGAAAATGATGGATATGAGCGGTCACGATCAGGCCGCAATGTCCCATGAAATGATGCAAAACGGCAATTCTGCTGCCCATCAGGACATGGCTGAAATGCATAAAAAAATGATGAAATCCAAGCCAGCAGCTTCTAACGAAACAGCAAAATCATTTTCCGAAATGAACGAGCATGAGAAAGCCGCTGTTGTGCATGAGAAGGCGAATAATGGTCAATCTTCCGTTATTCATCAGCAGCAGGCTGAAAAGCATCGCAGCCAGATCACCCAGAATTAACCCGCAGCTCCACTTGTCAGACCCTCATTTGACGCCGAAGTCACTGGCTTACGCTCCCGATCGGGAGCGTTTTTTTTAAACCAAATGAAAGATTATATCTGTGTATGATTAATCGTAAGCGTGCAGCGAGAACCGTATTGACGGGGATGTGTTATTCAGTTGGCAGTGCTACGCGCCAGGGGAGTAGTTCGCTGACCCGGTTTATCGGCCAGTCCGCTATGACGTTAAGGACGTGACGGAGGTAGCTTTCTGGCTCCACTCCGTTCAGTTTGCATGTCCCGATCAGGCTGTACAGCAGCGCTCCCCGCTCTCCTCCATGATCCGAACCGAAGAACAGGTAGTTTTTGCGGCCCAGGCTGACCATCCGTAGCGCATTCTCAGCTATGTTGTTATCTGCCTCGGCCCAGCCGTCGTCAGTATAGTAAGCCAGCGCCGGCCACTGGTTCAGTACGTACGTGAACGCTTTCGCCAGTTCTGAGTGTCGCGACAGCGTTTTCACCTTTTCACGCAGCCAGCTTTCCAGGGATTTCAGCCGCGGTTTAGCTTTTTGCTGACGTTCTGCAAGGCGTCGCTTCGCCGGCATTCCCCTTATCTCCGCTTCAACGGCATACAGCTCGCCGATACGCTTCAGGGCTTCATCCGTCAGCGCCGACGGTGTGCGGACGTGCACATCGTGGATTTTACGGCGGGCGTGAGCCCAGCAGGCGGCTTCCGTTATCTGGCCATCGCGGTACAGCTCGTTGAACCCGGCGTACGCATCGGCCTGCAGCACACCACTGAACCCTGCAAGATGGGTCTGAGGGTGGATGCCTTTTCTGTCCGGGCTGTAAGCGAACCACACCGCCGGCGCGACTGCTGATCCAGCGTTGCGGTCATCACGAACATACGTCCACAACCGCCCGGTCTTCGTCTTCTTATTGCCCGGCAGCAGCAGCACTGGACCGGGGTGTCATCGGCATGGAGTTTACCGTCGGTCAGGACATAGCCCTGAAGCGCCTCTTCCAGCGGTGACAGCAGCCGGCAGCATGCATCCACCCAGCCCGACAGCAGTGAGCGGCTCAGCTCCCACCCTGGCGGCTGTATATTTCTGACTGCCGGTACAGCGGGGTATGTTCTGCATACTTTGAACTCAGCACGCGGGCCAGCAGCCCCGGTCCGGCGATACCCCGCTCGATGGGACGTGAAGGCGCGGGGGCCTGCACGATGGCATCGCACTGAGTACAGGCATGCTTTTCACGTACTGTCCGGATAACCCGGAAGGCGCTGCGCATCAGCTCCAGCTGTTCGGCGGCATCTTCACCCAGGTAACTCAGCGCACCACCATTCCGGGCAGCATGACGCTGCCGGCAGCAGCCGTTTTTCGTCACGGGGAAGTGATTCAGGGAACGGTTTGCGGGTACGGGTCTGCCGCAGCGGGCGCTGCACGGCCGGGTCATCCACCCGGCCGGTAAGGGTATCGCTTTCTTTCTGCAACTGCTTAAGGTCGGCTTCCATCTGCGCGATACGGCGGGAGACTTTTTCGGAGCGGCTGCCGAAGTTCATCCGGCGCAGCTTATCCAGTTGCGCCTGCAGGTGATCTATTTCGCGTTCACGCTCGTTCAGCTTTTCCAGAAGGGCACGGTTCAGCGCCTCCTGTTCGGCAAGGAGACGTTCCAGTTCATCGATATCGTCAGGAAGTAAGCTGTTCATACCGGGTATATTACCAGGCTCATTCAGCGTCGACCAGGATAAAGAGGCCTACAACATAGTCAGTGACGTAAGCAGTCTTTTAGGCTGCCGCCAGTCGATACCTTCAAGGAGCATCGCCAGCTGTGCCGGTGTGAGGAACACTTTGCCATCCCGGGCTGACGGCCAGGCGAAGCGGCCGCGCTCCAGCCGTTTGGTCAGCAGACACAGTCCATCGCCGGTAGACCAGAGGAGCTTTACCTGACTGCCATTACGCCCACGGAAGATAAAAACGTGACCTGACATCGGATCGTCTTTCAGCGTCGTCTGCACCTTTGCCCAGGCCGTTGAAGCCGTTTCTCATATCGGTGATGCCAGCGACCAGCCAGATCTTTGTCCCTGATGGTAATGGGATCAACGTTTGAGCTCCCGTATCAGCAGGTTCAGGATATTTTCGCTGATGGCACCATTCAGACGGAGTGATCCGTGCCGGAACGTCACTTCACAGCTGATATTGAGTGATTCAGGTGCCGCAGCAGCTACAGGTTGTGACCGGGGGGAGGTTGCAGGGACAACATCTTCGGTATCAAGTGTTATCGGGAGCAGCTCAGGCACGTTGTTTTCTGTTGTTGAAGGAGGACGTAGTTTTCCTTCGCGCCAGTACTGGCGCCACTTGAACAGCAAATTATCGTTGATCCCATGCTCACGAGCGAGTTGCGCTACGGAGATCTCTGGTCGATGCGAGAGTTCAACCATTTTGATTTTGAACTCAACGGGATAATTAGGGCTTTTTTTACGCACTGCGGTTAATGATTTCATGGATAGCGTCCACCATATTTGGTGTCCACTATCCTCTCAGGAATATCAGGATCTGCCAGACGGTGCTGAGACGACGCTTACGATTAATCGTAGTCTGCGGCCTGTTATGAACTAAATGAACGACGGACTAAATTTAACATAAGATAGATTACACGAACTAAGTATGTTAGAACCATTTAGTAATGTCACTTTTTATCCAGATAGAAACGTCACCTTAGAGTAAGCTAAACTGAATGCAATTCTAAGGGGCTCAACGCATGTTGGTGACCATGTCAGATAAAGAGATCCACCGCCTACCGGTGATACAGGCAGTTTGTGAAAAGCGTCTACGCCGTCGTGATGCAGCATCACAGCTTGGCATTTCAGAACGTCAGGCGCAACGACTTATCAATCGTTACCGAGTTTCTGGTGCTGAAGGACTTGTCAGCCGCAAACGCGGCCAGCCCAGCAACCGCCGGTTGACCGAATCTCTCAAACTACGAGTACTCACGCTGATACGTGAAAACTACAGTGACTTTGGGCCCACACTGGCCGCAGAAAAACTCAGAGAGCGCCATAATATCCGGCTTTCAATCGAGACCGTCCGCAACTGGATGACGTCTGACGGACTCTGGGTCCCGCATGCTCGCCGTAAGTCACGGGTTTATCAACCCCGACATCGGCGTGATTGTCTGGGTGAACTTATCCAGATCGACGGCTCCCACCATGACTGGTTTGAAGGCCGTGCGCCAAAATGCTGCCTGCTGGTCTTTATCGATGATGCCACCGGGCGTCTGATGCATTTGCGGTTCAGCGAGTCAGAAACAGCCTTTGACTACATGCTGGCAACCCGGGAATACATCGAGCAGCATGGGAAGCCGGTATCGCTGTACAGTGACAAACACGCAATATTTCGCGTCAGTGGTCCGGAGAAACGCAATACCACCGTTACCCAGTTCGGACGTGTGCTTTATGACCTGGCAATCGAGCTTATTTGTGCCAACAGCTCTGAAGCTAAAGGCCGCGTGGAACGTGCGAATCAGACACTTCAGGATCGGCTGATCAAAGAAATGCGTCTGGAAGGTATAACCGGCATTGAGGCCGCAAATGCCTGGCTTGCCACTTTCATCGCTGACTTTAACAGCCGGTTTTCACGACCGGCTAAGTTCCCCAAAGATTTGCATCGTCCGGTGCAGGAAAGCCCCGATGAATTAAGAGACATCTTTGCCTGGCATGATGTTCGTACCGTGTCGAAATCACTGACCTTCCAGTACGATAAGATCCTTTATCTCATGGACACCACAGAAGAAAATAGCCGTCTTGCCGGTGAAAAAATTAAAGTACTGGATTATCCCGATGGCACCCTCGCCTTCCTCTATGGGCACCGGAGCCTTAAGTGCCAGGCATTTGATAAGCTAGGCCTGTGTCGACCAGGGGCAGATTGTTGATAACAAACGTCTCGGGACTGTACTCCGACTGGCTCAGGTAAAACAGGATGAGCGGGAAAGCGAAGGCAAACGGGAACGAAGCAAAAAATCGCCCAGCCGTAAGGCTCAGGTGCGCATCCAGGAACAGCTCCGGGCTATCAATCCCGTTCTGGCAGACCCGAGCTTGTTTGTGGCAAGTTCAAAGCGATAGAATCGACCATCAGTGCTGCAAAGTACCGGAACAGTGAGTCCCCAAAAGGATACTTGAGATGATTAAATTCCCGACTACAAAGCGCGTTGATTTGTATAAAACTGCTGTCAGCTCTGAGCAATTACATCTAGATCTGGTTGCGGCTCAGGAGTTCATGTTCGATGCCTGGGAAAATGATGACCTGGAAGTTGTGCTGAAACTCATCAGAAAAGCTATCAAGAAATCCCCGCTCTGTGCTGACGCATACTCATTCTACTGCGAGATATCTCAAGAACCTCCTGAGTCAAAAATCGGGAAGCTGGAGACTGCTTTGTACGCAGCCAGCATTGCACTTGGCGAGGATTTTCAGGAGTTCGCAGGACGTTTCTGGGGATTTGTCGAAACACGTCCATATATGAGAGCAAAAGCAGCTTTGGCTGAGGCCTTATGGGAGTCTGGTAATTTTTATCCGGCTATGGCTCATAGCCGCGAAATGCTGAAGCTCAACCCGAACGATAACCAGGGGATTCGTCATTTATTAGCGAACTATTACCTTGAGCTTGAAATGGTGGATGATCTGGCCTTGCTACTGGACGATTATCCTGGGGATATGCGTTCGTTTTTTCAGTATACACGCGCCCTACTCGCCTACCGACAGTCATCCCCGGATGCCGATGATATCGCTAAAGCTGCGATTGATTCTAATAGACACATCCCCGGCTTGTTATCGAAGTGCAGATTACAGATCAAGTCTAACAGTGGATATATCACGTTAGGTGGAATGGATGAAGCCATTTATTATGTGAATCATAATATAAAGCCTTGGATTCGCACCTCTGGCGCAATTGATTGGATTGTAAATAATTCATTAAGTAAAATATAAGGATTTAGTTTTAATGTTTAATCTAATTATGGGCGGAGAACCTGACTATTTTGAACATTGGCCCATGTATGAACGGGTTAGTGGGAGTTGTGATTTTCCTATATCACGTATGTTAGAAGGCACCTCTGATGACATCCGGTTGAAGTTAACGCCTTTGAATGATAAAGCATTATCTTATATTGAGAAATTACCTACGCTTTTTATGTCAGAACTTTATTCCCGAGACAATGTTGAATACATTACTTTGCGACTTGGTGTAATTTCAAATCTACGAACAGTTAACAAAAATGTTGAGTTTGATTTCAGAATCACTCACTCACAAGATGATGTCGTAGTGATAAACAAAGAGTTATATCAAACAGCTTTAGAATTAGGTGCATATGGGCTGAAACGGACTCACTGGGGAATAAAAGCACGTGATTTAAATCAAACATTAGCACTTCTAAATATAACGACAAGAAGTACACCACTTCCTCCTACTGAAGCACTTCCTGATGAAGTTGATAACTACCCAATAATAGATAATGTTCAAAGTTTCATGGCGCGTGTTTTAGAACAAGATCATGAAGAAGATGCAGAAATATTTTATCGTGGACATTCTGATGTATCTTACGAGTTGGCTCCATCAGTTTTCAGGAAAAACAAAAAGGTAACTTCAAGCATTTGCACAGTGAATCAAATTTAGTCCGTGAAGCCCTAACAGCAAGGCCAACTGAGTTTGTTGATGATAAAACAATGCTAGACAAGTTAGTAAGGATGCAACACTACGGACTACCAACTCGTTTGTTGGATATAACATCAAATCCACTAATCGCTCTGTATTTCGCTTGTTGCGACATTAGTAATAATGAAAATACAAATGAGGTTGATGGACATGTTATTATTTTCAAAACAAAAGGGATCGTATAAAATTCTTTGACTCTGATACAGTAAGTTGCATATCAAATATATCAATGCTAAGTCAAACACTGAAAGATCAGCTGGATTGTAAAATGGACAAGGAGGCTTTCAATAAAACTGAAGCTTGTCAAAAACTCATACATTACATTAAAGATGAAAAACCTTATTTTAAAGATGTAATTATACCATCAGATTTGGAAAGGTTAATTTTCGTTAAAGGAAGAAATAATAATGAAAGGATGTCATCACAGTCAGGTGCATTCTTATTATTTGGGAATAATGCTGTTTATCCCGATTTAGTTTCAAACCCTGATGATGCTATGCAAGAGTTTAAAGTAGAAAAATAGTGATCAGAAAAACAAAGCTAGAATACTTAAGGAACTCGCAAGGTTAAACATTACAGATGCGACAGTTTATCAAGGCATGGAAAGGACAATGAAACTAATTGCGGCCAAATTTTCCGCAGGAGATTGATCTTCATGTGGTTTTTGACACACTAGCCTGTCGCTACTGGCATTGGTCCCTTGTATGCTAAGCATATGAACTCTGGTGTGTTGGACAGGAGCAATTAACCAGTCGTATAGTAAAATTTGAATGTAAAAATATAAAACAAGGAGTTGAGAATGAACCCCATTACTTTGAGTGAAATGAGTGATGAAGATGAAGAGGTAAAAATCATTTCTTCATATGAACCTCAAGATGATGAGATTGCGATCGTTTTTGATAGTTCAAAAATTACTGGAGGTAATGCACTGGATTTTTTCCAGTTCACCAAGCAATCACATTCTAATGTTAAAGTGTACGGAGATTCTAATGGTGTTTCGTACCTGCAATTAAACAGTATAACGTTAGCGTTAGGCACTTTCTTTGCCACATCAGTAATGATACCTTTTTTAGTAAATCTTGTTTCAAATTATATTCAGAAAAAAATTGATAACTTTGGAACTAGAGATATAGACGTTAAAGTCTCTATAATTAAAAAAAATAAATCAGGAAAACATGTGAAATACACTGTTTCTGGAAAAGTAGACGATGTTTTAAAAGTAATTAACAAAATCAAATAAAAATCTATATAGATATTATGAATATTCACGAAAAGTTAAAGCGTTGGATGTGTATTACTCAAGAAGATAGTGCTATTCTTGATTATCTTAATGCTGAGTTAAAAAAAGCTCAATCCTTGAGCTTGAATAATGAATCAAACAGATTGTTTTTATACAAAACAATTTTACTAGCCCATTTAAAATATATTCAAGTCATTAATTTACTTACAAGAGGTGATTTTTATGAAGCATGGGTAGAACTTGAAAGGATAGAAATAGATTTAATACATGGCTTTGTTGAATAAATCAGATTTCGGGTAAGTCTCCCCGTAGCGGGTTGTGTTTTCAGGCAATACGCACGCTTTCAGGCATACCTGCTTTCGTCATTTTGTTCAGCGCTCGTACCAGGGCCATAGCCTCTGCAACCTGACCATCGTAGTCACGCAGTGTCAGTGAACCTCCGAACAGCTGTTTTACCCGGTACATCGCCGTTTCCGCTATCGAGCGACGGTTATAATCTGTTGTCCATTTCCACCGCGCATTACTCCCGGTCAGCCGCTGATTCGCAACAGCACGGTTACGGTCTGCATATTCACCGGGCCAGTAACCCGCGCCTTTTCGGGGCGGGATAAGCGCGCTGATTTTCTTACGCCGCAGTTCATCGTGACAGAGCCGGGTGTCGTAAGCGCCGTCTGCCGATGCTGCCCTGATTTTTCTGTGAGTCTGCCGGATAAGACCCGGGAAGGCTTCTGAGTCCGTCACATTGTTCAGCGACAGGTCTGCACAGATGATTTCATGTGTGTTGCTGTCAACTGCCAGATGCAACTTTCGCCAGATACGGCGGCGTTCCTGGCCATGTTTTTTGACTTTCCATTCGCCTTCACCAAAGACCTTCAGCCCGGTGGAATCAATCACCAGATGCGCGATTTCACCCCGGGTGGGCGTTTTGAAACTGACATTAACCGACTTTGCGCGCTTGCTGACACTGGTGTAATCCGGGCAGCGCAACGGAACATTCATCAGTGTAAAAATGGAATCAATAAAACCCTGTGCAGCCCGCAGGGTCAACCTGAACACGCGTTTAATGACCAGAACGGTGGTGATGGCGAGATCAGAATAGCGCTGAGGTCTTCCCCGTGATGAAGGCGTTGCCGACTCATACCAGGCCTGAATAGCTTCATCATCCAGCCAGAAAGTTATGGAGCCACGGTTGATGAGGGCTTTATTGTAGGTGGGCCAGTTGGTGATTTTGAACTTTTGCTTTGCCACGGAACGGTCTGCGTTGTCGGGAAGATGCGTGATCTGATCCTTCAACTCAGCAAAAGTTCGATTTATTCAACAAAGCCTTAATACATATTAAAGAAAATAATGAGTTTCTGCCTGAGGTTAATTTCTATGGTGTTAACTTCTTAGCGAGAATGGTATGTAATTGGCAGGCGTTATTCCCATATAAAATCTTCGGTAGTTCTCGTGAAATAATAAAAGAAGTGAAATGTTCAGTATGTAATACAACCCGTAGTTTTATTAATGATTGTGGTCATGTTAAAAATAAACTTTATAATGGAGTTCTTTGCTTTGATGAAGTGATCGATTTTGAATTAATTACTTATGACATAGTTAGTAATCCCGTTAACAAATGTAGTGTTTTTTTCTCCAATGATGGTGATCATTATAACTATTCAACTTTAATTAGTGTTGTCAAATACATACAATCCCCACATCAAATTTTCAATATTACGACCTGGAGATTTAAGGCGAAAGAACATGATGGAGTATTATCGCCAGAAAATATTTGTCCATGTGGAGATTCTTTAAAAAAATATGCAGATTGTTGTTTGCCACGTAATGGTATTTATAAAAAACATATAGATATTTGGTTTCCCTTCCCGTTGAATGTAGAACCTATTTAGAACCAGATATTCAATAACTAAAGATCCCGTTGACACAGATATTTCCATATTAAGATGTTTTCGTTATATTTTTATTCCAGTCTTTCATATTTAACTTTTGCTTTATTAATTGGTTGAGTGGGATAACGCAGCAGTCACATTAATATGATTACATAGGCTGAAAGTGCCCTTTCTATCTTGCACAAAGAGGTGACATTTTAAACTTGCTTTGACAAAGTAATTGATTTTTATGTATTTAAAGTTTCTTGCCCGATTATATCCAGGGTTCATGCCGTGCCGTATCCTGAGACTGGCTGAGAATACGTATGACCGTAACCACCGAATGCGATGGCACAAAATAGATCATGTGCTGTTCCACCGGCAACGAGCAGATATCTTCTCCCAGCTCTGCGCGATGCGTGCCGATGTCATGCATGGCCAGCACATCAAACACTGCGGCTATACGCCCGATATACGCATCCGCCTGAACAACCCCGAACTGTCTGAAGCTGTAGTCCCAGATAGCCTCCAGATCTTCTTCTGCTTTTGGTGTCAGCTCAATCTCTTTCATTTGCCATCCTGGCCCTGACATTATTCAGGAATGCATCCTTGTTCCATGGTTTCGCCTCGCCGCTGCTGATGCCTTCGGCCAGCAGATCGCGCAGTTCCTGAAGGCGTGATTCAGCTTGCTTCTCGCGCAGCAGCCGCAGCGCGTCACGCATGACTTCGCTCTGGGTTCGGTAATCACCGGCCTTAACCAGGGAATCGATAAATTCACGCAGCTCATCACCCACGTCCACCGTCATTGTACGGGCCATAACCCCTCCGTTTCATTATGTAAGATTTGTTCTTACATCAGTATATCATTTTAGCATCAGGCTTCCATGCTCAGTGATCGAGACTATGGACTGCATTTATGAGATCAACAGGGATGCGAAATCAAATAGATATCTAATAGAATGCTGAGTTGTAGCCTTAAGCGAGAACTGGAAATGAAATTAACAGAAAATCGGGTAGATACACTCATCGATACCCTGAACGACCTGATCTGCGATGAGCAAAGCATTACTCGCGAACAGCGAGAAAATTTAATTAAAACGGTTGCCACACTGGGTGGGCTTAAGGAGCGACTACGGCTCATTTCTGCGGAGAAAGAAGCCAGACAGATCGCTAAAAACGAGCAGGTAAAGAAACCGCGCGAACCGGACCTGGTGTTTCCCCGTACTGGAAAGCCGTGGCTGCCAGAGGATCTCGATGTTATCCATTCCATTATCGACGATATACCTGATGACAGAATTGATGATCACATCCTGTGGCTTTCAAAACAGCAAGGGCGCACCCCCTATGCTGTCGCACTGAAGATTGTTGGTGTAGGAAGAATGGATGATGAGTGGGCGAAAGCCTGGAAACCCGCGGCAAAATCGCTTCGAGAAGATTATGCAAAGCTTCATCCTGCTCAATCTTCGGATATCAGCCAGGAATAATCGGTTTTAGGTTGAGATGTATATTAAGTTATTTTGCAGCAACATGTTTTATAATTATAAAAATCTTTCCATGCAAAATATGGTAAAATAATAAACAATTACACTCCTTAATCTAAATATATCAATATTTTTGCCGATATATATAGTAAGGAAGGGAGTGTCATGAACGATTTTAATATTTTAAGTATCTGTATTCAGAATAAGGATGTGGCAGGTGCAATGCGCGTGCTGCGTGATAAATCAGAATTTGCGGTGCGCAAGATTCTGGAGAAACTCAGAGTCAGGGTCACAACGCAAACCGGCAGGGCATTCTGGCATTATGTTCAGGGCTGGCTGTTAACCGCGTGTCGCCAGGGGAATATACAGCATGAATCATTCATTACCCGACATTCTTCCCACTATCCGGAACGCCAGCCAGCTCAGTCCCGCTGCACTCGATATGGTCAAACTTCTCGCACTTCTGGCCATGATTATCGACCACACCAATACGGTGTTTCTGTCGTCTGCCTTGCCGGTGATGTATGCGCTTGGCCGGATGGCCTTCCCCCTGTTCACGCTTATATGGGCGATGAACGTACAGCGCCCCCCGGAACGACTGCAGAAGAGAGCCAATCGTCTGTGGATCTGGGCAATCATAACGCAGCCGGTGTTCAGCCTGGCCTTCCAGAATCAACAGCCCTGGTGGGCCCTGAACATTCTGTTCGTGTTTGCAGGCGTCACGCAGTTGCTTGCCCTGCAGTACCGGCACGGCCGGAAAGGAATGCTTGCCGGGTATCTGCTCCTGGCCCTTATGATTTGGCCCCTGCAGCCGGCAAGTTACGGGCTGGCAGGAATAACGCTGGCCATCAGTATGGCAACGGTTTCTGGCAGCGATACACCCGGAGTGCAGCGGCTGGCAGCCATCACTGCCGTGCTGTCACTGATTTGTTTAAACGGGTTATCGCATCTCCTGGATATGCCCGCAGAAACATTATTACTGGCCACGCTGCCTACTCTGGCATTCCCCCTGGCAGTGGTTTCATTCTGCAGGCAAATCTGTCCGGAGGGCCGTAGGCGTTTCATGCCGCGTAATTTCTTTTATTATGCTTACGCCGGCCACCTGGGGATTATTGGTCTGGTACAGTCTACTTTTGGCTGATTTAGAATGACGTGATGGCTATCAGTGAGAAAGAGCTGATAGCCGTAACCACCTGTCAGGTTATCGGTCGGGCTTAACTGGTTATTAGCGCAGGGCATGTTAAACTTCCCGCAGGGAAAAGGAGAGAAGCATGAACCATGAAAGTGATCTGATGAACCACGGCTTCAGTGAAGAGGACATTGTCCGACTGCGGGCCAGTTCAGCTAAAACGGGTACGGAAATGGATACTCTGCTGAACGATCTGGCAAACCGTTTTAAGGCCCTGATATGGGTGCTGTCAGTCATGTTACTGATTCTTGTGGCCACACTTTTGGCTGGCTCGAGGGTGCATGCAATTTCCTTTGGCGTGGCTATTCTTGTTCTTGGCACTCTGTTTACGATTACCATGCCTTTGAAGCTGGCCTATAAATCATGGCATTACCGCCGGAATCTCATTTCCCAGCGTCATCAGAAGTGATCAGATCGAAAACAACCTTAGCCTTTACCCCCCATCCCACAATTTTCATTGTCAGTTTACCCCGGGACATGGTGTCGATTTTCCGGTAAAAATCGGTGCTGATATAGTTAAACAGACGCCATGTCCCTGGTCTGGCCATTAATCCATAGACACTGTAGATATTGCCTGCAAGCGCGATCCCGTTGTATATCCCTAACCCTGTTGATCGTTCAAATCCCATGAATTTAGCGATGTTCATAGCACCATCACCAAACATACCCTGCGTGTCAGGTTCATTCAGGAACTGACGACCAACTTCACGGGTTATCGTGTTGGCCGAGTCGACAATCAGAATAGCCCCGGCAAGAACGCCTACGGGGGTCATTGAGGAAGTCAGCACGAAGCCAAATACGCCCTGCATACCTGCCAGCACCACTTTAATTCCTGAGATGACATAACCGACCATCCGGTCTTCATCCCTGACGTATTTGATCTGGGCATATAGTTTCGCATAACCGGTCTGGAGCTGCCGGCTCTGCTCAAGCAGACTGCTGTTTTCTGCCTGCAGGTTACGCAGGCAGGTCATGCACTCTTCGTCAGACTTTGCCCGCCGGGCACGCTCAAATTCGCCATTAATGACAGATTTAATTTCATCGATGAATTTGAGACGCGTCAATCCATCCCCCAGATGTCGGGCGCCAACAATATTAGCGGTATTGACGAGTTTGCGGGCCTCCAGATTAATCATGGTTTCTGCCCAGACTCGAGCCTGGCTTTTGTTTCCCGGAAGAATTATATCCATTTTTCTCATCCTGATTGAAAATCACCCGTTAAAGCTTATCGCGCTCCCGGATTTAGGCAACCCTGCTTTAAAGGGTACATATATGCCGCGAAGCGGCATGGAGACGCCAGCCGGAGCTGAACCGGGTGATTCTGGTGAGGGGCGTCGTAACCGGCATCAGCCGTTACGGATTGATAGGTTCTGCCAATCCCATCCCTTTCCCTGCAAAGCCATACCCGCTTAAAACTTTCTGATTGCTAATGTGCGCGGTCGGAGTGAGTCCGTCAAGGCCAGAGGCCGCTGACGGGCTGTATCTCCGCGTTAGCGCCGTGAGGCGCTTACGAGCGTGTACCGCGAACTTACCGCGAATCGACTTACAGCCATAGCTATTTCTAGTTACAACATCCCTCTTAAAGCGAAGTTGTTCCGGCCCTTTGGGCCGGGGCGGCTCGGTTTAGCAGGGGTTAGGTATGTATGCGGTGCCGGGTTCTGGCCAGAAAGGGGCCCGGCGCTTGCGACGGGAGGTACTTTTGATTTTGTTCTGAGCGCGAGGCCGTGAGGCCGCTGCATGCGAAGGCATTTTTCGTTATCCACAGAGTGATTGCAGACAAAGATCTACTCTGGAATGAAATGAACAGAGAGATAAAAACGGTGAAGTAAGACTGTTTTGCGGAATGTCTTTTATTCGTTTCCGGGTTACTTCACTTATTCGTTTGCGGATTTCTGTGTAAAAAAAAGAGACAGTGGCCACTGGGGGCCATAACGACAAGCAGAACGTCATGGTGACCGGAAGGAGAACGGAGTGAAGGTTGAAAAATGAGCAGGGTGGCCGAAAAAAACCAGCACGAAAAGCCCCGGTGAGGGGCCCGTAAACAAGAAGACTGTTGTGTCGTCTGTGACTAGTCCGGGGGAGAAAGCGCCAGATCCAGCTGGTAAAGATGCTTGATGGCCAGAGCCTTCAGGCGCTCAGATGTGCACCAGTACGCTTCGTCAGGCGGGAGGGTGCGGTAAATCCATTCAGACATTGCATGGAGTCGTTCATCTGCCGGCAGCTTAATCAGATTGTTGGCACGTTTACGCTCCGCGCCTTTTTTGCGGCGGTAAACGAGTGCCTCCCGACGCTTACGGTCAGACCAGCATTTCCGCGCAGAGTGGGCCTGAACATCATCATGTTCGCTCATCACTACTTCCCGGATCAGCTGCTCACGCTCGGCGCTCTGACGGAGCTTCTTCTCCTGCTCTTTAAACAGCTTGTCCATATCGACGCCCAGCATCTGGAATCCCAAGGGGGTTATATAGACATACGTTGGCAACCAGGTGCGGGATTCACGATCCCAGGCGCGTTCTTCTGCGAGGCCCAGAACGCCAAACCGTACCTGTTCCTCAATAAGCCGTGAAAGGCGTGACACCGTCACCTCCGTTTCAGGAATGACATTGCCTTTTGGGTCCTTTGCACTGAGTTCTTTTGCAAGACGGGAGATACACATGCCGACGGTATGCTTGCCGGCATCACAGAAGCTGATGAGCACTGGCCAGAGCGCATCGAGCAGGCGCTGACGTTCCGGACGGAAGCCATATTTACGTCCCGCCTTACGGCGGCCGGCGACATAGAGAGGGTGACGAGAAACATGCATGCGCAGGCTGACCTGCCCGGTTTCTTTGTCTTTTTTCACCAGGCGATTGTAGGCATGACCGAGCTGTCCGGAGAGCTTTTTATAATGCTCCGGGCGATACCAGGCCGGGTTCTCACATTTGGCTTTTGTGGAATGCTCACCGCGTTTGCGGCGGGTCAGTTTTTTGACCGGTGCAATGAGGAAATTACCCTGAGTGCCGGCATCGACATCCTGGCAGAAACGGGTTAGCTCATCTTTCGGTAGATCTGACCAGTGAACAGAAATCTGATTGTCATTCAC
>NZ_JBKFZX010000004.1:0-165917 GCF_046521465.1 Enterobacter sp. CPE_E863 | reverse complement strand
GCCGCCAGCATTGTCAATGCTCCCGCTGCTACCGTCGCTGAAAACACTAGCTGGTAGATGCGACGCTTAGCCCCCGCAGTGCCGCTCATAAAACGCAGGGCTGCCGCTTCATATCGGAAATGAGCGAACTCACCCCGAAGGGTGCTATCTGTCCCCTGTGGCGATTGTGGGCGCTTTGACAGGGCAGGGCGAGGATGGCTGGCGACTTTCTTGATCATCGCTTCACATTTCCCCAGTTTCGCCAATTCAGTGGCCGCTACAGATGCTGTCATGTTGTCACACCTCGTCGCTATGTGTCTTGTTTAGCTGGCGCTCGTACTCGTTTAGCGCCCGGCGAATTTTTGCTAAGGCAGTGGCGCGTTGTCTTAACACGGCATACCTGGTTTCAACTTGCTGGATCAACTCTTGTGCCCAGACAGGCTCTTTCTTGAAGTGCGACATGCTGTAGGCATGACCGCGACCCTTCTTGATATGTGTCGATAGAACCCTTTTCTTTTGTCCGGGAACTTGTTCGACAAATCTGTTGCGATACCACTCTGCAACGAGTGATACGCCTAGA
Source organism: Enterobacter sp. CPE_E863 (assembly GCF_046521465.1). Lineage (NCBI taxonomy): Bacteria > Pseudomonadati > Pseudomonadota > Gammaproteobacteria > Enterobacterales > Enterobacteriaceae > Enterobacter > Enterobacter sp. CPE_E863. The sequence goes on along the minus strand of NZ_JBKFZX010000004.1, from coordinate 165,358 downwards.
ATGCGAACCCGTGTACCGACACGCCCTTGTTCGTCCTCTGACGCTTCTTCACGCGCTGATTTGTGCGCGTTCCAGTACATGTCCGCTTCCTGCTGCGCCTCGACAGCAAGAACCGCTAAGGCGTGATCCAGTTTGCTCCGTACCTCTGCAACAAACTCTCGTCCCTCTGCCTCTAGCAGATCCTCTGTTATCTCGGATCGTTCTTCTTCGAGCTTCGGATCTAGCAGATCTAGCCATCGCTCTGTTGGTAGACTCACCTCAATACCCTCCCAATTCCTATCCAATTCCTATCCACATAACTATCTATCTGGAATTTAAAGCTGATTATTCCAATACTGGAATCTAGTTCTGTCACTAGGCTAACCCATCTTTGGAATTTGTCAAATTTCCCTCTATCTATCTGGAATCTTGATGCTCTTATTCTTTCACAGCCTCTTTACATATGAATCTATATTTAAAGATTCCAGATATATTGGATATGGCATCAAAGATTCCAAATGCCTCTTTACCACCGTCTCTCGATGCTGGAGGGCAAGCGGTTCTCGATGCGAGGGTAAGGTCTGTTTATCTGAGCCTATCCGTGCAGCGTTCCCATAGGTTCCCTTACTCAACGATCAAAAAGCCACCGAAAAGCAACCTATATGCCCCTTTTGGGCAATTACACAGGCCATCTGTCCCCGCTTTTAGCCTTATTCTCTATCCAACACGCGGCAAGCAATCGAAAAGCAATCTAAAAGCAATCTTTGGAGGATTTCATGAGTCAATTTGTTCTGGGTTTGGATATTGGTTACTCCAACCTGAAAATGGCAATGGGGTATAAAGGTGAGGAAGCTCGCACAGTCGTCATGCCGGTGGGGGCAGGTCCATTGGAACTGATGCCACAACAGTTAACTGGCGGTGCAGGGACCTGCATTCAGGTTGTGATTGATGGAGAGAAATGGGTTGCAGGCGTCGAGCCTGACCGATTGCAAGGATGGGAGCGTGAGCTTCACGGCGACTATCCTTCGACCAATCCATACAAGGCTCTTTTCTACGCTGCACTCCTGATGTCCGAGCAGAAGGAGATCGATGTGCTGGTGACTGGCCTGCCTGTTAGTCAGTACATGGACGTAGAGCGCAGAGAGGCGTTGAAATCTCGGCTTGAGGGTGAACACCAGATCACGCCAAAACGATCGGTAGCGGTTAAGTCTGTCGTGGTTGTACCTCAACCTGCCGGTGCTTACATGGATGTTGTAAGTTCAACCAAAGATGAAGACCTCCTGGAGATTATCCAGGGAGGAAAAACCGTTGTAATTGACCCTGGGTTCTTTTCTGTAGACTGGGTAGCTCTTGAAGAGGGAGAGGTCCGCTATCACTCATCTGGCACCAGCCTCAAGGCGATGTCGGTGTTGCTACAGGAAACGGACCGGCTAATTCAGGAAGACCACGGCGGTGCCCCTGGCATCGAAAAGATCGAGAAAGCTATTCGTGCCGGTAAGGCCGAAATCTTCCTCTACGGTGAAAAGGTATCGATCAAAGACTACTTCAAGAAAGCCTCAACCAAAGTCGCTCAAAACGCCTTGATCCCTATGCGGAAGTCAATGCGTGAGGACGGGATGGATGCTGACGTAGTTCTGCTGGCTGGCGGCGGTGCCGAGGCTTACCAAGATGCGGCCAAGGAGCTTTTCCCTAAGAGCAGGATCGTACTGCCCAACGAATCCGTGGCATCCAATGCCAGGGGCTTCTGGTTCTGCGGCTGATAGATAGGAGGTCGTTGTGGCTGGTAGCAAATGGGATGGAAAAATATCTAATCTGAACATATCGGAGCAAGCCTTTCCGGAGCTCTATCGTGAACTGTCCCAGATGCAGCATAAGGCGCGTAGTGATCGGCTCCGCGCCCTTGCTCTATTGGGTCTTTATTCTCTTCGATTTTCTGGCAACATTGGGTCTTTTGAGCAACAGAGTTCAGAGAGTCAACCTGCACAGCATCAAAATTCGCCAGTGCAGACTGACGCAAAACTGAACTCTCAACGTGATTCACTTAAAGGAAAACTGATGGGCTCCGTATGACATGAAAGACCACGAGGAGTTCTCTACGCTATCAGCGGCTGAACGTAGAGAGTTAATAATCGCAGAGTTAAAGCGTAAAAGCCGCATTCGCACCCTGTTGCGAGGACTCCCGTTAGATGAAGTTCGGGAGATCATTGACAGAATGAAGGGCGTTCTCAATGAACTGGAGGAAGAGTACAAAAAGCGAGAAGAAGAAGAAAAAGAAAAGCGAGCTCAGGCTGAGCGAATAATGAGCGACATGGAATCCTGCGGTGTGGACATCGGCTTGCTCAACGAAATGTTCACGAGCAGATCAGAACCTGATAATGCTAAATATTCAAAAGACGGAGTTTCGTGGAGTGGGCAAGGACGTCGCCCGGATGCTTTCAAGGGGTTGGGAGCTGTCGAGCTGGAGCGCTACCGTATCCCACAGAAGAAGTAAAAAAATGAGCGCCGCAAAGTTTGGGCGCTCATCTTCTGGTCCGAAATGTCATAGTCTACTCAAGCACACTCTTTCTCCCCACCACCATGCCTTCCTTGTTCTTTGCAGAACGGACATTCAACGCAGGTTCTTTGATTAACAGAGGTGAAGTACGTACACTTGCAGTTGTCGCACACCTCCAGCATTGCGTCCCCACTTCTCAGCTCCGAAGCAAGACACCAGGCATCAGTAATATCAAACGGAGCCCACCGAGCACCTTTCATTCCGGGCACTTCTTTGCGGATTGCGTGATACATTCTAAATGCCTTGTTCAAGGCTTTGATGTTCACAGACCGCAACACGGCTTCTCCACCAATGTTGAAGTAGAGCTGCATTAGAAGAGAGGCCTGTATCTTGGATGTGTGACTATGAATCAGTGTCGCACCACCCCGGAAAGTTCTGGATTTTCGTTCCAGAGTATATCCGTCCCTCTCCAGATCCTGGTAAAGCCGTCTGACCTGTTTGTAGGTCAGACCAGTCTCGATCATGATGATTTTTGTGATGTACCCAGCAAGGGCCATGTGTCGAGCTGTAACCCAGCGACCCAATGTACCAGAGTTGCCAATGTTCATCTCCACCTCCCACGTCCCTGTAGAGACTGTTGCAGTTTTTTCAATACCGGGTGTGTTAACTCTTCCCGGCTGTCATCGAGAATTTCTTCAATGATGCTCGGAGCAAAACGAAGCGTAAAATGCGTAACCGTTGTTCCAGACATGTGGCGCAACTGGCTGTCTGTTGCCTTAGCCACCAGCTCCGCAAGCTCTCTCGAAACCCCGAAAACTTCCTTTGCCATCTCCGGGTCTCTCGATGCGACGCGGTTAAATAGCAACCAGTAGGCAGCATCAAATTCATCAACACTATGGTTGATAAAAACTACAGGGTCGTAGTCGCCAGAGAGTCGCGTGATGATGTTCTGCTCTGCTGTTTCGAGTTTGAAAGAGATCAACACGCCAGAGGCCAGAGCTTCCAATTGGGAAGGTGTTGCCAGTGACAGCTTTTGAACGGTGTCCATGCCCAAAGAAAATTGTGAGGCCGCATCATCTGGACGTTCTTTTGCCAGAGTGGATAGCAGGTTCCACAATGTCAGATCGAACTCGTAGACGTTTCTATCAGCTTCTTCTTGATCGAGGTTGACGGCTCTTGCATCCCACGCACCAATAATATCCAGTTCCAACATTCCGCCCCCCTCACAAATCACGAAGGTTGCGATAGATAGCCAAGACTCGGCTACCATAGTTTCTGGCTCGGATTTCGTCTTCCCAGGCGTGATAGCGGCCAACGCCAAGCTCCAAGTCATTTGGAGATGACTGAATGGCTTCTGATAGCACCTCTGCCCCAACCATGACGTTGGTCTCTGGGTCGAGAAGATCTGCTGGAGAAGAAACTCTATGACCATTCCACCGGATGCTCACTTGCATAAACCCGACATCAATGGCACGACCGTACTGCTGCTGAAACTCAGCGAGCTTAGCCTTTGCCTGATCTTCCGACTTAGCATAGAAAGGAAGCCCAGGAACGCGAAGCGTCCAAGGCCAAGGACTTATAGAGCCATTACCTCTCCCTGATGCAGATTCGGCCAATGCGACCGAATACACTAGAAGAGGGTCGAGGTTATATGCTTTCGCTGCTTTGTCGAAGATGGTTCCGCTCAGGTCAATAGCATTCGCTGTTGATGAAAGGAGAGCCGCAGACAGAACTAGCGCCTTGGCTTTGTTCTTCATCAGCTTGCCTCCTTATGTCTGAGGGGTATTTCGTGTTCTTCGTCGTACCGCTCCGGCCAAATCTCAGACGGCTTCACACCCAAAGCTGTAGCTATCTCATGTTCCCAGCGTGGACTGGGCTTATAGAGTGCCGTAGACACCACCTGCCGAGATGTTTTGTGTTTTCTGCCCAATGCGGCCAGAGAAAGCCCCTGGATCTTGAGTTTGTACTTGATCCACTCACGTTTCTTCTCTGGGTCGCTTGGGATGTCTATCAATTGGCATTTATCCATTGTTTGCCACCCTTTAAACTGCGTTGTTAGCCATACAAAAAGTGCGTTATTCGATGAACGCTTTTAGAGTTCTTCTATTGTCACAAACTGACACATTTTGCGCCTTTACAAGCCCAAATAATGATGCTGTCAACAATAAAAAACCTTTAAAAACATACGCTTAACTTTGTACCGACGGAACAAAGTTACAATACTTTTAGTAATCAATGGGATACGGATATTTTTGCGATAGTAATGGAAAGTGCGCCAAAAGAATGGCGGAAATAGCGCACGGGGAGTGCGGTATTTTGTGATATTAAATAGCGTTTAGGTATAAGTGATTTTAGGGATACAGCGAGGGCTGAAATTGCGAATACAGCAGGAGCTGAGGAGGGCAGGGAAGGCAAAGGCGCATCCCGACCACACAAGGATGATGGTGTTTACAGAAAGAGATATTTGAGAAAGAGAACTCTGCGGTGTTGCAGATGGGGACCAAAGCGTTAGCAATGGCCTATTCCATAGTGTATGCGATTTGTTTGACATGTTCAACTATGTAATGCTTTGTCAATAAACGCCTTGTTCCGTAAGGGCAAACTTTCACATGTGAAAGTTTGAGGGCAAATTCTAATCGAAGAAGTTGCCAATGGAATGGTTGTTTAGCAAAAAATAGTCAAACTTTCACAGTTGCATTTTTTGATGCCGTGGTAAACTGGAGGTAAAGAGTAAGGGGGTTGATATGAAACATGTGGTCAATATTCTTCTGCTGGGAATGGTGCTTCTGGGAATAGCCATGATGGCTGACACACCTTGGGGACTTGGTGTGGCGCTGGCTCCCTTCGGCGTTTGGGGTGCTCGTTTCCTATTTCTGGTTCACAAAAGCCTTTGGGCTGCTGTTATCTTTTGGGGAGGGATCGCTTACTTCCAGTGGCAAGTTGCTTTGGTTGTCGGGGCTCTGTTTGGACTAACGTGCTTTATCCGCGTTGCGCGGTCAGCATATAAAGAGGCACCACCTACCCGGCGCAGAAAAAAACAAACTGGTGGGTTTCAAGATTCCTATGATTTTGACCAGCGCTTCCATATTGGAGCTGGAGACGAATAAGGGGGCCTGCTGGCCCCCTTATTATTTGGTTGGTCTTTTAGAACCTTTGATTTGCTATGTTGTACCCCCTGACGGCAGTCAAATAGCTACCTGAACGGTCTCCAGCTTCCGTCGAGTTCTGCAATACGTTTACCAGCTTGTCCGTAAACTCTTCGTTTTGCTGAGAAAGAACAGGCTGACCTCCTTGCATCATCGGTGAGCCATCCGGGTTACGTTCTGCATACTCCATTTTCAGATTCTGAACAGCCTGGTTCATGCGACCTTCGTTTGTGTCAAACGATTCGGCATAAACAGCGGCTTGGGATTCAGTCAGCCCATAACGGCTTTGAGCGATAGACTGCATCGTTTCTTTGAACTCATCACCGTACTGGTTCATAAACTGCTGCGCGGCTCCACCACCAGCTTCTGCGGCAGAGGATAGCGCTGCTGCATAGAACGCGCCGCGTTCCTCAATGCTCATCCCTTTAGCGGCTTCCGATAGATCAGATTTACCAGTTAACCACTCCTTCGCTGCATCATAGCCGCTTGCAGCAGCTCCCATGACGTTGCGGCCAAGTTTAGCCATACCGACCATCGCATCACCGGCCCAGCCAAACTCCTCTTGCACGGCCTGGTCGCCGCGTTGAGTGGCCGCGATGAATTGGTCGCGTTGTTCAGGTGTCATCGTTCTCATTTGATCCATCGCTCTTGAGAACGCATCAGCGCCAGCTTGACCACCAGCAATGAGAGCTCCACCTGCTTGTTCAGCTCTGCGGCCCATCCAATCACTGGAGTTGTCCCACGCTCCCCACGCCGAAGCGCTCCAAGACATTTCCGGAAGCGAGTTCATAAGGTTATCTTGGGCTTTTTTCAGTTCAGGAGCAGATACATTTCGCTCTGTTTGCTGTGCTTGGTTATGAAGAGCTGACGTACCGGCTGCATGTTCATTTTGAACAAGGGGGCTATTCGTTGGTAACTGCCCAGCTTCTGATGCCGGATTAGTTCCAGCCATCCCAGCCACATTCTCCCGGAATCCGGTTGGGATGTTAGGTCCACTGCCTACAGCCCCTTGAACCTGACCTGGTAGGCCTTGAACATTCGGGCCTTCAATGCCGTTATTTCCGTAAGCATCACCACTAAATGCTCCGTTGCGACCGGACGCGGTATTGATCGCCTGTAGTGCGGCTTGATACCCGCCAAGCTCCTTACCCTGTTCGTAATTTTTGGAGTTGGTCATTGCTGTCATTCGCGCTGCTGCCTGGGCCACTTGAGGAGACATTCCGTAGGCTTGGTATCTTTGCTGTAGTGAAGCCGCCTCGTCTTTAACCGATTGCGGCGCGGCATTTCGGAAATAGTCATTCAGTTGGTTCATGGCCGCAGGGGTTTGTGCTACTGCACCACCGAGAGTTTTAAAGTCGGTATTAGTCATGGAGCCCATTTGGTTTTGGAGCTGACTCATTGTTGTGAAGGTGTCCGATGCAGACACCAGTTCAGAAGCGGACTTGGATAGGTTCTGGGATAAGCTATCGCCCCAGGTTTGCTTGAATGACTCGCTTCCAGAACGGCTGAAACCCTGCGCTAATTGATTTGTCAACGCCTGGCTATCGGTTTGCGAATAGCTCACACCCTTCATGAACTGGGACACATCACTCGCTGACCAGCTTGAAGAGTCTTGAGTTGATGACTCTGTTGCTCCCTTCGCTTGCGCTTTGATGTCCAGGACATCACTGCCGCCGCCTGATTCGCCATTACCACCAGCAGGAACTAGGGCTGTACTGTTTGATTTCACACCAGCAGCGGCCTTCATTGCTGCCCTGGCCTTGCCAACCATAGGCATAAGCATGGACGCAGCTTCGTCAACATCGAGTGTGCCCATAGCCTGCATGGCAAAAGCACCTTTGACAGCATCAGAGTGGCTATCATCCACCTGGAACTTATCCATGAAGTTCTTGGCTTGCTGGTTGATCAATTGGCTTTGAGCTGTGTTTTGCGACGAAACGTTGCGCCCGACATTGGAGAGTCTTGAATAGGCTTGATCCTGACTTACTCCATCAGAAAAACCTCGACCAAGAGTGCTTTGGAAAGCCTCCGATTTCTGACTTTGTAATGCCTGTGCGGAGCTCACGCCTGATGCCAAGGTGGAGCCAAGCGAGAAGGTACTGATCATGCTTTCTGCGCCGTTTGCAATCGCACCACTGAACTGGTTGTGATTGTACGCTGGCTGACTTTGCATAACCGGACCTTGCTTGAGTAGATCTGGCGTTTGCATCTTTTCGTCAACGTGGTCAGAACCACTTATTCTCGATGCCAAGCTGGTGAAGGCGTAGGTGCTACCTGTGACGATAAACAGGGAAATCACCGGAGTGGCCGCAGCCAACATGCCGCCGGTTGCAATCCAGTGTTGCAGAACATCTCCAGTTGAGGAAAGAGCGTACATGGAGTTGAGACCACCAGCACTGAGGCTAGACATCTCATTTGACGCGGCGGTATGAACAAACAGGTTTATAATTGAGAGGACTGGCATCCATAGCTGAATCCAGAGGATGGTTTGTACATATTTCCCGGCTAACTGGAGGCCGAAGCTGCCCATCACGATAATAAAAGCAATGATCGGGGTTATAGCATAAATAAAGCCTTCAAAGAACGTCAGCATTGGTCGGACGACGGTCATGAACATCGACTGCTCTGCGGCCCACTGTGTGTTCCGTTGCTGAATAGCCTGGTTGACCATCAATGCAGAGCCATAATCCTGGAGGTCCTGATAACGTCCTGCTGCGGCTTCATAATAGAGGGGCTCCAGAACGGCGGCTTTCAGATAGTCGATTGATGACGTAGTTGTGGCACCCATCGCTTGAAGCGAATCGGTCAGCTTCGTTAGAGCGTTGTCTCCAGTTGACGTGTCAATACCCAGTAGGCTGTTAAGAGCATCAACAACAACCGGGCTGCTTAGGTTGGCGGTTGCAGTGCTAATAGCCACCCATCCGTCAGTACATGTGTAGTCAGCGCCGTCAGGGTTTGCTGTAGACAAATACAACCTAGTTCCGTAGAGCTGTGAGTTGAATCGCAAAGCTGAGTCAGTTGAACGGTTCATCAACTCATCAAGGGACATTAGGTTGAGATCGACTTTGGTTAACGTGCATTCCCGAATGTAATTGTTCCAGGAACGCCTCACGTCAACATAGCCGCCTCCATTTGCTGAGTTAAGCGCAGTAAAAACTCCTGTGTCATAGGCTCGCCGTCTGACGTCATTCAACAGTTTCAGTGTTTCGGAAAAGTGGCTTTCCGTGACATTGGGTACGATTACCCCATATCCAGTTTCAAACAAATTGGTGATGGTGTATCCCACGTTGGATATGACACCTCCAGCAAAGCCTACCCCAATAGGGACATTGGCGACGACTCGAACCTGCCCTGTATAAGCGTCCTCGATAGTCACAGTTGTGGTTGGGCCGAAGAAACAGGCATATAGAATCCAACCTACCAGCACTTGCTGGAGGTTGATTTGCTTTGCGCCCTGAAAGACGGACTGAATACAGATCATCAAGACCCCAAGAAGCAGGCCAATACTGACCATCTTCTCGAAATCCCCGGTGCCGGTGATCATTGATACTGCAATCAGGATTTGCTCCAGAAAAGCAGAGTCACCGATAGAGTGGATTGAAAAAGATCCCATTCCAATAGCTCCTTAGTTCGTGCTAGGAGGATTGGACAAAGTTGCCAGCATGTATTTTTGCTTGCGGATGTTGTCCAGTAGGTTGTTGTATTTCTCAATTTGGCTTGCCAGATCGCCGTATTGAGAGGACAGGATTGTGTATTCAGCACGGATTTGCTGTTGCGATTGCGCGAGAAGCTCTAGTGCCTCTTTCTTGTAGGGTGATTTGCTGTTAGCCATCGCAATGCGAGCTGCGCGGAAGAACTCTTCCGAGAAGCTATACATCATGGTCAGGGCTATCGCTCCTGATGACTCTGTTGCGAACAGGTTAGCGCCGTCCTGTGAAAGGACAGACAAGTTACGAACAATGGTGCCAATCCCTCCGGGGAGGTTAGAAACAAAGGCCTTTTCTGGGTCGGTTAAGGTTCCAGAGTTCGTTGCGTATTTGTAGATCACACCAGGTGTAGAGCTTGTTCCTAACAGCATATCGGTGATCTGGTTCTTGATACCTTTGAGCACGACAGTTTTATTGCTGGAGCCAGCACTCAGGCAGTTGGTCGTATCAGAATCACAGGAATAGATCTCAACAGAACCGCCTGAAATCAGGTCTGACAAGGTGATCTTGTTACCTGGTAGGGTCGTCAGAGGAGTTGTTTTCGCACCAGTGCCGGTTGAGTTCGGGTCGTTTACCAGATCACCAATGATGACTGTGCCGGTTAAAGACATGATCGCTTCAAGAAGGGTGTTATCCCCGTACTGGAACCAGGTGTTGGCGTTGTTGCTCTTGAGTTGCTTCCAGACGATGTTGCCAATCATCTTGTTGTATTCGTCAGGTTTGTTGGCTTTCAGTTCTTCCAGAGGACTCTTGCCGCTGGTTTCCTGCTTGGACCCGAAGAAGTCTTCATACAGGCCGGAAGTTGTCGCGGTTATAGAAGCATCAGTTTTGTGTTTAAGGTCCATGCCGCTGGTTAGGTCGTTCACGAAACCTTGAGCGAGCTGGCAGGAGTTGCCCAGATGTTGGTTGAGCGCTTGCACTTTCTTCTGGAAGTTCTCTATCCACTTCGCTCCGTCCGGGAAAACGTTATCGAGCGCAAGCTGGAAGGCATAGCCCTTGGCGTTGGCTGCTACAGCCCGAAGGAGTTGGACAATTTGATCCGCGTTAATGAAGGAAAGCGAACCGCCGAACAGATCTACACCACCGCAACCAGCTTTCCATGATGGAGGGGCAAAGCTCACCAGGTTCTCGTCGAAGATTCGTGTCTTTGCAGTGAACCGGCCACCAGCTAAAACGCCACGTCGTTGGCTTTCATAAACCCCAGGTGGTGTTGTGTTGCTCATTTCATTGAAGAGTTTGTCCATCTGTGATTGGAGGCCGTTAGCGGCTATCGCCCCTGTCGGTGCCATGACGAGACTGGCCGCCACACTCAGGGCAAGCAGGCTCCTTTTTAATGTCTTGTGCGTGACCATCTTAGTTCTCCTGTAATTTGTCCCGGATGTACTTCATGAGTTGTTCCGGTGGCACAAAGTTGTCTTTATCACCGCTCGCTTGAGATAGCTGTTTGAGGTCAGAGCCCAGCTCTGGTGAGGCCAAGCGTTCGGCTATGTTGTTTTCCAGGTTGAGTACCGGACGTGTACGGTTAAACTCTTCGTCTGTGACCCAACCATTGCGTTTTGCTGCGACCAAAATCCTGTGATTCAGCTCAGGAAGAGACATTGGCCCTTGTCCTATAGGAGCGAACTGACCGTCTGGAGATGCGAGGTAAACAGCAGGGAAAGTTACGATACCAAGTTGTTTGGCATGGCCTTCATCGGTTTTGTAATGGGGGAAAAGCCCACTGGGGAGTGGTTTGCCGTCCATAGATACAGGAATGATCGAGAATCCTTCTCCTTGTTCCAACATCTTGATGAGCGGTGCTTGCAAGTCACTGTAGTCATCGTCGGACTTGTAGAAGAAGAATATCCCTACGCGTTCGGCTACGCTTTTGAGTAGCATGTTTTTGGCGTTACCAGCGTCACGATCAACTTGTTGTGAGGCAAACGTGGCAGCAGGACGTCGAGTAATTTCATCCAAGAAAGGATCACCTACGACCGCCAGCTCTGTAGCATCGGAAAATTGTTCAGAGCGATCTATCGCAAATCGTTGCAAGTAGAGAAACGTCCTGACGTTTTCAACGGTAGGATTGTTCCAAGCAAGGTCTTTGTACTTGGGTAAGTTTTCCCGGAACCATTCCGCTGAGAACATTTCTGGGCCGCTCGGAAGCGGAGCAGCAGGCTTAGGCTGTGTAGGCTTCGCTTCTGCCACAGGCTTTGGTTTGGGCTTTTCGGGTTTTTTCTCTGGTTCTTTGGGCTCTTCCTTGTACCAGAACCAACCCTCTTCCTTTCGCTCATAAAAACCAGGTCTTGTGCCATCTTGAGCCCAAGCCTGGTGTGATGCCCCCAGCGTGAGCGCTGCAAGGAGCAGTAAATTCAAAGGTGATTTTTTCATAGTCTCACGCACGTATTTTCCCATGCTCGATATGGTAGAGGTGGGAGGCGTGAAATTAGGCAGGTGTAAGCGCCCATTTAGGGCGCTTAGAGCGTTTTATTTGTCAACTTTCACATGTGAAAGAATTGACCAAACTATTTGGTCGTGTCCTCTTCAACTTCTGTCGCTTCTGCGGCCATCTTCATCTGCTTCTCGACCATGCGTTTTTGGGTGATGTAGCGGATAACCATCTCGACAGCGCTGTTCAACGCAAGGATTCGCATCGCTCTGGTGGATGCAACGTAGAGCAGGTTTATTTCATCGTCACGGGCCATTGGGTCGAGCTCTGGGTCCAGGACATCCGGAAAGTCGTCATAGAGCTGAACAAAGTCCCACTCCAACCCTTTGCACCGATGAGCTGTTGAGACCGTAATGTCAGCCCCAAACTCTTCTTTGACTGTATTGCGTCGTAGAGTGGTGAGTCGTTCAGGGATTTCATCGTAGCTGTTGATGATCTTGACAGCCCTCATCATCTCAGGGTCTTTGGTCGCCTTCGCTACTTCTTGATACTCGAAGTAGTCTTCATACTCATCAAGCAGTTTCTTATTCTTTACCCGGTCTGGCTCTGCCATCGAAAACCAGTACAAATCCTGGAGCTCATTGATCTGGTAAGCGTCGATTCCACCGACCCAGAATACCTGCGCTCCGGATTCGGTCGCAGAGAGCGCCGTCTCTATAACCCCCATGACGGTTCGGTGAAGTATTGCGCGGTGGCCCACGTCACCTGGTAAAAACATGAGTACCTGATCTGCTGGTCCCCGGCCAACAACAGGTCGTGTTTCACCTTTGAGTTCAAGAAGGGCGTTTGCCACCAGCGAAACGTTGGGGCCAAAGCGGAAGCTATGAGTGAGATAGAGTTGGTCGGCGTTCATGAGCTCTTTGCTATCAAGGGCGTTGTTTGCGCCTCTGAACCTATAGATCTGCTGGTGGCGATCTCCAACCAGGATTACCTTGCAGTTCTGCTGTAGGACGATGCTACTTGTTACGGGGTTAGCGTCTTGTGCTTCATCAAAAAGAATGGTGGTGTACCGGCGAGACAGATTCGGCATCCCGAGCTGATACTGTTTGAGGTAGCAATCGTGTACGGTCGGGAACGGATCTTGAACGTTTGTCATCCGTTTCCATATGAGCTCAGCACCTTCGACCACCTGGATTTGGTATCTCTCCTGTTTGGACGTAAGCACTTTACCCGTATCGGCGCGAGCAAAATGCGTATAAAGAATCCGCATGTCTGCACTACACATAAAGGCGTTGAGCGTATCGAGAATATCTTTGGCAAACGTCCAGTTCTTGGTATTCACCGCTTGGGCAATATCGGTGAGCCTTAGGTTGCCGGAGAGTTTGTGCTGGTAGCCCCTTCCTATAGTGGCGTAGGCAAGCTGGTGGGACGTTTTGCAGTCTACGTTTGCAGGAAACTTTTCTCTTGCCTCGTCGCGGATAGCCCTGTTGTATGCCAAGTAGAGGATACGTGAATCGAGGTTGTTGTGGGCGTACTTCACCAGTGTCGTGGTTTTACCCGTTCCAGCGTAGGCCTTAACGACAAGGCGAGGCCCTTTGTACTGAGTGATCAGTGATTGTTCTGGTGTGTCAGGAGGAAGTTGTTTCATGAGGCCCCCTACGACAAACACATCTGGAGAGTGATGCGCTTCTTTTGTGTCGAGAGGAACGTACTGATCCGCTTTTCTTCTCGGAGGAGGGATACTTCACAATCCAGATCTGTCCACCAGTCTGGGGCTTTACCTTGAGCCACCTCCGTAACCGGCACTGTTGCAAATAGTCGGTGGTGATAAACTTATCATCCCCTTTTGCTGATGGAGCTGCACATGAACCCATTCAAAGGCCGGCATTTTCAGCGTGACATCATTCTGTGGGCCGTACGCTGGTACTGCAAATACGGCATCAGTTACCGTGAGCTGCAGGAGATGCTGGCTGAACGCGGAGTGAATGTCGATCACTCCACGATTTACCGCTGGGTTCAGCGTTATGCGCCTGAAATGGAAAAACGGCTGCGCTGGTACTGGCGTAACCCTTCCGATCTTTGCCCGTGGCACATGGATGAAACCTACGTGAAGGTCAATGGCCGCTGGGCGTATCTGTACCGGGCCGTCGACAGCCGGGGCCGCACTGTCGATTTTTATCTCTCCTCCCGTCGTAACAGCAAAGCTGCATACCGGTTTCTGGGTAAAATCCTCAACAACGTGAAGAAGTGGCAGATCCCGCGATTCATCAACACGGATAAAGCGCCCGCCTATGGTCGCGCGCTTGCTCTGCTCAAACGCGAAGGCCGGTGCCCGTCTGACGTTGAACACCGACAGATTAAGTACCGGAACAACGTGATTGAATGCGATCATGGCAAACTGAAACGGATAATCGGCGCCACGCTGGGATTTAAATCCATGAAGACGGCTTACGCCACCATCAAAGGTATTGAGGTGATGCGTGCACTACGCAAAGGCCAGGCCTCAGCATTTTATTATGGTGATCCCCTGGGCGAAATGCGCCTGGTAAGCAGAGTTTTTGAAATGTAAGGCCTTTGAATAAGACAAAAGGCTGCCTCATCGCTAACTTTGCAACAGTGCCATTCGACGGCCCGAGCCGGGTCGAGCGTGTTGCTGAATAACGCCTTGATCTCGGTAGGCTTGGCGTCGAACTGTTCCACTAGGTCCTTGAGGCGGTAGCCGTGGCGCGTGAGGGTCGGCTCCAGGTCATCCAGCTGTCGCGACAGCACCGAGTGCACGAGTTCCGCCGACACAGGCTTCTCGCCGGTCAGGTAGCCGGCCTCCAGGGCCAGGCTGAGGTGCAGTTGAATTTGCAGTGGCGTGCGCAGCTTGGTGGCCAGCAGGTCAATGGCGTCTTCGGTCAGGATCGACTCGGGTTCGAGCTTACCCTCGGTGCAGGCGTCCAGTAGCCAGTGAATGTATTCGCGCTGACTGCCGGTGATGCCGTCGAGCGAGAAGATGTCGGTGCGGTAGCCGATTTCCTCCATCGTCGGCCGCCGCAGGTCGTTACGCAGCTTGGGGTGTCCGGCCAACACGATCGACAACCGGCCGTTGCCGTCCTCGACCAGTTCCATCAAGCGTTTCAGACCGGTCAGGGTATGGCCGTTGAGGTCGTGGGCCTCATCGACGAACAGCGCAACCGGGCGCTTGTTCTTCCTCACCAGCTCGCGCAGATCGCGCTCACGCTTTTCGCCCTGGGTGGGGATGCGCACCTGCTTTTCGGTGGAGAGGTCGTAGAACAGCGCGGCGATGAAGGTGGCCAGCTTGATGCTGTGCTTCTCGATGGCCAGCGACTTGGAGACCGTGATCTTCTTTTCCTCGTCCATCGCCTGTTGCAGTCGGCGCAACATCACGGTCTTGCCGCTGCCGATGACGCCGCACAGGGCAATCAGCCGCCCTTCGAAGATCGCCCCCTTGATGTCCTTGATCAACTGCTGATGGTGGCCGGTTTCAAAGTAGCCTGCCTGGTTCAGTGGCACCGCCAATCCGTAGTGCTGCATCACTTCAGCCCGCATGTTCTTCTCCTGCTTTCTTGTGGCGGAAGTAGCCCCGCACACGCTCCAATACAATGCGGCGTGTCAGGGTTTCGCTCAGCACCTGGTGGATGAAGGATTGATCGTCGGCGGAGAGCTTAGCCAACGGCTGCGCCAAGTCATCGGCAATGGCGAGCTTGGCGGCGATGGCGCTGGGAAACCGGTATTCGTGCGCCTCGGCATCGAAGGGTTGGCGCAGCAGTGCCATCGGCGTGGCGGGAGGTGCCAGCCGCACGTCGTCGCCGGCCAATGCGGCGATGGGCAGGCCAAGTTGGTCGGCCAGCGCGCGGATGCGATCAGCACGCTCATCCGCCTTGCCGCGTTTGAAGGCGCGGTAACGATGCACAGGGATTGGCCCGGAGACGGGGTAGTAAGGTCCGAAGCGCTCCCCCTCGAATTCGGCATAGAGTTCGTCATCGAACAAGCCCCAGAGCAACACCACGGTTTCGCCGGCCATGTCGGGCTCCACCTCGTAAGCCGTGCCGTCGATGGTGACACGGGCATCGACACCGACCTTGCGCCGCTCGGGTTCGCGGGCGAAGCGGCAGAACTGCTCCCAGGTGCACATCTCGCGCAGGCCCTCGGCTGGCAGGTTGGCCAACCAGTCCTCGATCCGCGAATGCGGTTCGGCACGATGCTCCTGGGTGTTGTAGGTGCACACCAGGTAACTCAGCAGCCACTCGTTGGCTTGGGCCTCGGTTTCCGGCTTATGGAAGTGATACAGCGTCTCGTGAGCCTCCTTCACCGTGCGGAATGGTCGCTCCACCTTGCCTTTCGAGCGGGCCGTGGTGCGGGTGCCATCCTTGCCGGCCGGAATGTGCGTCTGCCATTCGATACTCAGCGCCGCCATGACGTTCTGGAAGACCCGGCGCTTGGCCACCGGGCCGTTGTCCAGGTAGATCATTTTGGGGCGGCCTTGGAAGGGAAAGGTCGGGTCGGCCTTCGGTGCCATGGCGTTGAACAGGAAGCGCAGAGCCGACTCGGCATCTTCGCCATACACACAGTGGTATTCCTGGTAGGCCACTCCGCTGCGGTCGTCCACTACGCTGAACAGCATCAACGTCGGCTCGCCCCTGGCCGGGTCGATCCAGTCCGGCTTGTCGATGTGTTTGAGGTCGGAGGGCGACAGGTCGAATTGCCAACAGTCGTTGCTGTGTGCCGCCTGAAAACGCGTGGCGGGCGGTTGCCGCAACAGTCGTGACTGATCCAGATGCCAGCGGCTGAGGTATTCGTTCGCTGTGCTGCGGGTCAGTATCCCCTTTGGCGCCTTGACCAAGCCCCGCTCGGTTTCCACCCCGTAGTCCTCCAGCAGCTCAATGGCGCGGCGGGTGGACAGGTGTCGGCCTTGCTTGTTGGTGGTGCGCAGCTTCAGCGCCGCGATCAGCTCGCAGTAGCGCTCCAACTCGGCCTGCGGCAACACGCGCGGCCTACCGTGATCGGCGCGGTGGGCCGCGTGGGGTTTATGGAGAAGGTTCAGCGCCCGGTACACGGTGCTCGGTGACACGCCGTACAGTTCGGCTATCGCGGCTACCTGGGCGGTCCGTTCGGGGCTTTTCTTCGGCAGGCGGTCGAGCCGCTGCCGCAACTGCATCAGCGAATCGGTCGGAATGGTTTTACGCCGCCCGCTGGGCATCCCGCTCGGCCTCGGTCAGGTAGTTGTAGAGCGTCGAGCGGCCGATGCCCATCATTCGGCAGATTTCCGCCACGGTATGTTGCCGCTCGTGGTAGAGGCGTAGGGCAAGCTCCTGCTTGGCCGGATCGAGCCGTTTCTTGCGCCCGCCCTTGCGGCCTCGCGCCCGCGCGGCGGACAAGCCGGCCTGAGTGCGCTCGCGGATCAGGTTGCGCTCGAACTCGGCCAGGGCGCCGAACAGGTGAAACACCAGGCGGCCACCAATCGAGGCGGTGTCGATGCTCTCCTGCAAGCTGCGCAGGCCGACGCCGGCGGCGTCCAACTGCTCAACCAGCCGGATCAGGTCCTTCAGTGAGCGGCCGAGGCGATCCAAGCGCCAGATCACCACGGTGTCGCCCCGGCGCAGCGTACCGCCGAAGTCGATTCGACTAGGACGATGGTCGAGCGTGTCGAGGCGCAGTTCGATCTCACACCGGAACGCCTTATCGGCGATACCGCTTATGGCACCGCCCCGATGCTGGCCTGGATGGTCGAAGAAAAGGACATCGAACCGCATGTGCCGGTGTGGGACAAGACCGAGCGCAAGGACGACAGCCTCTCCAGTAACGACTTTCACTGGAGTCAGGACGCCAATGAATATCGCTGCCCAGCCGGCAAACCGCTACGCAGTGAATGGCGCGCCTTCACCCAGCAAAGGTCGCGGGTAACTAAGGCCAAAACCGTCATTTACCGCTCCAGCCAAACCGACTGCGCCACCTGCCCGTTGAAAGCGAAATGCTGCCCCAACACGCCGAATCGGAAGATCGTCCGCAGCATCCATGAGGCTGCCCGCGACGTGGCTCGACGCATCGCCAAGACACCGGAGTACCTCGTCTCTCGCTGCGAACGAAAGAAGGTGGAGATGCTTTTCGCCCACCTCAAACGGATCATGAAACTCGACCGTTTACGACTGCGTGGCCTAACGGGTGCCACTGACGAATTCACCTTGGCTGCGATGGTGCAGAACCTGCGCCGCATGGCCAAGCTTTTGCCTCAAGGGCCACCGCTGACGGGATAGGTATGCCTGCTACGAGCAGAAACCCTCAAATTAACCCTTAAACCTGAGCAAGGACGCTCAGTGAAACGCCGGAAGGCAACTTGAAGTGGCTTGCAGCCACTTCGACAGCAGGCACACCTGATCGGCAGGCTGCCGCTAAAGCTACTTTTTCAACAGAATCGGCCGATTTGTGCCGGTCGTCAAGGACCGCTTCGGATCACTCTCAACCGGATCGCGGGCCAGCTGATTTGCTAAAACCCGCGCCAAACTCAACGAAGGATTTCGCATGATCCGTTTTTTTTGGCGATCACGCTCGGCCTGATGGTTGGCTGCTCGTCGAGTTCAAGTTCGATCTGATCAGTGAGCGGTAGCGCAAGTGGATCGCCTCAGCCAAGCAGCGTTGTTGCCGGCGGCCGGAAGAAAGCCTTGAACTAGTAGCGGAAAGGATGAAACTTTATTTTTACGATTCTCAGCATTTTCCAAGGTTGAGCGAAAATTAGGATGATACTTTAATGATTCCGGCCTCCATCCCCACAAAACGCTTGCAGATGGCAGAATTGAAATAAGTCATTGTTTTAAATGGATTTTTGCAGGAATTGCTACGTTGCAGGGTCCTGTAGTTAGGATGACACTTTATTTTCCTCCCACATCGACCGCATCAGCCGCCTACCTTTGCCCGAGGCCGAGCGCCTGGTGGCCTCGATACAGGCCAAAGGCGCAAGCCTGGCCGTCCCTGGCGTGGTCGATCTATCCGACCTGGCGGCCGAGGCCCAGGGCGTCGCCAAGATCGTGCTGGAAGCCGTGCAGATCATGCTTTTTCGCCTGGCCTTGCAGATGGCCCGCGACGACTACGAGGACAGGCGCGAACGCCAGCGCCAAGGCATTGAGTTGGCCCGCCAGGCCGGGCGGTACAAGGGCCGCCGTGCTGATCCGAAGCGCCGCGCCCAAGTTGTCGCGCTGCGCAAGTCCGGCTACAGCATCAACAAGACCGCCGAGCTGGCCGGGTACAGTGCGGCCCAGGTGAAACGGATATGGGCCGAGGTCAGCCAGGCCGAAGCGAAGCAGCACGGCGCGTTCGTGGAGGACGCATTGACGGAAGCCGATGCCCTGGCCGCTGTCGGCCAGGATGAGCGCCAGGAGGAAAGGGCATGAAGAAGCCGAACCAAGACGACGAGCCGTTTTTCATCACCGAGGAGATTGCGGCCGAAATGATCGCCGGCGGCTATGAGTTCGAGCTGCCGCCCATTCCTTGCACCATCCGCCTACGCGACGTGCTGGAGCGCATGACCGATGCTGAGCTAGCATTGCAGCCGGGCGAGATCGCCGACCAGGAGCGTGAACGCTGCCGGCGCAAGCCGTGTTCAACCTCATGATCTGGTCATGGTATTTTTCATGGCACTGAGCCTGATAGTTCTTGCAAATTGTTGTCACTAAAGGGTTTTGTGTGCTTGTTTACAATCGAGTGGGAGTGACGGGCACTGGCTGGCAATGTCTAGCAACGGCAGGCATTTCGGCTGAGGGTAAAAGAACTTTCCGCTAAGCGATAGACTGTATGTAAACACAGTATTGCAAGGACGCGGAACATGCCTCATGTGGCGGCCAGGACGGCCAGCCGGGATCGGGATACTGGTCGTTACCAGAGCCACCGACCCGAGCAAACCCTTCTCTATCAGATCGTTGACGAGTATTACCCGGCATTCGCTGCGCTTATGGCAGAGCAGGGAAAGGAATTGCCGGGCTATGTGCAACGGGAATTTGAAGAATTTCTCCAATGCGGGCGGCTGGAGCATGGCTTTCTACGGGTTCGCTGCGAGTCTTGCCACGCCGAGCACCTGGTCGCTTTCAGCTGTAAGCGTCGCGGTTTCTGCCCGAGCTGTGGGGCGCGGCGGATGGCCGAAAGTGCCGCCTTGCTGGTTGATGAAGTACTGCCTGAACAACCCATGCGTCAGTGGGTGTTGAGCTTCCCGTTTCAGCTGCGTTTCCTGTTTGCCAGCCGGCCCGAGATCATGGGGTGGGTGCTGGGCATCGTTTACCGCGTCATTGCCACGCACCTGGTCAAGAAAGCGGGCCATACCCACCAAGTGGCCAAGACGGGCGCGGTCACCCTGATCCAGCGTTTTGGATCGGCGCTCAATCTGAATGTTCACTTCCACATGCTGTTTCTCGACGGTGTGTATGTCGAGCAATCCCACGGCTCAGCGCGTTTCCGCTGGGTCAAGGCGCCGACCAGCCCAGAGCTCACCCAGCTGACGCACACCATCGCCCACCGGGTGGGTCGCTATCTGGAACGGCAAGGCCTGCTGGAACGGGATGTCGAAAACAGCTATCTGGCCTCGGATGCGGTGGATGACGACCCGATGACACCCCTGCTGGGGCACTCGATCACTTACCGTATCGCTGTCGGTTCACAGGCGGGGCGAAAGGTGTTCACTTTGCAAACTCTGCCGACCAGTGGTGATCCGTTCGGTGACGGGATTGGCAAGGTAGCCGGGTCCAGCCTGCACGCCGGCGTGGCGGCCAGGGCCGATGAACGCAAGAAGCTCGAACGGCTGTGCCGGTACATCAGCCGCCCGGCGGTATCCGAGAAGCGGCTGTCGTTAACACGAGGCGGCAACGTGCGCTACCAGCTCAAGACGCCGTACCGGGACGGCACCACGCACGTCATTTTCGAACCATTGGATTTCATTGCAAGGCTGGCCGCCCTGGTACCGAAGCCCAGAGTCAACCTAACCCGCTTCCACGGGGTGTTCGCACCCAACAGTCGGCACCGGGCGTTGGTCACGCCGGCAAAACGGGGCAGGGGCAACAAGGTCAGGGTGGCTGATGAACCGGCAACACCAGCACAACGGCGAGCGTCGATGACATGGGCGCAACGGCTCAAGCGTGTTTTCAATATCGACATCGAGACCTGCAGCGGCTGCGGCGGCGCCATGAAAGTCATCGCCTGCATTGAAGACCCTATAGTGATCAAGCAGATCCTTGATCACCTGAAGCACAAAGCCGAAACCAGCGGGACCAGGGCGTTACCCGAAAGCCGGGCGCCACCGGCTGAGCTGCTCCTGGGTCTGTTTGACTGACGAGCCTGAAGGCCAACGATACCAATCAAAATGCTGCGTTCACAGCGCCGCGGCAGGGATCCGCCGTGCTGGTTGTCGGAAAAGGAGCCGCTAGTGGGAAAGAGGAGGGTAAATTTTCAGCGTTGCTGGCTCCCCGTCAGCCGGATTGGGTTGCATCGCAGGGGTGTCGAAAGAGTCAACTGCGGTCCAAAGCTGTTGGACTTGGGTGAAAAGGGCGTTTATTCTTCCTATACGTTGTCGGCAGCGGGCCAAAAAGGAATACGTCCATGCCCATCGAGGTGAAACCGGCTGTGAGCGCGGGTTCAAGCATATAGCCCGACAGGCGCGTATCCTTGCCGATCACGACACGATGGCGGTGGTCACCGCGACGAAAGACACGGCCAGCCGCCATGCCGACGCGCAAGGCGGTTTCCGCCGTCATCGCGCCTTCGTTGGCTTTGCCACGAATACCGTCTGTGCCGAAATATTTGCGCACCATAAGGTCGATTATCCTGTCGTCGGGTCGCCCTCAAAGGGGACATGCCTGCTGAACCGCGAATATAGAGAAATATCCCGAATGTGCAGTTAACGAATTCTTGCGGTTTCTTTCAGCGCCGCCAATACCGCCAGCCCGTCGCGCAAGGGGCGCGGCTCGTGTGTGCGGATGAAGTCAGCTCCACCTGCGGCGGCGGCAAGCTCTGCAGCGAGTGTCGCGGCCCCGACATCCCCGGACCACGGCCTGTGAGCGCGCGCAGAAAGGATTTGCGCGAAACAGACAGAAGCACCGGCAAATCGAAGCGCAGCCGCAATTCATCGAACCGCGCCAGCACCGAGAGCGAGGTTTCGGGAGCAGCCCCAGAAAAACCCCATGCCGGGATCAAGGACAAGGCGGTTGCGTTTGATACCGGCACCCGTCAGCGCCGCGATGCGCGCGTCAAAGAACGCCGCAATGTGATCCATGATGTCGCCAGCGGGTGCCTCGCGCCGATCTGCCTGCCCGTCTTGCACCGAATGCATAACGACGAGTTTGGCAGATGATTTCGCCAATTGCGGATAGAACGCAGCGTCTGGAAAACCGCGAATATCATTGAGATAGGCCACACCACGCGACAAGGCATAGGCTTGCGTGCGTCGGGTTGATAACTGTCGAGCGAGACGGGAATGCCATCTGCCTTGAGCGCGTCCAGCACCGGCGCGATACGCGCGATTTCTGTGTCGGACGAAACAGGCGCGGCGTCGGGATTGCTGGATGCCGGACCGAGGTCGATCACATCTGCCCCCTCGGCCATCAGCTTACGCGCCTGCGCAATGGCTGCGTCTGGCGCCAGATACCGGCCTCCATCGGAGAAACTGTCCGAGGTTATGTTGACGATGCCGAAAATGATGAGCGATTTATTCATGGGGGCTTCTATAATAATAATAATCGAGCATGAGTCTCATACGGATGCTCGGGTCGAAAGGGAATCCCCAGGCGAGTAACCTGTTTGCGGTGATCCATTAGCTGCAGGAGCAGAATAGCATACATCTGGAAGCAAAGCCAGGAAAGCGGCCTATGGAGCTGTGCGGCAGCGCTCAGTAGGCAATTTTTCAAAATATTGTTAAGCCTTTTCTGAGCATGGTATTTTTCATGGTATTACCAATTAGCAGGAAAATAGCCATTGAATATAAAAGATAAAAATGTCTTGTTTACAATAGAGTGGGATAAATGGACGCTAAAGAACTGAACCACATGATAGCTGAGGCCTACAGCCGGGATTTGCAAAAGCCTGAGCTGGTATCGTTCAAAGAGGTGAGTCGCTGGGGGCGTAAGTACGGTTTCCCCGTCGTATGCACTCTGGCCGATGAAAGTGAAGAAAAGCAGATCCACTGGGCTGCCAGTTTGCTCATTCAAGTAGCCGGTACTTGGCCGCGAGAAGATATGCCGGAATTGCTCACACCGGAACGGGGCTCCGCGCTGTTCAACGATGCGATGCAGTTATTGGCGAATGGGCTTGGAGCAGCAAATCAATTGCGCTGACAGCACAAACCTTGTCAATAAGCGGCCTTCATGGCCGTTTTTTTGTTTAAAGTTTGTTTTAACAGAACCATAATTAGATATTGCAGTATCATTTTATGATCGCTACAATCTTTCACATGTGAAAGTTTGGGGGTGGTCTTGATCACCTGCGAGAAACCAAAATAGAGGTGGGTATGGCAAAAGTAATCAGCTTCGCCAACCAGAAAGGCGGAGTGGGTAAGAGTACCCTCTGTATCCAGCAGGCCTTTTATCTGGCGTTACAGAAGAAAAAGAAAGTGCTGGTCTTGGATATGGATGGTCAGGGGAACACGTCCTCTCGACTGGCCCCCAGACGAGAGCTTGAGGATGGTGACTACGAGCCCATCCTCACAGGAACCAAAACCGCAGAGCTGTTCGCTTACGAGCTGGACGGCATTGAGGTCATGCACTGCCCTTGCGGTGCAGACCTCATTCATACGCCGAAAAACGACCCGGATCTGTTTGAGATGGAGGCTGTGCCTCTTGACCAGGCCATGAATCCGGCTCGCCATTTGGCTGAGCTGTTTGAGAACTACGACTACGTGCTGATTGATTGTCCGCCTAGCCTCGGCAGAAAGCTGGTGGCAGCGTTGGTGATGTCTACCCATGTGGCATGTCCAGTAAAGCTCTCTGGCTTCGCTGTGGACGGCGTAGAAGGTCTCCTGAACACGATTATTGGTGTGCGCGAGGCGTACAACCAAGATTTGGAGATCCTGGGCATCGTGATCAACGACATGGACCGCTCTGTCAATCACGACAAAGCCCTCAAGTCGCTGGAGAACACAGTTCCGGATCTGTTGTTTGAGAACAAAATTATGCACCGGCCTCCGCTCGATACGGCGACGACTGATGGCATCCCTGTCTGGGAGCTTCGCTATGGACATGTCGCGGCCAAAGAAGTTGAGGCGGTGTTGGAAGAACTATTAGAGAAGGTGGGCTAAGCGATGGCATTGAACAATTTAAAAGGCCTGTCCGAACTTGCTAAAGCCGCCAAAGGCAAGAAAGGCAAAGAGGTTCTTACCGTACCTGTTGACGACGTTGTATCCAAGGTCCAGGTTCGTAAGCGCTTCCGTAACATTGAAGAGCTGGCGGCAACCTTGCTGACCGAAGGGCAGCAGTCTCCGATCATCGTGTTCCCGAAGAACGAAGAAGGCAAGTTCGTCATCCAAAAAGGGGAGCGGCGTTGGAGAGCGTGTAAACACGCTGGTATCGAGACCATTGACTTGGTGGTGAATGATAAGGTCCAGAACAACTTGGACGAGACTGCTGGTGAGCTGATCGAAAACATCCAGCGGGATGACTTGACTCCGGTAGAGATTGCCGAGGCGTTAAACCTGTTTATTGAAGAAGGTTGGAAGCAAAAGGATATTGCTGATCGGCTCGGTAAGAATATCACTTTCGTATCTACGCATCTGTCGTTGCTCAAGCTACCTGACTGTGTGCGTGAGTTATACGATAATGAAGTATGTTCTGATACAGAGACCTTGAATAACCTTCGTCTCTTGTTCGATCTGAATGAAGAAAGATGTCGCGCCGTCTGCGCGGTGGCTATGTCTGACGGGATTACTCGTAAACAAAGCCGTGAGCTGCTGAATGATGCCAAACGTATCAAAGACGAAATGGAAAAAGGCCCACTGACTGGCTCCCACCAGAATGATGAGCTTGGCGCTGGCAACACCGACGAGCAATCCCTCAACTCGGGTGGGGATGGTACGTCGGAACAAACCGGGAATGACGACCTGAACCTTGCCCAGGAGGAACTGGAAGGGGGTAAAAATTCCAATGGTCAGGACGATGATGACGAAGACCCTTTGCGTGATGAAGAGGGTGAGCACAAAGATCCTGTCAAGCAGCCAGATAACAGCGGCAAGGACAAAGATGAAGAAGGCGGTGATGCTCTTCCTCCTCTGCCGAAGGACAAGGAATGGAAGAACGTCCGGGCTGACAGTTTGATTTTTGCTGTCAACGTTAACCTGGATGGCGAGACCAAACGTGGAGTCATCATGACCGACCGTGTTGCTCTGGTTCCGTCTACTGTCTGGGTTAAAACGCTCGATGGCGAAGGCAAGGAAAAGCATGTTCATGTGCCTGTGTCAGACATTGAACTCCTGAGTGTCGAAGGCTAATAAAGGAGGCCCAGCCAGAGAGGTTGGGCCTGTCAAGAACAGGTGAATATGAAGATCTCACAGGACATGAAAAGAAAATTTGCTTTGGTGAATGCCCTGTCTAAAACGGAGAAGCCAAGTCTCCAAGACCTTCACAAGGCAACAAATATTCCTGAATCAACGATCAAGAGACAGTTGTCTGCCCTGCGTGATGAGTTCGGAATGAATATCTTGTTCGTCAGGGAGTCTACCGGCGAACGAGGTGCCACCGGCTACTACATGCTGACAGACTGGGGGATCTTAGACAGGTCTTCGTTCTTGAACCGGTACGGAAAACTGTAAGGTGCCATAGAGCAGCGCATTGAATGCAAAACCCGCCAATCGGCGGGTTTTTTTATGCTGCCACGGTAGCGGCGGTTGCTGGAGGTTTTTCGGCGTAGTAGGCGATGTTCTTGGTTCGTCTGCTAAGGGTGTCTATGCCGACGATACTCAGCGTTTTGGGAGTGGTATTGCGGGACTCGAAATAATGGAATAGCTGGATCATGCAGCACTTCACCATCAACGGATCGATGTCTTCCAGGTAGATTGAGGCTTCTCTCAATGCTTCGGGACCGTGGTTCTCGATCAGGTTTTCCATCCAGTGAATGGCGTTGATGCCAGAACCACAGCAGGGCTCATAAAAGTCTGCCGAAGACTGTGAGCCAACAATGAGTGACATCAAGCGGCCAATCTCTGGAGGAGTGGGGAAGTAATTGGTGCCCTTCTTGTGGAAGCCAGACATGCTTAGGACGTAACCCAAAACATCGCTGGTGGGGTCGCGCTTAATGGCGGCAGACAGGACGTGAGAGAGCTCGAAGGCGACCGGCTGAAGTTCTTCCGGGATCTCCTCCTTGGCTGGGTATAGGCCAGTCTGCAAGTATGCCCACTGGTCAATAAAGGCCTCAACAAACCGAGATGTGCCCATTCTGTATCGGGACTGCTCGATGAGAGATAAAGCCTTGGATGTAAGTTGCTGTGTTTCTGGTGACATAAGCGCTCCAGTTTGTTCTGACGAAACATTCAAGAGGTAGAAACGAAGAACCCCGCCGAAGCGAGGTTCTTTGCTTTCCTGCCTGATCGCCTTAATGCCGAAGCAAAGACGTCTTGATAAAGTCGGGGCAACCGGACATTTCCCGGTCGATGAAGTCCTGACGTTTCGCCAGCGGCCATTTCATGAACGCCGCGAGCGGGATGCGCTTATTCGTGTTAGTATTGCCTTGCAGCATAACAAAGCTCCTTAATTGCTTGATTGTGTTGTAAGGGCTGCAACGAAGGTCGAAGAGCGATGCGGCCCTTATTTATGATTATTACAGCATCATAAAATAATATCAAGGGACAATAAAACGACACCAAGAAACAAAACTTTCACATGTGAAAGTCTCCCCGCTGTCCACCTCGCACACTCCAAACGCCCAAATAACTTGTCTATCTGCCCAAAATGGGCGCGTAAGCGTCCGATAGAAAGTAATTGTTAGTGAGATATTGACTACACGGAATATGGCTATATCATAGAATCATAAAATGATACTGTAAAAGTGATATGTATGCCAAAGCAAGCAAATCATCTCCGTTTGAAGAAACCTTGCGCCAACTGTCCATTCCGGAAGGAGGGCGCTATCGAGCTGGTCCCTGGGCGATTAGAAGGCATCATCAACGACATCGTTGAAAACGACATGACGACGTTTCATTGCCACAAGACCGTGCATTCAAAGTCAGGTGGTGAATGGGATGAAGAGGGTAACTATGCACCTTCGGGACAAGAGTCGATGTGTGCCGGTGCTGCGGCTTACTTGATGAAAATAGGCAGGCCGACAGTGGCTATGCGAATTGCCTTTGCGTTTGGTGATGCAAAGGTGTCCGACTGGGACGAAGCTCAAGAGCTGGTTGTCGAGCCTTTGGTACAAGGGGACCGAAATGAGTAAGCGATATGCGGTAGTGCCGCATCCGAAACTGAAACGAGAGTACAAAGGTCGGCTGGTCAGAACTACTCGGGTACTAAAAAACGGCTGGGGGGTGATCCCTCTAGGGGCTGTGGCAACGGTCACGCATCAGTCTCCCAAGGGATCAGAACTGACCTTTGAACCATGCGACTGCTGCGGCCTGAAAGCCATTATCAGTCATGTAAGCATGGACTCCATTGAATTTATCGAACCGATTACTGAGGAAGAAGATGGACGAGAACAAGCTCAACATTGAAACGGTCGATGGGCACAACGAGCTGGTAGTCAGCTTTTTGTCCAGAATGGTAAGCCTGAGTGACGAGGAAAAGCAGACAGTATTGTCCTGCCTTCCGGGCACCGGCAAACAAACAATCACCCAGCTCTATGAGGCGCTGCGTTCTCAAGGGCACCAGGATCTTGCAGAGAAGGTCGAACCATACCTCCAGCAGGGGGTGTTTGGGCCGATCTTCGATAACGCCAAGTCCAAGGTGTTCGTTCGGGACGAAGCGCCTTTTTTCCTCATGGATGAAAATCCTTTGAACTGGGATGACGCTAAAGCATTCAATCGCCTACGTATGAGTACGACCTGTGTTCTTGGCCGTGGCGGCTGGACTATCGGTGAGCGCTTTGATGACCGCTTTGATACCGAGGTGGGCGGAACACAGCTTATCGTCACCCAGTCACTCAACGAAAAAGGTGAGATTGAAGGAGGACTTCCTACCTCGATGTCGCTGAATGACTTTGCTGAGTTCCCTAAACAGCCAAGGCCTCCTCAAATAGTCGATTACCAGGAAGACAAGCGATACACGCTTGAGGAAGCGGAAGCTATCCCTGAGCTCGCACCAGTGGTTCAGCGTCTGAAAGAGCGCATCGAAGAGTATGAGGAGAGAAGAGCCCATGATTGACATGACATGCCGCCTCTGTGCTGGTTCCGGTGTTTATGACTTTTCCCCTTCCAAAGAAACCTGCGGTATGTGCCAAGGGCATGGGAAATTTGCTGACGCCAAAGCAATGCTGGTGGCTGCCATCGAGCTGGCAAAGAAGCAACGCGAGCCGGTCATTGAAGTGGTAATGGGGTTGGTGCTCCAGGGTGTGGATGTTAGAGGGAAGGAGCCTGGAGAGCGGTTCAAGGCTGCTCAGGCCTTTAACGCCCCAGGGCACAACCTATTACGATACGGGTGGGATGCTTGGGAGCTCTATGCCCTCCATGAGGGTGTAAGTCCAGAACTTGCATCGCTTGGCCGAAGTGTGATGCGCGAGTGGCATAGCCATTCATGGGGCCGGTTCAGTGGAGAGGTAGGCTTTAACGCCGCCGAGATCATGATCAAACAGGCCAAAGACAACCCAGAAAAAGCAGAAGAGCGCTGGGCGTTCCTGCTTAGTGAAGAATGGATGGTGGAGTAATTGTCGTGACAGAACAAACCAATAAGAAATTGATGCTGGATGAGTCTCCAGATATGCCCCTGCAATTCAAGTGGAGAAAGTTTGGTGGTGCGATTTTTACTGCCACGCAAACAATGGAGCACGTCAAGGAAGGACGTAAGCTCGGGCCGACTCCAGCAGGGATGCTACCTCAAGAAGTGTGGCTGAACCGCCTGATCGCTATGGAAGAAACCCTGCCACGAGGGAAGTTTTTTGACAGATTCCGCCGCCGCGACAAAAACGAGCAGTATGACTTGGCCGCCGATCATCTCCGTCTTGTCGGACAGAAAAAGCGATAGGGGGATAGATGAAAGCCCAGGCATACCCACCATCAGTCATTCGTAAAGGCGCTGTGTTGTACGCAGCCCTTTATTACATCTCTGATGATGATAAAGCAAAGGTCGAGGTTACAGAGTGGATAGTTCGCTCTATTCAGAAACGACGCAACTCAACCAGCGATCAACGCTATGTCAATCTTGCCCAAAAGTTAGATGGGATTACGTGGGGGAAAAGGTCACGGAAGAATGGGGACTTTGGTTGGTTGCCATCTATACCGAGCTGGTGTTTGAAGCAGTTCCGGGAAGGTGGCGAATTGCCTTTTGGCGTTTATACGACGCGACTGGCCGCTCTCAAGTTTGCGAAAGTCAGCTTGCAGGAAGAGGTCCAATATTGCGAGGCCGAGCTGAAAAAGCCTCAGACAGAAGAGGATACTCAGGAACTCCAAGAGGAGCTGGCGGAGAACCAGAGACTTCTGAAAGCTGCTGGAGCAATGGTGAAGCGCGAGCAAAACAAGAAGAAAAGAGGTTGACCAATGTTACCGATCGTCTCCCCCTCCGTAGTAACCAAACAACTTGCGTTCAATCGAGTAGGCGATAAACGCAAGGTTAGGGTTTCGTCCAACTTTTTGGATGTTATGGGGTTCAAGCCAGGTATGGGCATCGCCGTTGAGCCAGGGGAGGGGATGGGCGGTTTTTCGGTGATCCCAGCGACCGATGAACTACAGACACACCAGGTTTATCAGCGCCGGTATCAACCAAAGAGTCGCTCCAACAACCCGCTGGAAACCGTTATTGAGTTTTCTGGACAAGGGCTCATAGATAAGTGCTTCCCTCGCTATACAGAGCGTTTCCACGTCGAAATGCGAAAAGGCCGAGTAGTCTTCACTCCTGTCGCAAACAGAGCCTTTGCCATTGCGGATCGGTTCAGAAAAACCAGCCCTTTCCGTGCCTTTGTGGCATTGACTGGCGGGGTAGACATTCATGTTATGGAAGCGCTTGGCTGGAAGGCTGAGATTGTTTTGGAGCATCGTCCAGTTGAAGCCAGAGACAGAGCATCCGGGCGGAACCTGAGTGAAGTACATGCGCTCAATACGCTGGTGAACAGCTCCCCGCGTATCCTGCTGAATGAAGACATTCATCACCTGGAGCTGGATCGCCTTGGAGCCTTGCTGGCGGAGTGCCCACCAATTGGTTTGGCCCATTACTCGTTGGGGTGTGATGACCACTCAAACGCCAAAAGTCCAAGGGACAAAGAGCGTTCTCTTGAGGATCTCTCCACCATGCTCGACATGGTTTACCCGGCACTAAAACAGATCGAGGTCGTGAACCCTGCCGTCGTGCTGGTGGAAAACGTCCCGAACTTCAAAGCATCCGGAGCCGGGGCGATGATGGGAACGACACTGCGGCGGATGGGGTACTTCCTCACTGAGATGGTCTTGAACGGTCTGGATTTCGGCGCTTACCAGGGGCGAGAACGCTATTACATGGTGGCGTCGGTCTTCCCTGGGTTCGTTCCACCGAAACCTGAGCAGAGAGCTGGTGGACGATTGTGGCCGGTGATCGAGAAGCACCTCGGGGATTGTGCTGACGTCACAGTGTTGAAGTCAATTCAGGCCAGAGAGTCAACTTCTCGCAGGATGCCTGCGTTCTTGACGAGAGAAAGCACCAGTTGCCCGACCATCCTCAAGTCTCAGGATCGTGGGGTAAAGGATGCAGTGTACATCCAAGACGGTGGCCGCATTTACAAGCCATCGGTCGATCTGGTTCAGGAGTTGATGTCGATACCTGATAGCTTTGATGTTTCGTGGATGGCAAAAGAACAAGCGACAGAAACGCTTGGGCAGAGTGTGGATTACAGATTGCATTCAGCGGTCATGGCCGCAGTTCGGGATCACCTGAATGTGAATTGCGGTCGCCATACCGTGGTGCAGCACGGTATCAGAAGTAAGGAAGGTAGATAATGGCAGTCATTTACTACGGCGAGGGAACCCATGACGCCGGTTTCGTCGGGTTCCGTGTCGCACGAACAGTTGGGGTGGCGGATGATTACCGGCAGGAATACTTCTCCTTGAGAGAGTATTCCTACGCAACAGCTCACCGGCTGGCCTACAGCTTGGACCGAAAGTGGGAAGCTGAGGCAGAAGAGGTGAAGCGTCAGAATAAGACTTGTAAGCGGCGACGCAACTCCGGGCCAAACATCATTGCTGAGGGGCTGAGGGCTTATATCAGCATTGAGAACCGGAGCCGGATGGGGGTGAAGAGAACCTACTTCGCGCCTTGTTTTCTCGTCACAAAGCCAGGCTACGGCAATGGGGATATTGCTTTCAGGATTTCCACTCATGGCTACGCAGAAGCCTACGAAAAGGCGGTGGAAAAATATTGTGAGATCCATGATTTGACGGATGAGCAGTATGTTGAGTTGCTTGACCGTATGCCGAGTACAGAGGTGTTCACTGGATACCTGCTGAATGCTCTTTTAATGCGCGGCCATCGCGCTACAAAAGCTGAAATACTGAGTAAGCTGGGGGCTGAGAAGAATGAAGAGGACATTGCCAATGGCAAAGGGAAAAGCGGCCAGAACAGAGTGCGTTGCCCAGAGTATCGGTGGGCGCAATAACAGCGCCACCAGCTTTTGGGACCGTATTTTAACAGTTGAGGAGACGGCCACACTCATTGGCGTCAGGATCTCTGAGCTCAAAGACGCGGTGCGCTATCAGAAACTCCTGAAAGGGAAGGCAGCTCCAGAAGTACATTCGGTATCAGGAACTGGGAAACTGTTTTTTGATGGGCGATCCATTAAATCGTTCATAGAGGACTAACCGGTGGATCTGGATCAAAAGCAAGAACCGTGGATCAGCGTCAACGACAAGATGCCGGTCGTCGGTGTGCCTGTTCATTGCCAGCTTAAAGGATGTTGGTCGGGCAAAATTGTTGAGTACGACTTGATCCATGTTCAGGAAGATGATTGTTCGTGGCGAACGGCGGACGACAACTCGGAAGTCAGCTATGACTTCGATGTCATCACCTGGAGACCTATTTAGGTTTGGGAGTCTTGCATTATCCGGCGGTTATTGCCGTGAAAATACGGATGTTCAAACCATGTTTTATAGCAACACCTCCTTGGGGGCGGAATTATGTTTTTTGATAACAAAGTAGAATCTCACTCGCTCGTAATGGGAGCCAGCGGGAAGGGTAAATCGGTCTTGTCCGAACAAGTGCGGAAAAATGCGAGGCTGCGCGGTGATCTGCTGGTGGATACTGAAATGTACCGTGAAGGTCGAGGGTTGAAACCATACGAGCATGAGTACGCTCGTCGCTTAGTTCTGGGGCTAAGTGGACCGTTGCCGCGTGAACTGCGTGGGAAGCCGGTGACGGTTATCTCTGATGTGTCCAGGCCAAAAAAGGTAAAGCGTCAGCCAAAGCAATTTGTTAAGACCGTGAATGGCGTAACCCTTGAACGCCAATTGGTGGCCGATGCAAGAGATCAGTTGGAAATGCAAACAGGCGTCTGGCTCAAACAACCACAGCTCATCGAGCTGATGGAAGAGTCGGGCATAGACGAAACTCTGGCCGATTTTGGTGAGGCTGAAACACAGATCCGAGAAATGCTGGCGGATGCGTTGGCGATGAAACTGGTAGGACGCTCATGGCCCAAGTGTGGAGCCCTCTATAACGCGGCAGAAAAGTCCGACGTTAACTTCTCCTCCGAGCTTGATGCTGCGGCCAAAAAAGCTGGATACATGGTTCGCTAAATGGGATTTGGTGTGGACAAGATAGATCGGCAAAGTTGGCTCGTTAAATTCAGGCGAGCGAAGTGTCAGGACACTTTAGACACGATGAGGGATGCGGCCATTCGCAACTATGAAGGGAATATTCGTGTTATCGCGGATATTGTATTGGCCCATGAGGCGAGAGAGACAGAAATTGAAAAAGGGATGTTTTGTCGAATAGTTAGATAGTCTGATGGGCTATCAGGTGGTGATTATGAAAAAGAGAATACTTCATCTGCCCGTAAAAAAGATTTACTTCGATCAGATCAAATCTGGAGAAAAACCAGATGAATATCGCCTCGTTACAGACTACTGGATAAAAAGACTAGAGGGGCGCGAGTATGATGAAGTCCATGTTAAGTGTGGCTACCCAAAGGCTGGAGATATGTCCAGGATAGAGATTCGCCCTTGGCGTGGCTTCTCAAGGAGTGTTATAACGCACCCGCACTTTGGAGATTGTCCGGTTGAAGTATTCGCTATCCATGTGAATTGAATGGTGTATGACAACTGTGCTTGGTAGGAAAATCAGGTATCAAAAGAAATTGGGTTATTAAAAATTAGGGGCCATCGGCCCCTTAATTGTTTTAGTCTGTGAACATTGAACAATCGAGGTGGGATAGTGCTTGTTCGTAGCTGTCTTTGTTGTTCGTCTTACGTAGTTCCACCAGCTCAACAATCACTGGACTTAAAGCCAGAGATTGAGGCTCCCAGACGCGCTTGCATTTGACCGCCATGTTGGCATTTACGTCTGTAACAACGTAGAGAAACTCAGGCGCTTCTTTCAATGTCCCCAGGCCCTTTGCCATATCCACAGCCTCAGAGTTCTTATAGCTTCGAGTAAAGCTCAGCTCGTCTTGGGGAATGTAGCTGGCAGTCGCCGCAGCCAAACCTGACACCATGCCTTTACCTGCGCTTTTTGCAATGGCCGAGCTGGTAGCTAAAGTTGGCATTACGGCCTGCCCCATTTGGCTGGCGGATGCCGCCGCCAAGCCTGAGGCGATGTTCTTCCCTGCATCTTCGGCAGTGGCTGAGCTGGTGGTGAGCATCGCAGTTAAAATGATTGTTCCAAACATACTTAATTCCTCTATCAATCCATAAAGTCCGACTTTTTGAAGGGCATAGTGCCTTTGCAATCGGGATAGGCGGTGCAGCCCCAGAACTTAGAAGCTCGCTTCTTGCCGGGCGCTTTTCCTTTCCTGAGACGCATCGGGCTACCGCAATCTGGGCAGTCTGGACAATCCTCAGCCGCGATACGCTTCTCGGGTTTCCCTCGGTTGTCTGGGAACGTCTTCTTGCAAGCCTCGTTCTGGCAGCCCCAGAAAAATCCGTTCTTCCCTTTGATCCGGTGCATCTCTCCACCGCAGTTGAAGCATTCGTGTGAAGGCGGCTTAGCGCCCTCGAAGGCTTTAGCCATCGCGCCACCTTCTTTGGTCAGAACCGGTGCGGGCACTTTGAGCTGCTCAACCATTTGGCAGATCCAGGTGGAAATCTGCTTCATGAAGACAGACATATTCCCGGAGCCGGAGGCGACTTTCTCAAGCTCCTGCTCCCAAGCCGCAGTCATGCCGGGTGATTTGATGGCTGGTGGAAGCACTGCGATAAGCGCATGAGCCTTATCAGTTGCAAGCAGTACCTTTTTCTGACGTTTGAAGTAGCCTTTATCAACAGCGCCCTGGATGATGCTTGCGCGTGTTGCTGGAGTGCCTAAACCGGCTGTGTCTTTGAGAATTTGCTTGAACTTCTCCTCAGTCACGAACCGGGCAATGTTCTCCATCGCGGCAAGCAATGTGGCTTCGGTGAAGTGCGGTGCTGGCCGCGTCATTTTGTTTGCCAGCTCGGCACCATTAAGCAAAGCGGGTTCGCCCTGGCTAACCCTGGGGAGCTTCTCTTGTTCAACCGGCGCGTCGGTGTCTTCCCCCTCGTCCTTGGGACTGCTTTCACTATCAGAAGCAAACAAAACCTTCCAGCCTTGTTTGGCAGGTGTCTTACCAGAGGCCGCAAAGAGGTGACGCCCACACTGCACCTCGATGGAGGTTTTGGTGAACTCGAACTCGCTGTAGAACTGCGCGATGTAGAAACGACGGATGGCGTCGTAAAGATTGAACTCGATCTCAGACATGGCACTGATGTCTGTTCTGGCCGGTGTTGGAATGATCGCGTGGTGCGCGGTCACTTTGGCGTCATTGAATACCCTGGCCTTGCGATGAGGATCTGCGCCAGCCACCAGCCCAGAGACGTTCTGATCGGACAAAATGAGCGCCTGGAGAATGTCCGGAATGTCTTCCTTTTGGCTCTCGGGTAGATAACGACTATCAGTACGAGGGTAGGTGGTCGCTTTGTGCGTCTCGTACAGAGCTTGAGCTGCATCCAGTACCTGCTGAGCGGTGTATCCCCATCGTTTGCTTGCGTATTGTTGCAGCGACGTTAGATCGAAGGGGAGGGGGGCTGACTCTTTACCTGGTTTGGTTTCTGCTTTGCTGATAACAGCATTGGCACCATTGACCTGGGAGGCTACCTGCTCGGCATAGGCCTTATTGACGCACCGGCCTTGCTCGTCACTGCACTCTTCTGGTGGTATCCATTGGGCGGCAAACTGTCCATTCTGTACGGACACGTTCACACCCAGAGTCCAGTATGGTGAGGGGGTGAAACCGGCGATCTCTCGGTCCCGTTGACAAACAAGAGCGACGGTTGGGGTGATAACCCTGCCAACGTGAAGAGTGTGGTTGAAGCCGACATCTCGGGCCAGCACTGTGTAGAGGCGGCTCACGTTCATGCCTACCAACCAGTCAGCGCGTTGCCGTGCCAATGCGGCGTAGTAGAGTGAGACCGTATCCTTGCCATCCTTTACGTTGTTCAGCGCTTTCTTGATGCTTGACTCATCGAGAGCCGTCAAACAAACCCGGCGAATAGGGCCAGAGTAGCGGAATCGATCCAGAAGCGAACGGGCGATAGCCTCACCTTCTCGGTCGTAGTCCGTTGAGATGTAGATGGTGCTCGCCTTTTTGACCAGTCCCTCAACAATTTTGTACTGTTTGAACGCACTCTTGCGAACGTTGTACCGCCATGACTCTGGTGCAATAGGGAGGGTCTCCAGTGACCATGACTTGTAGCGTTCGTCATAATCGTCTGGCATATACAATTCCAGCAGGTGGCCGAACGCCCACGTAATAACGCGGTTTCCTCCATCATGGAGAAATCCATCACCTCGTTGGGAGGCCTTCATTACGCCAGCCAAATCTTTGGCCTGAGAAGGCTTCTCGCAGATATAAAGGTCCATTAAGCAGCTCCTCTCATCTTTGATTCCAGATTCGCCAGCTCAGCCCAGCTTTGGGCCAGACCTTTGACTTCGGGGTAGTCTCTGGAGAGGTTTTCGAGGACTCCAGAAATGACATAGGCCGCTTCGCGGGAATTACCCCTCGAACCGGCCTCCTGGAGCATGATTGATAAAGCGTCGAAGAGCTCAGCCTTACGGCTTGGCTCTGTCTGGTTTCTTATTTCAGAGCTTTGCATGGGTTCACCACTGAATAGGGACGCACGGACTCGCGCACAATGCGGCGATCTGCGTCAGTTACAGCCTGGCTGGTGCAAAAGTGCGTCCAGGCATTCAGATAATCTTGATAGGTGTGGGTAGGTGGTATGCAGCCGGTTACAACATCCTTGGGGATGTTTGTAGTCCCCTCGGCTTCCACAAAGCGCCAATCGTGCTCGTCCATACCTTTGCCGCCATCGCAATAGCGTT
The DNA here is from genome assembly GCF_046521465.1 of Enterobacter sp. CPE_E863. NCBI lineage: Bacteria > Pseudomonadati > Pseudomonadota > Gammaproteobacteria > Enterobacterales > Enterobacteriaceae > Enterobacter > Enterobacter sp. CPE_E863. The sequence continues at coordinate 129,038 of NZ_JBKFZX010000004.1, read as the reverse complement.
CCCAGCGTGACAACTCGTACAGCGAGTAGCCTTTGCCTTTATTCATGGACTTGAAGGTATTGATGGCTTCGTTCACATCCCCGTGCTGCTTGATCCCTGCTGGAGTTTTATCTGAACCAGCGGAGTCATCTTTGACCTTGTTCATCGTTGCGCTGACATTACCGTCGCCCAGCACATGGATATAACCAGGTTGACGTAATGCAGCACCACCGCGCCCCATGTTGTCCCATGCCATCGACAGTTCCCGGCTAACTCGGGCAGGTTTGTCATTTTCGGCAGGGGCAGTCTGGGGCTGAGGCTTTTGCTCGGGGGCGTTAGAGGCACACCCGGCCAGAATTGCCACTCCCAGAATTGCTATCAGTTGTCTCATCGTGTCGTTCCTCATCAAAAATTGTCGATGAGCCCATTCTAAAAGGGGGGGGATGGAAAGCTGGTTTCTCAAACTGCCCAAATTGGACAGATAGGCGTGTGTGCGATCTAAAGGTGTTTTGAGAGCATGTAGCGACGAGAAATACGATAGGAATATGGTCAACCTACATGCTGAAAGCCCTTAACAAGTTATTTGGTGGGCGAAGTGGAGTGATCGAGACCGCGCCGAGCGCCAGAGTGTTGCCGCTTAAAGACGTGGAAGATGAAGAAATCCCTCGATACCCACCTTTTGCCAAGGGCCTGCCAGTGGCCCCACTAGACAAGATACTGGCAACCCAAGCTGAACTGATTGAGAAAGTGCGGAACTCTCTCGGTTTCACTGTGGACGACTTCAACCGGCTTGTTTTGCCGGTGATCCAGCGGTATGCCGCGTTTGTTCACCTGTTGCCAGCTTCCGAATCACACCACCACCGTGGCGCTGGTGGTCTGTTCCGACATGGGCTTGAAGTGGCCTTCTGGGCAGCTCAGGCATCTGAGTCAGTTATCTTTTCCATCGAGGGGACGCCTCGGGAACGCCGTGACAATGAGCCGCGTTGGAGACTGGCGAGCTGTTTCTCTGGGCTGCTGCATGATGTGGGTAAACCGCTCTCGGATGTGTCCATTACGGACAAAGACGGGTCAATCACATGGAACCCGTATTCGGAGTCACTTCATGACTGGGCACACCGTCACGAAATCGACCGTTACTTTATCCGGTGGCGCGACAAGCGACACAAAAGACATGAGCAATTCTCGCTGCTGGCGGTGGATCGAATTATTCCGGCTGAGACTCGGGAGTTTCTGTCCAAGTCTGGCCCGTCCATCATGGAAGCGATGCTGGAAGCTATCTCAGGAACCAGCGTCAATCAGCCTGTGACCAAGCTGATGCTTCGCGCTGACCAAGAGAGCGTCTCACGGGACCTTCGCCAGAGTCGTCTCGATGTGGACGAGTTCTCCTATGGTGTGCCCGTCGAGCGTTACGTGTTCGATGCCATCCGCCGCCTGGTTAAAACCGGAAAATGGAAGGTCAATGAGCCAGGCGCGAAAGTCTGGCACCTCAACCAAGGTGTATTCATTGCCTGGAAACAGCTTGGGGACCTTTATGACTTGATCAGCCACGACAAGATCCCCGGTATCCCACGAGACCCTGACACACTGGCCGACATTCTCATCGAACGTGGTTTTGCTGTACCAAACACGGTGCAGGAGAAGGGTGAACGTGCGTACTACCGCTACTGGGAAGTTTTGCCTGAGATGCTCCAGGAGGCGGCGGGTTCGGTGAAGATCTTGATGCTCCGACTCGAATCAAACGACCTGGTGTTTACGACTGAGCCTCCTGCGGCTGTTGCTGCGGAAGTTGTTGGTGATGTTGAGGACGCTGAGATTGAGTTCGTTGATCCTGAGGAAGCCGATGACGGTGACGACCAAGAGGAAGGTGAAGCAGCTCTGAACGATGACATGTTGGCCGCAGAGCAGGAAGCAGAGAAAGCTCTAGCTGGCCTTGGCTTTGGTGATGCGATGGAGATGCTGAAAAGCACCTCCGATGCTGTCGAGGAGAAGCCAGAGCAAAAAGATGCGGGACCAACGGAATCATCTAAGCCTGACGCTGGCAAGAAGGGTAAGCCGCAGAGCAAACCGGGCAAAGCAAAACCGAAGAGTGATACGGAGAAACAACCCCATAAACCAGAGGCAAAAGAGGATCTGTCCCCTCAGGACATTGCCAAAAACGCACCACCTTTGGCAAACGACAATCCGTTACAAGCACTCAAGGATGTTGGGGGTGGACTGGGGGACATCGACTTCCCGTTTGACGCATTCAACGCATCGGCAGAGACAACCAGCACTGACGCAACAAACTCAGAAATCCCAGATGTGGCAATGCCCGGAAAGCAAGAGGAGCAGCCAAAACAGGACTTCGTTCCACAAGAACAAAACTCCCTGCAGGGCGATGACTTTCCAATGTTCGGTGGTTCTGATGAACCGCCATCATGGGCGATTGAGCCGCTCCCTATGCTGACTGACGCACCAGAACAACCAACGCACACGCCAGAAATGCCGCATACGGACAACGTTAATCAGCATGAGAAGGACGCAAAGACCTTGCTCGTTGAGATGTTGTCTGGATACGGGGAAGCATCGGCGTTGCTTGAACAAGCGATCATGCCTGTTTTGGAAGGTAAAACGACGCTGGGCGAAGTCCTATGCCTGATGAAGGGGCAAGCCGTCATTTTGTACCCGGATGGCGCTCGGTCGCTGGGTGCGCCGTCAGAGGTTCTCTCGAAGCTGTCCCACGCCAACGCGATTGTTCCGGACCCGATTATGCCAGGTCGCAAAGTTCGTGATTTCAGCGGAGTGAAGGCAATTGTACTGGCGGAGCAGCTTTCAGATGCAGTCGTGGCGGCCATTAAGGATGCCGAGGCGTCAATGGGTGGATACCAGGATGCCTTTGAGCTCGTCTCTCCCCCTGGCTTGGATGCAAGCAAAAATAAGTCTGCACCGAAACAACAAAGCCGAAAAAAGGCGCAGCAGCAGAAGCCTGAGGTTAATGCCGGTAAAGCCTCGCCTGAACAAAAGGCGAAAGGTAAGGACTCCCAGCCACAGCCGAAGGAGAAGAAGGTCGATGTTACTTCTCCGGTTGAAGAGCAACAGCGCAAGCCGGTCCAAGAAAAACAGAACGTGGCTCGCCTTCCTAAGCGGGAGGCTCAACCGGTGGCTCCTGAGCCCAAAGTTGAGCGTGAGAAGGAATTGGGACACGTCGAGGTGCGAGAAAGGGAAGATCCAGAGGTTAGGGAGTTTGAGCCGCCTAAGGCGAAAACAAACCCGAAAGACATCAACGCGGAAGATTTCTTGCCGTCTGGTGTTACGCCTCAGAAAGCACTCCAGATGCTCAAGGACATGATCCAAAAACGCTCGGGCCGATGGCTCGTGACACCTGTCCTGGAAGAGGATGGCTGCTTAGTAACCAGTGACAAAGCCTTCGACATGATTGCCGGTGAAAACATCGGCATCAGCAAACACATCCTCTGCGGGATGCTGAGCCGGGCACAGAGACGCCCTTTGCTCAAGAAACGTCAGGGAAAATTGTATTTAGAGGTAAATGAAACATGACAATGAGTTATGACCCGCTCGCCTACGAGATGCCGTGGCGGCCCAACTATGAAAAAAATGCTGTAGCAGGCTGGCTTGCCGCCTCCGGCGCGGCTTTGGCCGTAGAGCAAGTCAGCACGATGCCGCCGGAGCCATTCTATTGGATGACGGGGATCTGTGGCGTGATGGCGATGGCTCGTTTGCCCAAGGCTATCAAACTTCACCTGCTCCAAAAGCATTTGAAGGGGCGTGATCTGGAGTTTATTTCCATTGCGGAGCTCCAAAAGTACATCAAGGACACGCCGGACGATATGTGGCTTGGTAGTGGGTTCCTGTGGGAAAACCGCCATGCCCAGCGCGTGTTTGAGATCCTGAAACGCGACTGGACTTCCATCGTAGGGAGAGAGTCCACGGTCAAAAAGGTTGTCCGGAAGATACAGGGTAAGAAAAAGGAGCTGCCAATCGGCCAGCCCTGGATTCACGGGGTAGAGCCCAAAGAAGAGAAGCTGATGCAGCCACTCAAGCACACTGAGGGGCATTCGCTGATCGTTGGGACCACCGGCTCGGGCAAGACCCGTATGTTCGACATCCTGATTTCACAGGCCATTCTGCGTGGGGAAGCCGTGATCATCATAGACCCGAAAGGGGATAAGGAGATGCGGGACAATGCCCGACGTGCCTGTGAAGCTATGGGGCAGCCGGAAAGATTCGTCTCATTTCATCCAGCATTCCCGGAAGAGTCGGTGCGTATCGACCCTCTGCGTAACTTCACCCGCGTGACTGAAATCGCAAGTCGTTTGGCAGCGTTGATCCCGTCCGAAGCAGGGGCCGACCCGTTCAAATCATTTGGATGGCAGGCACTGAACAACATCGCTCAGGGCTTGGTCATCACTCATGATCGTCCCAACCTGACAAAGCTCCGCCGATTCCTTGAAGGTGGCGCTGCTGGCTTGGTCATCAAGGCCGTTCAGGCTTACTCAGAGCGAGTTATGCCCGACTGGGAGGCAGAAGCAGCGGCTTACTTGGAAAAAGCCAAAAACGGTTCGCGTGAGAAGATCGCTTTCGCGTTGATGAAGTTCTACTACGACATCATCCAACCTGAGCACCCGAACTCTGACCTGGAAGGCTTGCTGTCGATGTTCCAGCACGACCAAACCCACTTCTCCAAGATGGTGGCGAACCTCCTGCCGATCATGAATATGCTGACGTCCGGGGAGCTAGGCCCTCTGCTGTCTCCAGACTCATCTGATCTGAGCGACGAACGCCAGATCACCGATTCCGCAAAAATCATCAACAACGCTCAAGTTGCTTATCTGGGGCTCGACTCCCTGACCGACAACATGGTTGGTAGTGCTATGGGGTCCATCTTCCTGTCAGACCTGACAGCGGTTGCCGGTGACAGATACAACTACGGCGTCAACAACAGACCCGTAAATATCTTTGTTGATGAGGCTGCCGAGGTGATCAACGACCCGTTCATCCAGCTCCTGAACAAAGGTCGCGGTGCGAAACTTCGTCTTTTCGTTGCAACTCAGACTTTTGCTGACTTCGCAGCTCGACTGGGTAGCAAAGACAAAGCGCTCCAGGTGTTGGGGAACATCAACAACACGTTTGCTCTGCGTATCGTCGATGGTGAAACCCAGGAGTATATCGCGGATAACCTGCCGAAGACCCGGCTCAAGTACGTCATGCGGACTCAAGGCCAGAACTCGGATGGCAAGGAGCCCATTATGCACGGAGGCAACCAAGGCGAGCGTTTGATGGAGGAGGAAGCTGATCTGTTCCCAGCCCAGTTATTGGGAATGCTTCCGAACCTGGAATACATAGCCAAAATTTCAGGCGGAACAATCGTAAAAGGCCGTCTGCCCATATTGACCCAGTAAGAGCAGAGCTATGTGTGACAAGAAGTATAGAGATTACGAGGTAGCCATCATGGTCGATGTGAACCCTTTCGACAGGGTTATGAATGAATTGAAAAGTCGTGGCCGCAAGAACGCTCACATCCTGAGCATCCTCCAATTCGACTGGCCTGCATCGGAGGCCATCATCGAGAAGCTGAGCTGCTACATCACAGACGGGATTAAGGCTAATCAGGAGCCTGTGATTTACCCGATCATTGAAGAAGCTCTGCATCGCTACAGCCAGCTCGTGTTTCATGAGCAGAGAGAGAAATATGAAGACCCGGCCAGAATTGGGGCATTTCTGGAAACCCTGATCACCGAAACCTGCCGGGCGTTGGAAGTGCAAATTGTCGATAGTGGCGGTGATTCATGGTCTGTCGATTCAGGAGAGTCGTTCTCACTGTGGCTTTCTTCCCATCCAGGAGAACTATCCATTAACCCGCAGCCCCATGAGGATGAGACCTCTTTGCGTGGCTTGCTGTATGAGCTCATCACCTGTGAGAGCGTGAAAACTGTTTTAAGGAGAACCGACTATGAAGAAGCCGTGGTTGCTGGTCGCATGGCTGCTGGTTATTGAGTTGCTGGCAATATTGCTGCTGATCCCTGGCGACTGGACAGACAGAGCCATCAAAAGGGAATCCGTGCTGGTGGAACAGAGTCTTGGTGTCGAAGCAAGAGACTGGATACAGAACAAAGCATCTACCTGGTTCAGGTCGAGCGTTATTGATTCAGGCTTCTATGAGGGGATGTACCAAACGCTGATCCCATCAGAAGAGGAGCGCCAGAAGTCCAAGGGGATGCAGGATATGGGCAAGGGCTGGTTTGTGTGGGTCAAAGGCCGCATGGAAGCCTTTGTCAACGTCATTTACCAGTTCTACACACGGTTGGCGCTGTTAGCCGCGTGGGCTCCCTATATGCTGATCCTGTTCGTACCTGCGGTATATGACGGGATGATGACATGGCGAATTAAGCGGACCAACTTCGATTATGCGAGTCCGGTTCTCCATCGTTATAGCGTTCGCGGAACGATGTACCTGATGGCCGGATTGTTCATCGCGTTCTTCATCCCCATAGCGCTCGATCCGGTTGTCATCCCGATGACAATGATGACGTGCTGTGTCCTGGTTGGCCTGACGTTCGGCAACCTCCAGAAACGGGTATAGGGAGGGAGGATGAGCTACTCCGTTATAAATCAAGATGGGGTGCATCTGTGCGACATCCCATTGAACGTCTACCAGGTGATACGTCGCCAATCCTTGTCTGCGTTGTGGCTTTACTGGGCGCAGAGCTTGAATTTGGTGAAGGTGCTCATTGCTTGCGTCGGAAAGATGATCTTTGTGATGCCGGTAATGTGGTTCTGGGTGCTGGTGGTGTGCCGCTTGGTTGAACCAGAACGTATCTCAGACGTGCCAGGACTTATCTCTCCGGACGTGATCGGGTGGGCCGCTGGTGCGGCCATCACCCTCATTATCTATTCCGTTTTTACACGCCCAGCTTTGTACGGATACCACAACTTTTTCAAGCAGCATATTTGCTCAAGAGTAAAGCAAGTAACGCCGGAACTCAGAACAGTCACTGGGCCACTGTTCTTTTACCGAAACGAAATTGGAACGATATAGAGAGGAACCATGAAAGTAACCAATAAACTCAAACTGCTGGCACTGGGGCTGTGTATGGCCGGTACTGCCATCGCGGCTCCTGATGTGCTCAATGACGACGCAAAGCTCAAGAACCTTGAGAAGGTGTGTCCCGACTGTAAGATGGTGGCAAAAGATGTACTCAATCTGCGGGTTGAAAACTGCCAGCTCAAAGACACTTCCAGTGCAATGATGATTGGCACCATGCAAAATGACCCTATGTTTTCGTTTATGCTGGCAGTACACACAGCGGCAGGCTCGGAGGCATACAAAACGGTAGTTGGTGCCGCTGGCAACCATGTTGACTGTGAAAACCCGTTGAACTGGATCAAGCTGACCCAGCAAGCGATTAAAGGAGGCAAAGTCTAATGCGTAAGAGAGATTTCTTTTTTGGAGAGGTGTATGAGGGGGGTGCAGGAGCCACTCTACGACTGAGTGATATGGAACCATTGGCAAGAAAAGTGTCGGCAGAGTTCTTCACTGCACAACTGAACCGTATGCTGAAAGAGCATGACGGTCAGTTGACGCTCAGCGATGGAACGTCGTACCCCAGCTTTTGGAGCTTCATCGACAAGGTTGTTCCAGAGCAGGTTGGTTTCGTGGAGATCTACGCTCGGCAGGATGTTAACGATAATGTTGAAGCGACACTGGCGTGTGACATCGTTTTGGTAAATGGTGTGATCACCGTTAAACCTCACTGGTGTGCTTACAAAGACATCAGGGCTGACGAAGTGATTTCCACCTTACTGGTGCCTTTGCATTTGAAGGCTCTCCAGGGTAAGGCTTACATTCGCTGGGATGATGGTGAAACCGAACCTCTGTTACAAAACGACGACTATCAGGCTGAACTTGAAAATGTGTTTAGTGTTTCCAAGTACCCATCAGCCATGAGCTGGGGCGATACAGCAGACCAGAAGGTTAAGCAGTACAAGATGGACCTTGAGTGCGCCACAGATGTTGGTTGTCGAGGTGTCTCATCAGAGCAAGCATGGGATGCTTATCGAGAACTCCGTTACAATAGAACAGTGTGAAACAAGCGGCCATTGGCCGCTTTGAACTTTCACATGTGAAAGTTTTTCGCCTCCCGCTCTTATCATCTCCTCGAATAAACCTCCATAAAGTGCCCAAAATGGGCCGTAACAGCACTGTTCCTAGATTGATCAATTAAGAGACGATTACTCCGTGATGACGACAAGTTATTTGGAGGGTCTATGTCCGCACAAGCTCACGTCAGAGAAAGCGAAAGCTCATCTGGTTCATTCATCTCCTGGCAGTTCCTTGTCTGGCAGGTGATGTTCGTTATAGGTGTTGTTGCAGGGATGAACCTGGAACACGCATTCAATTTTCTAGGTTAATGGGAGGAAGTGTGAACCTTAATAAACAATTTTTCTGGTTTTTGATGAACGCGGTGCTGATGTGCATCTTCATCGTTCCAGTGGCCGTCGCGTTTTGGCTGTCTGCTTTTGCGGCAGGTTTTGACTGGAGTCAGTGGGTTAAGTTGGCTGCTGATACGGCCAACAGAGCTGCAAGTGACCCGGCCAAGGCTCTGGGCACGGTTCAGACCTACTGGGGCATTCTCAGCTTCTTCCTGCTGGCGGCGTACAGTCTGATGTTCAAGTTTAAAGCCAATGCTAACAAGGAAGTGAAAACTCTGGGGGTGGCCCGACCAGCCAATGAAGTTAGCGTTGCGGCTTCGGAAAAACATTCGGAAGCGGTTCCTCAAAATCAATAACCGATCCAGTAAACGCAAAAAAGGCGGCTTAGGCCGCCTTTTTTTATTTGTCGCTGGAAGTGCCCGAAAAGGGCGCGAAGCCGTGGCAGAAAATCAGTGACCCTGAATGAGAATACAGGCCACTAGGAAAAGAAGAGGGTTGCTATGAAGCCTGTAAAGATACCGCGCCGGGTCGATGAGCCCCCGCATCTGCTGTTGTGGAGCGCAGATGAGTTGGCCCCGATGCTTTTGGGGCTAACGATAGGGGTCATCATCGGTAAGGCCCTGATCTGCTTTCTGGGGGGGTTACTTGTAACCAACCTTTATCGCCGATTCAGGGATAACCATCCGGATGGATACCTGCTCCACATGATCTACTGGGCCGGGTTCATCATGACCAAGGCCAAATCTCTCAAGAATCCGTTTGTCCGGAGGTATTTGCCTTGAACCTGAAAAAGTATCTCAAGACCTGGGAAGGGACCCAAACAGAAAATAAGTGGGGACGAATCTTCCAGGGTGGTCTTATTGCTATCGTTTTCCTGCTGGTGGTCCAAGTATTCAGCAAGGAAACCATCGTCACTATCCAGCCTTTCACGCTCACGGAAGAAGCCTGGGTGACGAAAAATAACGCCTCTCAGTCCTATAAAGAGGCTTGGGGTTTCGCTTTTGCTCAGCTCCTTGGCAATGTGACGCCAGGAACCGTTGACTTTGTGAAAGAACGGATCACCCCGCTTCTCTCCCCGAGCATCTATCAGGACGTGATTGATGCCATCGAAATTCAAGCTCAACAGATCAAGAACGACCGCGTAACCATGCGGTTTGAGCCGCGTTTTGTTGAGTACGAGCCCAAGAGCGACAAGGTGTTTGTCTACGGATATTCCTACGTCAAAGGGGCTTCTTCTAACGAAGAGCGTAGCGAACGCTCCTACGAGTTCGCCATCAAGATTTCAAACTACGCGCCCGTGCTGGACTACATCGACACCTATGTAGGAAAGCCACGCACCAAAACTGTTTTGGAGCAACTCCAGCGCAAAGAAGAAAACCGGAGAAAGCATGAAGAACAACGCTAAACTTTCGCTCCTGGCGCTGTCCTTGGCGCTTGGAACTTCAATGGCCTATGCCTCGGATGACATTCCTGTTGTCCCGGCCAGTGTTATGAAAAAGGATGTTCCTGCCCCTGTGACGTCAGGACAAAGCTCCCATGAGGTTGTGGGCAGCATGAATGAAAACCCCTTACTGACGATGAAGCCGGGGGTTAACCAGATCATCCCGATAGCCGTTGGTCATCCGAACCGAATCGTCACGCCTTTCAGCAATCCTGAGATCGTTTCAACATCTCTGACCGGGGCGACGGATAACGGCCAGTGTGGTGAGGTCTGCATCAAAGAGAATGTGGTCTATGTCGCCACGGATAAGCAGTATCCGGTGACTATGTTCATTACTGAAAAAGGCTCGGAAGCCCAAGCTCTCAGCCTGACGATGGTTCCCCGTCGTATTCCGCCCAGAGAAGTCTTTCTCAAGCTCGATGGTGGTGTAGGTATCACTGGTGCTTTTGCCAATACCAAGGCTGAGACCTGGGAACAGAGCCAGCCTTATGTCGAAACCATCCGGTCAGTATTCCGAAAGATTGCTCTTGGTGAAGTCCCTCAAGGTTACACGTTGAACCGCATCCCTGCTGGTGCTGCGGTGCCGAGCTGCGCTCATCCTGGGGTAAAGGTGGATTTTAGCAAGGGGCAATACATGATGGGCCACCACCTTAACGTGTTCATCGGTGTCGCCCTGAACGTCTCTGATCAGCCTATTGAGTTCAAAGAGGCGTTGTGTGGGAGCTGGGATGTGGCTGCGGTGACTACGTGGCCGCTTAACGTGCTTGAGCCCGGCCAGAAGACGGAGATCTATGTGGCGAAGAAGCAGAAGCGTGGTCTCGCACCAACGTCTAAGCGTCCATCGCTGCTGGGAGGTGCCCAATGATTAAGCGATTTTGGACACAGTTAGACCCCAACAAGAAGCGTTGGGTGTCTATCGCTGGCGGCGTCTTCGTTCTTTTTGCGGTCGTGACAATGTTCTCTGGTGAACCCAAGAAAGAAGAGAAGCGCGGTCGCCAAGAAACCATCAAGCACGTTCTCACAGACAAAAACACCCGTGAGATCGGGATAGATTCGTTGTCTGCCGATGTGAAGATGGTGTCTCGTGAAAACTCCGACCTGAAAAAGGAGCTGGAACGAGTCAAGAAAGAGCTGGAGGAAACCAAAACCACTGCCGGGAAATCCAGTGATGTTGGCCGTGAGATGACCCGCCTTCGTCAAGATTTGGACCGCCTGACCCAGAAGAACATGGAATTGGCTAAGAAAGTCGAAACCGGCGCTGCTGGTGGAAAAACATCCTCTTCATCAGAGGATGCCAGAGCCGATGTTAATGGTGCATCTGGTGGTGATGGTCAGTTCATGGAGAAAAAGCTCGACTACAAAGATCCAGCATCCTTTTTTCGGGACGCACCGCTTCCTGACTCGAAGGGTGGGGCTCCTGCAACTGGCAAGGGAGACGGTCGTGATGCAACTAAACCAGGCATCCAAATAGTGAGCTACTCGCAGAAAGCGCCAGAAGTTGAAGAGAAGGACAACAAGGATGATGAGTCTATCTACCTACCTTCTGGCTCCATCCTGACAGGGGTGCTCATCAACGGTATGGACGCACCAACATCTCAAGGTGCTCGTCGAGATCCGTTCCCTTCGACCCTCAGGATTCAGAAAGAGGCTATTTTGCCTAACCGCTTCCGTGCGGATGTTCGTGAGTGCTTCCTGATTGTTTCAGGCTATGGAGATCTCAGTTCAGAGCGAGCGTACCTGCGTGGCGAGACCTTCTCGTGCGTTCGGGATGATGGGGGGGTCATAGAAGCGAAGCTGGATTCCTATGCAGTGGGTGAAGACGGTAAGGCCGGTGTCCGTGGTCGCGTCGTATCGAAGCAGGGGCAAATCATCGCCAAGAGCTTGATGGCAGGCTTCCTTGGTGGCGTTTCCGAAGCCTTTGACGTCAATCCTGTGCCGGTCGTCAGCACTAACCCTGGCTCAAATACCCAGTACCAGTCTGTGTTCTCCGACCAGATGTTGCAGGGAGCAGCAGTGAAGGGGGCCAGTAAGGCGCTAGATCGCATCGCTCAGTTCTATATCGACATGGCCGAAGGCATCTTCCCCGTTATCGAGGTCGATGCTGGCCGTCAGGTAGACATCATCGTGACCAAAGGAACCAAGCTACAAATTCGTTCCACCGGGGGAACCAAGAAATGAAAAATTTGAACATTTTGACCAGAAAGGGCAGTTCCAGAGGCGAGGCTCAAAAGGAACAGGCAGTAAGATCCGCAAAGATGTTGGGGGTGGGTGCAGCGCTACTTATTTTGTCGGGCTGTTCGACGTTCAACATCGGCAAGGATGAGTATAGCTGTCCGGGAATGCCGAATGGTGTTCAGTGTATGTCAGCGCGAGACGTTTACGCCGCAACCAATGACGGAAATGTCCCGCGCCCAATGAAACCAGAGGAAGTCGAGGCCAAAGCGGAAGCGGATGGCGAAGGTTCCTCAAACGTTTCAGCGAACTCATCTAGCTCCGGAGACCCGGTGATTGACAACTATGTCGCACCGCGTCTTCCGGATCGCCCGATTCCAATTCGTACACCAGCACAGGTTATGCGGATTTGGGTAGCTCCCTGGGAGGACACCAATGGTGATCTCATCGTGACAGGGTATGTCTATACCGAAATCGAACCGCGCAGGTGGGTGATTGGGGATGGCACACCGCAAAGTGAGCCAGTTTTGAGACCGCTGCAAACGGTACAACACGAACCGAAGTCTGAAACAACCAAATAGGAGATGTTCTTGATGAACGCAAATCAGTTGGCGAATGCCTCAAGTAAAAACAACGCACTCTTCCTCTTCCTGGGGTTGATGGTGGTAGCCTTCCTGCTCGTGCCGGATCAGGCCCACGCTGGTACTGGTGGTACAGCGTTTGACGACGTATGGGTAACTCTCAAGGATTGGACCCAAGGTACTTTGGGTCGAATCGTTGCGGGTGCGATGATCCTGGTCGGTGTTGTTGGTGGTATCGCTCGCCAGAGCCTCATGGCTTTCGCTATGGGTATCGGTGGCGGTATGGGCCTGTACAACTCCCCGACCGTAGTGGAATCCATCATGTCTGCTACTCTGGAACATGCAGAGAAGGTCATCCCGGCTGTTGTGCAACTCAGCAATGGCCTGGGGGTGTAAAAGACACCTTGCCGTTAATCAACGGGTGATAGGGGCAGCCTAAAAGCTGCCCTTATTTTTTGGCAAAAAGTCCAGTCATAACAAATTCCAACTATTTCCTTATTTGCTCAAAAAGGGCACTTCCACAGCCCATGTTTATGCACTCCCTCCCGTAACCTCCAGCATTGGGTTCTTGTAACTCAAAACGAATGGAGAATGCGATGATCAATTTCAAGCCTAAAATTCCGGCGATGCTTGGGGCTCTGGCGGTTCTTACCGCTGGTGCTGCTCATGCAGAGCTGCTGGAATACACCTTTAAGGCTCCAGATGGTACGCAACGGTCTCTGACTCCGAATGCCAACTATGCCAACCCAACGGGCAATATCTCGTTTGCCTTGAGTGCCGGTATCGACCGAAAGGTAAAGATTTCGGTGATTCGGTCGGATGGAACAGTGGTTTCGACAGCGACCAGCCACCTTCTTGGGGCTACTGATCGCATCACAGTGGGTGGAAAATCCTACTATGGTGCGGAACTTCAACTACCGGCTCCTTCCGAGGGAGTCTACAAACTAAGGGCCGAAATACTGGCGTCAGACGGAAGTTCCGTTCAGACTGATGAATACCCGCTTCAAGTCGATACGACAGCGCCAAGTTTGGCAAACGTGACAGTAAAAGGGGAATGGAACCGGGCGCTTTCTGATGGAACGCTACTGCGAGGTCCTAACCGATTTTCAGGTATAGATGTGTCTGCATCTGATGCCGGTTCTTCGGTTTCCTCTATACAGGCGTATGCTGTAGATAGCAAAGGCAAGAGGAGTCCTGTTGTCTCGGTTAATTACGCCAACGGCCAAGGCCAGTTGTTGAACTGGAGCACTGTGTTCCCTAATGGGGAGGATCTATATACGCTTCATTTCGAGGCCCTGGATAAAGCAGGGAACAAAGGGTCAATAGCCTATCCTATTGCTTGGGATTCAGTAGGTGCAAAGTCTGGAGAGAATCCTGAGCCAGTAGCAGTGTATGACCCTAAGAACCCGCAGGCCTCAACTTTTAAGGTTAATGGTCAGGCCCTATCAGGTTTTGCGCCTTATCAGAACGGAATGACCATTTATTCCGATACCTACAGGGTGCTCTACCGGATACCCAAAACAAACTCCTATCCTTCTTCACCTTACGGTGCTCAAAGCGGTAACTGGTGTGATTATAAAAACTGTATTGAAGGCAATATCATTGCCGAAGACGGTACATATGATTATCGGCAGACGCAAGCTGATGTATTCCAGCAACATGGGACAAAAACTAAGTCGTTTATTATTTACGACTGGGTTATGAACTCTCTTGGTAATACATCCGTCAGTGTGAAAGCTGATCCATCGGTTAGCTTGGCTCCCATCGGTAAGTATGTTGAATATCTTAGGGATGATGGTCAGTGGGTCCGCGGTGAAACCATTAATATGAGCTCAGTTAACCATTATAAAAAACTGAGATTTCATGTTGAGCCGAGACCTTACGCTCAGGAGTTATGGGGATCTTGGTTGCCTACTACTAAAATTCCGGCAAATGCTTCTTATGCAGAAGTGGATACGGATATATCGTTCAGTGGGCGCTCATGTTCATGGCCTGGATATTGGTCTCGACCGGAAGGGAAGCCTGAACTTCCGTCTGATCGGATTGGGGCAACGTTCTGCTATGACCTTAACCCTCCTGAAATTGCTGGGTTAGAACGAAATGGGCGGATTTTTAAAGCTCATTTCCGTGAGCCTGATTCATTTGACGGTTGGGGTGTTAACCAGTGGGTTATTTCTAACAACTCAAGTGCGTCTGCGATAACCTCGACTGGCGAAGAACGTCCGTTGTCTCGTACTGAAGTTCTTCGTAGTAGCACAAATGATTGGTTTTTCACATTTTCTGCTGAGAATCTGTCAGAGGGCACATATACCGGCATATCTCTCGTAGCTAAAGATGCTTTCGGTAATGAGGTTAAGCAGGTATTCACTGGCTCCCAATATGCTATGAGCATAGATAATTCAGCGCCGACACTAACCGTATCGATCAGTGATGGAGCACCAATCCAGTCTTTGGATGATGTTGTAATCACCTTGACTGATACTGCCGACCCGAGTCCTAAGCTGACCTCTATTGCCCTCGTCGGAGGCCCAGCCGATGACAAGGTGCAGTTGTCTTGGCGTGAGGAGTCGAAAGGTCGATTCCGCCTTGAGTACCCGGTAATGTTCCCGTCTTTGAAGGAAGGGGAATCTTACACGCTGACTGTTTCCGGTGAGGACGCACAAGGCAACGCGGTTCAAAAGGCGGTTGGCTTCGAGTACAAACCGCGTCAGGTGATGCTGGCGGATGGGATGGATGGCAAGGTTATGGTCCCCGCTGTCACTCATGAATTTGTTCATGCAGATGGCAAGCGGATCATCGAGACCAAGCCGCTGACGCTCAGTGATGGTGCTGTCGTGACAGGTTCATACGACGTGTTTGCGACCCTCCGTTCTGATGCGAAAGTGCCGCTGGTGGTGAATGGGGTGCGTATCGAGCCGGGCCAGACAATGGGGATCATGAGCCAACATGATTTCGGTGCGTCAGGTGGTCGTTTGAGCATTCCGGTTAAACCGGCTGTTCCTGATGTGGTCGGCTCTTCCAGTCTTCTTGTCATGACCTCCGCGCCGAACTCACCCATCTTGGTTGTGGACATCAATACCTGGAAAGGGACGGCCAAGCTCTCGGCTGAATCATGGACAATTCGCCAGGTTATTGACCCGGTGAAAATCTATGCCCTGCCAGAGTCGGGTGTGCCTTGCCGGTTCACCACGAAAGAGGATGTGGCTATGGCCGCAGACCCAATTCGTGACCCGGTGTGTTTGCTCCAATGGGACAGAACTCCGGATGAGGCTGAACAAACTACGCAGGACAACAACGGGATGAAAGTTGCCGGGCTGGTGGGGCAGGCTGTGAGCATTGGTGAACAACCTGTCGAATACAGCCTGTACCTGTTCAGTGGTGACGGTTCCAAGGTAAAAGTTGGGTCTGGCTCTCAGAACCTGACGGTAACTACTGCCTATGGCTCTGTTGGTTACACCCCGATTGATGACATTGCTCAGGTGAATCGCGTCATTGAAGACTTTGATGTGAACTTCAAGCAGAGCAAAGGTCCTGATTGTTCAATCACTCTCAGTGCTGACCGTGCGAAAAACGAGGCCGCGAACAAAGCTGTTGGCAGTGCAAGCCGCACCTGTCTGTTCGAGTGGCAGCAGATCCCCGATGGACTGGTCCAAGACCCGTTATCGGAATCTCCTTCGTTGTCAGGTTCCCTGGCCGAGAACGGTGATCACCCTCTGGGGTGGCGGGTAAGTATTTTCACCCGTAACGGCACTCGGGTGACGTTGAACGACGAGACTTTCAATGTCGAAGCGGTTGACCCACCAGCTCCGACCGTTGAACTAGCCTCCGACTACAACTTCAAAGACAACATCTACTTGGTGCCGATGACAGGTAACTACCTGGGTGATGCCATTATCAACTCTGAACGAGCTGATCTGGATATTGCCATATCGCGCAACTCTGATGTTCTTGAGTCTGAGACCTTCACTCCGGGATGGGGTGCCACCAATAAGGTGTATCGCCGCATCAATACCGATGAGCGAGCGTTGTGGGAGGAGACCACCTACAAGGTGAACGCGGCCTACAACAAGGTGCCTGATGTGAAGACTGAGGTTGTCTACCGGGCTATCTCTGCACCTTCTGACAGTATCCGTCCTATCGTTGAAGTTAAAGGTGATACCGCGATTGACACCCAGGCATTGCCGGTTAGGGTTCTCATCCGTGATCAGTACAAACCTGATGGTGACTATGACGCTAACACGATGGGGGTGTGGAAAGTACGCCTGATCCAGCAAAAGGCCTACAACGAGACGGTTGCGCTCACTGATTATGCGGAAGCATCGAACGGTGAAGCTCAGTTCTCAGTAGACCTGTCTGGTGTGGATACTTCCTCCGTCCGTATCGCTGCTGAGGCTGTTCTGGAAAGCCCTGTTGAGGGTTACAACCGCACAGAGTTGTCTATCAGACCTGCCTTCTTGACAGTGCTTCGTGGTGGTGCCATCGGTGCTGGCGTGGAGGCTCGCAAGTTGTCTGGTGAAGCTCCGTTCACTGCTGTGTTCAAGCTATCTTTGGACGACCGTCAGGATCTCCGGGCTACCGGCCAGGTTGTGTGGGAAACCAGTAAGGACGACGGTAAAACCTGGGAGCAGTTCATCCCAGAAGATCGATACAAGTATCAGCTTGTGAAGACCTTCGACAAGGGGGAGTACCAGGTTCGGGCCAAGGTGGTGAACGTCAACTCAGGTGCGGAAAAGTACACCGAAGCGGTCAGTGTTGTCGCTTACGACAAACCTGATATTGCTGTTATCGGCCCGACCACGTTGTTTGTCGGAAGTGAAGGCAAGTACACAGCGAACCTGACGTTGAACGATGAGCCAATCTCCGGTGGCAATGCCATTGTTGAGTGGTCTACTGACGGTGGCAAAACCTACGCGCAGACAGGGGATAGCATCACGCTTTCGAGCGATGAAGAAACCCGATACCGCCTGTGGGCTCGTGTGCGCTCTGCCACTGCACCGGCTGATGACGGCTATGCCTATGAAGTTGCGAAAACGGCAGTTGACTTCCGAGCAGTGAAGGCCCCCCGTCCTTACGTGACAGGGCCGCGAGTCATTGAGACCGGTAAGAAGTATGTGTTCAAAGCCGAAACCAGCCTGCCTTACCGTGGGATGGACGTGAAGCTGAACGGGTTCTTCACGCTGCCTGATGGCTCAATTGTGCAGGGTGATACTGCTGAGTACGTGCCTTCGGACACTGACCTCAACCAGGCTACTGTAGAAACGAAGTACACCACCTGGATCGAAGGATACCGAGATCAGGGTGCAGAAGCCTCGCATAGCCTACGCTCCCGCGTGTGGCAGTATGTATGGCCGAGCTTCGGAATGCAGGTCAGGAAGAACGCTGACGTGGCTCCTGCGACGATCACCGCGTCAGTGCGGCCAATTGCCTTCAACGGCAAGCTGGAAGAACCGACCTACGAGTGGGAGTTGCCGGAAGGCGCAGTGATTCAGGATCAGCGGCAGGATATTGTCCGGTCCTTTGTGATCAATGAGCCGGGCGATTACAACATCAAGGTGACTGTCCGTGATGCTCGCGGCCATGAAACCGTGATCGAGCAACCGCTCAAGATCGGCCAGGCAGAGCCCTATGCTATCGACCTGCAATACTCTGGCTCGAACAAATACGAGCGTGAGCCTCTGGATGTGCTGTTGCGACCGTACATTTCTGGCGGCCACCCACGCGACCGTATTTCGACTCGCGTCTACTCGGTAGATGGTACGCCGTTGGAAAGCAGCGGTTACTACGGCAGAGCAACTCTGGGCGCTGGTGAGCACAGCATCAAGCTGAAAATAACCTCAGAAATGGGGCATGAAGCTGAGGGCGAGGTGAACATCAATGTGGCAGAGAACAAGTTGCCTGCATGTAGCCTGAGCTCACGAGAGACCGTTGGGTCGTGGATCGTTTATGCGAACTGCGAAGATACCGATGGCCGCATGAAGTCCTACGAATGGACCATTGCCGGTGAGTTGCAGAGCATCAGCTCTGATCGAGTGACTATCAGCAAGGGCACCTATGAAACGATGCCGACCATCTCTCTGGTTGGGGTCGATGACTCTGGTGGCAAATCCGAAGCTGTTACCATGAACTAAGGTTCATTCCTCTCAAAGCCCGGTTCAGACCGGGCTTTTTTTTGTATCGCGCTGGAATTGTCCAAATTGGGCTATTACAGAGGCGAGTCTATTTCCCTCCCCCGGATACACTGCCCAGCATCCAGTAATCCAATCTTAGGGGATAGACATGCGGACAAAATTACTCGGGGCGCTGATGGTGTTCGGGATTATTACCGGCACGGCTCATGCGTCATCGAAATTGGAAATCACCGATCCCAGAGCGGCGAAGATAGAGGACATCGTAGAGCTACCCATCAAAGGGGTTCGAGCCGTCCAAAGTGATGGGCAGATCATGTTCCTCTCTGAAAACGGGCGATTTGTTATTTCAGGACAAATCTACGACCTGTGGAGCAAGAAGCCCCTCAACACGATGTCCCAAATGAGGGATGTAGCGGAGCGTATCCACTTCAAGAGCATGGGCATGGATGTGGACACGCTGAACACCGTTTCGATGGGGCGTGGTGACAAAGAGGTGGTGGTCTTTGTCGATCCTAGATGCGCGGTTTGCCATCAGCTCATGGGTGATGCCAAATCGCTGGTGGATGATTACACCTTTAAATTTATCGTGATTCCTGCTCTGGGTGCTGAGTCCAACCGCTTGGCAAAGAACTTGTACTGCGCGAAAGACAAAACCCACGCGCTCGATGCGCTGATGAACAACACCTTGGGTTCCCTTCCTTCAAAAGAAACCTGCGACCCCGGCCAATACGATCAAACGCTGCTGACAGCTCATTTCATTGGGATTGAGGGCGTTCCGTTCGTGGTTGCTCCGGATGGTCGTGTCAGCAAAGGACGTCCGAAGAACCTGAAATCATGGTTGGAGAGTGTTGAATGATCGTAACCATCAAAAAGAAACTCGAAGAAACGTTGATCCCGGAGCACTTGCGAGCTGCCGGGATTATTCCTGTCCTGGCCTATGACGAAGACGATCATGTCTTCCTTATGGATGACCACAGTGCAGGCTTTGGTTTCATGTGTGAGCCCCTGTGTGGTGCCGATGAAAAAGTTCAGGAGCGAATGAACGGTTTCCTGAATCAGGAGTTCCCGTCGAAGACTACGCTCCAGTTTGTTCTGTTCCGCTCCCCGGACATCAATCAGGAGATGTACCGGATGATGGGGTTGCGTGATGGCTTCCGTCACGAGCTGCTGACATCTGTCATCAAGGAACGGATTAACTTCCTCCAGCACCACACGACAGAACGCATATTTGCCAAGACCAACAAAGGTATCTACGACAATGGCTTGATCCAAGACCTCAAGCTGTTCGTTACGTGCAAAGTCCCCATCAAGAACAATAACCCGACTGAAAGCGAACTCCAGCAGCTCGCACAGCTTCGCACGAAGGTCGAATCATCGCTTCAAACCGTTGGTCTGCGTCCCCGCACAATGACGGCGGTGAACTACATCCGGATCATGAGCACCATCCTGAATTGGGGGCCGGATGCTTCATGGCGACATGACTCTGTGGATTGGGAGATGGATAAGCCCATCTGCGAGCAAATCTTCGATTACGGCACTGATGTGGAAGTCAGCAAGAACGGCATCAGGCTGGGGGACTACCACGCGAAAGTCATGTCAGCGAAAAAGCTGCCTGACGTTTTCTACTTTGGTGATGCGTTGACCTATGCCGGGGATCTCAGCGGCGGCAACTCCAGCATCAAAGAAAACTACATGGTTGTGACCAATGTGTTTTTCCCTGAGGCAGAAAGCACGAAAAACACTCTGGAGCGCAAACGCCAGTTCACTGTAAACCAAGCCTACGGGCCGATGCTCAAATTCGTGCCGGTGCTGGCGGACAAAAAGGAGAGCTTCGACACTCTCTATGAGTCCATGAAAGAGGGGGCTAAGCCAGTCAAGATCACCTACTCGGTGGTTTTATTTGCTCCAACCAAAGAACGTGTTGAAGCGGCGGCGATGGCCGCACGAAACATCTGGCGTGAATCTCGGTTCGAGCTGATGGAGGATAAGTTCGTTGCTCTGCCGATGTTCCTCAACTGCCTGCCATTCTGTACAGACCGGGATGCAGTGCGAGACCTATTCCGCTACAAGACCATGACAACCGAGCAGGCGGCTGTGGTCCTGCCGGTGTTTGGGGAATGGAAGGGGACCGGGACCTATCATGCAGCGCTGATTTCCCGCAACGGCCAGCTCATGAGTCTGTCTCTTCACGACAGTAATACCAACAAAAACCTGGTGATCGCAGCCGAATCCGGCTCGGGTAAATCGTTCCTTACCAACGAACTGATTTTTTCCTACTTGTCCGAGGGTGCTCAGGTCTGGGTTATTGATGCCGGTAAGTCCTACCAGAAGCTGTCGGAAATGCTCAATGGCGACTTCGTTCACTTTGAAGAAGGAACGCACGTCTGCCTCAACCCGTTCGAGCTCATACAGAACTACGAGGACGAAGAAGACGCGATTGTCAGCCTCGTTTGTGCAATGGCGTCGGCCAAAGGCTTGCTGGATGAATGGCAAATCTCTGCGCTGAAACAGGTCCTTTCTCGCCTGTGGGAAGAGAAAGGTAAAGAGATGAAGGTTGACGACATCGCTGAGCGCTGTCTGGAAGAAGAAAACGACCAGCGCCTCAAGGATATTGGTCAGCAGCTCTACGCCTTTACGTCGAAAGGTAGCTACGGGAAATACTTCTCTCGCAAGAACAACGTCAGCTTCCAGAACCAGTTCACTGTACTGGAGCTCGATGAACTGCAAGGGCGTAAGCACTTGCGTCAGGTTGTACTGCTCCAGCTTATTTACCAGATCCAGCAAGAAGTATTCCTGGGTGAACGTAACCGCAAGAAAGTCGTCATCGTGGATGAGGCCTGGGACCTGCTCAAAGAGGGCGAGGTCTCGGTCTTCATGGAACATGCCTACCGCAAATTCCGTAAGTACGGTGGCTCCGTTGTCATTGCAACGCAGTCCATCAACGACCTCTATGAGAACGCAGTGGGCCGCGCCATCGCGGAGAACTCGGCCAGCATGTACTTGCTCGGCCAAACCGAAGAAACCGTGGAATCTGTTAAACGTAGCGGTCGTCTGACCCTTTCAGAGGGCGGGTTCCACACCCTCAAGACGGTACACACCATCCAGGGCGTGTACTCAGAAATCTTTATCAAATCGAAGAGCGGCATGGGCGTCGGACGCTTGATAGTGGGCGACTTCCAGAAGCTGCTTTATTCGACCGATCCGGTGGACGTTAACGCCATCGACCAGTTTGTGAAACAAGGCATGAGCATTCCTGAGGCAATCAAGGCCGTGATGCGAAGCCGTCAGCAGGCTGCATAACCAGGGAGACAGTAATGGACATTAAATCAATCGCAATCGCCGCCATTCTCGGTGCCGCTGGTGGCTTCGGCGGTAGCTACTACGTGATGAGCGAACAAACGGCAAGCATCCATCAGCGTTTGAATCAAACCCCGCCAGTGGTCGTGGTTGACTTCGCTAAAGTGGCGTCGGCGTATCCCGCTGGTGCCTCTCAGGAGGAAGTTGAAAGACTGATGGTCAAGACCAATGACGCAATTTTGAAGTTGAAAGACGCAGGTTATTTGGTCCTTGACGCAAGTGCTGTCGTCGGTGCTCCAAGTGACGTGTACCTCCCTGATGAGGTGCTGAAATGAATTTTCCACTCAAGAAGTATTTCGTCAAAAAGGAATCCTGGAAGCGCTTCGGGGTTAAGGCCGGTGTGACACTACTGGTTCTTTGGGCTGCTGGTGCGGCCTTTGCCAGCCGCTACCGTATTGGCATTGATCCACAACAGGAGAAGTGCCTGCCGGGTTACACCTTCTTCCTCATTGATCTGAACGACCAAACTCTGGAGAGGGGAGCTGTTTACGCCTTCCAAGCCAAGAACATGCAGCCTTTCTACAAGGACGGGACTCGCATGGTCAAAATCCTCACCGGTATGCCGGGGGATAAAGTCGAGATCAACGATAAGTGGAAGATCACCGTCAATGGTGATGTCGTCGGAGAGGGGCTCCAGCTCGCAGGGAAACTACATCTGCCAGAGAGCCACTTTTACGGCAAGACCACGCTGAAAGAGAATAACTACTGGTTTATGGGCAAAAGCCCATTCAGCTTCGACTCACGTTACTGGGGGACTGTGAAAAATGATCAGATCATTGGCCGCGCATATCCCCTGTTCTAAGAGCGTTCTGGTGGCGTTGATATTCTCTGTGGCTGGCGGGGCATACGCTCAAGAGTCTCCGCTCACAGAGCAGGATAAGGCGCTTATTGAGAAAGGAAAGCAAATTGCCCAAAAGGCCCAGAAGATGGAAATGCCATCTCTGTTGCAAAACCAACACATGGACGAGGCTCAGGCCGAAGCCAAGGCATTTTTCAAGCAGCTCCAAACTACTAACCCAACGCTCAAGGAGATGCACCGGAAACAGGCTGAAAAGGGTATCTACTCTGACCATCGGATACTGGTTTTCGCCTCGTTGTCTCTTGGCGAACAGGGGTTAGATGACGTCCTAACGGCGGTGTCAGGCCAGCCTGATTCTGTAATTGTGTTCCGTGGCATCCCGGAAGGAATGAACTTGGGGCAGGGAGTTAAAGCTATTCAGGCGCTCGCGGCCAAAAAAGACCCAGTGCCGAACATCATCATCAACCCTACGTTGTTCAAAACGTACAACATCACAGCCGTTCCCACGATTGTGATGCTGGAGGATGAGCCGCTGCCTGGCGAACAACCAAACGTCGTCGCCCAGGTCTCCGGGTTGTCCGACCCGGTATGGTTGGCTCGGGAAGTGGATAACGGAGAAAAAGGCGATCTCGGCGTTAAGGGGCCGGTGGAGAAAATCAGTGAGCCAGACCTTATTGATGTTGCCAAGAAACGCCTTGCCAATATCGACTGGGAAGAGAAGAAGAAACAGGCTATAGAGCGCTTCTGGACCAAGCAGAATTTCAATGAGCTGCCCAGAGCGCCAAAATCTCGAACACGAGAAATTGACCCTAGCGTCATGATCACCAGTGACATCAGCACTCCGGATGGCACTGTGTTCGCTCACGCGGGTGACGTGATCAACCCATTGTGCGATCCGAAGGAAGTTTGCAAGCCTGGAACGCGGCCATTTACCCAAGCGGTCGTAGTTTTCGACCCGCTGGACAAAAAGCAAATGGAGCTGCTCGCCAAGAAGCTGCCTGAAATTAAGCAGGAACCTGGCGTACAACGGATTACCTATATCGCCACAGAGTTCGACAAAGACAAAGGCTGGGATTCCTACAAGAGTGTCACCGACAACTTTGACGCGCCGGTATATCTGCTGACGCCAGATCTGATTACCCGGTTCGAGCTGGAGCACACACCGAGCGTCATTACTGCCAGAGGCAAGAAGTTTGTTGTCCGCGAACTTGCTGAGGAGGGCGGTGAATGATTTTTGCCCCGGCTTTCCAACCAATTAAAGACGTCGGCACAGGTTCGTTTGTCGCTGCTGAGGTACTGGCTCGTTGGTACGACGAAGGCCGGGTTCTTACACCATCCTCTCTGTCATCACCTCCTTATTGGGGGCTGGTGGATATGGAGATGGCACGGTTCATTCAGGACAACCTTCATTATTGCTTGGATCTGTACCCAGCTCTTTTTCTGAATGTCTCTGAACATACTTTGCAATCAGACGTCATTTTCAAAGCGTGGTGGAGGGTTGTCCGCGACATTGCTAAGAATCACTCATCACGGCTTGTCATCGAGATTACCGAGGGCATTCAGGATGCCTCTCTCGCATTGAGATGGGAGGCTCTTACCGAAATAGGGGTTGAGCTGGCGCTGGATGACTATGGAGACAAAAACTCTTCGCTGGAGCGCCTGAGTCGTTATGACTGGCACTATTGCAAGTTTGACGCGAGAAGACTGCGGTCGCTTGAAGACTACTCGGCCATCCTCCACTGCCGCCGAAAAGGCATACAGCTCATTGCTGAGCAGGTGGAGAGCTTCCCATTGGGGGAGAGCGCCAAATTACTTGGACTGTCATGGCAACAAGGTTTCTATCACGGGAAGCCTGCTGTCATGGAGAAACACTTGAATTACGTAAAGGCCTTACCATGATGCAAAAAATTCTACGGGTCATTGCCGTTAGCGCGGTCTTTTGGGTTCGTTCGGTATCGGCTGACCCTGGGTGCCAGAATGCGGAAGTAATCGGCGGAAAACTGATTACTGACATCTGCTGGAGCTGTATTTTTCCCATCAAAGTAGCAGGGGTTCCTATAAGTGGTGGAGGCGGATCATTCCCGAGTGAAGCCGTAAGCAACCCTCTGTGTATGTGCGAGGATAATCTAGGGGTCCCTCGGCCTGGAGTCACCACTTCTATGTGGGAGCCAGCACGGCTTGTTGAATTTCAGAGAGTGCCTGGCTGCTCATCTGTCTTGAATGGTGTCAGGTTCCCGTTTGATAGGACTAACCAAGGGCATCATGGCATGGGAGACATGGATGGTGGTGATGGTTCTTTTATGCACTATCACTACTATGCGTTTCCTCTGTTGGTGATGCTCGATTTATTTATTAAGCAGACCTGTAATGCTGATGGGTATATGGATCTCGACATCATGTACATGTCGGAGCTCGACCCGACCTGGAACAATGATGAGCTCGCTTTTTTTACCAATCCAGAGGCGGCGGCAGTAGCAAACCCAATTGCGGCGGCTGCGTGTACTGCTGATGCTGTCTCATCAACCGCTGGAAAACCTTTAAAACAGCTTTTCTGGTGTGCTGGTTCATGGGGCACCCTGTATCCATTTAGTGGCAACCAGAATGGTGGAAAAGGTGTTATCCGCGATAGCAGTCTTCTTAGCACAAGGGTTCTGGCTGCTTTGCATCGCCGGGGGTTAGCGTGGAAGACAATGGGTTCTGAGGCTATGTGTAGAGGTGTTATTAGCCCAACACTACCCAAAACGCAGTACAAATTCACGCTATTGCATCCGGTTCCAGAGACAAACTCATCTCACGTAATTGGCGAATCCACTCTTACGTGGGGTCTGGCGCGAACTATACCGGCAATTGGGCAAGACCCTATTTACACCATCTGGCGATGGAATGATTGCTGTAACAATTGAGCAGACCCTAACGAATTTGCACGGGCATTTTAGATTATGCCCCAAAAGGGCCACTACACGTACAGGTGGCCCTTGTCTTCTCAGATAGCATGGGAAGGTTGAAATGGAGAACACAATGCGAAGTCATAATTACTTTATGAAAGCTGTGGCCTCGCTGTTGACAGTAACCATGTCTGCGCTGCCGATACATTCCTACGCTAACGGTAGCCAAGACCAGGACATCACAGCGGTGGGTAAAGAGGCCCAGGCTTTCGGACAAAACCTCTCAAACTCATTCAAGTCGAGCTCGGGGACTGTGCAAGATGGCACAATCTCTATGCCGACGTTGAAAGACGGTCAATTCCAAATGAACGGGGGGAGTCAGATTAATGTCAATGATCTATTCCCCGGAACGAGCGGGACCAACAATAAACCTGATAGTTATTACTTCCCTGATGCCAATAAACCTGATGTGGGCGGTCTGCAAGGCATTTACGACTCTGGCGATGACATGGACAGCGTGGGGAATAATGCAAAAGGGTCGCTGTGGAGTGATGCCAATAGTGCTAATCCATCAATCTCTGGTGCGGCATACAAGGTTCTTCTCGATGCCTCTAATCGATCACGCCCTGATTTCAGTAATGACCCTGTACTAAATCTAAGCAAAAAGACCTATGAGGATATGGACCTCATCGCAGGTGGCTTTGGGGATTGTTCTGCCGAAACAACCATCAATCAGAATACTATCAACGCCCACATTCCAGAGTATGAACGGTGTCAGCGTGTTGTAGATCAAAGCGCGGACTGTGAGGTTGTCCATGACTACGATGCCTCTGTGGTGAAGCACTATGATGGTCCATATAACCTCAAATCTTGTGGAGAAGGCTGTACTGAGTTGTGGATTGGCCGAGTTGGTAACGACTACTGGAGTGGCAACTGTTCGATTTATGAGGAATACACGCGGGTCCAAGTCAGTAATCCAGACGCCATAGTGTCTGCAACTCTTGAGTACGCCAAGTGGGATGACTACATGCAAGTTTGGGTTGGTAAATCAGGTCAGGAAACTAAAGTATGGTCCGGCCCTGACGGCAATTTCCCTCCAGAAACGGCT
Source organism: Enterobacter sp. CPE_E863 (assembly GCF_046521465.1). Taxonomy (NCBI): domain Bacteria; kingdom Pseudomonadati; phylum Pseudomonadota; class Gammaproteobacteria; order Enterobacterales; family Enterobacteriaceae; genus Enterobacter; species Enterobacter sp. CPE_E863. The sequence goes on along the minus strand of NZ_JBKFZX010000004.1, from coordinate 102,158 downwards.
GGCCGATGTGAATTGTCAACAAGTTGGGAGCGAAACCCTAATATTGATGTCACTCCCTATTTCAAGAATGTGAAAGATGGTGATGTTGTTACGTTTAAGATCCGCGTTTCAGTAACTGGCGCAGGTGAGGGTTTTGGCCGCATAAAGCTACGCTATGACCCATCAAAAGCCATTACCAAGGATGAGTGGGCTCCACAGAGCTGCATGGATTCAGCCAAAGGGGTTGTAGATGGTTTTGCGGAAGGCGAGATCACATGTATAGATGACCCGACTGATGCTACGGGCTGCACAGTCATCAATGGGATCAAAGTTTGCGAATCTCAACTCAAGCCGTCACCTTTGCCTGGTATTCCAAAACTATGCAAAAAGGTTCGAGTTAAAGCTGACTATGACTTTTATAAGGGGCAAATGGACTGCTGGACAGACCCTCAAGGTGAAACGCACTGTCCGGTAAACACGGGCGGGAATCTCGATAGCTGTCAGAAATATGAAGAAAACCCTCAGTGCGGCTTCATCAGTTCCAAATGTGTTGATGGTGCTCAGGGAAGTTCTGGTACGTGCTACGTCCACGAGGATACTTATGACTGTGGTACAGATGTTTCTGTTCCGACCTTGGAAAAGGAAACTGAGTACCAGTGCGGTGGGCCTATACGCTGCATGGGAGATGACTGCCTTGATTTGACCAAAACACAAAGCACTGATTTTGCTCGCGCTACTGCGTTGCTCAATGCAGCCCAATTCATGACGCAGGATATGAGCTGCACAGGCCAAGATGGGGATGACAATCCTACCGGGGATGAAAACGTTATTTGCTCTGCTTTTGCAGGGGAAGCTGGCGAATGCAAGATAGCTGTTGGGGGAGTTTCTGATTGCTGTGAAAAGCCAACCAATATATCTCTTGCCGATTATCTGAACCTAATAATGGCCGTTCCAAAGCTCGATGGCGCAGTGATGGGGCTGACTGATGGTAATGCGCTTAAAGGTGCTTATCAGGTACTTAGGGAACCTGCCCTTCAAGGGTGGACAGAAGTCACAAAACCGTTCACAAGTTATATAGAGAACGTTTCAGGTGCTGTTGATTCGTTCTTCCAGCCTGTAGAGCAGTTTGTTGATCAACTCATTGACCAGCTCAAAGAGCAAGTCAAAGAAGTGATGATGGATGTCATGAAATCAGCAGGCCAAGATGCAGCAACAGAGCAGGCGGCTGCCGCAGCATCTGAACAAGCTGCCGAAGCAATGATGGAGACTGCGACAACATGGCTTAGCACTGCCATGACGATATATACCGTCTATGTCGTTGCGATGGTGATGATCCAGATGATTTATAAGTGCGAGGAAGAAGAGTTCACTATGAACGCCAAAAGAGCGCTCAAGAATTGCACCTATGTAGGCTCTTATTGTAAATCTAAGGTGTTGGGCGCTTGTATTGAAAAAAGAGAAGCGTATTGCTGCTTCAATTCTCCGCTCTCTCGTATTATACAAGAACAGGTTCGCCCTCAATTGGGGCAGAACTTTGGAGACCCCAAAAATCCTCAGTGTGAAGGGATTCCACTAGATAAAATTGCCGAAATTGATTGGAGCAAAATTAATTTGGATGAGTGGCTTGGGATATTACAGCAGAACGGTAAATTCCCTGATCCGGCCTCAATAAATCTCGACTCGCTGACTGGAGCAGGGAATGACTTCAATATTGACGGGACGCGGAAGAATGCTCAGGAAAGGGCGTTGGAGCGGTTGGAAGGGATTGATATTGACGCGAAGCGAAAAGAGGCGACAAACAGCATAGACCCTCAAACAGGCGCGCCAACTGGTGGTGGTGGATAAAAAAAGGGGCCTTTCGGCCCCTTTCTCATGTAGATTGATTACGCTTCTGGGTAAACAAATAACTCTGCTTTTCCCTGATCAAGAAGGTAAGGGAAAGCAACTTTTTCGCCATTATCCAGCTCAACCGATTTTGGAGCAAGGTAGAGGTAGGCCCAAGCTGGTAGCTGTTTGCTAATAGCTGCGTAGATCGCTTGCTGAGGAGCATGGCTTGCTGCCCCATTACCGACATTCACAAAGTTGTATGCGGTCTCATGGCCTGATGTGAAGGCATACGCTGTACCTTGAACGCCAGAGACAAAATTAGGAGCTGACCCTAGGCGAGGCTCCACGATTTTCACCTTAACGGAACACATGTCAGCTACCTTACTTTGTCCGTTCACCCACGTCGGGCAACCCCATTCATTCTTGTAGAACTGATAGGTTAGGCGACCATCTTTGTCATACAGAAGCGTGAAATTGGCACCCAAATCAGTCAGCGCTGACTCAATGGAAACTTTCACATGTGAAAGAAATTTGGCCTGAGCGTCTGCCGGTGAAACTGCTTCGTTAGCAGGCATCCAAGCGATCAAGCTATTGCGAGCGCCATGCTGTTTGGGGCCGATAGCCCAGTTCGCAAGGTTGACCAAGCCACCTTGCCAGTCGGTCATTCCGAGCTGAGGGGACATGTAGCCAGACAGCACGTAGGCTGCCCCAAACGTTTTGGTGTCGGTCAGACGCTCCAGCTTGTCACGCGGAACAGAAGCGTCTTGGATGCCTGTTACCAGGCCACCGGCCTCCGCGATGTTGTAAGCGCGACTGTGATTGGTTTTGTACGCTGTGGGTTCGTAACTGCTGGTGGATGCACAGCCAGATAGAGCTGCTACAGCCAGAGCCACGGTGGTGATTAAAGCCTTTTTCATGTTGTTCTCCGTTCTTACCTGAGTTGAATCTGATTTACTTCGATAATATCACAGCATCAAAAAATGCAACCATAAAAGACAAAAAAAAGCCCCTCGGGCGAGGGGCAAAGGTTTGGGCTGGGTTATGCTGCTTTTGTTTTCTCGGCTTCGTCTGCGATTTCCTTGTCGCCGGTTGCAGATTCCGGAGCGGCTTCGGCCACTTCACCTTCTTTGCCTTTGCTGTGGGCGGAAATGCGAGCCCGTTTCTCGATGCCGATGATTCGACCGGCCAGCTTGATGAGGCGTTGCTGCCATTGGTAAGTGGCGTCGGTGCGCTGCTTGCTGGTCAGTACGGTGTTCAGCCAGAGAGTGTCAACGATCCCCATCAGGGTATCCAGTTTGCGGATCAGGTGTGCAAACTGAGCAACCTGAGGAGAGTTGATCTCGATGGTGTATTCATTCGGGTTGGTGTAGCCGGGCATCATGTCGATGCCGTTGTCTTCCATCAGCTTGTTGAGCTGGGCGGTAGCTTTGTCCAGGTCTTCGGAGACCTTGGAAATGTGTTCCAGGATGACGGTTTCAACCTGGTCGATTTCGTCCTGCTCACCGATGATGCGAAGGATCACGTCGATGGAGAACAGGGAGTTGGAAACTCGCTCAAAGCTGCGTTCCATGACGCGCTGAGCTTGGAGGCTGTTTACTTTCAGAACTTGCTTGAAAACAGGGCGAGAGTAGTGGTTGCTGCGGTCGTTGTTTGTGTCCAGTGCTACTTGTGCTTCTGCCATTAGAGATACTCCTAAATTTGAGGTACAGATAAACGCACTGGAAAGGATAAATGCGGTCAATCTGTAACCTGACCTCTCGAAGTGCCCAAAATGGACAGTTACAGCGTTTTCTGTTTAGCAAAGGTGAGCTATATTTGAATCATCTTAGTCGCTCTGCGGCTATAGGTGAGATAGCTGGTCTCCGAAAACAAACAGCATCTAGTCTTATGCCGTATGGCATTACTTAACCCCAAGCCGGGGGCTTCTCCCGGTTTTCGGGTGTTGCCCCTGTTTTTTTACATAGGAGCAACACCATGCACATCATCACTTTCATTGTAGTTCTGCTTGCATCTCTGGGCGCACTGTACGTAGGCGCGAAGGCATTTGCTTTTTCCTTCATCGTTCTCGCTAAAGTGTTCCAGCGTATCGGTTTGTTCCTTTGGAACAAATTCGCAGTTCCTGCAATGCGGTCTGTACAGGCCGTCATCAAAGAACGTGCTGCCAAGGCTGAACAAGCCAAAGCAGTCGTTGAACCTGAGGTAACTCAAGTTCAAGAAGTCGCTAAACAAGAACCTGACTGGGATTATCTCGAAATCCCGACTTACCTTCGTAAGGGCAAGGAACTTGTTTGGTAATAACTGTCGCTGAGTAATCTTCGACACTTTCAAACCCATCGGGGCAACCATACCCCGACGGGGATGTTGCCCCTTTTTGCTTAGGAGCAACATCATGGAAATCGCTATCATCGCTTTGTGTATCCCTACTGGTTGGGCAATCTCTCGTCCTTTCGTGAGAATCGCTGAATCGTTCGGTTACTGCTGATAGTCAACGCAAAGGGAGGGGGCAACCCCTCTCTTTCTGGTCAAGCCTCTGTGGCTTGTCCTCAAAGTCTTCTGGTGTCAGTTGGCTTTGACGACAAGCTACAGGGGGAATGTCGAATGCAACAGAATCTTCATGTTTACGACGATCACGCAGGCATCATCTATCTGGCTGATGGACGCGAGGTGAAATTTGATCCGAAACTGTATTCCAGCTCCTACCAGGCGCACAGTGAAGCAGTGAAGTGGGCCAAAGAAACCGGGGTCATTGGTCAAAACGACGATGTGGTGATGTTCGTCCATTGAGGGAGTGGCCTCCAGGAGAGGCTACTCTCCTCGCTCCTTAAAAGTCTTCTTACTCATGGTGAATACCATCAGTAAGCAGATTTTGTTCTCTTCGGAGAGCGAAAAGTGCGATAGCTGGTCGCCAAAAACAAACAGCAAATTAACGTTAATTTACTAGCCCAACCGGGCGCATCCGCCCGGTTCGGGACGTGGTGCGCCTGTCACAATAGGAGCGCACCTATGTCTCAATACTCTCAATTCTCAGTAAGCAAGGTTTTCGGTATGCCCAGCATTCCGGAGAAGGTAACGGCCATCGGCTACGCTGACGGTTCAAACCCTTTCATCCCTGCCACTGATACCAACTACGTTTTCCGCAAAGAGTTTCTGCGAGAGGTCTTGGCCTATCTCAAAGAGCCTGGCGGTGACGCATTGTTCGTAACCGGCCCTACCGGGTCTGGCAAAACCTCAGGTATCACCGAGATCGCTGGTCGTCTCAACTGGCCTGTTCAGCAAATCACTGCCCACGGGCGGATGGAGCTGACAGATCTGATTGGACATCACGCTCTGGTCGCGGAAAAGCCTGGTCAACCACCTGTCATGAAGTTCATGTATGGACCTCTGGCAGTCGCTATGCGTGAAGGTCATCTGCTCCTCATCAACGAGGTGGATTTGGCCGACCCTGCCGAGCTGGCTGGTCTCAACGATGTCCTTGAAGGGCGTCCCCTTGTGATCGCTCAGAATGGCGGGGAAATCATCAAGCCGCACCCGATGTTTCGTGTGGTCGTTACTGGTAACTCTACGGGGTCCGGTGATGCTTCTGGTTTGTACCAGGGGGTGATGATGCAGAACCTCGCAGCTATGGATCGCTATCGTTTCACCAAAGTAGGGTATGCGGATGAGGAAGCTGAACTCAGCATTCTTGGCCGTGTTACTCCGAAACTTCCGGAAAATGTGCGGAAGGGAATGGTTCGGATTGCTAATCAGGTCCGCAAACTGTTTCTTGGCGAAAACGGTGAAGATGGTCAGATCAGCGTCACCATGTCCACTCGGACGTTGGTGCGTTGGGCGAAACTGTCTCTAGCGTTCCGTGGTGCCCCAAATGCTCTTGAATACGCCCTGGATCAAGCTCTGCTTATCCGTGCGGCCAAAGAGGAGCGTGAAGCCATCCTGCGTGTTGCGAAGGATGTGTTCGGGGACCAATGGCGCTAAGGGGTGACGCATGAAGAAAAATGACTGTTTGTGCCGTCGTTACACTGCTAAAGAGTGGGGCAATGACGAAACCACAATAGAAGTCTTCATTGGCTACAAGTTGCTCCGGGAGCCCAGCTCCTCGGAGCCAGGCCAATTCACGATGGTCGAGCTACGCCGAACCGTCACTGATGGGAAAGCTGAAAATTGGTCTGAGACAAAGCTCGAAGGACCTTTTGAAGCTAACGGCCCAGACACGATCCCAATGTCCTACAAGGACAAAGAAAGCCAGTATGTGTCACAGTTTCTCAGCCAGGGGTACACCTTTCTGGATGAGGTGCTGGTAAACGCAGAGACACAGACGGTGCTGGAAGGGGGGAATGTTTCAGCCGGACAAACAGCCAGCTTGGGATCTCTCAACTGGCTGTTATCTCCGCCCTCTGAGTTACCTCCAGGTGACATAAACCTCTTCAAAGGTTTTGTTGCTGGGGTTTTTGCCAAAGGAGCCGGTTTAATCGGCTTTGAGGTTGCTCGGAGCGAAGGCTCAAATGACTTGCTACCCAGTGTGCTGATGCGTACTGACAGCGGTTATGAGCTTGGGGTTAGCACTGGACTAGGCGAAAACACTATCCATCCAGCTACGCTGGAAGGCGCTGGTGAACTCCGCCCGGAACATGGTCACAAACCCCTGCTGATGTTGGTTTACCTGCAACAGCGTTTCGCGGATGACTTTTCAAACGTAGAGAAGCCGCTGGTGGCATTCTGTGATGAACAGGGTGATACCTTCGACTACGAGCGTTTTGATTCACTAAAACCCCTCATTGAACGGTTTGGTTTCAGCTACGACGAAGTAAGAGCAGATGCAGAAAGGCTTGGCCTTGTATCTGAGCTGATTCGCCTGGCAGAGATCGACGCCGAACAAGAGGATCACTTTTTTTAACCCTTACGGGGGCTTGCTCCCCGAAAGGGGCGTTGGCCCTCTCCAAATAACTTGGAGGTCATGATGTCTAAAGGCGTCAACAAAGTAATTCTGGTCGGTAATCTCGGTTCTGACCCGGAAATTCGCTACATGCCAAGCGGAACTGCCGTTGCCAACTTCAACGTTGCAACAACGGATACGTGGCGCGATAAGCAGTCTGGCGAGCAAAGAGAGCATACTGAGTGGCACCGTATTGTGCTTAAAGGTCGTTTGGCAGAAGTCGCTGGTGAGTACCTGAAAAAGGGCTCCCAAGTCTATCTCGAAGGGAGCAACCGCACCCGGAAGTGGACTGACAGCCAACAAATCGAGCGCTACACCACCGAAGTACACTGCGTTGAAATGCAGATGCTTGGTGGTCGTGGAAATGCACCTCAGGACAACTCTCAACGTGCAGCGCCCCAAAAAGGGCAACGTACAGGAGCCGGTACGCAATCTGCTCCTGTGCAGCAATCAGCACCGCAAGGTGGTATGGGCGGAGGCTATGGTCCCGCTCCTGATGGCTGGGATGATGACATCCCGTTCATGCGGCTGCACCACTTGGCTGGCGGGTAACACCGCCAACTCTTACTAAACCCCACGGGGGCACTCATGCCCCGAGGGGGTCATGGTGTCCTCAAACCGTTCATTCGTGAATTGGAGAAACACCATGTCTGATAACAAATCTCTTGTAACCCGTATCGCAAGCCGGTTTGGCGTGGACACCCGAAAGTTCTATGAAACTTTGAAGGCGACCGCATTCAAGCAGCGAGATGGAAGTGCCCCGACCGATGAGCAGATGATGACGCTCCTGATCGTGGCTGAACAGTACGGTTTGAACCCTTTCACTCGGGAAATCTATGCGTTTCCTGACAAGCAAAATGGGATCATTCCGGTAGTAGGTGTTGATGGTTGGAGCCGCATCATCAACGAGCATCCCCAGTATGATGGCGTCGAGTTCGTGTATTCGGACAAGATGGTCAGAATGCAGGGGGCGAAAGTTGACTGCCCTGAGTGGATTGAATGCGTGATTTACCGTAAGGACAGATCTCGCCCTATCCGCATCAAGGAGTTCATTGATGAGGTGTACCGTGAACCGTTTCAGGGTCAAGGTCGCAATGGTGCTTACACTGTTGATGGCCCCTGGCAAACGCACACCAAGCGTCAACTCCGGCACAAGTCGCTGATCCAGTGTTCTCGTGTCGCATTTGGTTTCTCTGGTATTTATGACCAGGATGAAGCTGAACGCATCCGTGAAATGGAGCAGGCATCGGCCATTAACCCGGCTATTGCCAATCTCCCTTCACCATCTCAAGTTCAAAGCCAAGAGCCTTTGGCTATTGAGCACAAAGAGCTTGACCCGATCCTAACCAAACTCGCAAATCGCGCCATTGCTGAAAACGCATGGTCTGCGGCGCATGAGTATGTGAAGGGACGGTATGAAGGTTCGGAACTGCAATATGCGACTCAATTCCTTCGTGACAAGGAGATGGATCAAATGGAGCCTCCGAAACCTGACTACCAGGAAGCGCACGAGCAAGAGTCCGCCGCTGGTGGTTCTGCAAATGCTGAACCTGGTGCCGAAGAAATGCCGCCTTTGAGTGACGAGGACATGATCCCTGTTACAGAAGAGGAGGGCGCGGAAGGCAGTTACTACTAACCCCAACGGGGGGGACTCCCCCGCTGGGGGAGATCTCCCTCCTAACCATTGGAGAGAGGTCCATGAAAATAGTCAACCTATCGCAACGAGAGGAAGATTGGCTTGATTGGCGGCGTCAAGGTGTAACAGCCACTGACGCCGCTATCCTGCTCAATCGGTCTCCGTACAAAACACGATGGAGACTGTGGGCCGAGAAGACTGGGTATGCGCGTGAAGTCGATCTGAGTCTTAATCCGCTGGTTCGCCGGGGGATAGAAAACGAAGATGCTGCAAGACGCGCTTTCGAGGAGAAGTATGATGACATGCTGCTCCCCGCCTGTGTCGAATCGGTTCAATACCCGCTCATGAGGGCCTCCCTGGATGGCCTGAGAGATAACGGGGAGCCCGTCGAGCTGAAAAGCCCGAGTGCGACTGTCTGGGAAGATGTTTGTGCTGAGAAAGCAAACAGCAAGGCATACCAGCTTTATTACCCGCAGGTGCAACACCAGCTCCTGGTAACGGGGGCCAAGCAAGGCTGGTTAGTCTTCTACTTTGAAGGTCAGATTCAGGAGTTTCCAATACTCCGAGACGAAGCCATGATTCAAGAAATCTTGGCCGAGGCTAAAAAGTTCTGGCAACAGGTAGTAGACAAGAAGGAGCCCGACAAAGATCCAGAGAGAGACCTGTACATACCGCAAGGTGAAGAGGTCAACCGTTGGATTGCTGCTGCTGAGGAATACCGCCTCTATGATGCTGAGATTCAGGAGCTGAAACAGCGACTGTCTGAGCTTCAAGAAAGGCAAAAGCCTCATCTCGACACCATGAAGTCCCTCATGGGGGAATACTTCCATGCCGACTACTGCGGTGTGATGGTAACGAGATACAAAGCGGCTGGCCGGGTAGACTACAAAAAGCTGTTGGCTGATAAGGCGTCAGGCGTGAAGCCTGAGGATGTTGACCAGTACAGAGAGAAGTCATCAGAGCGGTGCCGTGTAACGGTTACTGGCTCTGTGAAGCCACGGTACATTGTTGATGAGGACGTGCTTGCTCCTCTTGATGATTTGCCGGAAGAAGTAGAGACGTTCTACTGGTGAGTGGGGGATTTTCCCCCGCTTTCCCTTGGGGATTCTGGGAGTCTCCAACGGAAAGCAAGATTTTGTTCTCTTCGGAGAGCGAAAAGTGCGATAGCTGGTCGCCAAAAACAAACAGCAAATTAACGTTAATTTACTAGCCCAACCGGGCGCATCCGCCCGGTTCGGGACGTGGTGCGCCCCCAACTTTTTGGAGTGCATCATGACTAAAGTGAACCATCTACAAAGCCTCTGTGTTATCCACGTAGACTTTGACATCTGGAGTGGACAAACCCGTTTGTCTGCATCTGATCTCAAGCTGGGCGAGGGTGGTGAAATTCCACCTGAGAAAGTAGCTCAACTGGGAAGTAAGAAGATCTGTGATCCGGCTAAGCTGAAAGGCTTTCATCGCCTGAAAACAGAAACTCGTCGCCTCCTGCTGAAATTCGGTATGCCGTTCATGAACGGATTTGCCGTACCCGTCAGCAAGACCGATGAAATCTGTAACAAGCTGAATGACATAAACTTTCAGTTTAACCAACTGAAACAGGATTTCATCAAAGGTTACAACAAAGCCGTGGATGAATGGTGTCAGGAGAACCCTGAGTATGAACGAGCTATCCGTGCCGGAGCCCTTCCAAAGGAAACGGTCGAGGAGCGGATTGGCTTTGAGTACCAGGTGTTCATGATCCAGCCTGTGAACGAAGATGAGGCCAACGCCAAACGCCTTAACCGCAAGGTTGAGCGCTTGGGTGACGATCTCATCTCCGAAGTGGTTCAGGAAGCGAATAAGTTCTATATGGAACGTTTGGCCGGTCGAGACCAATGTGCGGTCACTACTCGGCAGACACTCCGTAACATCCGCGACAAGGTGGATGGGCTTAGCTTCCTGAACAGCGCTTTTAACCCTCTGGTCAAGCTGCTCGACCAAACCCTCCGGGGATACGAGCAACATGCCGATGGCCGAAACATCGTTGCGCCTTTCTTTTATCAGGTCGTGGCCGCAGTGCTGATCATGAGCGAGAGGGACCGCATCGAGCAGTATGCCAATGGCTCGATTACTGTAGAGGGCATGGCTAATGACATTGGCGGTTCGGGAGCCCAGATGGGGGACCGTTCTAAAGATGAAAAGGCCGAACAGAAAAGCGATAAAGCCGGTGAGCTTATCCCTGCAACAGAGGGTGGCGAAACCAAGCAGCAACAGGTAGGTGGTACTGAATCTGTTCAATCAGAACAGACTAACAGCGGTGGTAACGCTGTTGACCTGGATGAAGACATCGACAACTTCTTCAAGAGTTTTGCAGAACGAGGCGAGGGTGAATCGGAAGATGAATCCAATGCCGGTGATGTGGTTCGAGAAGAGCGCGTTGATGTTGAGGATGAGCCGGTTTTGCCTGAGGAAACTCCGGTAGAGCAAGAGCCTGTCCAAGAGGAGCCGACAGAGGAGCCTCTCAACCAGGAGCTGCCTAAAACTGACGACGATGGCGACTATTTCTTCTAATAGTCACTTCAACTAAACCGACCCGGAGGGGATAGCCATTCCCTCCAGGGGTGGACTATCTCCTTCCCTACCAGGAGAAAAGATATGTCCAAAAAACGCACCATTTACAGCGCTCTACCAATCGTGGCCGCAGCCTATGGTGAAAAACTCGGTGTCAAAGTCGCCATCGGTAACGATGACGCATACACCGATGGTAAGACCATCGTGGTTCCGAATATCCCCGACGACTATCCTCACATGGATGCTGTCTGGGGGTATTTGGCCCATGAAGCAGCCCATGTCCGGTTTACGGACTTTGGTGTTGAGCGCCGCAGAGGTCTTCATGCTGAGTTGTCCAACGTTTTGGAGGACTGCCGCATAGAACGGGCCATGATGGAACTCTTCCCCGGTACGTCGCAGACCCTGAATGAGGTTGCTCGCTATATGGCTCAAGCTGGTCATTACGAGCACGTCACAGACAAAGAGGCCCCTGCCTCCATTCTGACAGGGTTTTGTTTGTACTGGTTGCAAACCAAGGCTGTAGGGCAATCCGTCCTTCAACCCTATCTCGATTCGGCTACCCCCGTATTCGAGCGCGTGTTCCCTCAGGGTGTTGTTGTTCGGCTGAACGCTTTACTGCGTAAGGCTGTGAACACTAAGTCAACCGCAGAGGTGACATCCTTGGCCGACCAAATCATCAAGATGATCGAGGAGGAAAAGGAGAAAGAAGAGCAAAAGCCCCTGAATGGTCAGGATGGTAACAACCAGCAGAATGCTGGTGGCAACCAACCTCAGAACAGTCAGGGCGGAAGTGGTAACGATCAAAACCAAGGGCCTGATGCCAATGGTGGTGATCAGCAAGGTAAAGACCAGAAGCAAGACGATGCTAACGGGAAATCTGATCCGAAAGGACAGGGCGACCAAGGCAAGTCGGATACTGATGGTGGCAGCAAGGCAGGACAAAGCCAGGCTGGTGGCAATTCTGACGCGGCGAAACAAGACGCGGCCAAAATGCTCCAGCAGGTTCTGAATGCCGGTGCCGGTGATTTGCGTGGTGACGCGCATGATGCACTTAAAGCCGAGCTCAACCGGGTGGCTCAAGATAAGGGGGACAGTAGCTATATGACTGTTCGCTCTGCTGTGAACACCCAGGACAACCCTGCTGTTGGCAAAAGCCTGGTAGGGGATGTGAAGAGCACCACTTCAAAGATAAGAACGCAGCTCTACGGATTGGTCCAGGCCAGCCAGCGAGTTGCTCACCGTAACCAACGATCAGGGAAGCGTGTGGATGCTCGGAAACTACATCGTGTAGTGACGGGTGATACCCGCGTATTCCTCAAGCCGGAAGCCAAGAAACGCCCTAATACGGCGGTTCACATCCTGGTTGATATGAGCTCCTCGATGGCCTACAAGGCCGCCAATGGAAAGGAGCGTCAAGACATTGCGCGGGAAGCGTCCTTGGCTATTTCGATGGCTCTGGAAGCAATACCCGGCGTAAACCCGGCAGTCACCTTTTTTGGTGGCAACCGGAACCAGCCAGTGTTCAGTGTCGTGAAGCATGGAGATACGGTTCAGAATCGGGCCGGTCGGTTTGGGTTCAAAGCAACTGGCGGTACGCCTATGGCGGAAGCTATGTGGTATGCAGCTTTTGAACTCACCAAGACCCGTGAAGAGCGAAAAATGTTGATCGTAGTGACTGACGGGCAGCCTCAAAGCGCCCCGGCATGTCGCTCAGTGATTGACCTCTGTGAACGAAGCGATGTTGAGGTGATCGGCATAGGGGTAGAGACTACCGCAGTGTCAGGACTGTTCCAAAAGAACATTGTCATTGATGATGCGGCAGCTCTGCAACGCACACTGTTTAAGTTGATGGAGCGGTCATTGACTGCTTTTGCAGCTTAACAGGAAGTGAAACGACAAACGGCTATCCCTTCGGGGGTGGCCGTTTTTATTTGGAGAGTCTATGAACCAATTCCATTCATCTTTGGATTTGTATCATCGGAACAAAGGTAGAAGGGCTACAGTGCCGGAGACGCCTTTTTTACTGCTTGCTAAGCGCATTCCTCCGATGTACTGGAGACTGTTCCAGGGTGTTACTTTGGATAGTCGTATGGGATACACAGGCAGGCGGCAGTTCCACAGTCTTGGGCAAGCAATCGACTGGGCAAAGTCATCAGTTGGCGATTCCTGGTCAAATAAGCGCTTTCACAAGCCGGTAGGCCTCGATGTATTGCTGGCCTGTACTGCGAGTAAGGTGCCTGAACATCTGGTCGAAGAACTGAAAAGACGGGGCAGTTGATGCGTCTTTGAGCTTTGCACCCGAAAAGGGCAGTTTGAGCGTTCCTGTTCACACAGCTCTCGTGGAACAATCAAAGTGAGGAGGGAATACCCTCCCACTTTCTCAGAGGCCTTCATTGAGGGTTGCTGAGAAAGTGAATTTTGTCCTCTCTGAGGGCGAAACGTGCGATAGCTGGTCGCCAAAAACAAACAGCATTCAACCTCAGCCTAAGGGCGCACTGCGCCTGACAGGCTCTGTGTGCCCAAGTTACTTTAAGGAGCACACATGTCTCATCTGAACAATCTCAAATCCGTAATGATCTCTCTCGCCGCCGAACATAAGCTGCCTGAAATCTACCAGGATGACATCACTACCGATGTGGAGTCTCTGGATCGATTCGATGGTTTACGTCTGGTCTGGCTGTTGCGGTCTTGCGGCAGCGTATTGGTGCCAGCGGAAGTTGGCGTTAATCCGATCTATATCACCCATTGGTTGTGGTCTAACCACGGTCAACAGGTGGTTCCATTCTCTGTGGATACCCGCACGGGGTTGATTGAAAAAATCGACTTCGAGCAAGCTGAAAAGCTGATCATGCAGATGCCTTGCAACCTCTCTTCATTGCAGAACAAGGAATACTTGGTTGACCAGGTAAACCGAGTGTTGCAACGAGGTTGTGAAATGCGTATCTGGGGTATCTTCGAGTCTCCAAGCTCGGTGGAATCCGTTGGTGGTTGGAAAGAGTGGCAGAGCTATTTCAGCTCTACTGGGAATCGACTGATGGCCGATTTCGTTGGTAAAGCCATTCGATTCACCAACCCTCGATAAATCGCCGTTCAACCATTAACCCTAATTAACCCTATGGGGCTCCGATAGCCCTGAGGGGACGGGGCTCCGCAATCGCAATAAGGAGTCCCTATGAAAAACCTATCAGCTTTGGAAGCAGTTCTTGACTACGACAAACCTTCTCGACGTTTTCTTGATGAGCTCAACGAAAACCAGATGAAGGATTTGTCCGGGGAAATCTTCGCCAAGCTCTACTGGAGCAAGCGTAATCCCCAGTGGTACGAGAAAGACACCAATCGGCTGTTTGCACGACTTCGTTGGGTTCAGCGCATCATCAAGAAGCGCTTGAAAACCGGCAAGGTTAAACCTGAACTGACAGAAAATGGTTCAGTGATGGAGCGCTTCAACTTCCCTTATGGTGACACTCTCGATTTCTTCCATCGGTACTTGCGACATCCCAAATGGGAGGTTGTGTATCAAGAATCGGGGTGCAGTGCCTTTTGGAAAAATGAAGCAACGCTTGAGCTATGCACCTACTGCGAAGGTGATGTGGTCATGATGAAGGCTCCTGATGAAGCAACCTTCTTTCGTGATTGCAATCGCCTTAGCTGGTGGTATGCAGATAACGCTTGATCTTAATCCCTAACCAGGGGCGAACCGGCCCCTGATGGGAGCATGGTGCGCCCCATCTATGATGGAGGACGCCATGTTCAAATCATCAGTATGCTCCTACGAAAACAGGGGGCCTTACGGAAACAACAAGTACCGAGGCAACTGCTCGGGCTTTATCGTTAAAGACTTCATTGAGTCTTACATGAGAAAGCCGAACGGGCTGGTGGCAGACCCAAGTGTTGGGGGTGGCTCTAGCATCGACGTTGCCAATGAACTTGGTGTCCGTTTCAAAGGGACAGACTTGCATCAGGGGTTCAACCTGTTGCGGGATGACTTCCTTTCGTTCCTCGGAGAGCCTGCACACCTGATCTGGTGGCACCCTCCTTACTGGGACATGATCCAGTATTCAGGTAAGCAGTGGGGCGAGCCCAACAAATGGGATATGAGCCGCATGAATTTGCCTGAGTTCGTTGAAGCCCTTGAGCTGGCCGTTATGAATATTCATGACGCCTGTGAGCGAGGAGGGCATTACGGAATCCTCATGGGAAACCTGAGGCGCGATGGGGATTATTTCAACCTGTCCAGCCTTGTGGAACGTATCGCACCTGGGAAGCTGGTGGATGAGATCATCAAAACACAGCACAACTGTGTGAGTGACCGAACTCAGTATTCCGGGAAGCTGGTGCGTATCGCCCATGAAAAGCTGTTGGTGTTTCGTCGTAACGACGTTGCCTCATCGCTCTGTCTTCTTGCTGCCGTACACCGTCGAGCAACCAATATGGTTTCGACTACGTGGAAAGCTGCAATACGCCGAACCCTACAGGGGAAAACGTTGAAGCTGGAGCAGATTTACAAAGAGATTGAACCCTACGCAAAGCATCGAGAGAACAACCACTGGCAAGCAAAGGTCAGGCAAGTTCTTCAAGATGCCAGGTTCTTTATTCGCATCGAGGTAGGTGTCTATGCACTTGCTGAGTAGCCCAACCGGGGCGTGACATCCCGGAGGGGATTGGTCGCGCTCATCAACAACAAAGGAGCGTGACCATGAACGTACAACTTCAAGCCAGCAACAATGTGCTGTTGGCGCAAATCGAAAGCAAAGGCCTCACTGTTGAAACGCATTGTCGCAGTGGCTTTTGTGGCATGTGCCGGGTTCGTCTACTCGAAGGTCAAGTGGCCTATGACGAGACGCCCATCGCATTTGTCAAAGAAGGGGAAGTGTTGGTTTGCTGCGCTAAAGCAAAAACCGATGTGACCTTGGAAATTTAACCCATCCGGAGGAGCCTTTCCTGCGGGTGGGGCTCCTCTATCCATTACGAGGAGAAACACTATGTCTATCAATACCAAAGTTGAACAAATCGCATACGGTCATGCTACCGCTCTAGTGCTCAGTGAACTGGGCCAACAAGAGAATTGGTGCAAGGCTTATGAGTATTTGTCTGAGTGTGTCGAACGGGGAGACGAGCCTGAGGATCTGGTCGTTTGGCAACCGTTTGAGCACTGGGAATGGAAAGACATTCTGGAGCAAATCGAGAGCGAAGCCGAGTCTCTGCTTTCGACTATTAAGTCCGTTTTAGGCTTGGCCCACAAAGGCATCATTCAGTCAGCAATTGACTGCTCTCTGGATTCGGACATGACCCAGCTTGACCTGATTGGAATGGTCGAGCTCGGAAGTGAAATCGAAGATGGGGAGTGTGCTGGAGGTGGCTATGCAGCTTAACCGATACACGGCCAGGGAGTCTGACAAAAGTCGGATACTTCGGACCATCGGCTGGTGCAAGCGCAATCACCTTACACTTGCCGGTCTTCCATACGAGGACAATCTTGCAGGAAGTGACGGGATCAGCATAGAGATCATCACTCCTCCTGGTATGTCGCGGGAAATGTTGGAGCAAGCCGTCAGAGAGGGGTATTCAGAGCGAGATGTCGTAAGGCATCGCATTCTGGAGTGCCCTGTCGGTTGGTTCATGGAAGCTGATGGCAAGGCATTTGATCATGAAGTGTTCCACGATTACGTGGTGGCTCATGGTTATGGCGAACCTTCCAGCGAAGCCTATGAGCTGGCGGAGCGGTGGTTCTGGCAGGGCAACGATTATGCGTTGATAGCTGCGGAAATAGTTGCTCGTGATCTTTGTGTTCGTGATGACGAAGATGAGGACTGATCCTATGGATGCTGTAGCGCATATAGCAGCAGATAACCTTGTACCGGCATGTGGAGGTGCAGAGAAGCCGTTTACCGTTAGTGGTAGACAGTGGCTTTACTGCTATCACCCAGCCAGTGGGAGGCACTGCTACTTAGACCTCGATAATGACCGTCCAGTCTGGCATCGAGGATTTCATCCTGCTTTTCATCCTGAGCTTGAGTTCGCTGATGAAGCTGAGTTGCTTCGACCAGTTGAGCGAAAGCCTGACCATGAAGAGCTGGAGGATTTTTACTTTTAACCCACGGGGCCGCTCTTCCTGATGGGAGACGGTCCTCCATTCTCAAAGGAGAAGACCATGAAAGATCACAGTCAAACGATTGTGTTCCCTGGGAACAATGTTGAATCACTTGCTGAGGCTAACGCCATGTTGAGCGCTGTGTCGGAAGATGCACGTAAAGCCAGCAATACGGAAGACAAACGTGACCTTGAATCGCTTCAAGGCTGGCTGGAAGAGAACATCAATTCTCAACTGGCAGGCGTGAAGTAACTATGACTGTAACCCCACTGGGGGCTTCATGCCCCTGTGGGGGCATGGTGCCCGTAAAAGGAGTCACCATGAATGCAGTGAAGATGATCCAGAAGGAAAACCAGCTTGAGCTGCCGCTTTTCTTCCTGGATGAAGAGCCGAAGACCGCAGAAGTCATTCCATTTGAGCCAAAGCCTGAATGGACTGATGATGAGGTAAGGCAGTTACGTGATGGGCTTTTATGGCATAGCCTTAGAGTCCTTGCTGATGGTCGAGCTGGAAGTGAAATCAAGCAGGAAACGATGGCTTGGGTGATGTCCGATGAGGTACATCCATTCTCATTTGTGGTCTGCTGCGATGAAGCAGGTTACGATCCATCTGGAGTAAGGGAAGGCGTGAAGTCTATCCTAAACCGCTTAGCGCGGGTTAAAGCGGGGGGTTAACCCCCTGCTTTCCCAGTGGCATCGACTTTCACATGTGAAAGTTTGTGCCCCTCGGAAAGCAAGATTTTGCTCTCTGTCGAGAGTGAATAGTGAGGTAGCTGGCCTCCCCAAACAAACAGCATTCTACATAACCCTTGGGGGATCACTGCCCCTCGGGCTGGTGGTTCCCTGACAAACATGGAGCCACAACTATGACTACTCTTGCCAGCTTTGCGAATCCGATTTCTGTTATTCAACGCTCACCAACCAGTGGGGTGTTTGGCACAAATCAGTTCGTAGGAGACAAAGAGGGATTTGTACAAAAGGTGCTCGGAAAGTGGTACTGCAATCCAGGGAATACCATTCCCGTTGAGAGCATGTCCCACCTTGAGCAGGCGGAGAAACTGTATGACTTCTATGTCAAGTATCTCCAAGTGAAAGAAAAGATCTCTGTGAACCTTGGCCGGGTGCTGCATAAGCTGTACAGCACTGGTTCTATCAAGGAAGCAGAGATCGTGCTTGAAGCAATAAAGGCTCAGGCTGGCGTAACAGCTTGAGCAATCTACTAACCCTAAACCGGGTGCATCCGCCCGGTTCGGGACGTGGTGCGCCCCCAAACTATTTGGAGTGCATCATGGAAAAACATAACCTCAAATCCGGATTCAGCATCTATTTCGCTGACGTCCATTTCGAGAAACAAGTCTACGCATTCGGCTCAGGACTTGGCTTCACCTCTGTGATTTACGCCTACTCGCTGGGCCGAGATCCGGAAGAAGCTGAGAAGCTGGCGCTTGAAAAGTACGACTCTGACGAAACGAAGGTGAAGAAGGTGCATGTCAATCTGGCTCGCAGCCAGGACATCAACCGCTACACCTTCCCTGAACAAATGGCTGGCTTTGCTAATGCCATTCAGTCTCACGGCATCGCTGTGAACTGAGAACCACTTTAAACCCATCGGGGCCATTACTTCCCGATTGGGACGGTAGTGGCCTCTCAACCGAAAGGAGAGAGCTCATGGCTACTATCGTAAACACCAAGTTAGGAGAACATCGAGGCAAGAAGCGCGTCTGGCTGGAAGGCCAAAAGCTACTGCGTGAAGGTTACTATCCTGGCATGAAGTATGATCTGGAGCTGAAAGATTCCCAGGTTGTGCTTCGCGTCAAAGAGGAGGGTAAGTTCACCATCAGTAAGCGCGAGCGCAATGGCCGGGTGTCTCCAATCATCGATCTGACCGTGCAGGAGCTTGCTACCGTTTTTGACGGTGTAGAGATGCTCCGCGTGTTCATCCGTAACGGCGCAATTGTGATCTCTGCTCACCATCAACAAGAGCGAGTGATCGAGCGCGTCAACCGGCTTATCAGTAAGCTGGAGAATGGAGAATCGCTTTCGGTATGCAGCCTCTTTCATGGGGGTGGTGTGCTTGATAAAGCGATTCACGCCGGTTTTCACAAGGCGGGAATTGCCAGTGCCATATCTGTGGCCGTGGAGATGGAAGGGAAATATCTCGATTCGTCTTTGGCAAATAACCCGGAGCTTTGGAACGAAGATTCTATTGTTATCGAATCGCCAATCCAGGCTGTGAATCTCAGCAAACGCCCACCACAGGTGGATGTTTTGATGGGGGGCATACCGTGTACCGGCGCGTCAAAGTCAGGTCGCAGTAAGAACAAGTTGGAGTTTGCCGAATCGCATGAGGCGGCAGGTGCCATGTTCTTCAACTTCCTGCAATTCGTAGAAGCGCTAAACCCAGCCGTTGTGCTGATTGAGAACGTGCCTGAGTACCAGAACACCGCTTCGATGGAAGTGATTCGTTCGGTGCTCTCTTCGTTGGGTTACTCCCTACAAGAGCGCATTCTCGACGGCAATGAGTTTGGGGTTATTGAGCGCCGCAAGCGTCTTTGTGTTGTTGCGCTTTCCCACGGGATCGACGGGTTTGAACTTGAGAAGGTTCAGCCTGTTCGCACCAAGGAAAGTCGCATACAGGACATCCTGGAGCCAGTTCCGCTCGATTCTGAACGTTGGAAGTCATTTGACTATCTGGCTGAGAAGGAGTTGAGAGACAAAGCTGCTGGCAAGGGGTTCTCTCGCCAGCTTCTGACTGGCGACGATGAGTTTTGCGGCACCATAGGTAAGGACTATGCAAAATGCAGAAGTACCGAACCTTTCATTGTTCATCCAGAACAGCCGGAGTTGTCTCGCATCTTTACACCGACAGAACATTGTCGAGTGAAAGGGATACCAGAGGAACTCATCCAAGGTCTGTCGGACACTATTGCCCACCAGATTCTCGGGCAATCGGTAGTCTTTCCCGCGTTCGAGGCTTTAGCCCTCGCATTAGGGAACAGCCTGTGGAGCTGGGTTGGAATGATGCCAATCATGGTCGAAGTCGTGGATGAATCACAGCCGGTGATCGGTGGTGAAGACTTCCATTGGGCAACGGCATTGGTTGACGCAAAGGGCACTCTCAAGCTGTCACCGGCAGCGAAAAAACAGGGGATGCCCTTCAACATTATGGATGGTCAATTGGCTGTCTATTCACCTAACGGAACTAAAAAGAGCTGCGGCCATGAGCCTTGCGAATATCTCCCGGTAATGATGTCCGGAGACGCAATCATGGTCACTTCATCTTTGGTTCATTAGTAACTCACCGGGGCAATGCCGAAAGGCCTTTGCTCCGGCCTATCCGAAAGGAGAGTAATCATGAAAATCGAAACTGTTGTGCCTTTACCTCCCGAGGATTCAGGCCTTCAACACTGCATTGCCAGGTTCCATAACCGCAACATGGATTCCAAGCGAAAAGACAAGACCCGTTTTTTCAGGAGGGAGCCGGTTATGATCGTAAACCCAGAGACCAAAGCAAAGGTTCTCCGGTATGCGATGGGCAACCCTGGGAATTTATCCATCACAAAGCTGGCGGTCGCGCTGGATTACGATGCGGTAGATGCTCTGGGTGTTCGTTTTAAAGACACTGTAAATCTTGAGGTTCGCAGAGCCAGGCGCTGGGAAGTCTGGCAGTGGTTCTGGAACCATCCGGATCAAAGTGTCCAACTGTCAATCAAATTGGGCGTGGTTGGCGCTGTGTTGGGAGTCATGGGCTTCCTGACTGGCGTAGCTCCGTACCTCTTGGGATAAACCAATAAAGCCGTTAACGGGCAATGTAAGTCCGGAGACGGCTTGCATTGCTCTCTCGAAAGTGGAGAGTCAAATGAACACATTAGAACAACTTGTAAATCAGAGAGTGCTTGAGGAAGGTCTGAAAAAGGCGAAGCCATTGGCCGCGCAAATGGGGCTTGAATCTGTACCTGATGAGATGCTTGAAATGATCTGCCCAAACTTGAACTACTCTGGGCAGTTTACGCCAGCTCTGTACGCGAGATTTCAAAGCGTAAAGCGATTACTGAAAGAGTTGTCGGAACAAACCTCACCTAAGCACGGGCATATTGTGAAGTTTACCAACCAATATGGGAGCTACGATGAGTCAGCTTTGCTGTTCAAAGAAGGCGACGTCAGAAACCAGAACTTGGTTGCTTGTGTGGGCGGGAAGACGCTAAATCTCGGAGAGCTAGAGCTTCGAGATTATGGGCTCAATATGCACATCGGTTGCGGTGGACCATTTGAGCCGATCTCAGAAGCGCAGATTCAGTCCTTGTCTGAGTTTGACTTCTATGAGACGACCTACAGATTCTGGGGCCAGAATCCATGTGGAAACGGGATGATAGACATCACCGTCCCTATGAAACGTTGGTTCTTGACTGTGTAGCTTCAACCTGAGTGCGCCGAGAAATCGGCGTACCGGCCCCTTAAAAAGGGTAATCAGCGCAGGGGGAAACCCCGCGCTTTCCCAAGCATCTCGGTTTCCCAGGGTGCTTCGGAAAGTGCCTTAGGCGCTCAAGTGCGGTAGCTGGCTGCCAAAAACAAACAGCAAATTATCAACCCTGACGGGAGCACCTCCTGTTAGGGGGGCTCCGTCATAAACTGAACGGAGATATAGCATGTCTAAAAACGTCAACGATGTTTTTTCAAACCGAACTTCTTTGGAATGTACTGTAAATGCAGCGCTGGATCGTCGTATCGGTCTGCGTGTCGGGTTCCCTCATTACAGAGAAGGAGCAAACGGTGTGGTTTGTGAGATCGAAGCAGAGTACCCATTGCTCAACACTCATTCGAGTGTTGCATGGCCCCTGCTCGATGAACTCAACAGTTACACCATCCAAAAAAACCAATCGCTCATTGATCACATTGATAATGCGGTCGCTGAACTGTTGAAACACAAGGCTCGTCTACAGCTTGATATTCAAAAGCTGCAAGACGGTGACATTGATCTGGTGAAACAGGCCAAGCAGCAATACGAAGACAACCAGATGTCGAGTAGCAGCTAGTTCAGGTCTGATAGCCAGGATTCAATTTTAACCCTACCGGGGTGCTTTCCCGGAAGGGATGGGCACCCTGCTAATCCAGGAGGCCCTATGCAACAAACATTAAACTTTGATCTATCAGAACAACCCATCCCAGTGCTTTTGCGTGGGGATAAGTGGGATTCTGTTTGGTCAGAACTGACTGATAACGAGGATTTGAACTTCGTTGATGCCAGTAGAGGAACCAGTCTGTCATCGTTGATCACGTCATCGGTTGAGTCCATTCACACGGCCTTAATTGATGGGTGGACCATGATGATCGGCTATTCCAGTGGTAAAGATTCTGAAACGGTCTTGCACCTGTTCCTGATGGCCCTGATCCGGGCTGTAAGGAGTGGGGCGACCATCAGCCAGCACCACTTCATCTTGCACACTGACACACTGATCGAAAGCCCAGAGGTAAGGTGGCTGGCGGATCAGAAACTGGCCGAGCTGGAGCGTTTCATTGCGAAGGAAAACCTTCCTCTGACCATCGTTCTAGCAAAGCCTGGGATCTCGCAGAGTTGGACGGGCCGAATCCTTACTGGGAGGGGGTTGCCTACGTTTTCCAACTCCACGGCCCGCCAGTGTAGCCAGGATTTAAAAATCACCTCTGCCAAAAGAGCGAAGGCAGCTTATATGCGAGAGCTTCCCAAAGAGGTTCGACAGAAAGTCTGCCTTTTGCTGGGCAGTCGTGATGCTGAAAGCACTATTCGTGCGGCCAACATTGCAAAACAGCGAGGAAGCTCAGATCGCGTCATTAAGACGAAAGATGGGGGTGAGCTGTATGTGGTGAAAAACTGGTTGGCGAGTGATGTCTGGGAGTTCTTACTATCCGCTGGCATGGGCTCAGCATATCCTCTGCCAAGTTACTTGGAGAGCAATGTCACTACGGCAGAGCTTTACAAGGCGGCAACAGGGGAGTGCGTGTGGTCGGCAACAGAGAAGAAGGCCAGTGACGCCTGTGGCGCTCGCTTCGGTTGCTGGGCTTGCCAGGCTGTTGGGTTGGATAAGTCAATGGAGACGTTGCTTGCCACGGACCCTGAAAGGCATGGCTATATGTCGGGGCTGAACCGCATCCAGCGCTACTTGGCAAAACGCCGGTACGCATGGGAAGACCGCCATCCCGTAGGTCGAACGATTTACGAGGGCGGATACATCAAAATACAGCCGGACGTTTACAGTCCTGTTTTCCTAGAACGATTGCTTCATGTCTGTTGCAGCATGGACTACATGGAGCAAAAGAGAGCTGATGAGCTGGCATACAAGCTGGCTACTGGTCAAGCAGAGGATAACGACTGGAACCGTCGAATGGCAGAGCCACAATTCCGGATCATATCGGAAGAGGCTTTAGTCCATATCGACTTCATGTGGGCCTTCCATCATTTCAATGATAAGCCTTTCCATGCCCTGGAGATTTACCACAGGGTTTGGTCGATGGGTGATCTGGACTTGCTGGAAGACGAGCCGCAGTGTGAAACCGTTCCTCAGTCACCAATTCCGAAGCCATTGTGGTTGAAGGTTGGTCGCTGGGGCGATGGTTCGCTTTCTGATGGCTTGGCCGATCCGTTAGCGGAAATGGCTTACTTTGACGGCGGGGATGACCCGTTGGCAGCGCAAGTGATCAATACCGCAGACGGAAAGAGAAGGGTGGTTTGCTTCGCAGAAGATGATGAAGTGAAAGTCGATCCCGACTCCGCTGCGTTCATCATCTGGAACGAATACCCGCGACTAAGGGAGTCTGTACTAAAGGGACATTATACGCCCGGTAGTGCAGCGCAGTTCTACCTTCGGTTCGGAGCAATCCAGCTTGCGAAAGGAAAAGGCGCTTTGTATCACCGTATGATGCAAAGAGGTCAAACCTACCACCAGATGGGCCTTACAGGGCTACAGACGATGGAAGGAATCCAACAGCGCAAGGATGTCAAAGTGCTTAGCGATGCTAAGTACAAAGATCTGGTGAAGCGAAAAATCAAGGGAAGACTGGCAACGGTACGCTGGTGGGTCAACTTGCACTTAACGTTCAAGTACCATCTGCACCACCGTACTCCGACGGGGTTGTTCATCGAGAAGCAACTTGACCAGGAAGCAATGGAAGAACAGAAACGGCATCAGGAGCGATGGTTTAACTACGTGACTGACGCGATGCTTTGTTACTCCAGCGCATTCTGTATGAGCGTCATGGAAGGGCGAGAGGGGAGCGGAAACGCCAACATTCGTCGTTACATGGCCGCGACCAGAAGGAAGGCTTATACGGCCCTCTGCGAGCTCTTGGACAATACTGACGCCCAGTGGGTGAATGATGTGGTCCAGAGTGCCGTAGGGCAGTATGAGGCGATACAGGCAGCCCTAACCGAAGGTTCCGCGCTTGCTATCTATCTCGACTGGATCAACCTACTGTCAAAACGCCATCCAGCCTCTTTGGAGCGACATGTCAGAACGATGATCAAGGCGGTTCAACGCTTACATCGCCGCGACGACACAGAGTTGCAAAGAGGACAGCAAGGCTTGTCCTTGGCCGCATAAAAAGCCCTCCTTCGGGAGGGCTTTTTCTTTTGCACCCCAAAAGGGCAATTACAGCGTTTTACCCTTTTAGGTGGCTGTCATACTCTTTGTTCATTGTCAGCGCTTGCTGGCTATAACGGTAGCTGGCCCAAAACAGCAATAACCTAACCCCTCGGGAGGAAACCCCTCCTGGGTTCTCTCCCACAAACAAAGGAGAGAAGCATGAGCCTAGACAAGTTAAGTCGGCTGGTGGACCAACAACGAAAGACCCAGGATGAAATCGACAATGAAATCATTCTGGCCGTCAAAGAGGTGTTGGCTACAAACTCAGTCGGTTTAGCCCGTGAGCTTGTTGGGGGTGTCCCGCAAGATCATCCATTCCATCCGTTTTTACTCGCTATAGCTAAGCAGCTTGACCCGAGATAACTAAGTAACCCAACCGGGTACACCAAGGCCCGGTCGGCTTTGGTGTACCTCCAACCAATTTTGGAGGCACTATGTCTAATTCAAATTTCGGCTTTCTAGCTCTGGCCTTGCGCCAACGCCTGATCAAACGCTGGTCACTGATGCACTCTGTTCAACCGGAGTCTGTGTTGGAACACAGCGCTGTTGTTACCCTGCTTTCCTACCTGGCTGGCAATATTGCCATTCAGCAAGGGAAGTCGGTGGATCTGGCAGTCATGCTTGCTCATGCTTCGTTGCATGATGCAGCCGAGGTTCTCTGTTCGGATGTTGTAACACCGGTCAAGAAAGCAAACGCTGTTTTGCAGCGTGAGTTTGAACGACTGGAAAAGGCCGCAGAGGACAAACTCATCCAGACTCTTCCCGAAGAACTCCAGGATGCAGTCGCCATAGCCTTCGCTCCCGGTGGCTATGAACAATCACTGGTTAAGGCCTGTGATACCTACTCCGCTTACATCAAGTGCAAACTTGAGGTGGCCGCAGGTAATGGCCTTGAGTTCCAGGATGCTCTCAGCAAAATGGAACGTGTTGTTGCTCAGGTGAAATCGGACTTCCCGGAAATCGACGCTCTGGACAAATGGTTTGGTAACGGACTCGGCCATTCAGTAGATAAACTGCTGGCAGGGGGTAACGATGACTAATCCAATCCCTGGCGACATCAAGATTAAGGACTTTGGCCGCGACCGGAAATTCCGTTCGGTTGATGAGCTTCAAAGCACTTTGTCAGAACAGTACAAAGGTCAGCATGTCAGCATCGTTTACCCTGCAAAGCCCAGCGGTTTACTCCGCACGGTTTTTGTCAGTGTCGATGATGCTGGTGGCGTGAATCGAACCTATGGGGACCAGTCTCCTGTCGATTTTTCTGCCATCAAAGATGACCTGTATGTACCAAGTGACCTGTAGGAGAGCACTAGCTATGGTGGTGATCATCGTAAACACAGGACACTATGAGTTTATCGGCCTTGGTGAGACCCACGGACAAGCCACAGAAGGGCTTTTGAAACGCTGGGACGAACACTGCGAACGTAATCCGGATGCTGAGTCTGGTTACATGCAGGAGCTGATAGAAGAAGGAAGCGCACAAGTTGTCGAGATGGAGCCCGGCTCCGCCGTAATTTACGGACTTGACGGCTAAGCCTTCTCAACTAACCCACTCGGGCGCATCATCCCGAGAGGGTGTGGTGCGTCCTAACCAAAAGGAATGCACTATGTCTAACTTTGAACAAGCTCTGGAGCGTACTGACGGTAAAACACTGATTCTCAGCAATGGGAGTAAGTGGGCAGGCCAAGACCCGGACAGCATTCAGACTTTACTGGATGTCCTGGGTGACAACGTTCTTGACCCGATGTTTGAGCAGTATCACTGTTATCGCCCATACCCGTTTGAACCAATGGTGAGGACGGGGCGAAATGGCGAAATGTTCCAGCCTTGGCTTGGGGCAGCCTGCTTCTTTGGGAACTTCCTGACCGTCTCTCATGTTTTCAACATCATCACGAAAGATGACGGTGTTGTTGAGGCCTTAACAGAGGCGATCCGGAAGAATATGGCGACTGAACAGTACCAGCAGAATGCCTATGAGCGTTATGCCGGTTGGTTCTACGCTGAAACCAGCGAAGGGTTAAGGCTAGTCTCTCCAAGTGAGGCTGCCGACATCCGAGCTGGCGCAGTTTCAAAGCTGCGTTACCCAAGAAACTTCGAGGTTATGAAAACTGCGGTTCTCAAAGGTCCTCGATTTGATACTGAATTAAACCGCAAGGCTTCTTAACCCAAACATTAACCCCACGGGGGACATCGGTCCCTGAGGGGATGGTGTCTCCCTCTGAAATTAAGGAGATACCAATGATTAAACAGCATTTTCAAAACGAACTGGTTAAGTGTGGATACCCGGATGATCTGACGATTGAGTACAGTCTCGGATACTGCCAGGGGGATGGCGTAGCCTTCTACGGGGATTTGAGCGTTGATGACGTCAAAGCTCTCATGAATCGCCTATTCAGCACTGAGCCCGGCCAAGTGGATGCTGTCAGCCGCGTGAAGAACCTGATGGCACAGAAAGACATTGAGAATATGCTTTCTGTCCTCCGCGAATATGGTTCCTGTGACCTGTCCATTACTCGGAATAGTCACGGGCATCACTACAGCCATTGGAACTGCATGAACATCGACGACAACGTGGACTTCACAGGGATCTTCCCTGATGATGATTCCATGATTGGCACCGGCATTGAAGGGATTAACCAGGATATGGTCGAGCGCTGGCAAGACCTCTGGGAACGCTTTGTGCTGGAGCTGGCGGATGATGTAAAAAGTCTTTCCAAGAAGCTCGAAGCGGACGGGTACTCGCTGATCGAGGCCTCTCCATGCGAAGATGAAGTGGTTTGGGAACGGGCCACTGAAAACTACCTGGTGCGTGTTACTGAACTCCCTGAGCGGGATTTCGATATGGGCCACTGGGATGACGAAGTAAGAGACCAAACAATTTGTTCTATCCTGGAAGGGAAAGAGCGAGTGCTTGGCCTACGTGTTGAGGTACTCTCTCGTGAAAACGAGATTGTCCTGGGTGAAGAGAGTCTGCACGGCTTGACCGTTGCCAGTGATGACAAGAGCTACGCTGGCTACAGACGAGAACTTCTCCGGGGCGCTATCCAGCAAACCAGGGACTTTTTCTCTCGCCACCTCAAAGCGGCATAACAAGGCAGGGGGAAACCCCTGCTTTACTTCCCAAGTCTTCTTACTCATGGTTAAGCCATCAGTAAGCAGATTTTGTCCTCCCTGAGGGCGAAAGCGTGCGATAGCTGGTCGCCAAAAACAAACAGCAAATTAACGTTAATTTATTAATCCCTGCGGGAGTCTATCTCCTGCTGGAGATACCTCCCGTTATTTCTGGAGGTATCCATGAACAAATTCCAAGACTTTAAGTTGGTTTATCGTCAAGGTGGTCGTCGCTTAGAGCGTGTCTTTAAGGACACTCTTTACGCGAATGTGAAGCGTGTCGCTGACTCGTTTCCTCCGACCGTTCTTTGGCGCATTCAGCCAGCGTAAAACTCGGAACCTTAAAGCTCGGCTTTGGCCGTGACCTTTCAATAACCCATGCGGGTACACTTCCCCGCACGGGGTAGGTGTACCCATTAACTTTGGAGTACACCTTATGAACCAAGTAGCTAAATTGGACCTCGCCCAAATCCGTCAACAAGCCATCAATGATGGTCTGCTGGTGGACCAATCTTCCATCGGTAAACAAGCTGGTTTCCTGACCAATGTGGCAGTGACCCCGGCAATTGTCGATGGAGTATTTGGTGCAGATGGTAAGCACTCGGTAGAAGACTTCCTTTTCATGTTTTTGCAGCTTTGTGTTGCTCAAACAAAGGTCGCTTTTACCGACAACAAGAATTGGGGAAAGATTCGTCTTTATTACCCCATGCCCACTGTAGATGGCTTTTTCAAACCCACTGAGGTTGTGATTAAGTCAGATCCTGTAACCGCAGATGTCACAATCATGATGGCCTCGGAAGATGGCACTCATTTGTGCTTGTGATATTCACAAAATTCGCCTCCGTTTCGGGGGCGACCTTTTTAAACCCCTCGCCGGGGAGTTCTCCCCGGCTGGGGAGCCTCCTTGGCACATTCTCCCGGTGTCGGGGTTTCCTTAAAACCCTGGCGACGGGGGTTTAAGGAAGCCTCGATGCTGGGGTTCACGCTAAGGAGAAAACCTATGTCTTACTACAAAGCTGACACCGTTCGTGAAGCTGCAAACGGAAACTGGCTATTCATCCTGGCGGCCCTAGCGCCCCATCTTGAACCAGCTCTCCGTAAACCTGGTCGTCATGTTTCTTGTCCTATCCACGGCGGGAAAGATGGCTTCCGACTGTTCAAGGATGCCCACCTGACTGGTGGCGGCGTATGCAATACATGCGGTGCCAATCATGATGGTTTTGAGCTGCTGATGTGGCTCAATAACTGGGACTTTAAACAGTGCCTGAGCGAGGTTGGTGATTATCTGGGCGTTGAGAAAGAGCAACCCCAGTATCAACAAGCCGCTGCACCGACACGAGCTCCTGTCCAGGCCAAAGCGCCTGTTCAGCAAGAGCCTATGAAGGTGAATAACAAGGTTCTCGATTCCAAGAATCGTAAAAAATCCATTGCCGGTACTCTGATTGCCCACGGTAAAGCTCCTTATGAGCATAACGAAGACAACGAGCTCAGCTACTTTGCCTTCATCCGTGACAAGAGCGGTTTGGAACGCACCATCTGGGGCGTGGATCTTGAAAGAGCCATTGGTGAAAGTGAAGCCAAGTATGGGGATGAGATCGTCATGACAAACCTCGGGCGCGAGCCTGTAACTGTCGTCGTTGAAGTTAAGGACGAGCAGGGGAATGTTGTGAGAGAACAACCTATGCAAACGCATCGCAACACCTGGCTGGTGGAACGTCGCGGCGCTACGGTAACGCAGTTCCGCGCTCGCTCGAACGGTGGTGTTGAGCCGGTGAGTCACCATGTTGAGTCGGCCCCTGTGGTCAACCGCACGGTAGAAGCTCCGGCACCGCAAGTACAACATGCGGCCACACAACCGGAAGAGCAAAGCAGCGAAAACAAGCCGAAAGTTGTTCCGATGTTTCGTGAACAACCTAAGCCTTGGCTGCTTGAGCTCCAAGAAGAAATGGAGAAGAGAATGGAGCGCGAACGCGCTTACAGTGCTCGTCTCCGTGAGAAAATCGAGAAGGTATGGAACGAGTGTTTGCCGTTCTCCAGTCATGTGACTGAGCCAATGCGTCTGTACTTCAAAAACCGCGAGCTTCTGTTCAAGGTTGATGAAGTAGAAAAAACAGACTGTCTGCGGTTCAATCCGGCTATGGCCTACTACGACGAAGATGGCAATGAAGTTGGGAAATTCCCGGCTATCGTCTGCGCTATCCGAGATGTGGAAGGCAACCTGGTAACGCTCCACCGCACCTATCTCACCCAAAACGGTAAAAAAGCCAAGGTCGGCAACGCCAAGAAGATGATGCCCATTCCTGACGGTTTGGATGTCAATGGCGCGGCCATCCGCCTCGGTGAACCGACTGAGGGTATCCTGGGTGTTGCAGAAGGGCTGGAAACAGCCCTGTCAGCTTATCGAGTCACTCAAATCCCGGTTTGGTCAACGGTCAATGCGACCCTGATGGAGTCCTTCGAGGTTCCAGAAGGTGTTCACACCGTACTGATCTGGGCTGACAAAGATAAGTCTGTGACTGGTGAGAAGTCAGCGAACGTGCTGAAAGCCAAGCTGGAGAAGCGCGGCATTCGTGTGTACGTCCTGCTGCCTAAACTCCCGATCCCGCCCAGAGCGAAAGGGATTGACTGGAACGATGTCCTGATGAGTCAGGGAAGCCTCGGTTTCCCGAATGCTCGCTACCTGCGCGATTTCATTGCGAGAAGGAGAGCTGAGTATGGCCGTCATTGATGTCTCGAAGGTTGATACAACGCCTGGTAACGACGCGGTGTGCCCCTTTTCTCCCCCTGAGGGGTGGGAGGGGGACTCTGCGGCCTACGTTGAGCTTATGCGGTCTCGGTATCGTCATCTGATGCACGGCCAGAGAATGATGGTGACAGCCTCCTTCGCAAGAAGGGAGCCTATCCAAGTTACTGGCCCGTTTGCTGATGAAGCGACGAAGATCATTAACTCAATGAAGATGAACAAGGCGAAGCCAACAGCTTTGTCTGCCTAAAACTTTAACCCTGAGGGGGTGTTCATGCCCTCTCGGGCATGATTCGCCTCCTCTTCAACTATGGAGGTAATCATGAAAAAGTTTTTGCGTATTAAGACGTGGTTTGTGCGTCTTTTCTCTCCTGACAAGAAGACTCTGGGAGCTATCGGTGAAGACCTGCGTAAGGTCGCCGTAACAGCCATCGGTGTCGGTATTGTAGGATTGGCTGTATCTGGGGACACTATAACCGTCAAAGAAGCCGGTTTGGTGTTGGTCATTGGGGTTATCCTGTGGATCTATGGTATAATCTTAACCAAGGTCAGCAATTCCTAAGGGGGTCAAATGGACGCTTTCACATTAGGCATGTTGGGGTTGCTCATTTTTTTCACTGTCGTCACTGGCGGCAGTCTGTATCTCTACCATGAGAAACAGAAGGAAAAAAAGCATCACAACGCCTAAAGAGTAACTGCGATAATGAACGTAAAGGCCAGCAATAGCTGGCCTTTTTTTATACTTGCAGTTTGAAGTGTTACATGTCACGATGAAGTTGGTGTGACATGTAACGGTAAAGGTGTTTTTTTGAAAGTATCCAATGAAGATGCTCAGGCTACGGCGATCTATCTCCTCAGAGCTGCTTCGCGCCCAGCTTTCTGGCGTGACGTCCCATTCGATAAGAAACTTGAAGCCGTGGACAGCCTGAACAGCATGGGGCGATCACCATCAGAACTCACTGAATGGATTAATAAATATCTGACAGCAGAGCAAATCAATAAACTCGGGACATCAATTAGGCAACGTCGCAGAAGGGGATATGGTGTTGGTAAAAGCATAACTATAAGCGATAAAGCCCACAGGATTTTGAAGCGGTTGGCAGAAGTCGATGGTTGCAATTTGTCAGAAGTGATAGAGAAACGCCTAGCCCGAGCTTATAAAAATACTTGGGACCACAAATAGAGTGGCACTAGGGGTTGCATTTTTAAAACCCGTGGTAGCATCTAAATGAACCCTAACGAATAGGGGTGCTGGCGGCGATGCCGACCATTATCCCGATAATGGAGAAATAGACCATGATGACACTGACTACTGTCTCGAAGAAAACTTCTAATAATTCAGCCCTTGTATTCTGGCGCGTTGGTACAAAACGGAAAGGCATCCTTGATGTTCGTATTGATTTTGACAACGAGGAGGCAGATCTTTTGGCTGAGCTCGTAGCCATTCGCTATCTGGCGCTGGACAAACAGGTTTTTTGCAGAGAGCCAGGTGCTGGTGCTGGTTACAAGCTGGTGGTATCCAAAGGTGCGATTAAAAAGCTGGCGCTGGGCAAATCCACCAAGGAGTTTGCATTCAAGTTTGCGGCTTGCCTCACTGGACGTTTAAAGGGCGCTACTATTGAAGTTTCGCAGAGCATGGAGTTTATGGATGAGCCGGGTGAGGGCAACGTTGAGCTCCTCGATGTGGACAAGCAAGCCTATACTCAAACCCATGACGAAATCTCTACACCGGCCATTGGTCCCGTCCTTGTTACTCAACATGCCATCGATCAGTATCAGGCCCGGATAACCTCTGGAGACCCTAAAAAACCGTGGGCCTCACTCGTTGGTCGCCTCCAGCATCCAGAGTTACAGGTTCAACCCTTTGACGAGAAAGTGGCTCGCCATAAAGCCAGAAAGTATGGCCGCGTAGATAACGTGGAAGTCTGGGGCCATAGAGATTCCAAGTTCAAGTACCTGATGGTGATCAACGACGACAACCAAAAACGTGTTCTTGTCACAGTGTTTGAGCGAAATGAGTAACCTGCTTCTCATTTGTTCTGAATACACAACCTCTCCAAATCACGTATTCATACCCTAAAAGGGCAAAAACGCAGTCGTTGATAACGACTCTCCCACCTGAAAATAGCTCCAGCATAAAAACTGGAGCTGTAAATGAGATCGAGACCTTCCCTTTTACTGATGCGAAACCTGCGGTCATTGGCCGTTGTGGTGCTCGCAACTTTGCCATGCGTTGCTTTTGCACAATGGCGGGTTGTAGCCGTGAGCACCGAAGTAGACAAAATGCGCTTCAACACCATCATAGACGCGCATTCCTTCATGAAGAATTATCGCTCTGGTGAGGAGCAAGGGAAGGGAACGCCAGTTGGGGATGCGCTTTATCCGGTTGCCAGTTATGGTGATGGCCGTTATGTCTCCAGGATCTGTTTTAAGTATCTAGGTGCTACTGGCGATTATGACCCCACTACCTGCACTGGCGACCCAGCTACGGTCTACTGGCGCTCAACCTATGTTCTGCCGGGTGAGATGGATAAAACACCGTTCCTGGACAGGGATCTCGGCTTACCAACAACGACCATGTGTGTAGGGAACCCTATCCATCTTGGCACCGGCAACAAGTTCCAGGCTGAACTGGATTATCAAAGCGGAGGCTCCGACCCTTTCACATTCACCAGATACTACAATAGCCACCTTCCTGATGAAGAGCTCGGCGGCTGGCGGCATACCTACTCGCGGAGCGTCGAGGTCAACGCCTCGAAGTACGGTGAGAACATGGTTGTCCTGCACCGGCCAGAAGGGCAACAACTCGCGTTCTACAACTCGTCCTCTGTCTGGGTGCCAACATGGAAAACCGATGATACCTTGACGAAGGATGCTACCGGCTGGCGTTACACTCAATCTGACGGGGTAGTCGAGGCCTATGATGAAACCGGACGACTGACCGGCATCGAGAAGCCCAACGGCAATCACATCACCCTGAGCTATCTGAACGGAGAGCTATCCTCGATCACTGACGGCTTTGGCCGCAACATCCAGTTCCAGCATCAAGATGGCCGCATGGTCAGTGTCACCGATCCTGCTGGTGGCAGTATTCAGTACCAGTACAACAGCGCTGGCAAGCTGGCGGAAGTGATCTACCAGGACAATACGAGCCGCAGCTATCTCTACGATGACCCGAATGCACCGGGTTTGCTCTCTGGGCTGGTGGACGAGAACGGCAACCGTTTCGCCACATGGGGATATGATGCTCAGGGGATGGCAGTTCTAAGTGAACACGCCGGGGGCGCAGAGAAGACTCAGGTAAGCTACAACGCTGACGGAAGCGTCTCTGTCACCAACGCCCTCGGCCACGTTCAGCGATATACCTACAGCCGTCACAACGGGATGCTCAAGCCTGATGTTGTTGAGGGTGCGCCGTGTACCGGCTTTGTGGGAGGCAAGGAAACCTACGTCTACGACAGCAAAGGCCTCGTCTCCAGCATTACAGATCGTGCTGGACAGAAGCGCACGTTCACCCATAACGACCGGGGATTGGAAACCACCCAGATAGACCAGGATGGGGGCAAGGTTACGACCGACTGGCTTCCTTCCAAGTCGCTCCCTGCAAAAATCACGGAACCAACCAGGATCACTGAGCTTACCTACGACACTCATCTCCGGGTGATAAGCCGCAAGGTCACAGATCGCAGCTCGGGCGCTTCCCGGACATGGACCTACACCTATGCCCCTGTTGGTACAGGAAAGCCGAGCCTGTTGGCCTCGGTTGATGGTCCGCGCACCGACGTCAGCGATGTTACGACATTTGACTACGATGACCAGGGCAACCTGATCCGGACAACAAACGCGCTGGGGCAGGTGATGCAGTTTGGTGACTACGACGCGAACGGTCGCGCCGGGACCATTCAGGGCGTCAACGGTGTAACCCAAACCCTCACCTATGACGCCAGAGGAAGACTTGTCAGCTCCACTGGACCAGAAGGAACCACGGCCTACAACTATGATGCTGTGGGCCTCCTGAGCTCGCTGACTAAGCCAAATGGTGCAACCGTCAGCTATGAGTACGACGCTGCACATCGGCTGGTGGCGGAAACAGATGCACAGGGCAACCGGCGCGAGCTTGAGCTCAATGACCTCGGGAACCCAGTAGAAGAGCGACTGCTCGATGCGCTGGGCCAGACCCGTTGGATAGAGCGCCGGATCTTCAACGAAATCGGCTGGCTCTCCAGTGTCTCCGACGCCTATAGCAATCAGTCATCGTTTTCCTACGATGTGGTGGCAAACCTGATACAGGAGACCAGTCCCTCTGGTAACACACACTCCTACAAGTACGACGGCTTCCATCACCGGACACAAACGACCGATCCACTCGGGAAGGTCACGCAGGTGCTCTACAAGGATACCGGCGATGTTTACCGTGTCTCCGACCCTCGTTCGCGCCTGACCTACTACAGCTACAACGGCTTTGGCGAAGTGACTCAGGTCCGGAGCCCGGACACCGGCACCACCGACATTACCTATGACGAAGCCGGTAACGTGGCAACGCGCAAGACGGCCAAGGGACAAACCACAAGCTACAGCTACGACGCGCTGAACCGGATCATCGAGGCATCCAGCGGTGTCGCTGGCGAATCGCCAATTCTGTACGGGTACGACGAAGCAACCTCACCATACGGCATGGGCCGCTTGACCTCAGTCGATGATGGCAACGGTGTCCGGAGATATGGCTATACACCCGAAGGATGGTTGGCTTACGAGACCTGGGAAACCCACGGGCAGAGCCTTACTACCCAGTACCAATACGATGGTGCAGGCCTCATCACGAAGATCACGTATCCCAGTGGTCGTGAGGTTTCCTACACCCGTGATTTAGCCGGTGACGTCATCGAGGTGGCAACGACACAAGCAGGCACCACAACAAGCCTGGCAAGCCAGATCGAGCGAGCGCCCTTTGGCCCCGTCACCAGTATGGTCAGATGGAACGGCATTTCAGAAAGTCGCTCTTTGGATCTCAATTACCGAGTCACCGGCATCGACGCTACTAGAGTGCATTCGCTGGTCTATCGGTACACGCCAGACTCGTTGATTTCAGCCATAGACGACAATCTCAGCTCATCAGTCAATCAGTCACTCGGTTATGACGCGGTTGGCCGCATCACCTCTGCTGAGGGGCTCTATGGCGTTTTGGGCTATGGCTATGACGCCACCGGCAACAGGACCTCGATCACGACCGATGGCCTGAGCCAAAGCTACACCATCAACTACATGAACAACTGGCTGGTGAAGACTGGGCAAACCTCCAGAAGCTATGACGCCAATGGCAACCTGACGAAGCAGGGGGCGGATACCTTCACCTATGACAGCCAGAACCGGCTGGTGGCCGCAACGGTCGCTGGAGTGACAGCAGCTTACACCTACAACCATCTGGATCAGCGTGTAACTAAGACCCTAAACGGCCAGACCCGCCTACTGATTTACGGCTTGGCAGGAAACCTCATCGAGGAGCTGGACGCAGCCACTGGAGACGTGCTGGCGGAGTATATCTGGCTCGATGGCACCCCCTTGAGCTTTGCTCAGTCAGGACAGACCTATCAGGGGTCGTCTCAGAAAACGGAATCTATGGTCACTCCCGTTTTTGCAACACCGATTTTGACGATAAATTGGCTTGCTTGAATCTATCCGGCGTCTGAATGGGATTTTATTCCCGCGCCTCGATGAGTTCCGCGCCTGATGAACCTCCAGAAAATATACGGCTTCAATGAGCCTTTCCGTTTTACAGGTTCCTCAACAGGCCGGTGGGCCGTTAGTATCATCAATATCAGTATTCGCAAAACCAGATCAGTGATTCTTTAAACCGGTGTATTTCTGCCGTTATGCTACATAAGTTTGCTGTCGTGCCGTTAGGGCCCAGGCTATTCTGGCCAGCTTGTTTGCCAGAGCACAAGTGACGACAAAGTTGCTTTTCCTACACAGTAGATCCCTGACCCAATCGGCCAATTTGCCAGACTGGTGTTCCAGTTTTTGTATGAATACCCTGGCACATTGAACCAACAAAGTTCGGATCTTTTGTTACCTCGCTTACTAATTCCCAGCAATGTCGTCCGACCTCCCGTGCTGTACTGTCGAGGCACTAGCCCTGTTGCCGCCGCAAAGTCACGACTGCTGGCGTACTGCTTCCCGTCGCCAATCTCAGTTGAAATAGTACTCGCTGTCAGTGTTCCGACGCAGGGAATGCTCAGCAAGCGCTGTCCAATCTCATCTTCGTCCAACTTTCGTTTCAACTGGGATTCCAAATCTTTAATCTGCTCAACAAGATAGTGATAATGCTGTTGTAATTTCAGCAATAACTGGCTGAGGTATAGAGGCAAACTATTGTCCTCAAGAAGGGTACTCAGTCGGCTAATAACGGCAGCTCCTCGTGGAACGCTGATGCCAAATTCCAGCAGAAAAGCATGCATCTGATTGGTTGTTTTTACCTTATCCTGAACCAGGGATTCACGGACACGATGCAGCGCACGCATTGCCTGCTGAGATTCAGTTCTGGGCTGTACAAAACGCATAGACGGACGCGATGCAGCTTCACAAATAGCTTCGGCGTCGACAAAGTCGTTTTTGTTACTTTTAACGAATGGACGGACAAATTGTGGTGATATCAGCTTAGGAAAATGCCCCAACTCTTCCAACTTGCGTGCCATAAAGTGAGAGCCACCACAGGCTTCCATTGCGATGGTTGTAGCGGGGCATGTCGCCAAAAATTCGATTAACTTTGGCCGTGTAAATTTTTTACGGTAAACAGCCTTGCCGCGACGATCTTGGCAATGAATATGGAAAGAGTTTTTACCCAGATCGATACCAATGAGCGCAATGTTTTCCATGATAGTTCTCCGAATGAAAGCCTATCCTCAGCATAGTACCGGGAAGGAGGGAGTGACCATCTCATTAAATAAAGCACGCTAAGCCGGTGGCAGCGGTCGCAATGGCCTAAACTTCCCCGCACCGACCTTGGCGCTGCTGCGCCATAGGTAATCGCCGGTCAGGTTGATGTGCTCCCACCCCAGCGGCGACAGATATTGCAACAATGTGTCGTCCAGCGCCGTGCCGTTGCCACGCAAAGCACTGGTGGCACGCTCCAGATATACCGTGTTCCACAACACGATGGCCGCCGTCACCAGATTGAGGCCGCTGGCCCGGTAGCGCTGCTGCTCAAAACTGCGGTCGCGGATTTCACCCAATCGGTAGAAGAAGACCGCCCTGGCCAGCGCGTTGCGCGCCTCGCCCTTATTCAGCCCCGCATGGACGCGGCGGCGCAGCTCCACGCTTTGCAGCCAATCCAAAATGAACAGCGTGCGCTCGATGCGCCCCAGCTCGCGCAACGCCACGGCCAAGCCGTTCTGGCGCGGGTAGCTGCCGAGTTTGCGCAGCATCAGCGAAGCCGTTACCGTGCCTTGCTTGATGGAGGTGGCCAGCCGCAGAATTTCATCCCAATGGGCGCGTATTTGCTTGATGTTCAGCCTGTCGCTGCTAATCATCGGCTTGAGCGCGTCATAGGCGGCATCG
Source organism: Enterobacter sp. CPE_E863 (assembly GCF_046521465.1). NCBI lineage: Bacteria > Pseudomonadati > Pseudomonadota > Gammaproteobacteria > Enterobacterales > Enterobacteriaceae > Enterobacter > Enterobacter sp. CPE_E863. Next base: position 64,121 of record NZ_JBKFZX010000004.1, on the reverse strand, counting down.
CCCTTGGGGATGAATAGCTTGGTTTCGCCCAAGTCACGGATACGCGGCGCGAAGCGAAATCCCAGCAAATGCATCAAGCCAAACACGTGATCGGTGAAGCCTGCCGTGTCGGTGTAGTGTTCCTCGATGCGCAAGTCCGACTCGTGGTACAGCAGGCCATCAAGCACGTAAGTTGAATCACGAATGCCCACGTTGACCACCTTGGCACTGAAGGGCGCGTACTGGTCGGAGATATGGGTGTAGAAAGTCCGTCCTGGACTGCTTCCATACTTCGGGTTGATATGACCAGTGCTTTCTGCTTTGCTGCCGGTTCTGAAGTTCTGGCCGTCCGACGATGACGTGGTGCCGTCACCCCAGTTGCCGGCGAAGGGTTGCCGAAACTGCGCATTCACCAGCTCGGCCAGCGCCGTCGAATAGGTTTCATCGCGGATGTGCCAGGCTTGCAGCCAAGACAGCTTGGCGTAGGTGGTGCCAGGGCAGGACTCGGCCATTTTGGTCAGACCCAGGTTGATCGCGTCGGCCAGGATCGTCGTCAACAGCAAGGTTTTGTCCTTGGCCGTGTCGCTGGTCTTCAGGTGTGTGAAGTGGCGGGTGAAGCCCGTCCATTCATCGACCTCCATCAGCAACTCGGTGATTTTGAGGTGCGGCAGCAGCATAGCTGTCTGGTCGATCATGGCTTGCGCGGCGTCTGGTACTGCCGCGTCCAGCGGCGTGATCTTCAGGCCTGACGCGGTGGTGATGATGGCATCCGGTAAGTCGTTGGCCGCAGCCATGCGGTTGACTGTGGCGAGTTGCGCCTCCAACAATTCCAACCGGTCATGCAGGTATTGGTCGCAGTCGGTGGCCACTGCCAGCGGCAATTCGCTGGCCAGCTTCAAAGTGGCGAACTTCTCGACCGGCACCAGGTATTCGTCGAAGTCCTTGAACTGGCGAGAACCCTGCACCCAGACATCACCGGAGCGCAGCGCGTTCTTCAGCTCCGACAGGGCGCATAACTCGTAGTAACGCCGGTCGATGCCGTCGTCGGTCAGAACCAGCTTTGCCCAGCGCGGCTTGATGAATGCGGTTGGCGCATCGGCGGGCACCTTGCGCGCGCTGTCGCTGTTCATGCCGCGCAGCATGTCGATGGCATCGAGCACACCCTTGGCGGCGGGCGCAGCCCGCAATTTGAGCACGCCCAGGAACTGCGGCGCGTAGCGGCGTTGCGTGGCATAGCTTTCACCGATGTGGTGCAGGAAATCAAAGTCGGCAGGCCGCGCCAATGTTTGCGCTTCGGTGACGCTGGCGGCGAAGGTGTCCCAGGGCATAACGGCCTCGATGGCGGCGAACGGATCGCTGCCGCTTTGCTTGGCCTCAATCAACGCTTGACCGATGCGCCCATACATCCGCACCTTGTCGTTGATCGCCTTGCCGGAAGCCTGGAACTGCTGCTGATGCTTGTTCTTGGCCGCGTTGAACAGCTTGCCGATGATGCGATCGTGAAGGTCGATGATTTCATCGGTGACGGTGGCCATGCCTTCGATGGCCAGCGCTACCAGCGTGGCATAGCGTCGTTGCACCTCGAACTTTGCCAGATCAGCAGGCGTCATCTGGCCACCTTCACGAGCGATTTTGAGCAGGCGGTTCTGGTGAACCTGCCGCTCGATGCCTGCGGGCAGATCAAGTGCTTGCCAGGATTTCAGGCGCTCAATATGTTCGAGCATGTGGCGAGAGTTCGGTTTGGCAGGCGACTGGCGCAGCCATGCCAGCCACGTCACTTTACTGCCGTCCTTGCGCTTGAGAAGTTCGTCCAGGCGCTGACGGTGGGGTGATAACAAAGAATCGGTCAGCGCCGCGTAAATGCGTCGGTTGGCACGGGTGATGGCCTCGGCGCTTGCGCGCTCGATGGCATTCATGGCGGGCAGGATAATGCTCTGCCGCCGCAGATTCTCGACAAGTGCGCTCGCCAGCACGATGCCTTTGTCGGTCTGCAAGGCCAGCTCGGTCAATGTATGCACGGCTTGCCGATAGTGGCTCATGGTGAAGGGCTTGAACCCAAAAACCGTTTGCAGCTCGACCAAGTGCTCCCGCCGTGTCTGTTCGCGCTGGCCGTACTCGCTCCAACTTTCCACTGGCATCTTGAGTTGCGCGGCCACCATGCGCAACAGGGGCGGAAACGGAGGCTCATCGACGCCCAAAAAGGTGCCAGGGAATCGCAAGTAGCAAAGCTGCACAGCGAAGCCCAATCGATTCGCGGCGCCGCGACGCTGACGGATCACCGACAGGTCGGTTTCGTTGAACGTGTAGTGCCGTATCAGTTCGTCTTTGGCATCTGGCAGTGCCAGCAGGCTTTCGCGCTCGGTGGCGGACAGGATTGAGCGGCGTGGCATGGTCAGTCTTCCCGCAGGTACTGGTACAAGGTTTCGCGGCTGATGCCGAAGTCACGGGCCACCAAGGTTTTTTGGTCGCCTGCCGCAACTCGCCGTTTCAACTCGGCAATTTGTTCGCTGTTCAGCGATTTCTTTCGTCCCCGGTAGGCACCGCGCTGCTTGGCCAGCACGATTCCCTCGCGCTGACGTTCGCGGATCAGGGCGCGCTCGAACTCAGCGAAGGCTCCCATGACCGACAGCATCAGATTGGCCATCGGTGAGTCCTCGCCGGTGAACTTCAGCCCTTCTTTGACGAACTCCATGCGCACGCCCCGTTGTGTCAGCCCTTGGACGATGCGGCGCAGGTCATCAAGGTTGCGTGCCAGCCTGTCCATGCTATGCACCACCACGGTGTCGCCCTCGCGGACGAAGGCCAGCAGCCTTTCCAGCTCGGGACGCTGGGTGTCCTTGCCAGAAGCCTTGTCGGTGAACACCCGCGCCACCTGAACACCCTCAATTGCCGTTCCGGGTTCTGGTCGAAGCTGCTGACGCGGACATAGCCGATGCGTTGACCTTGCAAGATGCCTCCAAAGGCAAAAGTGTCAGGATGAAATCTATTACCTTTGACGGAATATGTCAATCAATAGGAAATTTAACTCTATTCTGACATCGTTTGCACATGGTGTCGTTTTCAGAAGACGGCTGCACTGAACGTCAGAAGCCGACTGCACTATAGCAGCGGAGGGGTTGGATCCATCAGGCAACGACGGGCTGCTGCCGGCCATCAGCGGACGCAGGGAGGACTTTCCGCAACCGGCCGTTCGATGCGGCACCGATGGCCTTCGCGCAGGGGTAGTGAATCCGCCAGGATTGACTTGCGCTGCCCTACCTCTCACTAGTGAGGGGCGGCAGCGCATCAAGCGGTGAGCGCACTCCGGCACCGCCAACTTTCAGCACATGCGTGTAAATCATCGTCGTAGAGACGTCGGAATGGCCGAGCAGATCCTGCACGGTTCGAATGTCGTAACCGCTGCGGAGCAAGGCCGTCGCGAACGAGTGGCGGAGGGTGTGCGGTGTGGCGGGCTTCGTGATGCCTGCTTGTTCTACGGCACGTTTGAAGGCGCGCTGAAAGGTCTGGTCATACATGTGATGGCGACGCACGACACCGCTCCGTGGATCGGTCGAATGCGTGTGCTGCGCAAAAACCCAGAACCACGGCCAGGAATGCCCGGCGCGCGGATACTTCCGCTCAAGGGCGTCGGGAAGCGCAACGCCGCTGCGGCCCTCGGCCTGGTCCTTCAGCCACCATGCCCGTGCACGCGACAGCTGCTCGCGCAGGCTGGGTGCCAAGCTCCGGGTAACATCAAGGCCCGATCCTTGGAGCCCTTGCCCTCCCGCACGATGATCGTGCCGTGATCGAAATCCAGATCCTTGACCCGCAGTTGCAAACCCTCACTGATCCGCATGCCCGTTCCATACAGAAGCTGGGCGAACAAACGATGCTCGCCTTCCAGAAAACCGAGGATGCGAACCACTTCATCCGGGGTCAGCACCACCGGCAAGCGCCGCGACGGCCGAGGTCTTCCGATCTCCTGAAGCCAGGGCAGATCCGTGCACAGCACCTTGCCGTAGAAGAACAGCAAGGCCGCCAATGCCTGACGATGCGTGGAGACCGAAACCTTGCGCTCGTTCGCCAGCCAGGACAGAAATGCCTCGACTTCGCTGCTGCCCAAGGTTGCCGGGTGACGCACACCGTGGAAACGGATGAAGGCACGAACCCAGTTGACATAAGCCTGTTCGGTTCGTAAACTGTAATGCAAGTAGCGTATGCGCTCACGCAACTGGTCCAGAACCTTGACCGAACGCAGCGGTGGTAACGGCGCAGTGGCGGTTTTCATGGCTTGTTATGACTGTTTTTTTGTACAGTCTATGCCTCGGGCATCCAAGCAGCAAGCGCGTTACGCCGTGGGTCGATGTTTGATGTTATGGAGCAGCAACGATGTTACGCAGCAGGGCAGTCGCCCTAAAACAAAGTTAGAAAAGGAAAAGTATGAGCAAGTTATCTGTATTCTTTATATTTTTGTTTTGCAGCATTGCTACCGCAGCAGAGTCTTTGCCAGATTTAAAAATTGAAAAGCTTGATGAAGGCGTTTATGTTCATACTTCGTTTGAAGAAGTTAACGGGTGGGGCGTTGTTCCTAAACATGGTTTGGTGGTTCTTGTAAATGCTGAGGCTTACCTAATTGACACTCCATTTACGGCTAAAGATACTGAAAAGTTAGTCACTTGGTTTGTGGAGCGTGGCTATAAAATAAAAGGCAGCATTTCCTCTCATTTTCATAGCGACAGCACGGGCGGAATAGAGTGGCTTAATTCTCGATCTATCCCCACGTATGCATCTGAATTAACAAATGAACTGCTTAAAAAAGACGGTAAGGTTCAAGCCACAAATTCATTTAGCGGAGTTAACTATTGGCTAGTTAAAAATAAAATTGAAGTTTTTTATCCAGGCCCGGGACACACTCCAGATAACGTAGTGGTTTGGTTGCCTGAAAGGAAAATATTATTCGGTGGTTGTTTTATTAAACCGTACGGTTTAGGCAATTTGGGTGACGCAAATATAGAAGCTTGGCCAAAGTCCGCCAAATTATTAAAGTCCAAATATGGTAAGGCAAAACTGGTTGTTCCAAGTCACAGTGAAGTTGGAGACGCATCACTCTTGAAACTTACATTAGAGCAGGCGGTTAAAGGGTTAAACGAAAGTAAAAAACCATCAAAACCAAGCAACTAAATTTCTAACAAGTCGTTGCAGCACGCCACGACGTGGCTGGACAGTTTGTAAGTTGCGCTTTTGTGGTTTGCTTCGCAAAGTATTCCACAACGCGCAACTTACAAACTGCCGCTGAACTTAGCGTTAGGCATCACAAAGTACAGCATCGTGACCAACAGCAACGATTCCGTCACACTGCGCCTCATGACTGAGCATGACCTTGCGATGCTCTATGAGTGGCTAAATCGATCTCATATCGTCGAGTGGTGGGGCGGAGAAGAAGCACGCCCGACACTTGCTGACGTACAGGAACAGTACTTGCCAAGCGTTTTAGCGCAAGAGTCCGTCACTCCATACATTGCAATGCTGAATGGAGAGCCGATTGGGTATGCCCAGTCGTACGTTGCTCTTGGAAGCGGGGACGGATGGTGGGAAGAAGAAACCGATCCAGGAGTACGCGGAATAGACCAGTCACTGGCGAATGCATCACAACTGGGCAAAGGCTTGGGAACCAAGCTGGTTCGAGCTCTGGTTGAGTTGCTGTTCAATGATCCCGAGGTCACCAAGATCCAAACGGACCCGTCGCCGAGCAACTTGCGAGCGATCCGATGCTACGAGAAAGCGGGGTTTGAGAAGCAAGGTACCGTAACCACCCCAGATGGTCCAGCCGTGTACATGGTTCAAACACGCCAGGCATTCGAGCGAACACGCAGTGATGCCTAACCCTTCCATCGAGGGGGACGTCCAAGGGCTGGCGCCCTTGGCCGCCCCTCATGTCAAACGTTAGGCATCACAAAGTACAGCATCGTGACCAACAGCAACGATTCCGTCACACTGCGCCTCATGACTGAGCATGACCTTGCGATGCTCTATGAGTGGCTAAATCGATCTCATATCGTCGAGTGGTGGGGCGGAGAAGAAGCACGCCCGACACTTGCTGACGTACAGGAACAGTACTTGCCAAGCGTTTTAGCGCAAGAGTCCGTCACTCCATACATTGCAATGCTGAATGGAGAGCCGATTGGGTATGCCCAGTCGTACGTTGCTCTTGGAAGCGGGGACGGATGGTGGGAAGAAGAAACCGATCCAGGAGTACGCGGAATAGACCAGTCACTGGCGAATGCATCACAACTGGGCAAAGGCTTGGGAACCAAGCTGGTTCGAGCTCTGGTTGAGTTGCTGTTCAATGATCCCGAGGTCACCAAGATCCAAACGGACCCGTCGCCGAGCAACTTGCGAGCGATCCGATGCTACGAGAAAGCGGGGTTTGAGAAGCAAGGTACCGTAACCACCCCAGATGGTCCAGCCGTGTACATGGTTCAAACACGCCAGGCATTCGAGCGAACACGCAGTGATGCCTAACCCTTCCATCGAGGGGGACGTCCAAGGGCTGGCGCCCTTGGCCGCCCCTCATGTCAAACGTTAGCCGTATGAACCCGGAATCGGTCCGCATTTATCTGGTCGCTGCCATGGGTGCCAATCGGGTTATTGGCAATGGCCCTGATATCCCTTGGAATATCCCTGGTGAGCAAAAGATTTTTCGCAGGCTCACCGAGGGCAAAGTGGTCGTTATGGGCCGCAAGACGTTTGAGTCCATAGGCAAGCCCTTACCAAACCGTCGCACAGTGGTGCTCTCGCGCCAAGCTAGTTATAGCGCTGCTGGTTGTGCAGTTGTTTCAACGCTGTCGCAGGCTATTGCCATCGCAGCCGAACACGGCAAGGAACTCTACGTGGCCGGCGGAGCCGAGGTATATGCACTGGCACTACCTCGTGCCGATGGCGTCTTTCTATCTGAGGTACATCAAACCTTCGAGGGTGACGCCTTCTTCCCAGTGCTCGACGCAGCAGAATTCGACGTTGTCTCAGCCGAAACCGTTCAAGCCACAATTACGTACACGCACTCCGTCTATGCACGTCGTAACGGCTAACAAGTCCGTCAACGGGACACCCAAATGCTGCGCATTTGGGTTCCCTCGGCTGCGCCTCGGCGCCCGTTACGTCCAACGTTAGATGCACTAAGCACATAATTGCTCACAGCCAAACTATCAGGTCAAGTCTGCTTTTTATTTTTTTAAGCGTGCATAATAAGCCCTACACAAAATGGGAGATATATCATGAAAGGCTGGCTTTTTCTTGTTATCGCAATAGTTGGCGAAGTAATCGCAACATCCGCATTAAAATCTAGCGAGGGCTTTACTAAGCTTGCCCCTTCCGCCGTTGTCATAATCGGTTATGGCATCGCATTTTATTTTCTTTCTCTGGTTCTGAAATCCATCCCTGTCGGTGTTGCTTATGCAGTCTGGTCGGGACTCGGCGTCGTCATAATTACAGCCATTGCCTGGTTGCTTCATGGGCAAAAGCTTGATGCGTGGGGCTTTGTAGGTATGGGGCTCATAATTGCTGCCTTTTTGCTCGCCCGATCCCCATCGTGGAAGTCGCTGCGGAGGCCGACGCCATGGTGACGGTGTTCGGCATTCTGAATCTCACCGAGGACTCCTTCTTCGATGAGAGCCGGCGGCTGAGACCCCGCCGGCGCTGTCACCGCGGCGATCGAAATGCTGCGAGTCGGATCAGACGTCGTGGATGTCGGACCGGCCGCCAGCCATCCGGACGCGAGGCCTGTATCGCCGGCCGATGAGATCAGACGTATTGCGCCGCTCTTAGACGCCCTGTCCGATCAGATGCACCGTGTTTCAATCGACAGCTTCCAACCGGAAACCCAGCGCTATGCGCTCAAGCGCGGCGTGGGCTACCTGAACGATATCCAAGGATTTCCTGACCCTGCGCTCTATCCCGATATTGCTGAGGCGGACTGCAGGCTGGTGGTTATGCACTCAGCGCAGCGGGATGGCATCGCCACCCGCACCGGTCACCTTCGACCCGAAGACGCGCTCGACGAGATTGTGCGGTTCTTCGAGGCGCGGGTTTCCGCCTTGCGACGGAGCGGGGTCGCTGCCGACCGGCTCATCCTCGATCCGGGGATGGGATTTTTCTTGAGCCCCGCACCGGAAACATCGCTGCACGTGCTGTCGAACCTTCAAAAGCTGAAGTCGGCGTTGGGGCTTCCGCTATTGGTCTCGGTGTCGCGGAAATCCTTCTTGGGCGCCACCGTTGGCCTTCCTGTAAAGGATCTGGGTCCAGCGAGCCTTGCGGCGGAACTTCACGCGATCGGCAATGGCGCTGACTACGTCCGCACCCACGCGCCTGGAGATCTGCGAAGCGCAATCACCTTCTCGGAAACCCTCGCGAAATTTCGCAGTCGCGACGCCAGAGACCGAGGGTTAGATCATGCCTAGCATTCACCTTCCGGCCGCCCGCTAGCGGACCCTGGTCAGGTTCCGCGAAGGTGGGCGCAGACATGCTGGGCTCGTCAGGATCAAACTGCACTATGAGGCGGCGGTTCATACCGCGCCAGGGGAGCGAATGGACAGCGAGGAGCCTCCGAACGTTCGGGTCGCCTGCTCGGGTGATATCGACGAGGTTGTGCGGCTGATGCACGACGCTGCGGCGTGGATGTCCGCCAAGGGAACGCCCGCCTGGGACGTCGCGCGGATCGACCGGACATTCGCGGAGACCTTCGTCCTGAGATCCGAGCTCCTAGGGATCGCCTCAGAAAACGGAATCTATGGTCACTCCCGTTTTTGCAACACCGATTTTGACGACAAGTTGGCTTGCTTGAATCTATCCGGCGTCTGAATGGGATTTTATTCCCGCGCCTCGATGAGTTCCGCGCCTGATGAACCTCCAGAAAATATACGGCTTCAATGAGCCTTTCCGTTTTACAGGTTCCTCAACAGGCCGGTGGGCCGTTAGTATCATCAATATCAGTATTCGCAAAACCAGATGAATGATTGTTTAAACTGGTGTATTTCTGCCTTTATGCTTCGTAAGTTTGCTGTCGCGCCGTCAGTGCCCAGGCTATTCTGGCCAGCTTGTTTGCCAGAGCACAGGTGACGACAAAGTTGCTTTTCCGACACAACAACTCCCTGACCCAGTCGGCCAACTTGCCAGACTGGTGTTCCAGTTTTTGTATGAATACCCTGGCACACTGAACCAACAAAGTTCGGATCTTTTGTTGCCCCGCTTGCTAATCCCTAACAATGTCGTCCGACCTCCCGTGCTGTACTGTCGGGGTACCAGCCCTGTTGCCGCCGCAAAGTCACGGCTGCTGGCGTACTGCTTCCCGTCGCCAATCTCAGTTGAAATAGTACTGGCAGTCAGCGTTCCAACGCAGGGAATACTCAGCAAGCGCTGTCCAACCTCATCTTCGTCCAACTTTCGTTTCAACTGAGATTCCAGATCTTTAATCTGCTCAACAAGATAGTGATAATGCTGTTGTAATTTCAGCAGTAACTGGCTGAGATAAAGAGGCAAACTACTGTCCTCAAGAAGGGTACTCAGTCGACTAATAACGGCAGCACCTCGCGGAACGCTGATACCAAATTCCAGCAGAAAAGCATGCATCTGATTAGTTGTTTTCACCTTATCCTGAACCAGGGATTCACGGACACGATGCAGAGCTCGCATTGCCTGCTGAGATTCGGTTCTGGGCTGCACGAAACGCATAGATGGACGTGATGCTGCTTCACAGATAGCTTCAGCATCAACGAAGTCATTTTTGTTGCTTTTAACGAATGGGCGGACAAATTGCGGTGATATCAGCTTTGGAAAATGCCCTAACTCTTCCAGCTTGCGTGCCATAAAGTGAGAACCGCCACAGGCTTCCATCGCGATGGTTGTTGCCGGGCATGTCGCCAGAAATTCGATTAGCTTTGGTCGGGTGAATTTTTTACGGTAAACGGCCTTCCCACGATGATCCTGACAATGAATATGGAAAGAGTTCTTACCCAGATCGATACCAATAAGCGCAATGTTTTCCATGATGGTTCTCCGAATGAAAGCCTGTCCTCAGCATAGTACTGGGAAGGAGGGAGTGACCATCTCATTAAATAAAGCACGCTAAGCCGTAAGTAAGCGTGCTCCTGTGAAAGCCACAGCTAAAACTGCGTAGTACACATAGAGGTATTTTTTTCTAGATTTATATCGAATTTCGTTATCGAATTTCGCTTATTATTGATCAACTCGTTGCAGATCATGAAGGCGAAAGTATGACGAATAACCCTACCGATGACAGCAGACCATGGTCGGTCTTTCTTATTTTTCTGCGGCTTGGATTGACATCTTTTGGCGGCCCCATTGCGCACTTGGGCTACTTCCGCGCCGAATTTGTCACACGGCGGCGCTGGCTCTCCGAACGGAGCTATGCTGACTTGGTCGCGCTTTGTCAGTTCTTGCCAGGGCCTGCAAGCAGCCAGGTCGGCATAGCGGTAGGACTGTCTCGGGCTGGATACAGCGGGGCGCTGGCTGCTTGGGCTGGCTTCACGCTGCCGTCTGCCATAGCCTTGATCCTTTTTGCGCTCGGCATCTCCAGCTATGGCGATTACGTCTCGCAGGGCGCGTTGCATGGCTTAAAAGTGGTGGCTGTGGCCGTGGTCGCTCAAGCAGTATGGGGCATGGCGCGTAACCTATGCACGGATGGGCTGCGAGTCACCATCATGGCAATTGCTACCTGCGTCGTTTTACTTGTGCCGTCCGCGTGGGGACAGGTTGGCGTGATTGCTATCGCAGGCATCGCAGGCCGGTTATTGTTCAAGCCAGCGAAAGTTGTTGAGCATGACCCCCTACCTATCACGGTCAGTCACCGGGCCGGCGTGCTTTGGCTCTCGCTGTTCTTTGTCTTGCTGATTGGCCTGCCGGTGTTGGCCGAACTGATGCCAAGTCAAACCATGGCAATGGTGGATTCCTTCTATCGTGTCGGATCACTGGTGTTCGGCGGTGGTCACGTTGTGCTGCCATTACTGCAAGCCGAAGTGGTGCCCTCCGGCTGGGTCAACAATGAATCCTTTCTCGCGGGGTACGGGGCAGCTCAAGCGGTGCCCGGCCCTTTGTTCACGTTCGCCGCGTTTCTTGGTGCCTCGATGAACACCGCCCCGTCGGGCTGGATCGGCGGCATTGTGTGTCTGCTGGCTATCTTCGCGCCCTCGTTCTTGCTGGTCGTCGGATCAATGCCATTTTGGGAGCGTTTGCGCCGCAATACAGGCATCCAAGCTGCGCTGGCCGGGATCAATGCCGCTGTAGTCGGCTTGCTGCTGGCCGCGCTGTATCAGCCTGTATGGACTAGCGCCATCTTTCAGCCGCAAGACTTCGGCTTGGCATTAGTTGCCCTTGTCGCACTTATGTTCTGGAAGCTCCCGCCGTGGCTGGTTGTCCTCGGTAGCGGTGCAGCTGGGTGGCTGTTGAGCGTCGCTCTGTGAGGCACAAAAAATGACTGACAAAGACCTCTACGGCGGTTTGATCCGCCTGCACATCCTTCACCATGCAGCCGAGGAACCTGTCTTTGGGCTGGGGATCATCGAAGAGCTACGCCGACACGGCTACGAGATGAGCGCTGGCACCGTGTACCCGATGCTGCACGGCCTGGAAAAAAAAGGCTATCTGACCTCACGCCACGAACGCACCGGGCGACGTGAACGGCGTGTTTATGACATCACTGAACAAGGCAGAACTGCACTTGCTGATGCGAAAACAAAGGTCAAGGAGCTGTTCGGAGAGTTGGTAGAAGGTGGTTGAGTTTTTGCTTCTATGTCAGGTTGAGCTATACCCTAACTGGATTGTCATTTTCAGAAGACGACTGCACCAGTTGATTGGGCGTAATGGCTGTTGTGCAGCCAGCTCCTGACAGTTCAATATCAGAAGTGATCTGCACCAATCTCGACTATGCTCAATACTCGTGTGGGCTCTGTTGCAAAAATCGTGAAGCTTGAGCATGCTTGGCGGAGATTGGACGGACGGAACGATGACGGATTTCAAGTGGCGCCATTTCCAGGGTGATGTGATCCTGTGGGCGGTGCGCTGGTATTGTCGCTATCCGATCAGCTATCGCGACCTTGAGGAAATGCTGGCGGAACGCGGCATTTCGGTCGACCATACGACGATCTATCGCTGGGTCCAGTGCTACGCCCCGGAGATGGAGAAGCGGCTGCGCTGGTTCTGGCGGCGTGGCTTTGATCCGAGCTGGCGCCTGGATGAAACCTACGTCAAGGTGCGGGGCAAGTGGACCTACCTGTACCGGGCAGTCGACAAGCGGGGCGACACGATCGATTTCTACCTGTCGCCGACCCGCAGCGCCAAGGCAGCGAAGCGGTTCCTGGGCAAGGCCCTGCGAGGCCTGAAGCACTGGGAAAAGCCTGCCACGCTCAATACCGACAAAGCGCCGAGCTATGGTGCAGCGATCACCGAATTGAAGCGCGAAGGAAAGCTGGACCGGGAGACGGCCCACCGGCAGGTGAAGTATCTCAATAACGTGATCGAGGCCGATCACGGAAAGCTCAAGATACTGATCAAGCCGGTGCGCGGTTTCAAATCGATCCCCACGGCCTATGCCACGATCAAGGGATTCGAAGTCATGCGAGCCCTGCGCAAAGGACAGGCTCGCCCCTGGTGCCTGCAGCCCGGCATCAGGGGCGAGGTGCGCCTTGTGGAGAGAGCTTTTGGCATTGGGCCCTCGGCGCTGACGGAGGCCATGGGCATGCTCAACCACCATTTCGCAGCAGCCGCCTGATCGGCGCAGAGCGACAGCCTACCTCTGACTGCCGCCAATCTTTGCAACAGAGCCCGCCGTGCTAGTCTGCTCGGTGATGGTGGAGTGAAGCCAACCCGCAATCGGGTTATGAATCTGCATCGCGATTCGCAATCAGCTGTCTCTTGAGCATGTCGAACTCCTGCGATGTTATCTCGCCGTGCTCGTGCTGCTACACCAACTTGTCCAACTCATCCGCCACACCGCTCCCCACCACCTGCGATGGCCAGGTTGTTTGCTGGGCGCATTGGCGGAGTATCGTCTCGACCCGGGACACCCACACCGGCACAACCTTACGGGAGTGATTCACTGTCAAAGAATCGGCCCGGTGCTCTGACGCAAGTATCGGGATGGTCACCATTTGTAAGCCGTAGACCTGAGTGGTGATCAAGACTTCGATACCACCGACCGTACCGGTACTAATCGACGACGGTCGTGTTCGTCGCCTGCCGCAGGGACTCTGCACACCTCCGTTTACGCATGTGCCTGGAGGAGTTGGAAATCGTCGTGTTCGGGAAACATTAAACACAGGATGGCAGCGATCTGAGCCAGCACATGATCAGCTAGCTCACCATCCGGATCGACGGCCCACTGCATCGTCGCGCCAGCGATGACCGAGTGCAGGAGCAACTCAGCTGCCGCAGGAGCACCTGGGGGCAGTCGCTTGCGGATCCCCTCCACCACCGCGCGGTTCCGCTGGATCGCAAGCGTGCGTAGCTCCGGCACCTGGAGCTCGTACCAGGAGATGAGATAGTTCACCGAGAAGTCGTTGCGAGTGTTCATGCTCCGAACGAGCACCTGCAAAAATTCCCAGAGCCCTTGCGGCCCTGCGCCTATCGGTATCGCATTCAGGTAATGCCGCACCTGCTCGACGCCGCGCTCCATCATCCTCACCAGCAGCGTATCGCGGTTGGTGAAGCGCTGGATTAACGCTGCGCGGGAGAGCCCCACCTCCTTTGCTACTCCGCTGAGCGTGAACTCTATGGGACCGCAACGCTTCAGCACTACGGTGGCGGCCTCGAGTACCTCGTCATCGGACTTGAGCTTGGGGCGGGGCATCAGTGTTCACCTTCTGTATGGGTTGGGGCGGAGGCTGTGGCTGCCGCCGCCATTGTAGCAAATTGAAGACGGAGCGAGAGTAGAGCCACGAGCCCCGCAAACACGGCCGATACAACGAGGCCAGGGAGCGGACCAGCAAGGTCGACAAACGCGCCGGCCGCAAGCATAACCATGGGCGAGGCTGACAGCATCACCGCCGAGACCGTGCCGAGTACCCGGCCGAGAAGTTCTGGCGGCGTGCGGTTGTAGATGGCAGCGTTGAGAATGGGAGAGACTGAGCCGGTCAGCAGTCCCACGAGCGCGCCCAACAACATCAGCACCGGCACGCCTGGCAACTGTGAAAGCAGAAGCGAGCCCACCGCAGAGCCACAAAATGCCACCGCCAGCCAGTTCTGCGCTGATATCCGGGCGCCGACCGACGCATGAATGGCAATGCCAAGGAGACCACCAGCCCCCATCATTGAGGAGAACAGCCCGAGCTCTGCTACTTGGCGTCCTGCATCTACAAACAGCGCAGGCATGATGACGCTGCCGTTGGCGCCAACGATGCCCACGAAGATCATCACTATACCAAAGAGAGGGCGCAGCAGGGGTTCGCTCCAGAGAAAAGCGACGCCGGCGCGCATGGAGAGAGTCGCCGTCGTGGTCATCGTCCGAGCGGCACGCGCGGGAAGCACCCACGCGCCGAGCAGACCTGCAAGGACGGAGCAGAACGCCGTCAGCCCGAGCGTTGGCGCAGCGCCAAGCAGGCCGATTGCGGCCCCCCCAAGGGCCGGGCCACCTAGAATCGCGACGTTCCCGATCACCGCTTTCAGTGACGAGACGCGCTCAACGGAGAGCCCGGCGACGTGGCCGAGTTTGGGCAGCTCACTGTCCTGCGCGGCCATACCGGGTGCGTCGAACGCGGCACCGAGCACCACGCAAGCGATCAGCCCAGTGTTCGAGAGGGCGCCAACGGCATCGAGCAGTGGGATGCTCGCCATGGCCACGCCGCCCACCACACCCGAGATCAATGCGACGGGCGCGCGCCCGAACCGATCGACGAGGCCACCACCAACCCACGCGCCGATGATGGTCGCGATGACGCTGCTAGCGGCCGTGGCGCCCGCCCAGGCCGCGCTCTTTGTATGAGACAGGACGAACCATGGAAGCGCGAGGGCCGCCACCGCGTTGCCGATCCGGAAGAGAAAGGTCGCCGCGAACAGCGTCGCGAGCGGGCTATATCGACGTTCGCTCATTCCGCTGCGGCGAGCTGCGCCTTCGCCGCAGCGAGGTACTCTTCGTTACCCGAGTCGAGGGCGAAGAGTGCGTAGGTGACCGCCCCGAACGCAAGGCGCTCCGCGATGTGGTGGGCGAGCCGCGGCCACACCCGGCCACCGGCCGCTTCATACGTGAGGAGGAGCTTCGCGAGCCCCTCTTCACCAAAGACCATAAGGTGCGCGGCCATGTCGATGGCAGGGTCATCAACGCGGGCCTCGCTCCAGTCGATCATCCCGCTGACGCGCTCCGTGTTGTCGATGAGCACATGGCCCACGTAGAGATCGCCATGCACCACCACGGAGAAATCTGGCCACGACGAATCGTCGTCGAGCCAGCGCTGCCACCGGTGGAGGCGCTTGTCGTTCACCACGAACTCGCGTCGGACGCGGTCAACGTCGTCGGCCACCTTCTGACGGGCCTGCGTCGGTGTACGGATGAGCATCCCCGCATCCACGGCGGCGGAAATGGGGACGGCATGCAGGGCGGCGAGCGCGGTCGCGAAGCTCTCCGCGAAGACCTCCGAGTCCTGCGGCACGACCCAGTCGGGCGTGGACGAACCAGGCTGGATGACCATCGCTGTCGAGTCTTCGAGCATGGGATAGGCAACGAGCTCGGCGTTGGCCACGCGCCAGTCCGGCACCGCGAACGGCAGGCGATTCTTGAGCATTGCCAGCACCCGCGCCTCTGGTTCGACCTTCGCGCTTACCTCGGCTCGGCGCGGGATGCGCAGCACCCACCGACGTCCATCGTCGACGGTGGCGATCACGATCCTATAGTCGAGCCCAAGCTCATTGACAGTCAGCGGGCCATGGAGCTTGAGCCCATGTCGGGCTGCAAGTGCGTACAGTTGGGAGGTATCGGCGGTCGTGACTACGGTCATGATTCACTCCTGAGGGCTTGACGGGTTTAGCCACCTAAATGTAACAGTCACGTCGGTTATATTCAATCCGGCACTGTTGCAAAGTTAGCGATGAGGCAGCCTTTTGTCTTATTCAAAGGCCTTACATTTCAAAAACTCTGCTTACCAGGCGCATTTCGCCCAGGGGATCACCATAATAAAATGCTGAGGCCTGGCCTTTGCGTAGTGCACGCATCACCTCAATACCTTTGATGGTGGCGTAAGCCGTCTTCATGGATTTAAATCCCAGCGTGGCGCCGATTATCCGTTTCAGTTTGCCATGATCGCATTCAATCACGTTGTTCCGGTACTTAATCTGTCGGTGTTCAACGTCAGACGGGCACCGGCCTTCGCGTTTGAGCAGAGCAAGCGCGCGACCATAGGCGGGCGCTTTATCCGTGTTGATGAATCGCGGGATCTGCCACTTCTTCACGTTGTTGAGGATTTTACCCAGAAACCGGTATGCAGCTTTGCTGTTACGACGGGAGGAGAGATAAAAATCGACAGTGCGGCCCCGGCTGTCGACGGCCCGGTACAGATACGCCCAGCGGCCATTGACCTTCACGTAGGTTTCATCCATGTGCCACGGGCAAAGATCGGAAGGGTTACGCCAGTACCAGCGCAGCCGTTTTTCCATTTCAGGCGCATAACGCTGAACCCAGCGGTAAATCGTGGAGTGATCGACATTCACTCCGCGTTCAGCCAGCATCTCCTGCAGCTCACGGTAACTGATGCCGTATTTGCAGTACCAGCGTACGGCCCACAGAATGATGTCACGCTGAAAATGCCGGCCTTTGAATGGGTTCATGTGCAGCTCCATCAGCAAAAGGGATGATAAGTTTATCACCACCGACTATTTGCAACAGTGCCCATCGGCGTAGTAGTGGATGTGGTCGATGACAAAGCCGGTGCGGGTCAGCGTGCGCCGGAGGATCGGCAGAAAATCGACCAGGAACGAAGTAGCGCGTGTGACGACGGCCGGTACGCCGACACGCGCCACGGCCTCGGCCCAGCGCGCGGCCGGCGGTTGGAGCAGGCCGTTGTGCACCGAACCGTGGTAGGTGCCGACCGCCAATGTGAGCCAGCGCTCTAGCTCGCGCAGCGTCAGGGCGGCCTTGTTTTCGGAATCGTAGTCGCCGCGCTGGTCAGGGTTGGAGAAGGTCGTTCCCGGCAGTTCGTCGTGAATCATCTGCATCGCCGTGCCGATGATCCGTTCCACGATGCCGCCATAGTGCGGCTGTCCCAGCGGGCGATAGTCCAGCCGGATGCCATGCTGCTCGCAACCCCGGCGCAGGGCCTCGCTCTTGAACTCGGCCGCGTTGTCTAGGTAGAGCAGCAAGGGCTTGCCGCTCATCTGCCAATCCATTTCCACGTTCAGTCCTTCCAGCCAAGGGCGCTTGTCGCAGGCGACATGCACGAGGCACAGGCCAACCGAAACGGCAGACGGCGCTTCCAGCGTGACGACCATGCCGAGCACGCAGCGGGTGAACACGTCGATGGCGAGGGTCAGGTACGGGCGGCCAATAGGTTGCCGGTCGCGGTCATCGACCACGATCAGGTCGATGACCGTATGGTCTATCTGCACCTGCTCCAGCGGCGCGGTCACGGCAGGAGGCTCGCCGCCCACACCTTGTAGGTCACGAGCGGCATCCTGGCCTTCCCGCCGGCGGATGACCTTGCGCGGGTCAAGGCTAGCGATCCGTAAGGCCACGGTATTGCGCGCCGGCACTCGCAGTTTTTGAGCCTTGCACACCTGAGTGACTTCGCGGTGAAAGGCCGCTAGGCTGCGCTTCTGCTTGGTCAGGAACCGCTTTTGCAGTAGCTCGTGGATGACGCGCTCGACCGGTTCCGGCAAGCGCCCCTTACCTTTACCTCCACCGGACTGGCCGGGCACCAGATCCGTCACGAGGCCGCTGCCTTGCCGGGCACGCCGGATCAGAACGTATACCTGGCGCCGAGACAAGCCCAGCGCCTGAGCCGCCATATCGGCCGCTTCGTGCCCGACCGTCTCCGACTGCGCCAACGGACTGATGATCTCCGCACGACGGCGCGCACGCTCCCAAGCCTCATCAGGCAGAGTGGCCACGCCTTGTTCTGGAATCCGTGGGGTGTCCGTCGCCATGCTCACCTCGCTTTGGTGCACACGAGTATTGAGCATAGTCGAGATTGGTGCAGATCACTTCTGATATTGAACTGTCAGGAGCTGGCTGCACAACAGCCATTACGCCCAATCAACTGGTGCAGTCGTCTTCTGAAAATGACATCCATGCCCAGCCCGTGCGCGAGCTGGATCACCGCCCGCACGATAGTTTGGTCACGGGCATCATCCGGGAGCCTGGCGACAAAGGATTGGTCGATTTTCAATGTGGTGATGGGGCAGCATTTCAGATGTTGCAGGCAGGAATAGCCGGTGCCGAAGTCGTCGGCGGCGAAGCGCACGCCGATGGCGCGCAAGGCGTCGAAACTGGCGAACAGGGCTGGATTGCCGAATGCGACCGATTCGGTCAGTTCGATCTCCAGAAGCTCGGCGGGCAGGGCCATATCGGCCAGCACCCGCTTTACCTCGTCGTCGAACGTTGGCCCAACCTGGCTGGCGGACACATTGATGGCAAGACGGAACGGTTGCCATGCCGGTCCTTGCCACTTGTGCATCTGGCGACAGGCCTCGCCCAGCACCCACGCGCCTATTTCCGGCATCAGGCCGAACGACTCGGCCAGCGGCAGGAACTGGCCGGGCGGCAACAGGCCAAGCCTCGGATGCCGCCAGCGCATCAACGCTTCCGCGCCAGCGATCCGGTGATCGCGCAGATCGACCAGCGGCTGGTAATGCAGGTCAAGCTGTCCGCGCGCCGCCGCCTGCGCCAACTCGGCCGCCGTCCATCCGGCGGGCTGCGAACTCGTCATGATCCGCCCCGGAAGGCGCGCAGCAGCCGCGTTACGGCCAGAACGAACAAGCCGGTCAGCGCGAGCGCGGCAACACCCCAATGCTCGCCAAGGAAGGCACCGGCGGTCGTCCCGGCCAGCACGGCGGCGAGAATCGGCAGATGGCAGGGGCAGGTCAACACGGCCAGCGCACCCCACAGGTAGCCGGAAACGGGTTGGCGCGTCTCGGGCGGCAGTTTGTCAGGGGCGTTCACGGCAATGCCTCCTCGTGCGCCCGCTCGGCTGGCATGGAGGCCAGTTGCGCGTCCAGATGGGCCAACGCCGCGCGCCGCCGCTCGACCAACTGGCGCAGCACGGCAAGCTGCGCTGCGGCTTGTGCGCCGTCCGCTGCGTCGAGCGCACGGCACAGCCGCGCCAGGGCATCCAGGCCGATACCCGCCTCGAAGGCCGCGCGCACGAAGCACAGCCGTTGCAAGGCCGCATCGTCGAACACGCCGTAGCCGCCCGTGGTGCAGGCCACCGGCCGTAACAAGCCGCGCACCAGGTAGTCGCGCACGATATGTACGCTCACCCCAGCGTTATGGGCCAGTTGCGATACCGTGTAGGCGCTCATCGCACACCTCCTTGTCCTCACCCGGCGCAGCAGGAAAGCTGCTTCACATCCTTGTTGAAGGTCTGCGCCGCGAGCTTCAACCCTTCGACCATCGTCAGGTAGGGGAACAACTGGTCGGCCAGTTCCTGCACCGTCATCCGGTTGCGAATCGCCAGTGCGGCCGTCTGGATCAATTCGCCGGCTTCCGGGGCGACGACCTGCACGCCGATGAGCCGTCCGCTACCTTCCTCGATGACCAGCTTGATAAAGCCGCGTGTGTCGAAGTTGGCAAGCGCACGCGGCACGTTGTCGAGCGTGAGCGTGCGACTGTCGGTTTCGATCCCGTCGTGATGCGCTTCCGCTTCGCTGTAGCCCACGGTTGCTACTTGCGGATCGGTGAACACCACGGCCGGCATCGCGGTTAGATTGATGGCAGCATCCCCTCCGGTCATGTTGATCGCGGCACGGGTGCCGGCCGCTGCCGCCACATAGACGAATTGTGGCTGGTCCGTGCAGTCGCCGGCCGCGTAAATGTGTGGCGTGCTGGTGCGCATGCCCTTGTCGATGACGATGGCACCCTGCGCATTGACGGTGACTCCCGCCGCGTCGAGTGCCAGGCTGCGCGTGTTCGGTGTCCGTCCGGTAGCGACCAGCAGCTTGTCGGCACGTACTTCACCGTGTCCCGTGGTCAGCACGAATTCGCCGTTCACATGCGCGACCTGGCTGGCTTGCGTGTGTTCCAGTACCTTGATCCCTTCGGCACGGAAGGCCGCTGTGACGGCCTCGCCGATGGACGGGTCGTCGCGGAAGAACAGCGTGTTGCGAGCTAGGATCGTGACCTGGCTGCCCAGCCGGGCGAAGGCTTGCGCCAGTTCCAGCGCGACCACCGACGAGCCGATCACGGCTAGGCGTTCGGGAATGGTGTCGCTGACCAAGGCCTCGGTCGAAGTCCAGTAGGGTGACTCTTTCAGGCCCGGAATCGGCGGCATGGCCGGACTGGCACCCGTGGCGACCAGGCAGCGGTCGAACATCACGACGCGCTCACCACCCTCGTTCAAACTAACGATAAGGCTCTGGTCGTCCTTGAAACGCGCTTCACCGTGCAGAACGGTGATGGCTGAATTGCCGTCCAGGATGCCTTCGTACTTGGCATGACGGAGTTCTTCGACACGGGCCTGCTGCTGGGCCAGCAGCCGCTCGCGCAAGATCGTCGGCGGTGTGGGTGGCATGCCGCCGTCGAATGGGCTTTCCCGGCGCAGATGGGCGATGTGGGCGGCGCGGATCATGATCTTGGACGGCACACAACCGACGTTGACGCAGGTGCCGCCGATGGTGCCGCGCTCAATCAGCGTGACCTGCGCGCCTTGCTCGACGGCCTTCAGTGCTGCCGCCATCGCGGCTCCACCGCTGCCGATCACGGCGACTTGCAACGGGCGCTCGCCGCCGCTGCCCTTGTCGGCGGCACCCATCCAGCCGCGCACCTTGTCGAACAGCCCAGTGCGGTTGTCGGTCGGCGGGGCATCGGCGAGCATCGCTTTGTAGCCCAGGCCAGCCACGGCGGCGGTCAGTGCGTCCGGCGCTGTGCCTGGATCAAGGGCGAGCTGGGCCGCGCCCTTGGCATAGGACACTATGGCAGATTGGACGCCGGGTACTTTTTCCAGCGCTTCCTTGACGTGCGCCGCGCACGAGTCGCAGGTCATGCCGGTGATTTTTAGATGGGTCATGCGACAGATCCTTTTTCGTTTGTGGTAGCAGACAAGGGCGTCAGATGTGCTGCGCTGCCGTTTTCAGTGCCTCACTTCTTGACGCTGGACGGATAGCCCGCGTCTTCGGTGGCCTTGGTCAGCTTCTGCACGCTGGTCTTGGCATCATCGAAGGTGACAACCGCTTCGCGTGTCTCGAAGGTCACGTTAACTTTGCTGACGCCTTCGACCTTGGAAATCGCCTTCTTAACGGTGATCGGACAAGCGGAGCAGGTCATGCCCGGTACGGACAGCGTGACGGTCTGGGTGGCGGCCCACACGGGGGCAACAACGGCAGCGATGGCGAGAGAGGCAAACAGTTTTTTCATGATGAACTCCTGTGATTAATAGAAAAATGGCATGACGTAGGGAAATCCGAGCGCGACCAGAACCAGCGCGGCCACGACCCAGAAAATGAGCTTGTAAGTAGCGCGCACTTGGGGAATCGCACACACATCCCCTGGTTTGCAGGCTTGCGCCGGTCGGTAGATGCGCCGCCAGGCGAAAAACAGCGCCACCAACGCCGCGCCGATGAAGATCGGGCGATAAGGTTCCAACACCGTCAAGTTGCCGATCCAAGCGCCGCTGAACCCCAGGGCGATCAGAACCAGCGGCCCCAGGCAGCAAGCCGAGGCGAGGATGGCGGCTAGCCCGCCAGTGAAGAGCGCCCCGCGCCCGTTTTGAGGTTCAGACATACGCTTGTCCTTTCAAATCTGGATTGGATAGCTTAAGCTTACTTCCGTACCAATGTACGGAGTCAAGCGATATGGAAAAAAATTTGGAGAATCTGACTATTGGCGTTTTCGCCAAGGCGGCCGGGGTCAACGTGGAAACAATCCGGTTCTATCAGCGCAAGGGCTTGTTGCCGGAGCCGGACAAGCCCTATGGCAGCATCCGCCGCTATGGCGAGGCGGATGTGACGCGGGTGCGCTTCGTGAAATCAGCCCAGCGGCTCGGATTCAGCCTCGACGAGATCGCAGAGCTGCTGAGGCTGGATGACGGCACCCACTGCGAGGAAGCCAGCAGCCTGGCCGAGCACAAGCTTCAGGACGTGCGCGAAAAAATGACCGACCTGGCGCGCATGGAAACCGTGCTATCCGAACTTGTGTTCGCCTGCCATGCGCGGCAAGGGAACGTTTCTTGCCCGCTGATTGCTTCGCTGCAAGGGGAGAAAGAGCCGCGTGGTGCCGACGCG
The DNA here is from genome assembly GCF_046521465.1 of Enterobacter sp. CPE_E863. NCBI lineage: Bacteria > Pseudomonadati > Pseudomonadota > Gammaproteobacteria > Enterobacterales > Enterobacteriaceae > Enterobacter > Enterobacter sp. CPE_E863. The sequence continues at coordinate 41,735 of NZ_JBKFZX010000004.1, read as the reverse complement.
GTGTAGCCGAGGGTAGTTACGCCTTAGCGTGCTTTATTTAATGAGATGGTCACTCCCTCCTTCCCGGTACTATGCTGAGGATAGGCTTTCATTCGGAGAACTATCATGGAAAACATTGCGCTCATTGGTATCGATCTGGGTAAAAACTCTTTCCATATTCATTGCCAAGATCGTCGCGGCAAGGCTGTTTACCGTAAAAAATTTACACGGCCAAAGTTAATCGAATTTTTGGCGACATGCCCCGCTACAACCATCGCAATGGAAGCCTGTGGTGGCTCTCACTTTATGGCACGCAAGTTGGAAGAGTTGGGGCATTTTCCTAAGCTGATATCACCACAATTTGTCCGTCCATTCGTTAAAAGTAACAAAAACGACTTTGTCGACGCCGAAGCTATTTGTGAAGCTGCATCGCGTCCGTCTATGCGTTTTGTACAGCCCAGAACTGAATCTCAGCAGGCAATGCGTGCGCTGCATCGTGTCCGTGAATCCCTGGTTCAGGATAAGGTAAAAACAACCAATCAGATGCATGCTTTTCTGCTGGAATTTGGCATCAGCGTTCCACGAGGAGCTGCCGTTATTAGCCGACTGAGTACCCTTCTTGAGGACAATAGTTTGCCTCTATACCTCAGCCAGTTATTGCTGAAATTACAACAGCATTATCACTATCTTGTTGAGCAGATTAAAGATTTGGAATCCCAGTTGAAACGAAAGTTGGACGAAGATGAGATTGGACAGCGCTTGCTGAGCATTCCCTGCGTCGGAACACTGACAGCGAGTACTATTTCAACTGAGATTGGCGACGGGAAGCAGTACGCCAGCAGTCGTGACTTTGCGGCGGCAACAGGGCTAGTGCCTCGACAGTACAGCACGGGAGGTCGGACGACATTGCTGGGAATTAGTAAGCGAGGTAACAAAAAGATCCGAACTTTGTTGGTTCAATGTGCCAGGGTATTCATACAAAAACTGGAACACCAGTCTGGCAAATTGGCCGATTGGGTCAGGGATCTACTGTGTAGGAAAAGCAACTTTGTCGTCACTTGTGCTCTGGCAAACAAGCTGGCCAGAATAGCCTGGGCCCTAACGGCACGACAGCAAACTTATGTAGCATAACGGCAGAAATACACCGGTTTAAAGAATCACTGATCTGGTTTTGCGAATACTGATATTGATGATACTAACGGCCCACCGGCCTGTTGAGGAACCTGTAAAACGGAAAGGCTCATTGAAGCCGTATATTTTCTGGAGGTTCATCAGGCGCGGAACTCATCGAGGCGCGGGAATAAAATCCCATTCAGACGCCGGATAGATTCAAGCAAGCCAATTTATCGTCAAAATCGGTGTTGCAAAAACGGGAGTGACCATAGATTCCGTTTTCTGAGACGACCCCTATCAAGTCCACGTCGATCATCTGGGCACCCCGAAGGCGCTAACCGACGCCAGCGGCCAAGTGGTTTGGAAGGCGAGCTACAGCCCGTTCGGTAAGGCCAGCATCACCACTCAGGGGCCGACCTTCAATTTGCGGTTCCCAGGACAGTATTACGACGCGGAGACCGGGCTCCACTACAACTGGCGGCGTTACTACGACCCGAATACCGGGCGTTACATCACCAGTGACCCGATTGGGCTGGCTGGTGGGATTAACACCTATGCCTATGCGCTGAGCAACCCGATAGGCAATGCAGATCCAACAGGGGAGTTTGTGCCGCTTCTTCTGGGGGCTTATGTTGCCATAGACTTTGCCTTGAGCGCTTGGGACGCCTATGACACCTTCAAGACCATCACCAGTGATTGTGCGACCTCAAGAGAAAAGTGGATTTCCGGGGGGCTTTTTGCTGCTGGGATTATCCTGCCTGGCAACTATAAGGCGCTAGGGAATGTTGCGGAACGCGCTTTTAAAAATACGGCTGATGATTTTGTAGACCTAGCCAGTTCCCAGAGACGTAAGCATATTCTTGATGGTGACGCCACTGGTGGAGGGCATCGAGCAGGAACAGGCAAGCCTGGAAAAAGTGAGTTTCCTCAAAGTTGGTCTGATGAAAAAATTATGCACGTCATTTCCGATATAGCTACCGATCCAAATGTTTCTCGAAAGGCTGGGCGCGGTGGTAGGACTATTGCAGAGGCAGTTAAAGAAGGTATTAATGTTCGTGTAATACAAGAATCTAATGGTGATATTGTTTCAGGTTTTCCAACAAACGTACCAAGGAATCCAAAATGAAAAATGAATATAGAGAAATTGAATCCACGCTAGATCTTTTGCTTATGGTGCTGTCTGATTCGTTTTCTGAATCTGAAAGTATAGAAGTGCAAGAATTTATTGATGTGGGTGAGTATGGAATCGCACTAGAAACTATCATTGACATTATTAATGAAGAGTCAAAGAACATAACAAATGAAGCTGAGTTTCTGATTGAAAAAGCAGGGAGGATAATGAATATGGATACTACATCCATTGTAGATAAGATTTCAAAACATATAGATAAATAATAAGATGAAAAAAACCGGTTTAAAATATAGAGCAGTATATCTGCTTGGATTTCCGTTAGCTGGAGCCTTTATAGGAATTGCAGTGTTCGCTTTATTAAATTATGTGAATGGGCCTCTAAGCAAATTCGCCTTATATCTGTCCGTTGGTGTTTGGGGGGGGTATGGAGTGTTCTCAGGAATCTATGGATACTTAAATCTAAGGAAAATATTAAAGTTAAAGAGAGCTAATGAGGAATCCAGGGATTAAATACGGCTCACATGGTTCTGCTATTGGCGCAGCATTGGGGACGGCTTATGGAAATCAATAACTGGTTTGATTTTATTATATACACAATTTATTTCTTTGGGGTTGTGATAGTTATCCTTCCTACTGGGGTTATCTTTCTTTGGTTGACATTGAAAAATCTAGTCAAAATGAGAGCCCCGAGATACGAAAAAAAGCACTACAAGTATTTCTCTGCAAGAAATAGATTTGAAGTGTGTGTTGCAGGTGTTTTTTCTGTGGCTTTTTCTGTTTGGTATCTGTTTTTTGCCAAAGGGGGAAATCTGTTTCTTTATCCGTCAGAGGTAATGAGATTTTTTTCAGGCGGATGATAGTGTGGATCAGGCTCTGGCGTTGGCCCAGCCGCCGCCAGCGGCCAAGTGTTTGGAAGGCGAGCCATCATAGAGTCAGTAGAGAGAGATACTTTTGGAAATCAATAGTATTATGATTGGTACAAATGAGTTGTAGCTCCATATTTTAAAGGGGGATTTCAGAGAAATGAAGAATAAGAAGGTAATAACTTTGATAATGGCCGCAGCCGCATCATGCTCGTCAGTCTATGCCGCGACATTACCGACCAGTGAGGTAGACGCATACATACTTGCGATGAACACCATGTCACCTATCACTGCAAAGTACACCATCCAGTACAAGCAAGCGGTTGAGCAGAAATGCAATACAGCCCTGAGCGTTGAGCAGCTCAACTCAAAGGCATTCACCAATGTTGTCCAGGCAATGGTGAGTAGTGAGACCGTCGATAGAATGGGGCTTGATGCTGCTGGTGGATCACTCCAGGATACCCTGTCTGTGATCGGCAAGAACGTCACATGCAGTGACCTGAACGCGCCATTTAAAGCACTCTTGGATGATAAGGACTTCACCAGAAAGCATCAGCACCTATCGAAGGTGCTGCATACTTGGAATGAAGTTGTTTCTCAAAGCAAACCCTGAGTAACAAAAAGGAGCCTAACTGGCTCCTTTTTTAATGGGGATGATGTTACGTTCGTGGACGTTATTTTCACTCGGGATATGTAACGTTGAAAAAGGCGTACCGACAAGAGAGTGGTCACATAGCTCTCCATAATAGATGAGCGACAAAATCTCTTGCTCGTTGATTTTTCCCACCTTAAAAAGGTAATTGATTATTGCTGTATCCAGTAGGTCGTGACACCCATTAAGCAGATCCACGATATTGGCCGCAGCTTCATTTTCCTCTCCGTCATCTCGACCGGCTAATACTGATTCAACCCAAGCCTCAAGGCTCGGATGTCCCTCAGCGAGCTCTATTTGACGGCACTCGTTCTCGATCAACCCTGTGATTGCTTCGTTGAGCGTTCCGCCATAAGTCGGCATGTTGAGAACAACTCCAAATCCGGGGATTTCTTTTTGGATTGGCTTCGCATCCTTGGGAGCTGATTTCAGCCACAGGAAAAACCAGATCCCAGAGCTTATGTCTTCCGGCTTGACCTGGTTGGCCGCAAGGAATTTGGAAACCTCGTTACAGATGATGCCATCTGGCGCTGCCATCTCGTAAATACCCGCCATCAGATCTTCAAGGCTCTTATACATATTATCTCTCGCACCTGTACATGATGTTTTCACTATCGTTGTTAAGCGTTTTTTCAGCAAGTATGTTCCAGCGAGACATCTTATACCATTCCATCCAAATCTGTAAAATTACCGTATTACCGTAATTATGATAATTACGGTAAATAAATTTGAGTTCCTCTTGCTGTTGTTCTACTTATTAAAATGTATCTTTGAAAAAGTAGAGTTTTTGGAATAGGATAGGTGGTGCTGAATGCCCACTTTTTACAAGGAGCGCGACCAGTGATTTTTGATGTAAGAGCGACCTTTGAAGTGGCACTCCAGACGGACACCCACCTGGTACTTATCGATCTGGATCAGGGAGCATCAGTTACGAACGATGCTGATGCAGTGATCGCCTGGTTGGCCGCAAACCTCGAAGGTGGAATTGGAAAACGTAAGGTGTACTACCGGGACACCGATGGACGCTTTGATGAGCTCAAGGTTAATGCCGGTGCTTTTGCCGGATTTGCACCTTGTAGCGAAGGCCAGCAGACCACCTTGGCTGGGATGCTCGGCCAGTAACTTTGTGTGGAGAACTCGATGTTAAACAAAAACAAATTTGAGAAAGTTTTAAAGAGAATCCTCGATAAGAACTTTGAGCGCTGCTCTATTTGCAGGAAACCATTCCCTGGACCGTGCCATACTTTTGCTGGTTTGGATTCGGACAATAAAGTTCAGAACGTAGGTTCTTGCTGTCGGACCAGTATTGTGGACTTGCGGCATGGAGGTGTGTATACGACCGCTCCTGTAGATACTCAAGAGGGGCAAAGTCAGGCGCGTGAGCTACTCGCAACACATCCTTGTAAGGGGATGATGGGACATGCTTAGCAAAAAAGTCTTTTTCATTAGTCAAGCGGAGGCCGAAAGACTGGAGCCGGTTCCCGGTGCGGCCATGATCTCCATAACTGACCCAGACAAGTCCCCTGCCGCTCTCGGACAGTGGGGGCAGTTGTACCGCGATAGCTTCTATGACGGCGGCTATTCTGAGAACACCATCCACACGATGAAGGCAGCGTTCCGGATGAATTACGCCTCTTACATTGACTCATCCCAGGCTGAAAAGCTGTCCACCTTCCTGGATGGATTGGTTGGTAGCGGTATCGATCAGATCTTCGTTCATTGCTATTACGGAGAATCCAGAAGTGGCGCGGTAGCGCTGTACCTCCAGAACAAACATGGATTCACTCCGAATAAGCCGATCACCAAGCCCAACCGAACAGTTTACGAATTGCTGTGCAATCCAACCAAGTTTGAACCACTGATGCAAAGCTACGAAACGCAACATATGGAGGAGGAACTACCTCTTCACCTCAAAATATGGGATTTTCTTCTCGTTGCGGTCGGGCTTAGGAGGTAACTTTGCACGACACAAACAATGACAAGGAAGAGCTAGTTTCACATGCGAAAGTAAATGTTCCGGCAGAACAAAGCATTCGCGGTGAACTGTTGCCGTCATCGAGCTCGCTCCGGAACATCCAGGACAACCCCGCCGTCGCCTATCTGGTGAGCCTCGGGTCAAAGCGAAGCAGGCAGACCATGAGCTCATTCCTCAACATTGTCGCCAAGATGATCGGGTTTCAGAACCTTCGTGACTGTGCATGGAGCTCAATGAGGCGGCACCACATATTGGCGGTGCTGGAAATGCTGGGGGATGCAGGGAAGGCTCCGGCAACGATCAACACCTACCTGTCAGCGCTCAAAGGGGTGGCTCTTGAAGCCTGGACGATGAAGCAAATTGATACGGATAGCTTCCAGCACATTAAGCAAGTCCGTTCAGTACGTGGATCTCGACTTCCTAAAGGGCGGGCACTTGAACGCCATGAGATTCGCAGCCTCTTTTTCACATGTGAAAGTGATTCAAGCGCCAAAGGGCTTCGGGATGCGGCCATTCTCGGGGTGCTCCTCGGGTGTGGCTTGCGCCGCTCGGAAATCGTTGCGCTGGACATGGGAAGCATGATCTACAAGGACCGCGCTCTCAAGGTTCTTGGCAAGGGCAACAAAGAGAGAATGGCGTATGTGCCTGGTGGCGCATGGAAAAGACTGGATAAGTGGGTTGAAGAGGTTCGAGGAACGCATGAAGGGCCTTTATTCCCGAGGATCAGGCGGTTTGATGATGTGACTGGAGAGCGGATGTCGGATCAGGCCATCTACCACATCTTGGAGACCAGAAGAGTTGAAGCCGGTCTGGAGATGTTTGCGCCCCATGACCTGCGACGCACCTTTGCCTCCTCGATGCTGGATAACGGTGAGGATATTGTGACCGTGAAGGACGCAATGGGCCACTCAAGCATTGCAACTACCCAGAAATATGACAGACGCGGCGATGAGCGTTTGAAGAGAGCGAGCCAACGCCTCGATATAGCGGATTAACAGCATGAATGATGAAGAACTCGAACTTGCCAGAGCCGAAGCCATGAAAGCCGATAGGTGCTTTTCAAAAGGACGGCTCAGGGACGAATTTCGGATGAAGCCTAAGCCAGGAGTAGAGCCAGTTTCGTTCTACAAAAACGGGTATGGTGGCCAATTTGGAGTGTACCGGATAGCAGATTGCCAACCAATGCGGAGAAGGGGTTGTTCACCGGCATCACAAAAGCAAATAAGGGCGCAATCCATCCTTTCGGTCAAGGCAAGAATGCGTAGCAACCTGGCAAAGGCCTCTGTCATGGCACAAAGGTGGGTCGCTCTGGAACCTCTGGTTCTCGATACCGAGACGACCGGACTTGGTGAAAGAGACCAGGTGATCGAGCTGGCTGTTACTGACATCAGAGGCGCGGTTCTCCTCTGCACCAGATTACGGCCAACCGTGGAAATAGACCCTCAGGCAATGGGTGTTCATGGCATCACCGAGACTGAGCTGTCGAATGAGCCTACGTGGACTCAAGTTGCGCCAGCTCTCGCCCGGCTTTTGTCGGGCCGTCATCTGGTGATATTTAACTCCAGTTTCGACAGTAGGATGTTGAGGCAAACAGCCAGTGCATTTGGAGACCAACTCTCTTGGTGGCAAGAGCAGAACTGTCTGTGCGCGATGAAGCTGGCGGCTGATGCCTTTGGCTCAACCAACCGGCACGGCACAATCTCACTTGCGGATGCCACCTGCGAGGCAGGTGTGAGCTGGAAAGGTCGAGCCCATTCAGCAGCGACCGACGCTATTGCCACCGCCGACTTGGTGACAGAGATAGCCAAAGTCCAACGTGACCTCGTGGTCCAGCTCCAGGAGCTTCAAAGCAAAGGTAATTTGGAATGACAGAACAATCCTACGGCGAAAGTCTCAAATTTTTCTCAGACTGGCAGAAGGACCCCGCGAAACGCACCGGCCTGAATGTGCAACACACGCTAACCAGAGGTGAATATCCTACGGTCAGCATCGAGATTGCGCCGATCAGGGCATCGGGGTCCAGCCCAGACTGGAAAAGCAAGATCACGGTGCAGCTCACTCGCGGCGAACTGACGGCGTTTTGCAGCGTTCTCTTTGGTTTGCGTAGCAAGGCTGAGGGTTCCTATCACGGCGACGCGAAGAATAAGAGCTTTGCGGTTTACAACAACGGCAAGGCCGGTGTTGCGATCATCCTTAGTGAGCGAGGAAACCAGCTCCAGAATTTCATCAATGATGACGACCGAATGGAGCTCGCAGTCTTCGCAGTTCGCCAGCTTTCCAACGCATGGAAAGTTACCCCTTCTGATGCCATCGCGCTGCTACGCCAATCAGCGTGGATGGACCGAAATTTGTCCTAATCGAGCAAATCTAGGCACTCTAAAAGTCGTCCTATAACCACAAAGTTAGACCATCATGCAAAGTGGGGTATAGAGGGTGCCAGCCCCACCCCAGCAGTCCCCCTCAGCCACATTTCTGGCTTGCCCCGCGCTTTTCTTCTTTCTCTCTTTTTCTCTCTTTTTCTCTCTCTTTCTCAATCTAATCTCACACACGAAGGTCAAACAGGGCACCCGCCGACGCGAAGCGGAGGCGTATTCTTGCCCCTCCCCCTCGTTGCATGATGGTCTAAATCTGTCTACTATGTAACCAATGAACTGTTAGAACAAACCCACACATAGGCGGCAGCATGGCTAAAAACTTCATATCAGAACAATTCTCGGCCATGTGCCGCGACTTAACGAACCTGTCCTCTCTTATCAAACGACTACCGCCACGGTACGCAAAAGTTGCGGCCATCCCTCCTACCGGAAAAGGAATGGAGAACGAGCCCGTCAACAAGATTGTCGTAACTGAACAAACTGGGCGCGAAGCTCTTGAGCTGGCAGCGCACAGCTACAGAGATCTTCACATCAACCCAGACTATTCGCAGAAGTCTGCCAGGCGCACCGTGGGGGTACTCTGGTTCTCCCCTTCCAGGATTGGTGTAGCTGACGAAATTGCGGCGACGGTTGAACGCATCAACGCGGCCAAAGCTGGTATCGAGGAGTTCATTATCTCGACGTACCCCACCAGGCAAGAGAGGTTTGAAGCACTTCGAGCGGACTGCCCTGGTGTCATGACTCTCCACCTTTACAGACAAATTCGGTGCTATACCAATGGCGACATCGACTCTATCCGCTTCACCTGGCAACGGAAGGACTCCTTGAAGAAGCCCGTAAAAGAGGAGCTTTTGCAACGCATCAGAGAGGAGCTGGAGCGATCTGGGCCAGACTATCAACTTCCCCTGGAGCAGCTTATCCAGAAGATCGCCAGCACCCCGGAGCCTTATCTCCGGGAGCGAAGGGAAGTAAAGGTTCAACCGGTGGCAAACGTCATGGCCGCAGGGGTACTCAAAACCGTTACCGCGCCAATGCCCCTGATCGTGCTCCAGGATAAGGATGTTCAGCTCAAATTGCTTCGTAACTTTGACGCCTCAGAACAACGCAAAACTCGATCTGATAAAGCGGCATCGGAAATCCTTGGCACCTTCGGTGGAGTCACTATCGAATCCTTCCCTGGATGAATCAGCGTGACCGCGTAACAAGGCTTTTCCGCAGCCGGAAGGGCTTTGTCCCACACAAACAATTCCAATCGACAGCAGCATGATATATAATTATGATAATTACCGTATTATCGTAATTATCGTAATTATCGTAAACATTACAAATTAAAAGGAACGTTCTCATGGCAAGAAAATTGGTTGAGTTTGACGATGTAGCGGCTGCGGCCCAAAAGCTCAAGGACGCCGGTAAACGCCCAACGGTCATCGCTATCAGAGACATCATTGGCAAGGGGAGCTTTACCACCATTTCAACGTATCTCAAACAGTGGTCAGAGGAACACTCCCTCGATGAAGAGCTGGTAGAGGTAGTCCTTCCAGAATCGGTTATGAGCGATGCTGAGCTCTTCCTACAGAAGATCTATACGGTAGCCAAAGCAAGCGCCGATGAACAGCTTGAGCGCGAGCGTGAACTGCTACGACAGAAAGAAATTGAGTACCAGGAAGATATGCAGCAAGCCGTGGACATGGCAAATGATGCCACCGAACGGGCTGAGCTACTGGAGGAACAACTTGAAGCTCTCACCAACAAAAAATCAGAGCTCGATGCGGCCCTTGGTAAGGCAGAAAACTCGCTATCCCTCAAGTCTGCGGAGCTAGAACGCTCACTGGCTGACATTGATAAGCTGGAAAAGCGGATCGTTGAGTTGGAGGGCAAGCTGGAGGCGAAAGCCGCAGATCTGACCCGAGCACAGGATCACCTGGAGCAAGCTAAAAGCGAAAATCGCTCTTTGAGCCAAAAATTGGCAACTACAGAGGGTGAGTTGGAGGAGCAAAAAGGCAAGAGTATAGAGCAGACAGAAAAGCTCCGGGCCGCTCAGGAACAAAAAACATCGTTGAAAGAGCAGCTCGAAAATGTACAGGCCAAACTGGCCCAATCACAGGACTCCCTTGCCACAGCCAAAGCTCATGGCGAATCCGCTGAACGAGAGTGCCAGCGCCTATCTGGAGAGGTAGAAAAGCTGGACGCCAAATTATCCAGCGCCGAAGCAGAAGCTCGCGCTCTTGTTCAAGACAAAGGCATGATGGCTGGTCAGTTGCAGGAAAAAGACCAGCAGGCCAAGAGCCTCGAACAAAGACTCAATGATGCACTGACCAAAATTTCTGGGTTGGAGCAAGAGCTCGCTAAAGCTGGTAAGGGAGGGAAAAAGAAAGAGGAAAACTGATGGCGCGAAAGGCTAAATATTCAGAAGAGTGGCGACACAGAGCTGCGGCTCTTCAAACCAAGATTGAGGAGGCTATGACACTAGCCACCTCATCTATTGGCGACTATCGCTGGTTACACCGTCTCCATAGTTGGGTTACGGGGCACTGTTGCAAAGTTAGCGATGAGGCAGCCTTTTGTCTTATTCAAAGGCCTTACATTTCAAAAACTCTGCTTACCAGGCGCATTTCGCCCAGGGGATCACCATAATAAAATGCTGAGGCCTGGCCTTTGCGTAGTGCACGCATCACCTCAATACCTTTGATGGTGGCGTAAGCCGTCTTCATGGATTTAAATCCCAGCGTGGCGCCGATTATCCGTTTCAGTTTGCCATGATCGCATTCAATCACGTTGTTCCGGTACTTAATCTGTCGGTGTTCAACGTCAGACGGGCACCGGCCTTCGCGTTTGAGCAGAGCAAGCGCGCGACCATAGGCGGGCGCTTTATCCGTGTTGATGAATCGCGGGATCTGCCACTTCTTCACGTTGTTGAGGATTTTACCCAGAAACCGGTATGCAGCTTTGCTGTTACGACGGGAGGAGAGATAAAAATCGACAGTGCGGCCCCGGCTGTCGACGGCCCGGTACAGATACGCCCAGCGGCCATTGACCTTCACGTAGGTTTCATCCATGTGCCACGGGCAAAGATCGGAAGGGTTACGCCAGTACCAGCGCAGCCGTTTTTCCATTTCAGGCGCATAACGCTGAACCCAGCGGTAAATCGTGGAGTGATCGACATTCACTCCGCGTTCAGCCAGCATCTCCTGCAGCTCACGGTAACTGATGCCGTATTTGCAGTACCAGCGTACGGCCCACAGAATGATGTCACGCTGAAAATGCCGGCCTTTGAATGGGTTCATGTGCAGCTCCATCAGCAAAAGGGGATGATAAGTTTATCACCACCGACTATTTGCAACAGTGCCAACGCCGGGTTATTCTTATTTGTCGCTTCTTTACTCGCCTTTATCGGCCTTCACTCAAGGATGTATTGTGGTTATGCGTTATATTCGCCTGTGTATTATCTCCCTGTTAGCCACCCTGCCGCTGGCGGTACACGCCAGCCCGCAGCCGCTTGAGCAAATTAAACAAAGCGAAAGCCAGCTGTCGGGCCGCGTAGGCATGATAGAAATGGATCTGGCCAGCGGCCGCACGCTGACCGCCTGGCGCGCCGATGAACGCTTTCCCATGATGAGCACCTTTAAAGTAGTGCTCTGCGGCGCAGTGCTGGCGCGGGTGGATGCCGGTGACGAACAGCTGGAGCGAAAGATCCACTATCGCCAGCAGGATCTGGTGGACTACTCGCCGGTCAGCGAAAAACACCTTGCCGACGGCATGACGGTCGGCGAACTCTGCGCCGCCGCCATTACCATGAGCGATAACAGCGCCGCCAATCTGCTGCTGGCCACCGTCGGCGGCCCCGCAGGATTGACTGCCTTTTTGCGCCAGATCGGCGACAACGTCACCCGCCTTGACCGCTGGGAAACGGAACTGAATGAGGCGCTTCCCGGCGACGCCCGCGACACCACTACCCCGGCCAGCATGGCCGCGACCCTGCGCAAGCTGCTGACCAGCCAGCGTCTGAGCGCCCGTTCGCAACGGCAGCTGCTGCAGTGGATGGTGGACGATCGGGTCGCCGGACCGTTGATCCGCTCCGTGCTGCCGGCGGGCTGGTTTATCGCCGATAAGACCGGAGCTAGCAAGCGGGGTGCGCGCGGGATTGTCGCCCTGCTTGGCCCGAATAACAAAGCAGAGCGCATTGTGGTGATTTATCTGCGGGATACGCCGGCGAGCATGGCCGAGCGAAATCAGCAAATCGCCGGGATCGGCGCGGCGCTGATCGAGCACTGGCAACGCTAAGCCGGCGGTGGCCGCGCGCGTTATCCGGCCCGCAGCACCTCGCAGGCGTGCCGGGCGATATGACTGGCGGCGGCATCGGAAAGATGCCGGTCGGTAATGATGGTGGTGAACCGGGTCAAAGGTAACGCCATAAACGTGGCCACCTGATTGTATTTCGAACTGTCGCACAGCAGGATGCTTCTCGCGCTGACCTGGCTGACGGTCTCCTTGACGGTAACCTTGTTCTCATCAGGGGTGAATATCCCGCGACTGTCCCAGCCGCTGGCGGAGATAAAGGCCGTATCGATAGCCAGGTGGCGTAACGTACGCGCCGCCGATTCGCCCACGCAGGAGCGGTTCTCCCGGCACAGAGTGCCGCCGGTGTGGATCACGCCGCACTGGCTGGCATCGATCAGCAGCTGGGTTATCTCAAAATCATTGGTGACCACCTGGAGATCGTTCCGGTCGAGGATCGCCCGCGCCAGCGCCAGGGTGGTAGTCCCGGCATCCAGATAGATGCAACTGTTTTTAGCGATATGACTCGCCGCCAGCGCGCCGATCGCCTGTTTCTCCTCACTCTGCAGCGTGCTTTTCACCAGATGACTGGGTTCCGCGGCCAGCCGGCTGACGGCGCGTACGCCGCCCGAGACGCTGACCAGCAGCCCCTGCTCCTCCAGTTTACTGACGTCCCGACGGATGGTCATATGGGACACGCCGAGGATCTCCGTCAGCTCGTTAATGCTTACCGCCCCACGCTGCTCCACCAGGGCTAAAATACGCTGATGTCGTTCTATTGGAATCACCGCTCTCCCCTTACCATTTTTTCACACCAGGCGTCACCACCCAGGCTACGGCCCTGGCGACACCCGGTGTTGTTATCGCGCTTTGCCGCTGTTTTTTACGCTATTTTAGGGCAAGAATCGCCGCTGTGCAGCCTCTTTCCGCCTGTGAATTTTTTATATTCATGTGGGTTATTCGTGATAACTCTCACATAAATTCACATGATAACGCTTTATTCTATCATTAAATCACATTAATTAACTAATGTTCACAAGGAGACCAGCATGGCTGCACACACTAACGTCTGCGTGATTGGACTGGGTTCAATGGGCATGGGCGCCGCCCGCGCCTGCCTGCAGGCGGGCCTGAACACCTGGGGCGTTGACATCAATCCCGACAACTGTCGCGCACTGCTGGCGGCGGGCGCCAAAGGCGCGGGCCCCAGCGCGGTGCCGTTCGCCGCGGAACTGGATGCAGTTGTGCTGCTGGTGGTCAATGCCGCCCAGGTGCGGGGGATCCTGTTCGGCGAGAGCGGCCTCGCCGCCCATCTGAAGCCGGGCACCGTCGTGATGGTGTCGTCCACCATCGCCTCCGCCGATGCTCAGGCCATTGCCGAGGCGCTGGCGGAGTACCAGCTATTGATGCTCGACGCGCCGGTATCGGGCGGCGCCGTGAAAGCGGCCGCCGGCGACATGACGGTGATGGCCTCCGGGAGCGATGCCGCCTTTGCCCGACTCGCGCCGGTGCTGGACGCCGTGGCCGGCAAAGTCTACCGCATCGGGAGCGACATTGGTCTTGGCTCGACGGTAAAAATTATCCATCAGCTGCTGGCCGGGGTGCACATCGCCGTTGCCGCCGAAGCGATGGCGCTTGCCGCCCGCGCCGGGATCCCACTGGAGACGATGTATGACGTGGTCACCCACGCGGCGGGTAATTCCTGGATGTTTGAGAATCGCATGCAGCACGTCCTGGATGGCGATTACTCGCCAAAATCCGCTGTCGATATTTTTGTCAAAGATCTCGGGCTGGTGAATGACACTGCCCGGGCGCTGACCTTCCCGCTGCCGCTCGCTACCACCGCGCTGAATATGTTCACCTCCGCCAGTAATGCCGGATTCGGTCGGGAAGATGACAGCGCGGTGATCAAGATTTTCAACGGCATCACCCTGCCGGGCCATAAACAGTGAGGAGAGACAACATGCAGCTTGGTGTCATTGCCGATGACTTCACCGGCGCCACGGATATTGCCAGCTTCCTCGTGCGCAACGGCATGCCGACGGTGCAACTGAATGGCGTGCCGACCCGCGATATTCCGCTGACCAGCGAGGCGGTGGTCATCAGCCTGAAAACCCGCTCCTGCCCGGCGGAAATGGCCGTCAGCCAGTCGCTGGCGGCCCTGCGCTGGCTGCAGGCCCAGGGCTGTCAGCAGTTTTATTTCAAGTACTGTTCCACTGGCACTGTTGCAAAGTTAGCGATGAGGCAGCCTTTTGTCTTATTCAAAGGCCTTACATTTCAAAAACTCTGCTTACCAGGCGCATTTCGCCCAGGGGATCACCATAATAAAATGCTGAGGCCTGGCCTTTGCGTAGTGCACGCATCACCTCAATACCTTTGATGGTGGCGTAAGCCGTCTTCATGGATTTAAATCCCAGCGTGGCGCCGATTATCCGTTTCAGTTTGCCATGATCGCATTCAATCACGTTGTTCCGGTACTTAATCTGTCGGTGTTCAACGTCAGACGGGCACCGGCCTTCGCGTTTGAGCAGAGCAAGCGCGCGACCATAGGCGGGCGCTTTATCCGTGTTGATGAATCGCGGGATCTGCCACTTCTTCACGTTGTTGAGGATTTTACCCAGAAACCGGTATGCAGCTTTGCTGTTACGACGGGAGGAGAGATAAAAATCGACAGTGCGGCCCCGGCTGTCGACGGCCCGGTACAGATACGCCCAGCGGCCATTGACCTTCACGTAGGTTTCATCCATGTGCCACGGGCAAAGATCGGAAGGGTTACGCCAGTACCAGCGCAGCCGTTTTTCCATTTCAGGCGCATAACGCTGAACCCAGCGGTAAATCGTGGAGTGATCGACATTCACTCCGCGTTCAGCCAGCATCTCCTGCAGCTCACGGTAACTGATGCCGTATTTGCAGTACCAGCGTACGGCCCACAGAATGATGTCACGCTGAAAATGCCGGCCTTTGAATGGGTTCATGTGCAGCTCCATCAGCAAAAGGGGATGATAAGTTTATCACCACCGACTATTTGCAACAGTGCCATAAAAATCGACAGTGCGGCCCCGGCTGTCGACGGCCCGGTACAGATACGCCCAGCGGCCATTGACCTTCACGTAGGTTTCATCCATGTGCCACGGGCAAAGATCGGAAGGGTTACGCCAGTACCAGCGCAGCCGTTTTTCCATTTCAGGCGCATAACGCTGAACCCAGCGGTAAATCGTGGAGTGATCGACATTCACTCCGCGTTCAGCCAGCATCTCCTGCAGCTCACGGTAACTGATGCCGTATTTGCAGTACCAGCGTACGGCCCACAGAATGATGTCACGCTGAAAATGCCGGCCTTTGAATGGGTTCATGTGCAGCTCCATCAGCAAAAGGGGATGATAAGTTTATCACCACCGACTATTTGCAACAGTGCCGCGGTTCTCACCCACAACATGAGAGTTAGGCAGCGTTTCTTTGCCACTGGCCGAAATCATGTAGACCTGCGGTAACTCCGCATTGGCCGGAAACTCAAACCGGGTAAAGCGGTAGTTATCCCAGACGTGAACCGGCTGGATGCTGCGCATTTCAGGCTGTTCGCTCATTACGTACTGATAGTTCTTCGCCCCCGCAAAAGCCGTCTGCTTCAGCTTCTGCGTAATGCGTTTTTTATCAGCCGCGCTTTTGGCTTTTTCCTGCTGCTCAAACGGATATTCATAGGTCAGCTGAAGAACGGCCTGGCGCACAGCCCACGGCGTTTCAATAAAGGATTTTGATACCGTACCGTCTGCATTTTTCTTCGTTTCTTCACCGATGAAATGGAGGACGATGTTATAGGTGCGCTTATCGGTGACGATCACCAGGTTGGTATCACTCATGGCCTGTTTCGGCTTCACAAAAAAATGGTTCATTTTGTGCGCAAACGTCCAGCTTTCAGAATCGCCAAAAGCATGAGTGATATAGGTTTCGTCAGGCGCGACAACAATGTGGGTAGCCACACCGGCGATAGCGTCAATTTTGACCACATTAACAGGGTTATAAACAACGCTTTTAATGCGATAGTCATAAGGAGAATTGCGGCCAACCTCAAGCGCCATAACGTTAGTGGCCGCGCCTCCCAGGACTGACAAAACGACTGCTGAAAGAAGTAGTTTTTTCATGGGGCAGCCCTCAGTTAACTTCAGGGTTGACGCGATAACTCGTCACGCGGAAACCCAGCGGGTTGACATAACGCTGCTCAGCATTCATCGCCAGCGATTTATATTCATACCCCATAATGGCAATCCAGCGCTGCGGCTGATCATCAACGGGATTGCTGCGCACGCGGCGAACCGTAGTAAAGCGTATCGTTGCTACGCCGTGCGGTTTATCGAGGATCACAGAGTTAATCTTCACGCGGGTCGTTTCACTGTCGCCCAGAACCTTATCAAGACCGTTGCGGCCCTTGAACTTGCTCTGGTAAGACTCTGCCACGTTCGGCGTGGACATTAAGCCAACGGCCGTTATGCTCTCTAGTTGAACGACGGATCTCTTCCGAAACTCCACGCAAAAAACCAATTACATTGGCCCGGAATGTACGTCTCTTCTCCTCTATCTCAAGCAAGTAACTCAAGTAGAAGTAAAACGGTATCGAGACGAACAATGACAAAGGGAACCAGCCTTTTTCGCTGGCAGAAACAAAGAGTCTCGGCTCAAACATTTTCATGGCGAGGGTCGCCATTAGCACAGAGACAACTACTGGAGTCACCGCCATCAAAAATCGGGAATGAAGGTACGCCATCCAGACCCCAGCGACTAAAGCTGTTAGCGAGAGGAACATAGCAACAACCAACGGGCTCGCATCAATGGCGATTAGCCCTATCTGGACGATAATGACGAAGCAAAGAAGCAATATTCTGTATAAAAATGACCGCATTCCAACCCACCTCAATCCAAGATAATCTTGCGCTTATCTTTCTGAATTTCGATAGGCTGCTCCGGTTCACTCAGAACACCCTCTGACGCTTTCAGATCTTGAATACTTGGAAAGCCCTTCCCTGCTCCTGCTTTTCTTGGTCTCTGCTCTGTTACCTCAATCGCTATTTCATCCCCCTCCCGGAACTGCGGGTAACAACCAGCGCGGTTGGCATAGCGATTCAACGACATTTTGAGCAGCCGGTATTTCTTTGGGCAGGTTATTTGTACTGACGCATCAGAGCTGCAAGCTGCGTCAAGCCGCCGGAAAAATTCCTCCGGTATCCCCTTTACAAGGAGATCGCTCAACTCATCCATAGGCCTTGAGCCGGTTGGCATCGGATATGGCAACCTCCGGTATTCTCTGTAGATGTACCGCTTGATGACGATATGAAAGACGAATGCGGCAAAGCCCCACAAAGGGCCATTAAGGAGCCCCGCAACGATAAGTAGCACCGACGGGAAGGGAACCCCTACGAAACTCGGCAGGACTTTAATCTTTACCATCGGCGTTGACCGACGCACACTCTCACTCATTTGCTGACCCTTTACGTGCAACCTTGTACTGCACTTTCAGATCGTAACCATCCACTTCCTGATGAAGGACTTTCACGGGGACACCTTCAACGGTCCCCAGGTACACGCTCAGCTCAACTTCCGGAACATCGTCCCTGAGACCCAGTACATTGCGCCACCCAGTCGATGTCTTCTGGCAGTGAGCGCCCACCCTGTCATGCCGGTAGTAAATGTCTTTGTTATCTCCTTGGCAGATGAAGAATCCACTAACCTGCCCCGTCCTTAACACCCACTTGCGGTTGTGGAAGGTAGCTTCTTTCTCCACCTCAGTGGACTTGTCTATAGCCACCGGGCTTACCACCAGCTCTTGTGCGGCCAAATCAGACACAAGGCCTATTACCAACGCGGATAACAGAGCGGCCATAGCCGCCCGTGTCATCATACTGCCGCCTCGTGAGTGGCATCGGCAAAGAATTTGCCTTGTTTGTAGATCTCGTCCTTCTCGAACGAGATAGCATCCGCACGACTGCTGAATGGGCCATAGCTTTTACCGTCGATCAGCACCTTCCACTGGCAACGCCAAACACGAGTCCATGCCGCAATCTTTGACTCGTCTGAACAAAGTCCGCGAATAACATAGAACGCAATCATTAGAATGCCGCTCGTCGGCACGATGCGCGAAACCCTTGTTTTACTGTATTCCTGCACTTCAAGGCCTTTGAAGGAAACCTCATCGGCAAACCCGCAGACCTCACCATTTTTGATTACGATGCGCTTTTTGCTCATAACCGACCCCACTAATCCAAAATAATTTTGCGCTTGCCTGGCTGTACTTCGATTGGCTCTTCCTTTTGCACCTTTGGTGCCGGAGCTGATGAGCTGACAACCACCGGTTCTCTTTCTGTGTTTTGTTGCTGGCGCTCACGGAGTTCATCCACTGAGGGAGGCTCATTGCTTGGTCGTTCAGCCCTTTCTGCACGTCGGGCTTCTCTTAACAACTCATCAATTTCGGAGTCGCTCCGGTTATTCATAAAAGCTCTATAGGCAAAGAAAATCAGCACCGGTACTATTGCCACCAAGAAGAAAGGAAATGAGCTTCCGCTATCTTCCACTGGCTTGGTACTGGCCGCGCCTGTATCGAATACGGTACGAATAACCGTTGGCGCGGTCATGATCATAATTGCAGGCATTATCCCCATCACAATTCCTGATGGGCTCTGCCTCATAATTCCACTAGCAACCCCAAACACCAGCATCAATCCCGCTATGACTTTGACGAAAGAGCTATCCATTAGACCGATCATGGAGTCACTTACCTCCTCGAACGGACTTTGAAACGCACTGGTATTGCGGTCAGTGTCTTGTGCAGCATTAATCTGCTTGGGAGGTTCACTCTTTGGTGCAGTCACTATGGATGACGCTGATTGTTGGCTGGCAGCCTTCTGCGTTTCACCATCCTGCTTGACCACCCCCAGATCCTGAGTTTTGACGTGCGTTTGTGCTGGTGGTGCTAACTGGTATTTGACTGCCAGGTTGTTGCCGTGGACTTCAATGGTTTGCAGGGAGATGGGTTTACCTTCCAACTTGGTCAGAGCTTCTTGGAGCGGCAGCTCCTGAGCATCAGTCATACCGCCCATAAAGCCATTAAACCCGTCATCATGAATACGGCATCGCAGCCTTCCCGAATAGCTACGGTATTCACCTGGGCAAACAAAATAGCCGCCCTGAGGGCCATCCAGTTTGCGCCATTTATTGCTTTTGAAGGCCTCCACTTTGGTCACAACTGGCTGACCGTCATGGTAATCAATGACCGTTTTGCTCTCCGGGCCAGTGTCCTCTATCTTCTTGCTGCCTGAGTCATCTGAGAGCATTTGCCCCACCATAACGCCAGTCACAAAGTCACTGGCAAAGGCCGCAGGAGCTGCGACCATGAGACCAACCAGCAAAAGAAGGGGGACGCGCCCTGTCCTTCTCATCACCATTCGTTCTGTTCCGTTTCGTGCTGGGTTTGACCAGCATTGAAGTGGTACTCGGGTTTCAGCTCTTTTTCTTCGACTTCGAGCTCTTCCGGGCGAATACGCTGTTCCAGCGCTTCACAGGTCTTACCCTGAAACCCCGTGAAATCGGCAGCAATCTTGCCGCCCTTGATCTTGATGTTTACCTTTTTCACTTTGTCACCTCGTCGTTAAGTTCAACTAATCTGATTGCCTTGGCGCTATTACCAAACAGCTTCCTCAGCTTCCAGTTCCAAAGTGCCATCGTGATGCTGCTTCACCGTCACGCTGAAACCTTCCTCTTTCAACTGCTGCTCGTAGTGGAAGGCAATGTAGCGATCCTGCACCTTGCTGCTTGCCTGCTGCGTCCAGCGGCCATAAGAGCCGTAGTTTTCCTGGTACTGCTCCCAAACACCGTTTTTTTCCTTGTAGCCAATCCGGTGCTCCTTGTTGTTCTGGTCGATCAGAACAATCGGGTATTTCTCGAAGGTGTAGCCAGCGCCCACGCGGTACAGCTTTTCGTTTTCAACAACAACGCCAACTCCCTCCAGAGCCTTCAACAGCAGCTCTTTGTCTTTGTAGGCGACCTGCACCTTGCCTTTTACGATATGGCTCATCTCATCACTCCTGAGTTGTTTCGGGTGTCATGCCGTGTTCCGACATAACAAAGTTAAGCGCGGCAATGGAATAGTCTTGCCCGAGAGAAACTTCGATCTTTCCTTCTTTCTCCAGCTTTCGGCCAAGCTCGGTAAGGTTTTCCATCATGGGGATGAGCTTGAACAACGAACTCATGTAGGTGATCGATGTGGAAACGTCTCGGGCGAACTGGTCCAGCACCTTACTCTTGTCGATAACCAGAGGCTCTGGTCTATCCACTCCATCTTTTTCTGACTGGAGTTTGCTGCACAGCTTGAGCAGCTCAATCCCCTTCTCAATGTCTTGTTTGTACATAACGGTCAATTCTCCTCTCTGCCGTTTTGATGCTCTCTCCTGGCCGCACCAGCTCGCTCCCTAGCCCACTCAGCTAGAGCATTGATTAAGTCGCTGACTTCTGAGTGGAATATCAATGACACAGCAAGAGCAGTCCAAAAAATCCACTCCATCGCTTAGTCCTCGATGGCAAGTTTGCGTCCAGAGCCATTCTGCTCTTGAACATCGAAGTTATTGGCCGGATAGAAGCCTTGATCCCGCAAACTGCGAATCTGGTTGATGTCTTCCCGGCGAGTTTCACTGGTCGGGGTAATGCGAGTGACCGCATCCACCAGCGCTTCATTGTTGAGCTCTTTGTCCTGAGCGTTCGCCAGATACATCGCGTCAATGACGGCCTGTTCAATCTCTGCCCCGGTGTATCCCTCGGTGGTACGAAGTAGCGTAGGCATATCGAACGCGGCGATGTTGGCCTTCTGCTTGGCGAGGTGGATCTCAAAAATCTTCTGGCGCTCAGCCACACTTGGCAGATCAATGAAGAATGCTCGGTCCCAGCGGCCAGCTCGCATCAATTCAGGAGGCAGCGACTGAACCCGGTTGGCCGTCGCCACAATGAAGATCTTCTTCTTGCGCTCTTGAAGCCAGTAGAGGAAAGAGCCCAGCAGGCGCTTGGATACTTCGTGTTCGCCATCGGCATTACCAAAAAACTTCTCCATCTCGTCAATCAACACAACAACGGGTGCGATCTGCTCAATGGTCTGCAATGCACGATTGAACTGGCGCTCGGTTTCACCGAGATACTTGCTATAGAAACGGCCCATATCCAGGCGAACCAAGGTAGTGCCAAGTACACCGGCAGCGGCTTTTGCCGTCAGCGATTTACCACCACCAGGTACACCGGCCAGAAGGACACCTTTTACCGGAAGGTCTTTGTCCCAACCGGCTTTACGTATCTGGAGGAACTCCTTGAGGTTTTCGAGACCACCGACATTCCCAATATCAATGGCCTCAAGCACATCGAGGCCGACATCACGCAAGATGTGAGCTTTTTCTTTTCGGATCTCGCCCAGGTATTCTTCACCCTTGAATTTCAAGTAAGCGGAGTAGGTGAAGACGTTCTTCATCTGGGTGTGTGACAAGCCCAAGGCGTGGTTTGCGATGACAGCACGTTCGTTGCTCTCGAAGACTCCACCATCTTTCACGTTATCTTCACAGGTCTGGAGCAGTTTCAGGATTTCCTGATTGCTCATAGCCGGGAGATCGATGTGATAAACGAACTCTTCATTGAAGACGTCTTTGCCAGCGATGATGTAGTTGATCCCCTCATTCTCCAGATAGGTCAGTGATGACTTGAGGGCTGGGAGTGTTTCCGGGTTTGCACGTTGGCGGTCGAAAAAGAAAGTGTCGAACACGACAACTCCGTTTTTGGAGGACTTCTTGGACTCGTCCACCATTGCCTTCATCGTGCCTGGATCAGGCAGCTTCTTGAATGGCATTACAATAAAGTGCTTGCCGACTTTCTTTGCAATGTCAGAGAAAACGCTCTCTGCGCGGCCCAGCTCAAAAGTGCTAACGTTGATGACTGGAAAGGACAACTTGATTGGAATCTCAAGTTTGTCCATTTGCTGTGTAATATCGCTCATCGCTTATCCTTTAAATAAATTTCGACTTGTTGATCACCTCACATCATAAGTTCATTTTATGATGCTGTAAATATCACCTTCCAACTCTGTAGCTGTTCACGGCGGACTCAACGCGCTTGACTGACACGTCTATACCATTTGTCACCAGCAACTCATGCACTTGGCAACAGGCCTGTTGTTTCAGGCCAAAGAACTCTTCGTTAACACGGGCATACTCTGCTGCCGAATTGGAGGCGGCTCGTCTTAGATCTGGCATCAGAGATTCAACGCGAGACTCTACTTTGTCCAGAGAGGAACTGGCAGACGACAAGCTGAACAGCGAGAAGACGCTCCCAAAGTCGAAACCATCATTCAAACCGGCAAAGTCCATACCCAGATCGATAAACTCAGTTGCCATTGAGTGGTGCAGTGAGCCCACAATGTCACGATGATCCCCCAGCGCATTTGCGAAGGCTTTCACAGCTCTCTTCGCATCGTCTATTTCACTGCTGGCCGAGGAGTTTGACATCGACGACATGACGGAAATGCCCTTGTTGTCAGTCACAAGGTCGAGAACCTCCATTGTTTGTGCTGATGAAACACTGGAAGAGGCCTCACTGATTTCACGTAAGGCTTTTTGCCCCATGTCCACCAGTCGCTTGTTGCTCTCGTGGAGTCGAGATGCGGCGTCAAGCCTATCTTGAGCTTGGGTGATTCGTTCCAGAATCTGGCTACCGTCAATCGCTTGCTTCACGGCCCGAGAAACCAATCCCTCTTTGAGCTGGTCTCTCCCACGGCGCAAATACCGCAAATCGCTGTTATGGCCTTTTAGTGCTGAACGTATAACGGCGATGTCTCGACGAAACTGCCAGAACGTTATAATTTTTTGCCAGATCCCCAACTGAGCACGCTGTTGGCAAAGAGCTTCGTACTCTGCACCTTTCTCTTCAACCTGGCTGAGAGCTGCGGTAATCCTGTCTTGATATTGCCGGTCGTCAGCCAAGTAACTTTGAATTGCTTGTTCCATCCCGTACCCCAAAAACTTTCACATGTGAAAGTTCATTCTTTCTTTGTTCTGCCAGTACAAAGTATTTTGCCTTAGAACGACCTCACACCCCGCCCCTGCTCACGCCCATTTTGGGCAATTACAGATTCAGCATTTACAGGCTTATAATGTGATGCCGTAATAGACAAATAAAAAACGGCATAGCCGTTTTTACCTTACTTTGCTTTGCTCCGGCCCCCGCATAGTGCATTACCAATGCGTGATGAAAAATCCTTCCATTCTGGACTGTTCCGGTAGTCATCCTGTCCAGTTGCTTGTTCCTGGCTGGTCGATGCGAATTGATTGAGAGCATCCGGGCACGAAGAGCAGACCCCGATACCTTCCACTCTATTCACGCGAAGCCAGTGACACGGTTGACCGTTTTCAACACAAGCGTGATCATCGGTGCATCCGCACCCTATACATTTAGCAGTGAGCATAAGCGCCTCCCCAAGTAAATTAACAACATCATAGTATCATTATGTGATGCTGTAAATATTAAAAAGAAAGCGGCCATAGCCGCCCTTCCGAAGTAATTTTCCTTTAGTGGTTGTCTTGGCCCTGTTTCCAAGCGACGAATGCCTGCACTAGCGGTACGCCATCATCACTCAAGGCATTCCCTTCTATCCATCCGCCTCGTATGACGACAGACTGCCCTGATTCCAAGCCAAAAGGTTCCCACTCAGAAGCCACCGGGGAACCGTCCACCAGCAGGTCGAGATCTTCAATCCATTTATCCCGGCCATCCAGAGTTTTCCAAACTGAGTCATCGACCCAAAAGGCCTTGATTTGTTCTGGTGTGGCATTGGTCCAATCGTTGTCTTTCCCGTCAGCAAGTGAAAGTACAGAGTCAACCGTTTGCTGCCAGTTCGGCCAATCTTCTTCGACAACAACGCAAGTAAGCGAGCTCTTGCCATTTGCTCTGCGGCCATCATCAACCTTCCGGATCAGCCTTTCCAGTGTCGCCAGCTCCTCATCGCAGAGCACGGCCTGTGCATCGCTTATCTTTGCCACGAAGTAACGTGCTTCAAGCATCGACATAATTATTTTCCTCCCCAGGGCACAAGTTTTGTCGAATATCCAAGCATTAGTGGGTGCTTCGGGTCCCCCGAACCAGTCACGCCAAATGCCAATACCGGCTTCCCAGATGCAACGAGCTGCTCTAAAAGCCTGTCCAAATGAACATGCAAAGACTTAGGCAGCTTAGTTCGGCTCCCCCAGCAGGGCACCAAGACATCAGCATCCCGAATAATCCTTTCCAAGTGGATTTCATTTTCAGGCCCGACAGGATCAACCGCCGTAGCCAGCTCTCGAACGTCGGTCGCCCGAAAAGCAAAAGCATTACCGACTATGAATCGCCTCCCTCCGTTGACCTTGGTAAACCCTATCCACTTTCTGACCGTGTGATCGTCCTCGGTGGCCGTGGCCGTAGAGCCGTTTACACCAAAATAACCGAACACAAGGCCTTCGGGTTGCACATCCCTTTCCAGACGGTATCTGTACATGCCGCACTTGCTGATAATTGCACTCAAAGTGTCACCTCTTTTTGAATGAAAAATGCCCTTTCACAGTTGCATTTTTTAATGCTGTGATAGGATAAAAGTGTAAGTTGAAAAGGAGAGATGACCATGAAACATGTACTGAATATCGCGCTGATGGCTGTTGTTATTCTTGGCCTGGCTATGCTTGAGGCCACCAACTGGGGTTACGCAGTGCTGGCTATCCCGGCAGTGATTTGGGCCAAGTCGGTGCTCAACCTTCTGCACAAACTGCCGGTTCTGGCTGCTGCTTTTTGGATTCTGGTTGCTGTTTTCGCGTGGCAAGCGGCACTTGTTGGTATCCTGTTCTATGGCGTACTTGCGACCCCTAAAGCGCCAGCAAACACCAATGGCAAGAAAAGCCGAAAAGCCAATCTGATGGGCACTTACAGCTACGACTTTAAAACCGGCGAATGCTTTAGCTAAGACTGGCTCCACGGTTATTTCTCCTCAGCCTTCCTGATGGGCGCTCTCAGCGCTCTCAGGACAGCTTCTTCAAGAGCTGCGGCCCCTGCCCTATCACGTCGCTTTGTTAATGCCCCATATTGCTTCCTGATGGGTAGCATCAGCTCTTCGAGTTCATTGCGCTTCCTATCGTCGGCTTCAAGTTTCTCGCTTCGCGCCAAGGCTTCGGCTTGCTCGCTTTTTGCTTGCCACTCTATCTTGTCGCCTTGCACTTCCCATGCTTTAACGTAATGAGCATCATCCAGACCTTTTGCTCCGTTGTCCGAAAACGAGGCCCCTGAGTAAATGCCACCGACAACCCAGCGCCTTTTGCTTTTTCCCTTTGAGAAATACATCTCACGGCCTAAAACACCATCGCGCAAAGTGGCTACCGAGATAAATAGCCCAGCGTCCCCTTTCCTAAAGCCGCAGAACACAAACTCAAGCGGTTCGTATAAATCACTCATGCTGATCACTCCGAAGAACAGACAAGACCTTCTCAGCTCGCTCCTGGAGGTCTATGAGTTCGGCAGCATCATTACCGCTCAATGACATGTCCCCGCCATAGAGGCGATACTCAACGCTGTCCATCGCCTGGCGAAGCAATCCTAGAAGAGCATTCACGTTTGCCGGTGTTGATAGGGCGACGGCTTCACCTTTCAGCTCACGTCCATTAAATTCCGACCACTCGGCTATGCCTGTCAGTTCGCAACAATTTGAGCAGGACATACTGGCAACATTCTGGGGATCGTCTGGACAGTGTTCATTGATGACAAAGTTCATCTCGTCACTGCCGCACTTTCCACAAATGATGTGTACTTTTTTGCCCATGCTGCTGCCCTTAGTGGAGAGTCTGCTCTTCCACAACAATCATCCCGTCAACCAAGCTGATTGTGGCGGGACCGCAGTTACCCAGCACCTCAGCTTTGACTCCGTTGTTCAACGCGACATAAAGCCGTCTCGCCCCGTTGGTGACGCGGATGCCTTTCTGGTCGAGTTGTTCAAGCATTTCTTCGTAGGTAATTTTTTCGTCCATCAGTTCTCCTCAGCAAGGATCTCGTCGATGAGGTTCTTTGCTATCAATCTGGCATCCAAAGGGACAGCCAGGCTGTCAATTCTGCCTCTTTCATGGGCAACAATGAGTTGCGCCTTCCAAGCTATCCCGGAAAGAGAAGCATCAGGTTCTTTACCTGAGCTTCTCATACATCTTGCGTTTCGGTACGCCGCCAGCCACTCAGGTCTGGTTGAGTTATAACGCCCAAGGCCAGCTTTTCGTTGGAAGCACATTCATCGCGCACCTTTACAGATTCATTTTATGATACTGTAAACAATAAAAAGACACCTTGCAAGACTTTCACATGTGAAAGTTTTCTGGTTTACATCTGCTCGCTTGGATCAAACCCCAAAGCCTTGCACACGTCATCCAGGTCATCGAGCGTGAAGAATCCCAGCGTCAGTTCCCCGGAGCGCTTCGCGGGGTTATAGCGAACTTTGATAGGCCTACCCGTAGCATCGCTCATCAGGGTCTCCAGGCGCTTAATGTCTGCATCCCTGTCCACTTCTTTGCCCTTCGCTATCGCCTCAAATTTATGAACCGGTGTCCTGGTATGCAGGAGATCCCTCAGGAGCTTTTCTCTCTTGCTGAAAGGTAACTTAGCCACGGCCCTCACATGCCCCAGGGTGATCTTGCGTGGATTTCTGAGCCAGAGTGTTAGCTCTTCCTCCGATAGCGTACCGGCGCGTTTCAGGTGTGTAACCGTATAGACCTTCTCAATACCCAGATCCTCTCTGATCTGACTGTTTGAACGCCCCTCTCCGCTTAGGAACGCGACCACATAGGCCTTTTCTGCATCAGTCATGCCTGGATGCTGGTGGTAGTAGTCAATGGCTTCTCTTGCATCGAGCAGTAGGGGTAGGTTGTTCATTCAGGACACCTTTTAGTCACATGACTATATCGAGGCTTATTCTACCCCCTATTTTAGTCACATGACTACTTACTGACATTTCGGCCCCCATCGCCGCCGATTTTTCTTGATTATAGGTTTGAATCTATATAGGATTGCACCTATATTAAGTAAGGAGAAATCATGTGGGTCATCGAGACAACCGACACCTTTGATGAGTGGTTCGATGCTCTGGATGATACCGATAGAGCAAACGTGCTGGCTTCGATGATGGTGCTGCGAGATAGAGGCCCCATGCTGTCGAGGCCATACGCGGATACTGTTAACGGTTCATCCTACAGCAACATGAAAGAGCTTCGGGTCCAAAGCAAAGGAGATCCTATCAGAGCGTTCTTTGCGTTCGATCCAAAGCGTAAGGGGATTCTTCTCTGCGCCGGTAACAAGACCGGGGACGAGAAAAGGTTTTATGAAGTAATGATCCCAATTGCAGACCGTGAGTTTGCGGCGCACTTGGATAAATTGAAGAAGGAGTGACGTTATGGCAAGAACTCTTGACCAAATGCTGGCAACAGAAAAGCCTGAGGTTGTTGCCAAAGCACAGAAAGCGGCCACTGAGATGTTACTGAACATCCACTTGGCAGAGCTTCGTGATCGCATGAACCTTACCCAGGGGGAAATTGCTGCATCTCTGGGTGTGAGACAGCCGACAGTCTCCGAGATGGAAAAACCTGGACGAGATCTCAAGCTGTCGTCCATTAAGCGGTACGTTGAGGCCTCCGGTGGCAAGCTACGCCTCGATGTTGAACTTCCGGACGGCACCCACTACGGCTTTGCCGTTTAACTCGATACGCCCCGTTATGGGGCGTATTACTTCTCTTGCTCTTCTTCCAGCCGTTTTCGGTATATCTCTCCTGCACGTTCCCTGCCATCGTCGGTCAGCCTAAAGGCCAGCTTTAGAGAAGCATTCCGGTACTTGTTCAACAGGCCGTTCTCCACCAGCGTGTGGCATGACGTTCGGAAGTTCGTTCCATGAATACCGCTCTGGCGAGCTGAATTGATCATCTCCAGTATTTTTACACCTGGTACAGGCTCGGCTTTTCCACCGGCCTCAATTGCGTATAGAATGAACAAAACGTCTTTTTGAGTTGACGACAATCTCATCCCTTCCCCTTATTCATGTCTGATATGAATAAGGCTCCCACGAAGGAGCCTTATGTAAACCTTATTCATGTGTCACATGATTAAGATCTAGTTCACGGAGTCTTTCAACCCCTTACCAGCTTTGAACCCAGGAATGTTGGCCGCCGCGATCTGGATGTTCTCTCCAGTCTGGGGATTCCGCCCGGTTCGCGCTGCGCGTTCCTTAACGTGGAAAGTACCAAACCCAGTGAGCGCTACTGTCCCACCCGCTTTAAGCTCCTCTGTCACTGAGTTGATCAGCGCATTTACCGCAGCTTCGGCCTTTGCTTTGCTAATGTCAGCGTCTTCGGCCACTTTCATAATCAGTTCACTTTTGTTCATCGTTATTCCTGTTTGTTTTCTTGGTTACTGTTTACACCTGCATACTCTGGGGTGTGGTTAGTGCTTTCTTCGCCACTCCCAAGGGGGAGTTCTCTCCGATTCCGGTAATGCCCAGAGACCTCGCTTATCGGCTTTGGCTTCGGCCTCCAGCTTGAACAGCTCCGGTGTTTTGGCGTACTGCCGGTACACCCACGCACTCCCAGAACGGACCATTTCGGCATTGACCCATTTGCCATCGACATAAAGGTTGGCGACCAGACGGCCATAACGGTCTTTGTCGATTTGCTCGACTTTAATCATTCGACCAAACACCAGATCGGACAACGCCTGTTTCGCCTTTGAGCCGTAGGGTTGTTTCTTCTCTGGGGTGTCGATTTCCGCCAGCCTTACCCGGTACTGGATTTTGCCGCTCCGGCAATCTTTCCCGGAGTCACAGCTTTGTTCAGTCAGGACCTTGACCGTATCACCGTCAGACACCCCCACAACCTTCGCAGTAAAGGTTTCTGCCCATACCTGAGGGGCCACCACCAGCATGGCTACCAGGAACGCTGAAACCCCCGTATTTTTCACAAAACCTAACCTCATAATCACTCCATCCAAATTACTTTTTTTTCCCAGCCGGTAGAGCCTTGGCCCAACAGAGCCTTGTTTCATCCACCTTGCTGTCTACGATTCGACAGGCATCCCAGTTAAGAGATGACCAGTGAGCAATGGCAGAGGCCAACCAGTACCACGGTGCCGTAAACACCGGCTGGCCCCCTTCCTTCGTTTTAAATACCTGGTATCGCATGTTGATCCTCCTGTTTGGGTGAGGCTTAGGCCTCGTAATAGAAATTTTTTGTGTCCGGATAGGGTTTAAAGCAATGAGCCGTGGCTCTCCCCAGGGAAAGCACTGAAGCCTCAGCTTCCGGCGCTTCCTCAGTGTCTTCACGAAATTCCCCGCCAAGTTGCTTCACCCATTCGGCAGCGAGCTGCACACCTTCATCAAAGGGAACTTTGTTCTTTTGAAGCACATCCAGATAGGAAAGCAGCAAGCAGTGAGGCGTAATGACGGCGGTGTTCCAATCGGTTGCGAGCCGTGTTTCGTCCATATCTGCATACCAGGCATCAACCTGATGTTTCAATCCGATCTCGGCCATCATGCCGTGCTTACCGGCGACCTTTCTGCCTTCCTCTACCACATCAACCGGGGCGTCCCAGTAGAGGACTCCCCCGTCCGCTTCTTGGGTCGCACAGGTTGCACCTTGCGGCCAATGCCTCCGTTCCATAACGAGCTCGCAGAGCGTTTGGTTGCCTACAGGAGCCTTGTAGTCCTCATCGAGATTCACCACGATGGTTTCCGGCTCCTGTTCAACCGGTGGCAGGTATCTGGCGACCAGAGGCATTGTCAAAATCACAGCCCCATCCATGTGAAAGGATGTTGGAGCCTTCACTATTCGGTCCATTACCCAGCACCAAGCATGAAGCAACCGATCCTCTACCTTGTCGTCAGCCTCAATCTCTTGAACGAACTGGTTGAAACGAACCTGACTATCCAGAAACAGGCCTGTGCTCTGACACTTATCGCTGATCGTATGAATGAGCTCCGCCTGCTCCAGAAGCATTTCTCGGGTGACTTCCTCCACATCACCAAATGCGTCAAACAACTTTGTCATGTAGTCACGAATTTGCATGTTCTTCCCCCTCGGCATCGAATTGCTTTGCAAGCTCAGGATCACCGGCCCAGCGAAGGGCGTCTCCCATATGCGTGAAAGCGCGTTTATTGTTATCCTGCTTATTCACCCTGACCGGCGTCTTTTGGTCACGAGGCTGTAGTAGCCAGTACCCGGCCTCTTCCCTGATTAGTTCTGCGGCCACCAGAAAGCCGTTCTTCGTTGCAATGATCATCATCAGCTCCCGTGGTTAAGCCAGTAGGCATAGATAGTGATGGCAAGGCCTCCCGCGAGCACAATGACTGCGGCGGTACGCTGGACCCACTTCGATGCACCAAACCGCGCCAGGTGTCTCCCCAGGAACTGGAAAGGTGCTGTCTTTCCGATAGCGCGAATCACCCAGGAGATTGCCAACAGAAGGATGGCTGTGGCCGGGTATATACCAACCCCTAAGAGATTCATCTCTCCGACCGCGAGCTGATAGATGAATGCCAACAGCATGGCTACCGCAGTCAATACAGCTACAACCTTGGTCCCGTTTCGCCAGTCCCACGCTCGACGTGCGTCACTGGTAAAACTCACCATCGAGACAAGGAACGGCATAAATGGCAGGTTCATGCTGGTGGGTTTATCCATGAATGCGTCAAGACCCACAAACATGGCCGTCATCACCACATAGAACAACAGGGCGGGGACAAGCATGTCGCGTAAAGACCGAACCTGGTTGGCGTTCGCGTTTTGAGTATTCGTCGTCATTGTGTTTGCCCCTTCAACATTCCCCATAGCTGACGGTGAAGATCAGCGATTACCTTGTACGTCCCCTTCACTGCTGGTTGCTCAAGGGTCTTGAGCATCCACAAAGCAATAAACAGGCTGGAAAGCAGTGCCACCACCAACTGGATGTTGTGGCTACTCAAATAGACGGCATAGCCGTTTAGGCAGGCACTCAATAGCAACCAGACCCTGGCCGTCATCAGCCCCCAGCGGTGATAGGTCACGAGCAGGTAGGCTGTTACGACAGAACAGAGTGTCATGGCACCAGAAGTGGCTAGGTAAACGACCCATGTACTGGCCTCGCCAGTGACGTAAGTGCCACCAACGGAGAAGGACAAGCCAAAGATCCAAATTGCTGCATTCCGGAGTAGGGCATCAACAATGATGTAACTAGCAGCGAGATTGATAATTCCGCGTTTTAGCATTACCCCCTCCCGTTATTCTGATACCTGCCCAGCTCAGCCCTGAGCCTATTAATTTCTTCCGTGGCTTCGGCCAACTGCTCCCGATACTTCTTGAACTGCTGATATGAATGCCAGGACTGTCCTTTCGATACTGACTTCGTGATGGCGGCGACCTCATCCGGCGTCAACCGGGTGAGCTGCTCTTCCGGATAGATCAGGATGGTGTTGCTGTCCCAGTCAAAGCCTGCGTGAATAGCTTTCACCCCCACTGTAGGGGTTCCACCAATCCCACCTGGCTGGTGGATGACAAGCCTCAAAGGCGCTGAGGCCTTGTGTGGATGAAGGCTATCGAGAGCCTCTTTTGCTTCTTGTAACTCCATAGATTCACCTCATAGTGAAATCAGGCCCCGGAGAGCCTGACTTTCACATGTGAAAGTTAATTTGCCTTCTGCTGTCTGGCAGAAACCCTCAAGGCCAGCGCCTTTTGCATGTCGGGCTGCTGGAAACGCACCTTGGTCCGATCAGGCCAACTGTCCATTTCATTGCACCGCAGGGTGTCTATGGCCGCATCACGGTAAACCTGATAGAAGTCGGTTCCACCTATGGAGTTAATTGCCATCATGGCGGCAAACATCGGGTTACTGTTCATGACGCTTGTAAGAGTCTCGGGGGTCATTGGGGTGTCGCATGACTTGTTGAGGGCAACCAGCAGGTCATTACCAACCAGGGCACAGGCAGCGCATACCTGTTTGGTATCATCCAAGGCCTTCGCGTATTCGTTGTTTGGCTGAGGGACGCTTGAGCAAGCCGACAGGACAAGCAGCCCCGCCAGAAGGCATCCCAATTTAGTTGTAATCTTGATCATCAGTTCTCACTCCACTTTCACATGTGAAAGTTTTTATTGGTTCGCGGAGTCGTCTTGTTGCGACTCAATCATCATTTTTCGCATCACGGCCATGATGGCTTGCGCCGGTTGAGCGCCGCCGAGAAGCTGGCTCTTGCCGGTATGGTTGTCCACTACAAAAGTGGCTGGTGTCCCGTTGACGCCATAGCTCTTGGCTTTCTGGATGTCAGCTTCAACCTTGTCTTCGTACTTTCCTGAGCCGAGGCACTCCCGGAACGCATCCAGATCAGCACCAACACCAGTGACAACAGAGGCCAGGTCAGCAACACCGCCACCATTCCCCTGGGTATGGTGGAAAATGTCGTTAACGAAGACCCAGAAGCCACGGTTGCCCTTCTGCTCAGCAATACATTCAGCGGCCAGAGCTTCCTTGTGAGCTGCCGGGTTATGGAAATCGAGAGGCATGTGCTTCCACTGCCAATTCACATTGCCTTTGCTGGCATCCACAATTTGTTTGGGTGTGTCGTGGAATCGCTTGCAGAATGGGCACTCCATATCGGAGAACTCCACCAGCGTGAACCGAGCACCAAGGTCCCCGTAGATGTGTTTGCCTTCTTCGACCTTCTCAGGTGCTGCCTCGAACTGGGCATACTTCTGATCGATGTCGGCTTGTTGTTTCTGCGCGACAAACTTGTTGATGCTTTCGGCCACAGCAGCTTCAAACTCTGCCTTGCTTTTGAAGGTGACGCCTTCGGCATCCTTCACCTGGTTGACCGTAGACTTCACGTTGGCGATCTCTTGCGCCAGATCCTTCTCTTTCACGAACTGGTAGATCCCGAACCCGGTTCCTACGAGCCCCAAAAGAATGGCGGCAACAACCCCGAGACGTAGTGATTTGGTACTTTGTTCTGTCATATCAAACTGCTCCTATCAGTAAACTTTCACAGCGCTGAGTTCTTGCACGAAGGAACTGGCTTCGAGCTTCGCTCGTTGGGTCAGTCGCCGGATGATGTCTTCGGTTGGTGTGTAGTCCACCAAGTTGCTCTGGTGGATGACGTCTCGCGCCACGGAGTTCAAACTACCCAGGCCATCAATCAGCCCAATGTCTTTGGCCTGCTCCCCGTTCCAGAGCAATCCAGAAAACACCTCTGGGTCGTCTTTCAGTCGATCACCCCGCCCAGCCTTCACTCGTTCGATGAACTGCTGGTGGGTTTTCGATAGAACGCCCTCCCAGAATTTCTTCATGTCAGAGGTAAGAGGGGAGAATGGGTCGAGAAGCGCTTTGTGCTCTCCGGAAGTGATAGCCCGGCGCTCGATGCCGAGCTTGTCC
Source organism: Enterobacter sp. CPE_E863 (assembly GCF_046521465.1). Classification (NCBI taxonomy): domain Bacteria; kingdom Pseudomonadati; phylum Pseudomonadota; class Gammaproteobacteria; order Enterobacterales; family Enterobacteriaceae; genus Enterobacter; species Enterobacter sp. CPE_E863. The sequence goes on along the minus strand of NZ_JBKFZX010000004.1, from coordinate 7,924 downwards.
ATCAAGCCGGTGAATCCAAACCCCGAGCTGATGACGCCGATAGAACCGACAAGGCTGGCGCGGTCAGCATAGATTTCATCCGCAGCAGAGGCGATGTAGTAACCGCCAGAGGCACCGATGTCATCAATGATGGCGTAGACCTTTTTCTCCGGATGAAGGGCTCGCTGCGCCTTCACTTCGTCATAAATCCGTCCTGCTTGAACCGGGCTACCGCCAGGGCTGTTTATGCGAAGCACGATAGCTTGTGAGTTCGGGTTGTCGAATGCAGCTTGGATGGACGGGATAAGGTGATCAGCATCGGCCAGAGTGCCAGCAGCAATTTCACCACGGATGTTGATATACGCGGTGTGAGGGGCTCCTGCCTTGGCGCTTTGCCACGGCATCCCACCCGGATTAGATGCCAAAATGATGAAGCCGATCATGAGAAGCACGAAACCAGATGCGCGAAGCACACGCAACATGGTCCGCCAGCGCCGGTCTTTCACCTGCTCTTTATGCAGGGTGAACATGTACTTCTCAATGAGTTCTTTCTCCCAGGGGATCTCTTTGTTTTCTGCCATTAGTTTTTCCTTTTGCATGTTTCGATTATCAGTCCCCAGAACTCTTCATCAGCGCTATCAGCCCGGTCTTTGACTTTCTGGTAAACAAGGTTGGTGTTGAGCTGATGCTCACGACAGAACTGAGCAATGTTGCTGTAGGTCCTGTCCAGATAGGTGAAGGGTTTCCCTTTACCTTTTTTCTTGGCGAGGATGAGCTTCCACTCATCATTGGAGAGTTTGTCTGCGGCCTTCCCGGTGTCCGCAATGCGCCTACGCACCGTTACCGGATCAAGTCCATGTGCTCTGGCTATGCTGGCAACGCAGTTGAACTTCCGACCGTCAATCATGACAGTAGGCAAATCACCAGCGGCAGCCTCCTTGAATCGGAAACCTCTGTAACCTGGTTTGAAGATCCCAGGAGCAAGTTGCTCACGGAACTCGATTGCTTGTTCTGACCTGACAAACTTGCTGTCGATTTTGCCGAGCATGTACTTAGCCCGAGCGATTACCTGGTAAAGCGTCTTCTCCAGGAGCATGGCGTCAGCAGCTCGACTCGGAAGACCTATGTCGTCTTCTTGCTCGATACCCAACATTTCTGCATGGCTGGAGCCTTCTGCATGTCGGAAACAGCCGTCGTACTCAAAAAGAAAGGAGGCCAAACCTCCTCTCAGCTTTGCTTTGAACCGGGTGTTGGCCGCGTTCTCTGGCGCTGGTGCCAGCTCGGACACTTCAAGCCCTAAATTTGCGGCCAACTTCCGCAGGTCTTCCTCTCCAATTCGGCATCCAGGCTGCATAACCTGCGCCAGAGCAGATTCATCAGCACATCCGCGTTCTTTCAGCTCAGCCAAGAGGTAGGGAACTCGTACTACCCCCATAAGCTCAAGCTCCCTGAATCGCGTGGACCACCAGCTCACAGAGTTTCCCGTACACAGGAGCAAGGCAGAGTGAAGCCATCACCATGCCAAAGGCTTTCGATGGAGCCTCTTTGGCGAACTTGGTCAACCACGGCATCATGCCGCACAGAGCAGCAACCATAGCGCCAGCCACCCCCAGGGAAGGGAATGCCATCACTTGGGCCAGAATGAAGAAACACTGGGCGTATGCCGCATGGGTCATCGCCTTCTTATCTGCTGCCGTGAACTCCACGGCATCTACGCTTTTGACTTTTTCCATCACATTGTCCTCATGCAACATCAGGTTTTCCGAAAAATTTCTCATACACTTCGAGGTCGAAGGCCAGCATGGTCTTTGCCGCCTTTTCACTAAGCTGGTGGAGGCTAAGCATCTGAACCTTGTCAGTGCCGGTCACTTGCAGATCCACCGCGAACCACGTCCCACCTTTGGTCACGGCCAGAACTTGCACCGCCCAGGGCTTATCCAGTCGTTCGGGCGGAGTGATCATGTTCGACACTTTGGCGACCGTCGCGGTTGAACCTACCCAGTGCTTGTCGAACGCAATGACGTTCAACGCTTCAAACGCATCCTTCGCAGCTTTAAACCGGCTCCGGACAGCATCTTGTTGCTTCCAAGCCATGAACTGGAGAAGGGTCATTCCACCAGCCATAAGGGTGAGAAAACTCAAGCCATTGGCGGCAGCTACGACCGTCGCTACCAAGGACCCCAACATGACGAAGCGGTTATGTTTAAGCTGGGCCACTATTCACCTCCTATACCAACCAGCGTACAGGACTTTTCAAAAATGCAACCCCGCCTAGCTGCCCAATTCGGGCAACCCTGATTCAATCCAGAACTTTCACATGTGAAACTTTCCGCCACAGGAACAGGAGGTTTTTACCTGACCAGAACGGATGGATTGATAGCGGTGCCACAGCTTGACCACTTCTTTTTCGCTGAGAAGGTTTGTCTTGATGTAACGGACTCTATCCCCGTCCGCTGTCTCAACAACGGTTCGGACATAGCCGTACTTGGCAACGGGTGCCTTGTACTTGTGTGACAGAATTACCCGGTAAACCGAGAGCTGGATAATGTCCGACTCATAGATGTGGTTTACCTGGCGCAGCTTGGTGTCCAAGGGAATGAGAACCCCATTCTTGGTTTGGTACACCTGATCAACCCTGCCGTGCATGGGCACCGGCTGTGTGGTTGATATGTCCTGTTCGGACAAAAACAGAGTGGCCGAGCGCAGCTCATAAGGCATGTTCTCTGATTTCCACCACGCCCAGGTGTCTCCAATGCCGCGTTTGCGCCATTGGTCCACTTTCGCAATGACGAAAGGGGCGATGATCAGGACGAATATCCAGAGAACTGGCTTCATGACTACCTCCGGCCCCTAAACCACTCTGGATGATTGGATACATCCATGCTCTTAACCTGTGATGAGAAGACCAGTAGCTCTTGGGTCGTCAGGACGGTCTCAGGAGCCCGAGCGATGAAAGGTCTCAGCAATTCAGAACCCGCATAGATATTGATGACCATATGCAATCGCTCTGTTGCTCCAGAAACTCTCCGCCAGCTCCGGTAGGTTTCTGTTGATTTGGCATAGCCAACCAAGGCAGGAGCCAGCGTGTCGGACTCCTTCGTATTCAACTTCCCTTTTGCTGCCTTCGATACGAACTCAGCGATCACCGAAGCCAGCATGTCGGAGGTAAGGTGAAGCGGCAGCTTTATCGTGTCGAAGTCAGCCTGCTTGATGGTGAACAGGCGGATGTGATCGTTGCGGTAGTCACGCACATAGATGACATGACTCTCAAATGGGTTGGAGTGGTTAAAGGCATCCATACCCCAGCCTGCGGCCTCAAGATGTGCGTTTGATACTGACTTGTCGTAATCAAATTCCACGCTATTACTCTCCGTCTTGTCGTTCAGGAACTTTCACATGTGAAAGTTTTCCGTCGGTCATGATGTCCAGGACGGCTTTGCCCAGTCTCATCCCTTTATGGTTTTGAACCGGGTCTCCCTTGTAGAAAAGTCCTGGCTCGTTATCGGGATGGAATACCCCGTGAGGAATGTTGTCGTGATCGCCCAGCCACATGCGTAGCCTCAGATCCACCAGCCACCCATCATCCAGGACAACCCAGAAATGCGGTGTCACGATGTCCTTGGTCTGTTCGTTTCGCACAAAGCCATACATGCAGTCATGAGGTACACCCGCTTCATTGAGTAGGTGGCTTACTGCCCATGTCATACCGTCACATTCCATCTGGCAGTCATCCAAGGTCATAAGGACGGCTTCCAGTTCCCGGTGCCACTCCGTCATTTGCTTGGCCGCAGGTTTTACCACCAGCTCGTTTTTGTTTTCTGCCAAGATGATGTCTTCCTCGTCAATATTGCATTCGTCTATCGCTTCCGAACGGATGGATACCGCTTCATCCCAGTCATCGCTCGATCCGAAAATGCTCCAACCCTCAAGACCGTAATTCACCCATACGATGAACCGCTTTATCGTTTTCATGTGCGGCCCCCTTTAACCGTGCAACGTTCCCACATACTCACCCCTTCAAACCGTAACCCCACCAAAAAGCCACTTCTTGATGATTTCCAATCAGCAGCGGCAGGTTGCCCCTGAACTAACCTCACCGAAAAACCACCTTTAGATTGCTTTCTGGTGCTTATCAAGTTCTCCTGAGTGATTAGTCGTTCTGAAAACTTTACTTTTCACAGTATCATTTTATAATACTGTAAATCATAAAAACAACCCAGTAAAGAAAAAAGAGCGACTTATGTTGAGACGAGAAAACCAAGGAGATTTGTTCGATGACCAGGTGGTGTTGCCATCACTGGAGTCGGTTCTTACCGGCATATCTTCCAGTCAGCGTTGTGACGATAGAACAACGTACTTCTCCGCTCCGGATGTGGACCTGAGTTTGTACGATCACATCATTGTTTGCCTGTCTGGAGGCAAAGACTCGATTGCTGCGTACTTGCGGCTGGTGGACATGGGTGTTGATAAGTCAAAGGTGGAGTTCTGGCACCATGATGTTGATGGTCAGGAAGGCAGTTCGTTGATGGATTGGGCCTTCATGCGTGATTACTGTCGTCAGCTCGGGGAAGAACTGGGTATCCCAATGTACTTCTCGTGGCTTGAGGGCGGCTTTGAGGGCGAAATGCTCAAAGACAATGCCTATAGCCACCCCCATCGTGTAGAGACGCCTGAGGGGCTTCTGGTGCTGCCTAGAGACCATAAGCGCTCTAAGCCTGGTACGCGCCTTCGTTTCCCTCAGCAATCGCCATCACTCCAAACAAGGTGGTGCTCATCAGCCTTGAAGATCGATGTTGGCCGCAGAGCTCTTAATAACCAGGAGCGCTTCAAGGGGAAGAAGATCCTTTTCATCACTGGTGAGCGCCGGGAGGAAAGTGCAAACAGATCCAAGTACAACCAGCTTGAGGCTCATGCCTGTGACAGAAGATATGGGAAGACTGCACGGTTAGTTGATGCCTGGAGGCCCGTTCTTCATTGGACTGAGGAGGAGGTATGGGAAGTAATCGAGCGTCACCGCATCCTGGCCCCAGTCCCTTATCGCCTTGGCTGGAGCCGGTCGTCGTGTATGACCTGCATCTACAACTCACAGCGTATCTGGTCCACGATCCGTCACTACTGGCCTGAACGAGCTGGGAAAATTGCTCAGTATGAACAAACCTTTGGTGTGACGGTATCAAGAAAAAAAATCGACGTAATAGATTTAGGTTCTGCTGTTGCGCCGATACAGATTAGTGATGTTGAGGCATTGGAGCAGGTATCCAGAGAAGATTACACGCTCCCGATTTTTGTGCCGGAGGGGCAGAAGTGGGTTCTCCCTGGTGGCGCATTTGGCCGAGAGGCCTGTGGTTCTGATTGATTTGTGCAGAGGTGGCAATGTTGGATTTTGTTTTTTTGGTGTTTTTGGGGTTGGGCATATCTACGGTGCTGGTGCGTCGGTCTTCCCGTAAGGGGATGGATCTTGAGCTGACATGGCTCCAGTCGTTGAAGGTCGTGCTGGTTCGTGGAGCTGTTGCATTGGGCCTGGGTTTTGGCATTGGCAGGCTTGTATTGATGGGGATGCAGTATGGTTTCCTGAGTGAGTCTGTCCTGAGGGAACATGCACTTGTCTCCGTAGCGGTGGTTCTGATCTGTGGGCTTGGTTCGTTCGTTGCGTTTCAGTGGATCATCGGGAGGATCTCTGGAAGATCGATCAGCGTCGTTTCTGTGATCAAAGCTGTGATGTACGAGTCTGGTTACTTTGTGCTGTCGATGCTTATCTTGTTGGTGATACTCGTCCTGTTCGGCCTTGCATACGAGACTTTTTTCTAAAAAAACAGTGTTGATTATTTTTTGTTCAGTGATCAAAAGGATAAATATAAAGATCTTTAGATCTTTGTATAAAGGATTAAAAACGGTTAAAGACAGGTTAGGCGTTCTAAATCACCACTCAACACATTGATATTACTGGTGTTTTCATATTTATTCCGTGCAACAAACCCATAGGTTGCCGTGCAGCGTTCCCATAGGTTGCCGTGCAACGTCCCCACATACCCTTGGATCTTATCCACTGTTATCCACACGGAACCCCTCTTTTTTCCACAAAATCCTTACAAAACAGAGCTTTCGTGCAGCGTTCCCACATATCAGATCTGGTGTTCGTGCAGTATTCCCACATGTCTAAGGTCATACGTGCAGTCGCCCCATATACAATTTTCTGAACGTGCAACGTACCCACATGTCAATTTTGGTCGTTTTTTGCACCGTGCAGCGTACCCACATATGATCGTGCAGCGTTCCCATATACCAAAACCCCGTTTATGCACAGGAAATGTGGATAACTTTTGGCCTCTTTTTGTGTGCGCGTGATCACTTTATGGACTATTAGAGTCATTTTGACTGCTTTTTTAGGTTTGTCCTGATCTGTCAATCTTTGTTCTGCTTCGTCAATCGTGCAGAGTTCCCATATATCGAGAGGTTCAGGACCTGCTTTCGTGCAACGTACCCACATATCAAATCTCATAACGTGCAGGTCCCCCACATCCTCACCCTTTAACTATCAATACCTTACGGGAACCACTCTACGGGAACCACTGGAGCAGCATGGCACTTATCCTTCGTCGTGGCTTACGCTTGCACGATACTGAGACTCAGCTTGCGACTACCGTGCAGCGATCCCATATATAGAGCCCCAGCCCACGCTGCATCTGGGGTCACGTTCGCTCTATCCGTGCAGCTCCCCCATATGCGGAGGCATTCCGTTTCCGGTCCTGCCTGGTGGGCGTACCTTGTGCGCTTTCTTCTGGCATAAAAAAAGGCGCTGACGCGCCTATCTTTCTTTTCCCTGGGGGGTGGGAGATTCTGGTGGCTATCTCCCCTTACGTTGGGGTTCATCAATGATGTCGTGGTCGATCATGCCGTGCTTGATGGCCCGTAGCTCTGTCTGCTGCTTACGCTTGTTGGACGCCATCACCTGCTTCACGAAGTTCTCATGAGGCCTTATGACGTACCGCACGTCGATGACTCTGCGGCCATCCTTGATCTGGTTCGCGTCGTAGTCGCTTATGACCTCTTGTTTGATGAGGGCCTCCAGAGCGAGCTTCATGGCTCTGACGTTCTCCGGCATCCGTGGGCTCAATTCACGAGGGCTCTGGGTCAGGAAGCTGATAAGCGATGGCGTGTACGGCGAATCTGGTGATGCTTGAGTCCAGTAGTGGCTCATTCGCTTGTAGATGTACCGTGCAAGAGGGGAGCGGATTTGCATTCCGATTTTGTAGTTGTACTGACGAAACGACAGATTCATGATCGATTCGTTTACCAGCGGGTTGAACTGCACATAGCACCTGGCGTTCCCGCCTTTCTTGCGAAACTCACCTCTGGTGGTCAGTCCCACCATCGGGAAGAAGCTGGAGCTGATGAAGGCTTCACCGTCATCACTGATACATTCGAGTGTTGCGCCACGACAAACCTGGATTGCTTCCTTGATTTCGTTCAGGTTGTACCCGTGACCCATCTTCGAGAGCTCTTTCTGGAGTTCGTACAGAGTGAACATGACTCCAGCCTTGCCCTCGATGATATGGCCTTTCCCGTTCACTGCGAGCTTGCGTAGAGCATCCTCAAGGATTTCCTCTCGCTGTCCCGCGTAGATCAGCACGGTTCTTCCGTCATCCTTCTCGATGATGGCTGGCTTCACCTTCACCGTGAAATGCTGGCCTCTGATGGTGCATTGTCGTGTCACTACAGCGTTGGATAAATCTTCATGCTCACGCTTTTGGTCCCAAATGTACTTCGGCAGCGCATCGTAGATCTCGATGGTGTTGGAGTAGTCGTCTTTCTTGGCCGGAGATTCAATGATCTCAAACAGGCTCATTTGCGGTGAGTCTTTGATTACGTCGAGTTTCTCCAGGTCTTTGTCTTTGGTTCTCTTGCTCATGATTGTTCCGTCGATACTTTCTAGCTGGTGGTCCAT
>NZ_JBKFZX010000003.1:0-242804 GCF_046521465.1 Enterobacter sp. CPE_E863 | reverse complement strand
GCCACACGCGTTCCCTGTCGGTTACGCAGTAAATATCCTTCGAGCGTGAGCTGATCCAGCGCTGCATTCACGGTGTTCCGCGAAAGAGAAAGTTGACGAGCCAGCGTCCGCGAACCCGCAAGCTGGCAGCCAGACTGTAACCTGCCGCACAGTATGGCCTCCCGCAATGTTAGATAGAGCGTACGTTGAAGCGTCTCCTCACCACGCGCTTTCAGAGCAGCATTGAGCAACGTATAAAATTCATCACCGGGTATATTCATCTCACCTCCGCCTGGTACCACCAAAACATAGCCGAGTGGTTCTTTTTATGGAACCAGTAACTCACTAGTCTGGAACTCTTTTCAACGTCACGGACATTAAGATGAAGACATTCAATCAGTTTGGTCAGCCAGTGGGTGAACCTCTTATCGACTGGCAACCTCGTCAGCACCCGTCTCGGGTCGTCCTTCAGGGGCGCTATTGTCGGCTTGAGCCTCTGCGAGTGGAGCATGCCGACGCACTGTTCAACGCTTATTCCCGGGCCGAAGATACCCGCAGCTGGACATGGCTGCTACGGGAGCCAGATGCCTCGGCGGGTGAGTTTGCCGGGTGGGTGGCGAGCGTGTGTGAATTATCCGATCCCATTCACTTTACCGTAATTAATAACCACACAGAGTCTCCTGTCGGAACACTGGCCCTGATGCGGATCGATCCTAAAAACGGTGTAGTGGAAGTGGGACACGTTCATTTCTCCCCACTGTTAAGCCGCACGCCAGAGTCAACAGAAGCGCAATATCTGCTGATGCAGTACGTGTTCGATACTCTTGGCTACCGCCGTTATGAGTGGAAATGTAACAGTCTGAACGAACCTTCGCGCAAAGCGGCACTGCGTCTTGGTTTTCAGTTTGAGGGGCGTTTTCGCCAGGCGCTGGTCACAAAAGGTCATAACCGGGATACCGACTGGTTTTCGATACTCGACAAAGAGTGGCCGGCGCTGGCGAAGGCCTTTGAAGGGTGGCTTGCCATCGACAATTTTACTGCCGATGGCAAACAGAAAAGATCCCTGGAAAGTTGGCGAGAAACACGCATCTAGCGTCTTTTTTTACGTCCCTGAACCGCCTTAAAGCGCGGGTTAGATTTGCAAATCACATATAAGCGTCCCTTGCGTTTGACTATCTGGCAATCCGGGTGACGCTGTTTCGCACTACGTAATGAGTTAAGTACCTGCATAGTTAGCCCCGCTTCGCATTAAGAAAACCACCAAAACGCTTGCGGAAGCGTGCCGCGCTGCCATCCGTAGAGAACGTTTTCTGCTTGCCGGTATAGAACGGATGCGATTTTGAAGAGACCTCAATAGTGATGTAGGGATAGGTTTCACCGTCGAGTTCAATTTCGCGGTCGGTCTTTATGGTCGAGCCAACTTTAAAGTACTCATTGGCACTGGTATCGTGGAAAACCACGGTGCGATAGGCGGGATGGATATCTGGTTTCATCGTAAGCTCTTCTTGTTTTGTTATAACATAACAAAATGATATCGAAGCTCTGATGAAATAACAACCCCCCTCTATCCTGATGCTATTTTCTGATTTGCCTTAGATAAAATGAAAACCAGGCTACACACGTGCTATAACTACATCATTTCGCGGTAAAATCTTTCTCTTCAGGCAGGGAACTCTGTACCCAGGAACGGGCATATGAGGAAGGAAACGACAGCATGAAAACCCGGCATATGGTCAGTCTGGTGACTGGTGTACTTATCTTTTCTGTGTTGATCCCCATTTGCCTTAGCATCTGGCTGGCGCACCGCCAGGCGGAAGAAAAATTTGTCGATGCGCTGGACAGGTATGCCTCACGTGTACTGGTACGTACTGACATGGTTATGGAGCAGGCAAAAGAGGCGCTAAATCATTTGCAGGCCTTTAAGGGAGTCCCCTGTAGCCCTACGCATTTAATGGAAATGCGCCGGTCCGCTTTCTCGTGGCGTTATGTCCAGGAAGTTATCTATGTCGACAATCTTAAGCCCCTCTGCTCCTCCCTGGAGCAAACCAGCAAAGCGGTCTCTTTTCCCCCTCCGATGCGTATTACAGAAGATGGTTACAGCACATGGCTAACCACACAAAACGATCTCGGCTTTAACCGCTATATGGCTGTCATGGGGAAAGGCCATTACCTTGTACTGATTGATCCCGCCTCGCTTGTCGATGTAATCCCTTTCAGTCAGCTCACGATCAATGCCTCCCTGGTGGGGCATAAAACACATCTCATTTTTGCCAGAAGTAACAAACTTGATCCGCATATCCGTAACATGGTTATGGGTCAGAAGGTCACCAGCATTCAGTACAACGGGTCAATGTACATCATGAAGCCGGTGCCTGAGTTAGGGTTTACGATCGTGGCCTGGGCTGCACTCAAGCCACTGGCTGAAACCTGGCACCAGCAGCTTATTTTCTGGCTACCTTTCGGCATACTGATAAGCCTGCTTGCCGCGTTCTTCGTCTTGCGCGTATTGCGCCGTATCCAGTCGCCGCGCAATCGCCTGCTTGACGCCATTAACAGCCGCGACATTGTGATTCACTATCAACCCATTGTGGCACTCTGTAGCGGAAAAATTGTGGGTGCTGAGGCGCTGGCACGCTGGCCTCAGCCAGACGGGAGCATTCTCGCGCCAGATATTTTTGTTCCACTTGCTGAGCAAACCGGGCTCATCTCGCAGCTGACCCAGTTAGTTATCGAAAAAGTATTCGAAGATATGGGCAACTGGCTGCACCTTCACGAGGAACAGCATATCTCCATCAACCTCGCGCCTGCGGATTTGACCTCCGGCGATCTGCCACCACTGCTGGGTCAATTACTGAATAAGTGGGCAGTCCATCCGAAACAAATCGCCCTTGAGTTAACCGAACGTGGCTTTGCCGACCCTAAAATCAGCGCGCCAGCCATCGCCGCCTTCCGTCGTTCAGGGCACTCTATCTATATTGATGATTTTGGTACTGGCTATTCCAGCCTGAGCTATCTGCAGGATCTTGATGTCGATACGCTAAAAATTGATAAATCGTTTGTGGATGCACTGGAGTACAAAAACGTCACCCCGCACATTATTGAAATAGCGAAATCGCTGAAGCTGGCGATGGTTGCGGAAGGGATTGAGACAGCTGGGCAGCTCGCATGGCTGCACCGCCACGGGGTGCAGTATGGTCAGGGATGGTACTACAGTAAGGCACTGCCAAAAGCAGAATTTATTTTTTGGGCTGAAAATAACCTCAGGATGCATTCTACTTAAGGTAGGATTTGATCACCTGTAACACCACGCCAAGATCGGCTTCACGCTTTGCTTCTTCGGGCTCTTTCACCACGTGATCGGTTAAATGCCCTTCGATCACCTGCATCATCATGCCGTTAACCGCTCCACGGATCGCCGCCAGCTGTTGTAGCACCTCGGCACATTCGTGATCACTGTCCAGCATTTTCTCCAGGGCGTTACTCTGCCCCTGAATTTTCTTCAGGCGAGTCAATAACATTTTCTTGTCGCGAACGGTATGTGACATCTGGTGATCCCTTCTCTTTTTTGACGTTTAAAGCATATCACGCTCTACTCCCCCTGAGTATTTTTCTACTGGGGGGTAGTATTAATCTACTGGGGGGGAGTAGTATTTGATCTCGCTTTCCATTCCGGAATCTTCGATGAACGATTTTGCTTCACTCCTGCAACAGGGCAACGCCTGGCTGTTTGTCCCCAGCGCTATCCTGCTCGGCGCGCTGCATGGCCTCGAACCGGGCCACTCAAAAACGATGATGGCCGCCTTTATCGTGGCAATCCGCGGTACGATGAAACAGGCTGTGATGCTCGGTCTGTCGGCAACACTTTCCCACACGGCGGTGGTCTGGATCATTGCCATGGCTGGTTTATGGTTTGGTCAGGGATGGGATGCACACACGTCCGAACCCTGGTTCCAGCTGATCTCCGGGGTATTGATCATAGCAATCGCCTTGTGGATGGCCTGGCGAACCTGGAAAGAGAGTCAGCCGCACGATCATCATCACGATCACCACCATGACCATGACCATGACCATGACCATGACCACCATCATGAGCATCACCACCATGGACATCAACTGGTTGAGGAGGAGTGGCAGGACGCCCATCAACGGGCACACGCACAGGATATTAACCGACGTTTCAACGGTCAAAACGTCACCACCGGGCAGATCGCGATGTTTGGCCTGACCGGGGGGCTTATCCCCTGCCCAGCATCAATAACTGTCCTGCTGATCTGCCTGCAGCTGAAGCATTTTGCCCTCGGCGCAACGCTGGTGTTCAGTTTCAGCATTGGCCTGGCGATCACGCTGGTGGCTTCCGGCGCAATTGCCGCCTTAAGCCTCAAGCACGCGACCAAACGCTGGCCCGGGTTTAGCGAATTCTCCCGTAAAGCGCCATGGATCTCCGCTGCGCTGATTACCATAGTAGGGATTTACATGAGCCTGCATGGCCTGAGCGGCATTCTGGCGTAAGACTGCGGCCACGCTCTGTGGCCGCATCTTCATGGTCAGTTAAGAGTTCTGCTGCCAGCTGAAGGTATAGCGAAGCTGGCGCCTCTGCAGAATGAATTCCGGTGAGACGCTGGGGCTCCAGGAATCGTCGCCGCCCACGCCCATATGGAACGCATCGAGATTGAGCCAGCAACCAGGCTCCTCACGCAACAAATGATGGTGGGTTGTCTCACGCAGCTGCTGTTGGCTGTAGCGGCTCGCGGAGAAATGGAACCGACCCTTTAACTGGTGCCTTCCCAGCACAACTTCACGGGTATCGCAGCGCAAACCATTTTCTGTAGGGAAAATATACGGTGTGTGCATCGCCTCCAGTGGTAGTGTCCAGCGCCCCTGCTGGGCCGCCAGCTTTCTGTCCGGGTAGTTTTCGTGCGGTCCCAGCCCCAGCCAGTGAACGTTTTCCGGCGTTTCGACGAGGTGAACGCTCAGGCCAATCCGCGCGGGTTCCGGGATATCAGACGCAATATCGACCTGAATGTCACCGTGCAGCACGCCCCGGTCATCCACCCGCCAGATTTTACGACTCAGGAACAGCGCTTTGCCGTGAAACTCCAGGGCATGCAGGGTGGTGACCACCACCTCACCCGCGTGCTGCTCTGAGCCACACTGCAGAACGCGCGAAGTAAGATCGTACATACCCGCCGCTTTCCAGCGCTCAACCCAGGCATTCGGATCGATCCGCGTCGCCTCACTCACACCAATGTCATTGTCCAGCGGTGCACGGCTGAAGTTATCCGTCACAGGTGAAATCAGCGTTTCAACACCATTACGCCACCATTGCGTCAGGTTCCCGGACTGGCGGTCGAACTGCCAGCGTTGTTGCTGATGCGTGATTTCAAGCATACGATCGTTTTGCGTCAAAACAGGAGCCACACCCGCGGGAGCTGGCGGAGAGATAAACAGCGGAGCCGGAAGCGGCCACTGTTCCCACGCGCAGCGATGATCTGCCGGTGACCACGGTGTTGCCCGCGGCTGAAATACTTCGACATTCAGCCAAACTTCACCCGGTTCTGGCTTGATCTCCGGAAGATCGATTTCCACATGCTGAGTCTCTCCAGGAGCAACAGCGAGTGTGACCTCGCCCGCGTCCAGTACGTTCCCATCCCGGGCAATCGTCCATTTCAGCACTTCGTTATCGGTATGGCGGAACAGATAGTCGCTTCGCACCGCAATCACCCGCGGTGACGAACTCACCCACGTAAACGTGAAAAACTGCTGCGCACGCTGCGCCTCATACAGCGCCGGATGTGGCGTGCGATCGGGAAACACCAGACCATTCAGGCAGAACTGACGGTCATTCGGTTTATCGCCAAAGTCCCCGCCGTACGCCCAGAACGTGTTGCCATTTTGATCTTTTTTCGTCAGGGCCTGATCGACCCAGTCCCAGACAAAGCCACCCTGCAGGCGAGGATGGCTGCGAAACGCCTGCCAGTATTTCGCGAACCCACCGAAGCTGTTCCCCATCGCGTGGGCATATTCGCAGAGGATCAGCGGACGCGTTTCATCCGGCATGCCGATCCATTTCTTGATTGACCATTTGGGTACAGCAGGGAAAGGCTGGTCCTGATCGACCCGGGCGTACATCGGGCAAACAATATCGGTCGCGGCTGTGTTCGCGCCGCCACCTTCATACTGTACCGGGCGCGTTGGATCCGTGGATTTCACCCAGCGATACAGTGCGTCGTGGTTTGCACCGTGCCCGGACTCATTGCCCAGCGACCAAATGATAATTGAGGGATGATTACGATCGCGCTGCACCATGCGGGTCACACGCTCGCTCATAGCAGGCAACCAGCGCGGATCGTCTGCGAGGCGACTCATCGGCACCATGCCATGGGTTTCGATATTAGCTTCGTCAATGACATATAGCCCGTAGCGGTCGCATAACGTGTACCACAGCGGATGGTTTGGGTAGTGCGAGCAGCGCACAGCGTTGAAGTTGTGCTGCTTCATGATTTCGATATCGCGCCGCATCGTCGCTTCGTCCATCACCTGGCCATTTTCCGGATGATGTTCATGCCGGTTTACCCCGCGGATCAGCAGCGCTTTACCGTTGAGTTTCAGCAGACCGTTGCTGATTTCAACGCGGCGGAAGCCAACATCGCAGGCTTCAATCTCCAGCACGTTGCCCTGCGCATCCCGAAGCGCGATCGTCAGGCGATACAGCTCCGGCGTTTCAGCACTCCATAACGCCGGGGCATCAACGGGAATGGCTACCGTTAAACGCTCGGCCCAGCTGCCGCGCTCGTCCACAATAGCAGACCCGGGGCACTGGGTTGCGCTGACGCATTTTTCCCCCTTACGCCACAGGGTAAAGGCCACCTCGCAGTCTGCAAAACCAGCGCCTGCCAGTTGGACGTCGACCTTCAGCACTGCGCGGTCCAACTCTGCGTTCAGGTCTGTCGCCACCTGATAATCAGCTATATGCGTCTCGGGTTTATGCAGCAACGACACATCGCGGAAAATGCCGCTCATGCGCCACATGTCCTGATCTTCCAGATAACTCCCGTCGCACCAGCGCAATACCATAACGGCCAACCGGTTTTGTCCGGGGCGTAATACCGCCGAGAGATCAAATTCGGCGGGGAGTCGGCTGTCCTGTGAATACCCCATCCACTGCCCGTTGCACCACAGATGAAACGCCGAGTTCACGCCGTCAAAGATAATCCGGGTTTGCCCGCTCTGCAGCCAGGCGTCATCCACTTCAAATGTGAGCGAATAACAACCGGTCGGGTTTTCCTGTGGAACGAAAGGTGGGTTAACAGGTATTGGATAAGTGACGTTGGTGTAGATGGGGGTGTCAAAACCCTGCATCTGCCAGTTAGACGGTACGGGCATCGTGACAGCATCCGCGCAATCTTCTGTCACCCATTTTTGGGGAACCTGCTCCGGCGCTGGAAAGTAGCTAAATTGCCATTCCCCGTTAAGGGAGCGTTTGCTGAGAGATGCGGCATCATCCCGGGCAGGTTGTTCATGATGCCAACTGTGTAACGGCGCGTGTGCGGCCAGGCGGTTCCACTGGGTTACCCCTGGGTTTTCCCAGTCCCGACGGGCCAGAATTGCGCTGAGAGTCAGCGATAGTGTGTTGGGCATATCAACCTCTTTTGCGAAGCGCTCACAATTTTGCTTAACATGCCCTGCCACTGGGTTACGGTAAAGTGTTCGATCGTGGGGTAGCGAGTCAGATCACAAAAGTCTTATTTACGGGCAAGTTGTTCAGCCCGTAGCGCCAGGCTTCTGAGCTGCTGCGCGAGATCCTCATATTCTGCCTGCTGCGGCACACGGCGCGCGCTGGAATGACGAGTCACCAGCGTAACAGGCAACTGAACCTGCCAGCACTCTTCTCCCTGAGTGGGCGCCAGCAGCCACTCCACACTTTGCTCTCCCGCCTCACGAAACGCCTGGCGAACGGTTGTCAGCGGCGGGGAAAACCAGGCGCTGTCTGCGGTATCGTCAAATCCAACCACGGATATCTGGCCGGGAATGGATATCCCCTTTTCTGCGCAGGCACGCATTACTCCGAGCGCCATTTGATCGTTCGCTACCAGAATGGCATCAGGTAATTCCACCGCCGATAACAGCAGATGTCCTTTCTCATATCCACAAGCCGCACTCCAGTCACCGTATGCCAACGCGATGGGTTCAAGGCCAGCCTCTGCCAGCGTAGCTTTCCAACCCGCCAGACGCGCCCGCGCAGAAACCGAGCTTTCCGGTCCGCTCAGCAGGGCAATGCGTTGATGCCCTAATGAAAGTAAATGCTCAACGCCCAGACGTGCCCCCTGCGCGGCATTAAACACCAGGCTGTTCACCTGCGCTGCAGGGGATACATCAATGAACAGCACCGGGACGGGTGACGCCAGCGCCCTGAGCTGTTCAGCGAGACGATCGTCAAGCGGAACATTCACCAGTAGCGCTTCCACGCGCTGCGCCAGCAACGCCTGAAGTGCGCTCTGACACTGCTGCGGTTGCTCAACCATGGAAATAAGGACGCTCGCCCCCTGTTCCGACGCACGCAATTTTACCGCCGACACAATTTGCGAAGGCGCGTGCAGGGCCAGGTCGGTAGTGATGAAGCCCAGCGTACGGATGCGTTTACCCGCCAGCTGCTGTGCCCGAAGGTTAGGAACGTAGTGCAGCTCCGCCATCGCCTGCTGCACCTTTTCCCGCGTACGGGCAGAGACATGTTCCGCATCGTTAATGACGCGGGACACGGTCTGATAAGAAACCCCCGCAAGGAGGGCAACATCATAGAGAGTGATTGCTTTCATGCATTCTGGCGTCGCAATTTTAGAAGCTTCTATTCTGGCACAGCGACGCCGTTAAAGCATGTGAGCGCTTCGCAAAATTAAACAACCCGTTCCGGCTGAGGTACTTTCTCAATGCGCGGCTTCTGGCGGAACCAGGGCAGACAGAGCTGGATAAGCGGGCCAATGGTCAGGGCATACAAGACGGTTCCCACACCAAAAGTGCCGCCAAGCACGCACCCAATCAGCAGAACAGACACTTCAATTGACGTACGCACGCTGCGAATTGACCACCCCATACGAGCATGAATACCCGTCATCAGACCATCGCGTGGGCCAGGCCCGAAACCCGCACCGATGTACATGCTGGTCGCAATCGCGTTCATCACGATGCCCGACACCAGAAAAGCGATTCGAATAGATAAGGAATCAAGTTCCGGGATAAGCGCCATGCTGGCGTCCGCCGCCAGACCGATACAAATCACGTTACTGATTGTGCCAAGACCCGGCATCTGACGCAGGGGGATCCACAGCAGCAGCACCGCAGCGCCGGTCACAATGATCACCGTCCCGATAGTCATCCCCAGTTGTATCCCTACTCCAAGGTGGAAAACATCCCATGGATCAACACCCAGATCAGAACGAATAAACATCGCGGTTGAAAGCCCATACAGCCCTAAACCAACATAAAGTTGTAGCAGACGACGTACCATTTTTTATCTTCTCCAGTGAACCAGACTTTCATCCTGACCTAAAATGGCACTATGATTAATGTCCAGTTTTCAAATAGTGGACTGCATATGTCATCACGTCGCTTCGGAAGCCAGTCTCTGGTACGTCTTTTAGGCCACTGGCAGCAAACCTCATCCCGCACCCCACTCTGGCGTCAGCTGGCCGACGCGCTGCGTCTGTTAATCCTTGATGGCAGACTGGCACTGAATACGCGGCTACCAGGCGAACGGGAACTGGCCACCGCGCTGGATGTGAGCCGGACGACTATCAGCAGCGCCCTCGCCCATCTGCGCGAAGAGGGATACCTCGAAAGCCGCCACGGAAGCGGATCGCGCGTGATCCTCCCGGATACGCGCGCCGTTCCAACACTTTCAGCGGCAAGCGCCGCGCTGGATCTCTCCACTGCCGCGCTCAATGCCGGGCCAGAGATCCACCAGGCTTATACCCATGCGCTCACGGCCATTACCCAGCATCTCTCGCTGACGGGTTACGATCAGCTTGGGCTGCCGTCACTGCGGGAAGCCATCGCTGCACGCTATACCGCGCGTGGTCTTCCGACCAGGGCGGACGAGGTGATGGTGGTTAATGGTGCCGTCAGTGGTTTTGCGCTGGTACTGCGGATGATGACCGGGCCGGGGGATCGTGTCGTGGTCGATCATCCCACCTATCCGCTGGCGATTGCCGCCATTAAGGGGGCACAGTGTCGGCCCGTGGGGGTCTCACTGCCGGAAACCGGCTGGGATACGAATGGCTTTGCGGCAACGCTTGCCCAGACGGCGCCTCGTCTGGCGTATCTGATGCCAGACTTTCATAACCCGACCGGGCGATGTATGGATATCGCGACCCGTCAGGCAATAACCGATATCGCCGCGCAAACCCGCACGGCGCTGGTGGTGGATGAAACGATGGTCGATCTCTGGTTTGACTCACCGCCGCCGCCGCCGCTGGCATCGTTTAACCCGCAAGCCAACGTAATCACGCTAGGTTCTGCCGGAAAAAGTTTCTGGGGAGGACTGCGTCTAGGCTGGATCCGCGCCTCTTCGCGCACCATCGCGACACTTGCTCAGACGCGAGATACCCTGGATTTAGGCTCACAGCTGCTGGAGCAGCTGGCGACACTGTGGCTTATCGACAATAGCGATCGTTTTCTGCCCGCTCGTCGCAAGATGCTGGCAGAACGACGCGATCGATGCGGTGAACTGTTGCGCGAACATTTCCCGGAATGGAAATTTCATGAAGCGGAAGGTGGACTCTCATACTGGATCGAACTGCCTGGTATGCAGGCAACACAGCTAGCCGCACGAGCGGAAATACTAGGGATCAACCTGGGGACCGGTACACGGTTTGGCTTATCGGGGGCGTTTGATCGCTATTTACGTATGCCTTTTTCGCTCGAACCGACAGAGCTTGAACAGGCTTTACTGAGGATTAAGCCACTCTGGCTCTCCCTGAATAAAAACGCGCCATCAGTAAAACGCAGTCTGGTGTAATATAAAAACTTGAAGTTGATCATAAAATAAAAACTGCTGACTGTAATACATGCAGTCAGCAGTTTTCACCTGTCAGGATTTAGTGCTGAGGAGGAATAGGAAAGCCTTTCAGTGAAATAACGAAGTTTTCACCGTCTTTCTTTATTTTTGCGCCGGTATCGCACCAGTCAGACGCAATACGAAAGAACTCATCACTACCGACATTCCAGCCAAGACGTACATGCTTCACGTAGCCTGAACGCAACAAATCGCAGGCCTCTTTGTAGTCACTGGCAGTAGACAGTTGTTGTTTCATTTTCTCTTCTTCAGAAGTTTACGTAGAGCTTTGATTTCTTTAGGAGTAAAAGGAGAAACACTCTCTTCTTCCGTATGCTGATTATCAATATCCTCTTCCGATACTCCCGCCTCTTCTACTGCTTCAAATGCCAGCAGCAGCAGTTTCTCTGTCGTCACGCTTAAATTCTCGTTATTCACTTCCGCATAGTGACGAAGTCTTTCTTTTAGCGTGCCATCAATTTTAACGTTTAATACCGCAGTAGCCATGTTTGTCACTTCCCTTCGGAATAAGTGTTTTATTTAATACACGAAGTTAACAATGTTATCCAGATATATATTTTTTTGAGTTATGGAAGAAAATAGACATCCAATGATAAAATGACAGTCTATTATTACAGGTTTATGACAATAATATTTCAATACAATGAAATATATATTACACGATATAGGCGTACTAATATTGTGGACTAACCGTTTAAGGGGAAGGAGAAGCAGGGTAAGTCTTGCGGAGCCACAAATGGGTGGGGGCCCTGCCAGCTACATCCCGGCACACACGTCGTCTGCCCTGGCTGCTTCCTTCCGGACCTGACCTGGTGAACAGAGTAGCGTTGCGGGAGAACCAACAGAGCCCCCATTGAGAGCGTTGATAACCAACGCGCTGGCGCATTATCCCTGTGCTAACGCCCAATTGCAAGCTGCCAGGAACCGGATGCTGGTTTCTTGCGCAAACTGGCGCAGCAATCCTGACGATCTTCGTTTAACATGACTGTCCAGTAAATCCCGCAGGTGAACGTATGGACGAACACGACTCATTTCCACAGCGTGTATGGCAAATCGTGGCCTCTGTTCCGGAAGGCTATGTTACCACCTATGGTGATGTCGCGCGTCTGGCGGGCTCCCCGCGTGCAGCGCGGCAGGTGGGCGGTGTCCTGAAACGACTGCCGGAAGGCAGTACGTTGCCCTGGCACCGGGTGGTGAACCGTCATGGTGTCATCTCGCTGACGGGTCCGGATCTCCAGCGTCAACGTCAGGCATTACTCTCAGAAGGTGTGCAGGTGTCGGGGTCAGGGCAGATCGATTTACAGAAGTATCGCTGGGTATATTGACCCCTCTCCCGAAGGAGAGGGGCAATGCAGAAATTACATCTGCGTCGGTGGGGTTGGCAGGGAAGGCTGATTGGTCTGCGGAGCAACCGGGACTTCGGTCTGCTGCACCGGCACCAGGTTCAGGTCAACTTTGGTCCCACCGTTGTTAATCGCTTCCTGGACCGTATCGGTGATAAAGACCAGCTTACCGTTAATGGTTACCGCAGCGCTCAGCAGGATACGGGCATTAGGCTGCACGTCTGATGGGTTGTACGGCAACACGAAGCTAAACGGTGCTTGCTTACCTTCAGTACGGACGGCACGCTGCGCCAGCACTTTCGACGGCGCGTCTGCCAGAGAAGCATCAGACAGGGTTACCGTTAACACCGCATCCGGCGGTAAGGCCACTTTCTGTTTAATCCAGATGGTACCGGAAACGTTAGGCTGCTGAATGGATTGCTGAGAAAGGGTATTAATCCCGTTTGGGTCTGCTGCTGGCACTGGCACCTGGGCGCTCTTACCGGCACAGGCGGACAACGCCACCGCAATAGCTACACCACTTAGCATGGGCACGAGTTTCATTGAAGTCTCCTTATCATCAATGCACCAGCGGGATCGATCCCATCCGATGTCGTTTCAATCACATAACGTATTCAAGTGTGGCACAGATCACTGATTAATGCCTGAGATCGTCCCGATATTCAGATTATTCTACCCATCGGACCACTTTCATTTCTGCGTTATACTCTGCCTATCTTTCGCTACGGCGTTTATTGAGGACAACTATGAGTCAGGCACTGAACAATCTGCTGACATTACTGAATCTGGAAAAAATTGAGGAAGGACTCTTTCGCGGACAGAGCGAAGATTTGGGCTTACGCCAGGTCTTCGGCGGGCAAGTCGTTGGACAAGCGCTGTACGCTGCAAAGGAGACTGTCCCGGCAGACCGTCTGGTGCATTCATTCCACAGCTACTTCTTACGCCCTGGCGATAGCGCAAAACCGATTGTTTATGACGTCGAAGTCTTGCGAGATGGCAACAGTTTCAGCGCGCGCCGCGTAGCAGCCATTCAGAACGGTAAGCCAATCTTTTACATGACCGCCTCTTTCCAGGCACCTGAAACCGGATATGAGCACCAGAAGGCGATGCCTCCGGCCCCGGTACCCGACGAGCTGAAATCTGAAACAGACATCGCCCGCGCGCTGGCGCATCTGCTTCCACCGCAGGTCAAAGAGAAGTTCCTCTGTGACAAGCCGCTTGAGATCCGTCCCGTCGAGTTCCATAACCCGATGAAAGGTCACACCGCCGAGCCGACGCGCCAGGTCTGGATCCGGGCTAACGGTAATGTGCCAGAAGACTTCCGCGTTCATCAGTATTTGCTGGGTTATGCGTCTGATTTCAACTTCCTGCCGGTGGCGCTGCAGCCGCACGGCGTCGGGTTCCTGGAAAAAGGGATGCAGGTTGCGACGATTGATCACTCCATGTGGTTCCACCGTCCTTTCAACATGAATGAGTGGTTGCTCTACAGCGTGGAGAGTACGTCAGCGTCAAGCGCGCGCGGGTTTGTACGTGGGGAGTTTTATACCCAGGATGGCGTGCTGGTGGCCTCGACGGTACAGGAAGGGGTGATGCGTAATCGCGGGTGATTATGTGCGGCCTGATGCCCTCACCCTGACCCTCTCCCACGGGGAGAGGGAATACACACTAAAAACGGCAACCTGAGGTTGCCGTTTTGCTGTTTATTACGCGTTATACGCATTCTCGCCGTGGCTGTTGACGTCCAGACCTTCGCGCTCCTGCTCTTCCGGTACGCGCAGACCAACCGTCATGTCCGCCAGTTTATAGCCAATGAAGGCCACTACAGCAGACCACACAACGGTGATAGCAATACTTTCCAGCTGTACCAGCAGCTGATGAGCCATGGTGACGCCTTCTGCATAACCCACGCCACCGAGAGATTTCGCGGCGAAGATACCTGTCATGATACAACCGATGATGCCGCACACGCCGTGTACACCAAACACATCGCAAGGGTCATCAACGCGCAGAATACGTTTCAGTGCAGTCACGCCCCACAGACCCGCCAGACCGGACACCAGGCCGACCAGCAGCGCACCGCCTACACCTACATAACCACACGCTGGCGTGATGCCAACCAGACCGGCAATCGCCCCTGAACAGGCACCCAGCAGGGAAGGTTTACCGCGCACCGCCCACTCACCAAATACCCAGGAGAGGATTGCACCCGCCGTAGCCACTACAGTGTTCACGAAAGCCAGTGCAGCAATTTCGTTCGCGGCACTTGCCGAACCGGCGTTGAAGCCGAACCAGCCAAAGTAGAGGATCGCAGTACCCGTAAAGACCATCGGCAGGTTGTGCGGTTTGAACGCCTCTTTACCGAAGCCAACACGTTTGCCAATCAGGTAGGCCCCTACCAGACCCGCTACCGCGGCGTTGATGTGTACAACGGTACCGCCCGCGAAGTCCAGCGCACCGTGCGTTGCCAGCAGACCACCGCCCCAGACCATGTGTGCAATTGGCACATAGGAGAGCGTCAGCCAGACCACGACAAAAATCAGCACCGCAGAGAAGCGAATACGTTCAGCCAGCGCGCCCACAATCAGCCCCACGGTAATACAGGCGAACGAGCCCTGGAAAGCAACATGGATGTACTGGTAGAAGCTGCCCATCAGCGCGGTCAGCTCAATATTTTTCAGCATCACCCAATCGAAGTTGCCAAAGAAGGCGTTGCCGGTGCCGAAGGCCAGCGAGTAACCGTAAACCACCCATAGCACGCAGACCAGTGCAAACGTCACGGCAACCTGCGTCAGCATGGAGAGAACGTTTTTGCCACGGATCAGGCCACCGTAGAACAGCGCAATGCCCGGAATTGACATGAACAGCACCAGCGCGGTGCTGATCATCATAAAGGCGTTATCGGCTTTGTCTGCCACCGCAGGAGCAGCAGCCAGCGCCAGGCCCGGCAGCAGTGCCAGCGAACCCAGACCCGTTTTAAGTGTTGCTATCTTCATTTTCTCGATCCCTATCACTGTGTGCCAGGAGTTACTTACAGTGCCGCTTCGTCAGATTCGCCGGTACGGATGCGAATGACGCGCTGCAGTTCGGCAACGAAAATTTTGCCGTCGCCAATTTTGCCGGTGTAGGCCGCTTTGCTGATCACATCGATGACTTCATCAAGCTGGTCATCAGCAATCGCGACATCAATTTTTACTTTTGGCAGGAAGTTAACGCTGTATTCCGCCCCGCGATAAAGCTCGGCATGACCTTTCTGACGACCAAAGCCTTTCACTTCGGTGACAGTCAGTCCCTGAATACCCATTGAAGACAACGCTTCACGCACGTCTTCGAGTTTGAATGGTTTGATTACAACCGTAACCAGCTTCATAGATCCCCTCCAGTCAGAATTCGGTAATGGCCGCAGCTAACGCAGAGGATATTGCAAGGGGTGTGCCAGAAATGAAAAACAGGGTGAATCGCGGTGCAAGGAGCGTTACGCGGCCTTGATCAACAAACGGGTGAAAAAAAACGCACCATGCCGGTGCACGGTGCGTTTCAGTTTTGCACCAACAGGAATGACTGTTAGTGCGCCGCCTCATTTTGGTGCGTCAGGCGCTCAGTGACTCTTCCTCGCGCACGCTGGCAGCCAGCTCTTCGCCTGCCAGTTGCAACTGGTACATCTGCCAGTAGCGCCCTTTTGCTTCCAGCAACTCCCGGTGTGTACCGCGCTCAACGGCTTGTCCACGGTGCAGCACCAGAATAGTATCCGCCTCAACAATCGTGGAAAGGCGGTGGGCAATTACCACCAGCGTCGTATGGTCACGCACGGCGGCAAGTGCCTGCTGGATAGCTTGTTCGGTACCGGAATCAATACTGGCCGTTGCTTCGTCCAGAATCAAAATTTGCGGCGTTTCAATCAGTACCCGCGCCAGCGCCAGAAGCTGTTTTTGCCCAACAGAGAGATTGTTCCCCTGCTCACCCAGCTTCGTATTGATCCCGTCGCTGAACCCACGAGCCAACTCTGCCAGTTGCACTTTCTCCAGCACCTCCCAGACCTGTTCATGGGTATAGTCCCGACCCAGCGTCACGTTGGCGTAGAAGGTATCCGCCATCACGACCGGATCCTGCTGCACCATTGCAACGCCTTTACGTAACACATTATGGTTGAGAGACGCGAGCGGGCGTCCGTCGAGGCGAATTTCACCTTGGCTTAGCGGGTAGTAACCCATCAACAGGCTTGCGAGCGTACTCTTACCGCTGCCGGTATGCCCCACCAGCGCAACAAAGCCCCGCGACGGGACATCCAGCGTGATGTCCTGCAATACCAGCCGGTCTTCGCGATAAGCAAACGAGACGTTATCAAAGGCAATGGCCCCGCTTTGCAGCGCGCGGTCATCGTTGCCGTAGGTCTGACGTGGTCTGTCCATCAACTCGAACACTCGCTCCCCTGCCACGACGGCCTGCTGGAGCATCGACTGCTGTGTCGTAAGCTCAATCAACGGTTCGTTAAGGCGGCCAAGGTAGCTGATAAAAGCATACAGGACCCCAACCTCAATGGTTCCGTGAGTGGTCAGGCCAAACAGCATGAGCAGACCACAGAGCACCAGCGCGGAGAAGAGGCTCAACAGCGGGCGTAACAGGAAACCGTCAAGCCGCAGCGTCTGCATACGCGCCATATAGTGTGAACGACTGGCTTCGCCCATCCGCTCGCCAAAACGTGCCTGCTGGCGGAACTGCTGGATGACGCTCATGCCGTTGATCACTTCATTGAAGCCATCATTAATATCGGCCAGATAGGCTCGCACCCGACGCACAATGGGTGTGCTGTAACGTTGATAGATAACCATCACAATCAACACCGCCGGGAAGATGGTGATCGCCACCAGTGCCATACGCCAGTCGAGGCTGAACATCGCCACCAGCATCGCGCCAATCAGCGCCGCGCTGCGCAGGACGGTTGCCACCACGGTGACGTACAGATCGCGGATCACCTCCGTATCGTTGGTCACGCGCGAAATCACCTGCCCGACTGGCTGGGTATCAAACTCGCTGAGCGGCTGGCGCAGCGCAGCGTCCATGACATCAGTACGCAACTGCTGCACGACCCCCACGGCTGCACGGTTAAACAGCAACGACTGGGCATAATGAAGCCCCGCCGCCGTCAGCTGTAAGCCAACGTAAGCCACACCCAGGCCCGCCACCAGCCCCAGAGGCAGGTAGCTTTTGGCAACCATATTGTCGATGAAATAGCTAATAAGCAGTGGACCGCTGACTTCAGCAATCGCCGCAATCCAGAGCAACAGCACGGCAACAGACAGCGGTTTTCGCCACGGTGAACCGTAGGCCAGCAGACGTTTTAGCGTCGGCCACATCGAGCCAAATTTACGCATTAGCGGCCTCCGTATCCTGCTCCGGGGCATCATCCAGCGCCGCTTCAAGCTGTTGATAACGATACATGTCGCGATACCAGCCCGATTGCTCAGCCAGTTTTTCATGCTGCCCGCGCTGGGCAATGTGCCCATGCTGCAACACTAAAATTTCGCTGGCTTCCGCCAACGCCGACAAACGGTGGGCACTGATAATCACCGTACGTCCGTCGCCCCACTGGCGCAGGTTATGCAGGATCTGGTGCTCGGTACGCCCATCCACAGCGGAAAGCGCATCATCCAGAATCAGGATTTCGGCATTGAGAAGCAGCGCGCGGGCAATTGAGATTCGCTGCTTTTGTCCTCCGGACAACATGACGCCACGTTCCCCGACCTCCGTTTCGTAGCCCTGCGGCAGACGCAAAATATCATCATGTACGCTGGCTAAACGCGCCACATGTTCAATCTCTTCCTGCGTCGCCGACGGGCGTCCGAGGGCGATATTGTTTGCTACCGTGTCCGAAAATAAAAACGGCGTCTGGCTGACGACCGCCAGACGACCTCGCCAGTCGTCCAGCAGCAGTTGCGTCAGGGGAATATCATGGAAGCGAATATCGCCCTGCGTGACGTCAAAGTGGCGCTGAATCAGTGAGAGCACGGTACTTTTGCCAGAACCTGTTGGGCCACAAATGCCCAACATCTGACCAGGCTTGAGCGTAAAACTAACGTTCTCCAGTACCGGATGTTCCGTTTGCGGATAAACAAACTTACGGACGTCAACATTTATGACACCGCGCCCTTCCGGTACGGCTTGGTTGCCGTCATTCACCACCGGTGCTTCGGCCAGCATGGCGCGAATACGGCTGTAGGCGGCGCTGCCGCGCTCCACGATGTTAAACATCCAGGCCAATGCCAGCATCGGCCAAATCATCAGCCCCAGGTACATCGCAAAGCTGGTCAATTGTCCCAGGGTTAACGAGCCCTGTACCACCATCCAGCTCCCCCCACCAATAGCCAGCAGGTTTGCCATACCGATCGCGACATAGATTGTCGGGTCAAAACGCGCATCAATTCGCGCGACGCGCATGTTCTTCGCCCCCGTGTCTGCGGCATCGGCGGCAAACAGTGCTGATTGCCGGTCCTCCAGACCAAAGGCTTTAATCATACGGATGCTGGTCATACTCTCCTGCGTACGGTCGTTCAGTGAAGAGAACGCCGCCTGCGCCAGCTTAAAGCGCTCATGCAGTTGCTCACCAAAACGGTTGATCGCCAGTGCCATCAGCGGCATCGGCAACAATGCCAGCAGGGTGAGCTGCCAGCTGATCTGGGTCGACATCACAATCAGGACCGCGCACCCCATGACCAGAGAATCCACCAGCGTTAACACCCCTTCTCCTGCGGCGAACACCACACGATCGACGTCGTTTGTCGCGCGTGCGATGAGATCCCCGGTGCGATGTCGCAGATAAAACTCTGGGTGTTGTCGGCTCAGCTGGCGGTAAAAATCTTCACGCAGCTCAACGGCCAGCTGATAGGAAGCGCCAAAAAGGAGCACGCGCCAGACGTAGCGCAGCAGATAGACAATGACGGCCGTCAGCACAAGCGTGCCAACCCACATCAACACCCGTGCGGTGGTGTAATGCTGTTCGGTGACGCCATCCACGACGTAGCCCACCACCTTCGGCGGGATCAGCTGCAGAATGGCAATGATAATAAGCAGGGCTACTGCACCGAGGTAGCGTTGCCACTCCCGACGAAAGTACCAGCTTAATTGGGCAAATAATCGCACGCGGTTTGTTCCTGAAGGTATTTTACGAAGTTATTCAATAGGTAGTGCTGTGGTGTATTTAATCTGTTCCATGGCGAAGCTCGAGGTGACGTCCGACAAGCCCGGCACGCTGTTCACCAGTCGTTTGTAAAAATCGTCATAGCGCTTCATGTCAGCTACCTGAACGCGCATCAGGTAATCGTACTCTCCGGCCATACGCCAGAAACCGAGCACCTCAGGCATGTCAGAAACCTGAGTGACAAAACGGCAATACCACTCGCTGCTGTGATGCTGGGTTTTAATCAGCACAAATGCCGTTAACCCAAGCCCCAGTTTTTCGGGATCTAATAACGCGACGCGTCCCAGAAGAATGCCGTCATCTTCAAGCTTCTTGAGGCGCTTCCAGCACGGTGTGGTGGTCAGATTAACGGCATCTGCCAGCGCCTGCAAAGAGAGGGTACAGTCACTTTGCAGCAGTGAAAGAAGCTTGCGGTCAATTTTATCTAGCATACCCACCTCACAGAGAAAATTTTTCTCCCTTCATTCTATTTTAAAGGCCAGATAGCAACAATTTTTTCTGTGCTTTTCGCTATGCTGGGCACAAAATGACAAACGGATAACTACGATGAATAGCTCCTGGGTTAAACATGCCATCAGCGAAATCAATGCCGACTATCAGCGCTCGGCGGATACGCACCTGATTCGACTTTCCCTGCCGGGATTTGACGGTATTCAGCTCTATCTGAAAGATGAAAGCACCCATCCTACCGGTAGCCTGAAGCATCGCCTGGCGCGTTCACTGTTTTTATACGGTTTATGTAACGGCTGGATTAAAGAAGGTACCACCATCATTGAATCCTCATCCGGTTCAACGGCGGTGTCTGAAGCCTATTTTGCCCGCCTGCTGGGTTTACCCTTCATCGCCGTGATGCCTTCCTGCACGGCGAAACGTAAAATTGAACAGATCGAATTCTACGGCGGACGATGCCACTTTGTGGAAAGCGCCTGTGAAATCTACGCGGCATCTGAAATGCTGGCACGCGAGCTGAACGGCCACTACATGGATCAGTTCACCTTTGCGGAACGAGCCACCGACTGGCGCGGTAATAACAATATCGCCGACAGTATTTTCCGTCAGATGTCCCACGAGCCGCATCCCGTTCCCTCATACATTGTGATGAGCGCCGGGACGGGCGGCACCTCCGCCACCATCGGGCGTTATATCCGCTGCCAGGGCTACGACACCCAACTAATGGTGGTTGATCCGCAAAACTCCGTGTTCCTCGACTACTGGCAGAACCGCGATATCGGCCTGCGCAGCCCGGTGGGCAGTAAAATTGAAGGGATTGGCCGCCCACGCGTGGAACCGTCGTTCATCCCGGATGTGGTGGATGAGATGTTGCGCGTGCCGGATGCCGCAAGTGTCGCCACCGCGCACTGGCTGGAGACCCAGCTTGGCCGCAAAGTCGGCGCTTCTACCGGGACCAATATGTGGGGAGCCCTGCAGCTAGCGGTACGCATGCGTGAAGAGGGTCGAACAGGATCCATCGTCACCCTGCTCTGCGACAGCGGCGAGCGCTACCTTGAGACCTATTACAATGCGCAATGGGTGCAGGCAAATATCGGCGATATTGAGCCCTGGAAAGCGCAAATTGCACAGCTGGTGAAATAAAAAAAGCCAGACCGAAGTCTGGCTTGCTGGAAGGGTCTCACTATTCGGGGGAATATGGGAGGTTGTTGTTGTCCAGCCAATGCGTCAAAAAATGGGACACCGCTTCGTTACCGCAATGCCCGATAACAGGCAGATGAGGAAGTTCTGCAATTAGCTGCGGCATCGCATTCCCCATTATCAAACCGCGACCTACGCTGCCCAGCATCTCGCGGTCATTCATGGCATCGCCAAACGCCATACAATCCTGCAGTGTGAAGCCCAGGTGGTCACTCAGTACCGCCAGGGCAGAACCTTTGTTACAGCCAACGGGGAGCACTTCCAGGCAATCCACCGCCGAGAAGGTCAGGTGCGCCTTGTCTCCCAGAGACTCATTTAACTGAATGCGCAAGCGACAGAGATCGTCATGATCGCCACAAAAACAGATTTTGGTCACCGCATGGGCAGGGATCCGACGCAGATCGATAAGCTGATATTTAAAACCGCTGTAGACATGCGCATGCAACAGCTCCGGTATTTCACGCCCGGTAAACCAGCCGTTATCGTTAAAAACATGGAGGCTGGCCTGCGTATCCCAGGTACTGTGTAGCACGATATCCGCCACTTCCGGGTTAAGATCCTGACGGTGCAGAACGTCCCCTTCCACGGAATGAATGCGCGTCCCGTTGCCCGTGATCAGAAAAGCGTCCAGGGAAAACGCCCCCAGTAAATGGCGCATCTCCAGCACATGGCGACCGGTGGCAAACGTCAGAGTGACATCACACTCGTGCAGACGCTTCAGCGTATTCAGGGTTTTCTCCCCTAAACGGTGATCCGGCATTAACAGCGTACCGTCCATATCAAATGCAGCGAGCCGAGCCATGATTACCCCTGAAGTGTGATGCGGTTAACTTGTGCTTCAGTATTACGTGAGATATACGGAAGTAATAGTGAATAGATGACAAATATTGTTCCGGGTTTCTCATGCGCCAGCTCAACCGACTCAACCAGTATCACCGTTTGTGGCAGCCTTCCGCTGGCGCGACACAACACGTCACCATCAGCGAACTGGCCACCCGCTGTTTCTGTAGTGAAAGACATGTTCGAACGCTGCTGCGTCAGGCTCATGACGCGGGATGGCTTACCTGGCGTGCGCAGTCTGGTCGCGGAAAGCGCGGTGAACTGACGTTCCATGTCACCCCGGAGTCACTGCGCAATGCGATGATGGAAGAGGCTCTGAAGCATGGACAGCAGCACAATGCGCTTGAGCTGGCCCAGCTTGCGCCACAAGAGTTACGTTCATTGCTGCATCCGTTCTTAGGCGGACAGTGGCAAAACGATACGCCGACGCTGCGCATTCCCTATTACCGCTCACTGGATCCCCTTCATCCGGGTTTTTTACCCGGCCGGGCAGAACAGCACCTGGCAGGACAGGTTTTTTCCGGGTTAACACGCTTTCACGGCAACAGCAGTGAACCAGCTGGCGATCTTGCCCATCACTGGGAAGTGTCAGAGGACGGTTTGCGCTGGCATTTTTATATTCGCTCAACGCTACACTGGCATAACGGTGATAAGGTCGAAACCATGCAGCTTCAACAAAGCCTGATGGCACTGCTTGCCCTGCCTTCCTTGCGTAAGTTGTTCCAGAGCGTCTTACATATTGAAGTCACCCATCCCCAGTGCCTGACCTTTATCCTGCATCAACCGGACTTCTGGCTGGCGCACCGGTTGACAACCTACTGTAGCCGGCTTGCGCATCCCGACCAGCCGATGACGGGTAGCGGCCCCTTCAGACTCAGCGTGTACGACCCCGACCTGGTGCGCCTTGAAAGCCACGAACAGTACCATCTCAGCCATCCATTGCTTAAAGCTATCGAATACTGGATAACACCGTCGCTGTTTGACTATGGGTTAGGTACCAGCTGTCGCCATCCGGTGCAGATCGCCATTGGCGAGCCGGATGAACTGGAGCGCCTGCGTCTGGTCACTAACAGCACCAGTCTGGGTTTTTGTTATCTCACCCTGAAGCAAAGCCCGCGCCTGAGTGAAATGCAGGCTCGGCGGCTCATCAATATCATCCATCTCTCAACGCTTCTGCATACGCTTCCACTGGATGAAGGGTTGATTACCCCGACAGAGGAGTTACTCCCCGGCTGGACGATCCCAAAGTGGCCTGAATTAACGAATGTACCTCTGCCGGAAAAATTAATACTGGCTTACCATTTGCCCGTCGAGTTACATACGATGGCAAGCCAACTAAAACTGTATCTTGCGCAACAGGGCTGTGAGCTTACGGTCATCTTTTACGATGCGAAAACCTGGGACGGATGCCAAAATCTTGCTGATGCTGACATCATGATGGGGGACAGACTGATTGGCGAAGCGCCGGAATATACGCTTGAACAATGGCTGCGCTGTGACGTCTTATGGGCACACCTGCTGAACGCGCCGCAATTTGCCCATCTGCAGGCCACTCTGGACGCCGTACAGACCCAGACCGACGAACAGGCCAGACATGCCGGGCTCAAAGCCATTTTCTCACAGCTCATGGAAAAAGCTGTACTAACGCCACTGTTCAACTATCAATACCAGATCAGCGCCCCGCCAGGGGTCAACGGTATTCGGCTCAACACTCGCGGCTGGTTTGATTTTACCGAAGCCTGGCTGCCCGCCCCCAAATCGTGAAGAAGCTGGTCGCCGTCGTGGTCAGGCGGTAACATAACGTTTTATCGTAACTATCGAGATGATTTATGAAACGTGCCGTCGTCGTGTTCAGCGGAGGACAAGATTCTACTACCTGCCTGGTTCAGGCCCTTCATCAGTATGATGAAGTTCACTGTGTCACTTTCGATTACGGTCAACGCCATCGCGCTGAAATCGACGTTGCGCGTGAACTGGCTCTGAAACTGGGCGCACGCGCGCACAAGGTGCTGGACGTTACGCTGTTAAATGAACTCGCCGTCAGTAGCCTCACACGCGACAGTATTCCTGTACCTGACTATGTACCTGACGCCAGCGGTATCCCAAATACCTTTGTTCCTGGCCGTAATATTCTTTTTCTGACCCTGACGGCGATTTATGCTTACCAGGTGCAAGCCGAAGCGGTGATCACCGGCGTATGTGAGACCGACTTCTCTGGCTACCCGGACTGCCGTGACGAGTTCGTGAAGGCACTAAACCACGCGGTCAATCTTGGGATGGCGAAAGAGACGCGCTTTGAAACACCACTGATGTGGCTGAATAAAGCAGAGACCTGGGCACTGGCGGACTACTGGGGCAAACTGGACCTGGTTCGCAGTGAAACCCTCACCTGCTATAACGGTATCAAAGGCGATGGTTGCGGTCAGTGCGCTGCCTGCAACCTGCGCGCTAACGGGCTTAATCACTACCTGGCCGATAAGGCCGGCGTAATGGCCGCGATGCAGAAAAAAACCGGACTGAAATAGAGTTACTTCACCGTGCTGTCGACGAATGAGCGTCGACAGCACAGGTGAACTGGAAAAAAACCCTACACGATCATCTGCTCCAGCTTTTCACGCAACTCTCCTTCCAGCGGCAGCGCTTTCTGGGTTTTAAGATCAATACAGACAAAGGTAATGAGAGCATCAGCCACCACCTGTCCTTCGGGATCCAGCGTCACTACCTGACTTAACACGCCACTCTTCCCATTTAGCTGCTGTACCTGGCTGGTGACAGTCAGCACATCCCCCAGTACGGCAGGACGGCGGTAGTTAATATTAATATTGACGACCACGAACGCGATGTTATGCGCAGTCAGCCATTGAAAACTTTCGCTGTTTTCCAGACCGTCCCAGCGAGCCTCCTCAAGAAACTCAAGATAGCGGGCGTTATTGACATGCTGGTATACATCAAGATGGAAACCGCGAACTTTGATTTTTGTCTGCATAGCGCAATAGCCTTTAGTGTTGTTATAGGATTAGAGGTCACAACTGGTATGACCTCATTATCCTGGCAAATTTTTGCAGCAGTGCAAGAAATTGCTTATTTACAACGTCAGGTGTGAGAGATTGCGCTCAACCAGTGAGCTACCCATCCCCGGGACCTGCTTCAGGTCGTCGACCGTTTTAAAGGGGCCATACTCTTCGCGGTAGCTGACAATGGCCTGCGCCTTTTTCAGCCCTACCCCATTCATCACGCGAGCGATATCCTCTGCTGATGCTGAATTGATGCTGACTCGCGAGCCATCATTGTCAGCCGCTTTGTTACTCCCTGTTGTTTTGGCGGGAGCATTCGTTTGTGCTGGTGTCTCTGCCTGACTTTGTACGACCTGTGCTTTTGCAGCCAGCGCGCCAGCGCTCATCCCGGTGGTGGCAATAGCCAGTGTAATGAGCAGTACTTTGATTCCACATTTCATGCTGTTATCTCCTTGTTTGTTGACAGCCACACCACGATAGCCGCCCCGGAAAACAGGCACAAACGACAGATAACAGAAATGGAAAAGGCCGCGAAAGCGGCCTTTAGTTTTTGCAGAGCGTTACGAAAATCTGCGAGCAGTTACGTAATTATTGCTGCTGAGTCATCACATCGCCCAGCTTAATCTTGGCTTCTTTACGCAGGTTGCTCATCATCGCCTCGAAAGCAATCTGGGCGTTGTTCTGAGTAATCCCCTGAACCATCGCTTTCTTCTGCGCTTCTGGCATCGTGCCGGCTTTCACTTCATCCAGCGCCAGCAGAACCACATTGCCCTGCATATCCGTTGTGGTACCGAAGCTCGGTTTGTCTTTTGCTGGCAGGGAGAGACCAAACGCAGCCTGGCTGATTGGATCCTGACCGGTACGGCTCAACGTTTTCGCCTCACCGAAGCTCAGGCCAGCGGCTTTCAGCGCGTCCTGTTTGCCTGCTTTCAGATCAACCAGAATCTTCTCAGCATCCAGTTTCGCCTGCTGTTCCGCTTTGTTGTGCTTAACCTGGGCGACAATCTGATCCTTCACTTCCGTCAACGGTTTAATCGCTTCTGGTTTGTGCTCGCTGACACGCAGAACGAATGCACGATCGCCGTCAACGGTAATGATGTCAGAGTTACTGCCAGGGGTGCCATTCTCGCCCACCAGACCACCGTTGAAGATGGCATCAGAAACCGGTTTGAAGTTCAGCTCTTCCGGCAGGTTGTCACGTCCAAACCAGCCCGTCTCAACCGCTTTCACACCAGCCGCCTGCTCTGCACCAGCCAGAGACTCGTTGTCGTTGCTGGCGGCATCGCTCACTTTCTGCTGCAGCGCGTAGTAGGCATCCAGCGCTTTCTCTTGCTTCACTTTCGCCGCGATATCATCGCGAACCTCAGTCAGTGGTTTGGTTTTCGCAGGGATAATATCGTCCAGACGCGCGACCAGGAAACCAACGGAAGACTTGATTACGCCAGAGAGCTGGCCTTTGTCTTTCAGACCGGCATTTTTCAACTCATCAGGGGTCGTTGCATCTTCCAGCCAGCCCATATCACCGCCGTTTTTCGCGGAGATAATATCGGTGGATTTCGCTTTCGCGACGGTGGCGAAATCAGCACCTTTGCTCAGTTCGTCCAGAACCGCCTTAGCATCTGCTTCCGTTTTAGTCTGGATCACGCTGTAGCGGTTACGCTGCGGCTGAGTGAACTGATCCTGATGCTGATCGTAATAAGACTGGATTTCCGCATCTGACGCAGTTTCCTGCAACGCTGCAGCATCCAGCTTGATGTAGCTCACACGGAACTGCTCCGGAGAAATAAAGGAATTCTTATTCTGCTCGTACCAGGCATTAACGTCAGCGTCGCTCACCTGCTGTTTCGCGGCCAGGGCATTCACATCAATGGTCGCTTCACGTACAACGCGCTGCTGCGACACTAATGCTGCCAGTTCATCCGTTTCACCTTTGAGCATGAAATCGGTACCCACGACGGCATTGATGAGCTGCTGGGTGGTTAGCTGGTTACGCAGCGCCTGAGCGTACTGATCGGCCGTCATCCCCATCTGGTTGACGATGCTGTTGTAACGTGCGTTGTCGAATTTGCCGTTAGACTGGAAGGCTTGTGTAGAGAAGATGGCTTTTTTCACCTGCTCATCACTGATGCCCAAACCCAGTTTTTTTGCATACTGATCCAGCAGCGCTTCGTCGATAAGACGGTTCAGTGTCTGTTGGCGCAGGGTCTTCATATACCCTTCGTTCGCCGCCAGTTCAGAGAATTGGTCGCCCAGCTGTTGCTGCATACGGTTACGTTCACCGGCAAAAGCATTCTCGAACTGACCACGGCTGATTTCCTGGCCATTCACTTTTGCGGCATAGTTTGCGCCACCGCCAATAAGGTAACTGCTCACGCCGGTCAATATGAACGACACGATAATGATACCGAAAATAATCTTGAGCACGAGACTGTTAGCAGCCGTGCGTAAGCTGTCCATCATGGTGTAACAACACTCCGCTGTAGGTGACTGGTTACCTGACGCTGACGGAAAATCCTGCCCGTCGCGCGTGAAGGCGTATTGTGACAAGAAAACGGGGCGATTGTCAGCCCACAACTCGCATAAACTCGCACAAATCAGGTCTGGACAAACAAAAAAGGCACATCAAATGATGCGCCCTTGTACTATTCAGCTTCCCTGAATCGGGAAAGCAATCAGTTTACTGCGTCTTTCAGCGCTTTACCTGCACGGAAACCCGGCACTTTAGCAGCAGCAATGGTGATCTCTTTACCGGTCTGAGGGTTGCGGCCAGTACGGGCAGCACGCTCTTTAACAGCAAAAGTACCGAAGCCTACCAGTGCAACGTCGTCCCCAGCCTGCAGAGATTCAGTAACAGAAGCAATTAATGCATCTAACGCACGTCCAGCTGCAGCCTTAGAAATATCAGCACCAGCAGCAATTTTGTCAATCAGTTGAGATTTATTCACTGTTCTCTTCCTCTCTTTATAATTTATATCGCGCCTGAATCCTTCACAACGCGACCGCGCAGCAGTTATATCAGGCCTGCCATGACCTTACAACACCCGTTGTTGATGGCTGACCTAATCAGCAATCTAAATTAGCTATACAAAAAAAGGCTGGCAAGTGCGAAATGACTTACCAGCCTTGTTTTTATTGACGCTCTTTGCGCGAGGTCACTATTTTGCGGTTACAACCTGCATTCCGGAGGGTTCATTCTGCAGTGCGAGACTAAGAACTTCCTCAATGCGTTTAACCGGATGGATCTGCAGATCGGCAATTACGTTGTCCGGAATCTCTTCCAGATCGCGTTTATTCTCGTAAGGAATCAATACCGTTTTGATCCCACCACGATGTGCAGCCAGCAGTTTTTCTTTTAATCCACCGATTGGCAGTACCTGTCCACGCAGGGTTATTTCCCCCGTCATCGCCACATCGGCACGCACCGGGTTCCCCGTCAGGCAGGAAACCAGAGCGGTACACATGGCAATACCCGCGCTTGGGCCATCTTTCGGCGTCGCGCCTTCAGGAACGTGCACGTGGATGTCGCGTTTTTCGTAGAAATCCGGGTTGATACCCAGTTTTTCCGCGCGCGCACGTACCACGGTCAATGCAGCCTGAATGGATTCCTGCATCACTTCACCCAGAGAGCCGGTGTAGGTCAGCTTACCTTTACCCGGTACACAGGCGGTTTCGATGGTCAGCAGATCGCCACCCACTTCCGTCCATGCCAGACCCGTCACCTGACCCACGCGGTTTTCGTTGTCCGCGCGACCATAGTCAAAACGCTGAACGCCGAGATAGGCATGCAGATTGTCGCCGTTAATCACAATGTGTTTCAGGCTCTTATCCAGCAGCAGCTGTTTCACCGCTTTACGGCACAGTTTAGAGATTTCACGCTCAAGGCTACGCACGCCCGCTTCACGGGTGTAGTAGCGGATGATGCCAATAATCGCGCTGTCCTCTACGGTCAGCTCGTTGGCTTTCAGCGCGTTACGCTCAATCTGTTTCGGCAGCAGGTGCTGCTTAGCGATGTTCAGCTTCTCATCTTCGGTATAGCCGGAGAGACGGATCACTTCCATACGATCCAGCAGCGGGGCCGGAATGTTCATGGAGTTGGAGGTCGCCACGAACATCACATCGCTCAGGTCGTAGTCCACTTCCAGGTAATGATCGCTAAACGCCACGTTCTGTTCTGGATCAAGCACTTCCAGCAGCGCAGACGCAGGATCGCCACGCATGTCCGATGACATTTTGTCGATCTCATCGAGCAGGAACAGCGGGTTTTTAACGCCCACTTTCGCCATTTTCTGGATCAGTTTACCCGGCATAGAACCGATGTAGGTACGACGGTGACCGCGGATTTCCGCTTCATCGCGTACACCACCCAGCGCCATACGGATGTACTTACGCCCGGTCGCCTTGGCGATGGACTGACCCAGAGAGGTTTTACCCACACCAGGAGGTCCTACCAGGCACAAAATTGGGCCTTTGATTTTGTTTACACGGCTTTGTACCGCGAGGTACTCAAGAATACGGTCTTTCACGCGTTCCAGGCCGTAGTGGTCGGTATCGAGGATTTCCTGGGCCTGACGCAGGTCTTTTTTGACCTTGCTGCGGGCGTTCCACGGAACCTGCACCATCCACTCAATGTAGCCGCGTACAACTGTCGCTTCAGCCGACATTGGAGACATCATTTTCAGCTTCTGCAGTTCCGCTTCCGCTTTCTCTTTTGCCTCTTTTGGCATCTTCGCCGCGTCGATCTTGCGCTTCAACGCTTCGTTTTCGTCCGGCGCATCGTCCATCTCGCCCAGCTCTTTCTGAATAGCTTTCATTTGCTCATTCAGATAGTACTCACGCTGAGATTTCTCCATCTGCTTTTTCACGCGGTTGCGAATACGCTTCTCAACCTGCAGCAGATCGATTTCAGACTCCATCATCGCCATCAGATATTCCAGACGCTCGTTAACGTCGGACATTTCCAGCACGGACTGTTTGTCAGCCAGCTTCAGCGGCATATGTGCAGCGATGGTGTCCGCCAGACGGGCAGGATCGTCGATGCTGTTCAGCGACGTCAGCACTTCTGGTGGGATTTTCTTGTTCAGCTTGATATAGCCTTCAAACTGGCTGATCGCGGTGCGTACAAGCACTTCCTGCTCGCGTTCATCAAGCTGAGGCGAATCAAGGTACTCTGCCTTCGCAGAGAAATGTTCGCCATTGTCAGACAGAGTGGTAATACGCGCACGCTGCAGGCCTTCAACCAGCACCTTGACGGTGCCGTCAGGCAGCTTCAGCATCTGCAAAATAGAGGCCACGGTCCCGACGGTGAAAAGATCGTTTACACCCGGCTCATCCGTTGATGCTTCCTTCTGCGCCACCAGCATGATTTTTTTATCATGATCCATGGCGGATTCGAGGCAACGGATAGATTTTTCCCGCCCTACAAATAAGGGTATGACCATGTGCGGATAAACCACCACATCGCGCAACGGCAATACGGGGATTTCAATGCGTTCAGAACGCTCAGGATTCATAGAGCTCTCTCTTAGTTTAGTGTCCGCCAGGTAAGCTGGTCATGTAACAGTACTTCACACAACCATTAACATGTATCCAGTATATGGGGATGTTTCCCACACATTCAACGCCATGATTACGGAAAAAGTAAAGGGGAGATAAAATCCCCCCTTTTTGATTAACTGCTTGTATGTTTTGGTGAATTATTCGCCAGACGCCTGCTGCGCTTCCGGTTTGCCGTAAATCAGTAACGGTTTGGTTTGACCGCTAATGACGGACTCGTCGATAACCACTTTTTCGACATCTTCCATCGATGGCAGATCGTACATGGTATCCAGCAGCGCCGCTTCTACGATAGAACGCAGACCACGCGCACCGGTTTTACGAATCATCGCTTTTTTAGCAATCGCATCCAGCGCTTCGTCACGGAACTCCAGATCAACACCTTCCAGATTGAAAAGCGCCTGATACTGTTTAGTCAGCGCATTTTTCGGCTCTTTCAGGATCTGGATCAGCGCCTCTTCACTCAGCTCATTCAGCGTGGCCACAACCGGCAGACGACCAATGAATTCAGGAATCAGACCGAATTTGATCAGATCTTCTGGTTCAACCTGAGATAGCAGTTCGCCTTCGTTCGGTTTTTCTGACGTCGATTTCACCGTCGCGCCAAAACCAATGCCGGAGCCGGTTTCAACACGGTGGGAGATAACTTTATCCAGACCCGCAAACGCACCACCACAGATGAACAGGATCTTGGAGGTATCAACCTGCAGGAACTCCTGCTGCGGATGTTTACGACCTCCCTGTGGCGGAACAGCGGCAACAGTCCCTTCGATCAGCTTCAGCAGTGCCTGCTGTACGCCTTCACCCGACACATCACGGGTGATCGACGGGTTGTCGGATTTACGAGAAATCTTGTCGATCTCATCGATGTAAACAATCCCGCGCTGGGCTTTCTGTACGTCGTAATCGCACTTCTGCAGCAGTTTCTGGATGATGTTTTCTACATCTTCACCCACATAACCCGCTTCGGTCAGAGTGGTGGCATCCGCCATGGTGAACGGAACATCCAGCAGACGCGCCAGAGTTTCAGCCAGCAACGTTTTACCGGAACCGGTTGGGCCGATCAGCAAAATGTTACTTTTACCCAGTTCTACGCCATTGCTGGTATCACCGTTACGCAGACGTTTGTAGTGGTTATATACCGCTACCGCCAGTACTTTCTTAGCCTGCTCCTGACCGATGACATAATCGTCAAGGTGATGACGAATTTCATGCGGAGTTGGCAGCGCGCTACGCTCACGGTGTGGCGCAACTTCTTTAATCTCTTCGCGAATGATGTCGTTACATAAATCGACACATTCGTCGCAGATATACACGGACGGCCCGGCAATCAGTTTACGCACTTCATGCTGGCTTTTGCCGCAAAAAGAGCAGTACAGCAGTTTGCCCGAACCATCTTTGCGTTTATCTGTCATGAGTCCAAACCTCTTTTTAAGTTCTTTGTGCCGCACATGACGACGCAAATGCCATTCTAAGACGCAAGCTGCTCTCAGGCAGAGTGCCGCCCTACTTTAGTATAGCGGCACACTTGCGTCGCGGGCATCAATTACGATGGGTCAATACGGAGTCGACTAAGCCGTACTCAACTGCCTCTGAAGCAGAGAGGAAGCGATCGCGCTCGGTATCGCGCTCGATCTGCTCAAGCGATTGACCTGTATGCTGCGCCATGAGTTCATTCATGCGCGCTTTTACTTTCAGAATTTCACGGGCGTGGATTTCAATATCCGTCGCCTGCCCCTGGTAACCACCCAGCGGCTGGTGAATCATCACGCGGGAATTAGGTAAGCAGAAACGCTTGCCTTTAGCCCCTGCTGTTAACAGGAACGCGCCCATAGATGCAGCCTGACCCATACAGATAGTGCTTACATCCGGCTTGATGAATTGCATGGTGTCATAAATGGACATACCTGCCGTAATCACGCCACCCGGGGAGTTAATGTACAGGTAAATGTCTTTTTCCGGGTTTTCCGCTTCCAGAAACAGCATCTGCGCCACGATCAGGTTAGCCATGTGGTCTTCCACCTGACCGGTCAGAAAGATAACGCGTTCCTTGAGCAGACGGGAATAGATATCAAAAGAACGCTCACCACGTGAGGTCTGTTCAATAACCATTGGCACCAGCGCCATATGGGGTGCAAAGTTATCTCGTTCGCCACTGTATGACATTTCCGTCTCCTGGATCAAAATTGAAAACACCTGCTGTACTGATTGTAACCTTACGGACGGATTATCAGCCAGTCTCATTCATCGTGATTACACACTTATGGGGTTCACTGTGCCCTATTTCAAGCATAACAACCTTTTGTTGTTACGCTAACACTGAAAGGGCGTTTTAGCACTCTTCCTGGGCTATTGGTGTGATAAAAAAAACCCGCTGCCACAAGGCAACGGGTTTTCTGTTCAAACTTTAAACCTTTGGGGCGAAATTACGCCTGCTGGTTCATCAGTTCGTTGAAAGAGGTCGCTTTTTCGGACACTTTAGCTTTCGCCAGTACCGCTTCAACAGCCTGCTCTTCCAGTGCGACATTGCGCATGTTGTCCATCAGCTCTTTGTTTTTACCGTAGAACTCGATAACTTCTGATGGATCTTCGTATGCAGACGCCATCTCTTCGATCAGGCCTTTCACACGCTCTTCGTCAGCTTTCAGCTCGTGGGTACGAATCACTTCGCCCAACAGCAGGCCAACAACAACGCGGCGTTTAGCTTGCTCTTCGAACAGCTCACGCGGCAGTTCCATTGCTTGCTGCTGGTTGCCACCGAAACGCTGTGCAGCCTGACGGCGCAGCACGTCGATTTCGCTGTCGATCAGGGCAGCTGGAACGTCGATGTCGTTCGCTTTCACCAGACCTTCGATCGCCTGAGATTTCACACGGTTACGCACAGCGCCGTTCAGCTCGCGCTCCATGTTTTTACGCACTTCTGTACGCAGACCCGCTACAGAACCATCTTCCACGCCGAAACGTTTGATGAATTCTTCAGTCAGTTCTGGCAGTTCGCGCTCTTCAACTTTCTTCAGATTGATAACGAACTTGGCCGCTTTACCTTTCAGGTTTTCAGCGTGGTACTCTTCAGGGAAGGTCACATCAATAGTGAACTCTTCGCCAGCTTTGTGGCCTTTGATACCGTCTTCGAAGCCTGGGATCATACGACCCTGACCCATTGCCAGTACGAAATCAGACGCTTTACCGCCTTCGAACTCTTCGCCGTCTACAGAACCGGTGAAGTCGATGGTCACACGGTCTTCCGCGTCAACAGCGCCTTCTTTCTCTTTCCAGTTCGCCTGCTGCTTACGCAGGGTGTCCAGCATGCCGTCAACGTCTTCGTCAGTCACGGACACAATCGGTTTTTCAACTTCGATTGATTCCAGACCTTTCAGCTCAACTTCCGGATACACTTCGAACTCTACGGAGTAGGTGAAGTCTTCGCCCAGTTTGTATTCGCCTGGAACGTAGTTTGGCGCGCCGGCCGGATTGATTTTTTCTTTGATGATCGCATCAATAAAGTTACGGCTCATCAGTTCACCCAGCACATCCTGACGCACGGAAGCGCCATAACGCTGAGCAACAACATTCATTGGTACTTTGCCCTTACGGAAGCCGTCAATACGTACTTTTTTTGCTACGTTGACCAGCTCGCTTTTCACAGCAGTTTCGATGCTGTCAGCAGCGATAGTAATCGTTACACGGCGGCCAAGGCCTTGAGTGGTTTCAACTGAAACTTGCATCTTGTTACCTCAAAAAAATCACAGTGCTCGGTCAACTCTGAATCTGTCTGTTATACCGGGATGCTCTCTTAGTGCAGATTCACATTCCCTGTCGCCAGAATCATCCCGAAGACATTCAATAAGACGCGGCATTATAGCGGCATCACTTAGGTGAGTCGAGAACGGTTGGGGCATGTTGCTGCGGCTTTTTTCACACTTTAAGGCTATTTTTAGCCTTAAAATCGCACCATCCGCTCAAAACTCAGACAAAACAAAACGGCCCGGAGGCCGTTTTGAGGAAATCTTTAAGCAACATACTGGAAAAACTCCAGCCGTTGCAAATCCGATTTATCAGGCGATGGTGCCAGCACCGCGGCAAGGCGGCGATGCGAAAACCGTATCCTGCAAACCTTCCCATTCCTTAATGGTGTAGGTATGCAATGCCAGCGCATGTACGGTTGTGGAGAGTTCTTCCGTCAAGGTGCTGTAGATCAAGCGGTGTCGGTTCAGGAAACGTTCTCCCGTGAAGCGATCGCTAACCAGAACCACTTTAAAGTGGCTTTCAGAACCTGCCGGCACGTTATGACGATAGCTTTCGTCGACGACTTCGAGGAACACAGGGTTGAACGCTGCCCTTAATTTATCTTCTATCTGCTCACGTATCATCATGAAATTACTCCTCCGACAACGCCAGGATGTCACCCATCCCTTTAAATGTTAGCCGCTTTTACCGTTTCCATTACACCTTGACAACAAATATTTAGCTTTCGTCTGATTTTCTCATTCAAACGAATGAAGTTAACTGTGTGGCTCATACCTTTTGTCATTCACACGAGGTGAAAAAGGGTGCAAAGGTCAGTTTTCAGACAAGGCGATGAATTTACATGCGTTGACCACTTCCCCTGACCGTTGGCGATGTTATGATGGCGGCAATTTTTCTCTCTATATGCTTACGATTCGTTGAGAACCTGAAAATGTTAAAAAAACTCTTCTTTCCGTTGGTAGCCCTTTTTATGCTGGCAGGCTGTGCGACTCCGCCTACCACCATCGATGTCTCACCAAAAATTACCCTGCCTCAGCAGGACCCAAGCCTGATGGGTGTTACCGTGAGTATTAACGGTGCCGATCAGCGTCAGGATCAAGCGCTGGCAAAAGTGACCCGCGATAACCAGCAGGTAACGCTGACTGCATCCCGCGACCTGCGCTTCCTGCTGCAGGAAGTGCTGGAAAAACAGATGACTTCTCGTGGCTATATGGTTGGCCCAAGCGGTGCGGTAGATCTGCAGATCATCGTGAACAACCTTTATGCTGATGTTTCTCAGGGTAACGTTCGCTACAACATCGCCACCAAAGCGGATATCGCCATCATTGCCACCGCGAAGAATGGCAACAAGATGACCAAGAACTATCGCGCGAGCTACTCTGTAGAAGGCGCGTTCCAGGCATCGAATAAAAATATTGCTGATGCGGTTAACAGCGTGCTGACGGATACCATTTCCGACATGGCGCAGGACACCAGCATTCACGACTTCATCAAGCAGAACGCGCGTTAATCCTGCTGACTGACCCGGTTTTTAGCCGGGTCAGTTTTTAAGAACATGTCCAGTCATTACTTACGCATTTTCCAGCAACCGAAATCAGCGATTCTGCTGATCCTTGGCTTTGCCTCCGGTTTACCTCTCGCGCTCACTTCAGGCACCTTGCAGGCATGGATGACCGTCGAGAATATCGATCTCAAAACTATTGGCTTCTTCTCACTCGTCGGCCAGGCTTATGTCTTTAAGTTCCTGTGGTCGCCGGTGATGGATCGCTACACCCCACCGTTTCTCGGCCGCCGTCGCGGCTGGCTGGTTATGACGCAGGTGCTGTTGCTGCTGGCCATTGCCGCCATGGGCTTCCTGGAACCGTCAACTCAACTTCGCTGGATGGCCGCCCTTGCGGTGGTGATCGCCTTCTGTTCCGCGTCCCAGGATATTGTGTTTGATGCCTGGAAGA
The DNA here is from genome assembly GCF_046521465.1 of Enterobacter sp. CPE_E863. NCBI lineage: Bacteria > Pseudomonadati > Pseudomonadota > Gammaproteobacteria > Enterobacterales > Enterobacteriaceae > Enterobacter > Enterobacter sp. CPE_E863. The sequence goes on along the minus strand of NZ_JBKFZX010000003.1, from coordinate 206,466 downwards.
CGGACGTGTTGCCTGCTGAAGAACGTGGAGCTGGTGCGGCCATCAGCGTGCTGGGCTATCGCCTTGGCATGCTGGTTTCCGGTGGGCTGGCATTGTGGCTGGCCGACCGCTACCTTGGTTGGCAAGGCATGTACTGGCTGATGGCCGCCCTGCTGATCCCGTGTATTATTGCCACCCTGTTCGCCCCCGAACCGAGTGATGTCATCCCGGTTCCCCGCTCTCTGGAACAGGCCGTCGCCGAACCATTACGCGATTTCTTTGGCCGCAACAACGCCTGGCTGATCCTGTTGCTTATCGTCCTCTATAAACTGGGCGATGCCTTTGCGATGAGCCTGACCACCACCTTCCTCATTCGTGGTGTGGGTTTTGATGCGGGTGAAGTGGGCGTGGTGAATAAAACGCTGGGGCTGTTTGCGACCATTGTCGGGGCACTTTATGGCGGCGTGTTGATGCAACGCCTGACGCTGTTCCGTGCGCTGCTGATCTTTGGCATCCTGCAAGGCGCATCCAACGCAGGCTACTGGCTGTTGTCAATTACCGACAAACATATGATCAGCATGGCCGCAGCGGTGTTCTTTGAAAATCTCTGCGGCGGTATGGGGACCGCGGCATTTGTCGCCCTGCTGATGACCCTGTGCAACAAGTCATTTTCCGCCACGCAGTTCGCACTGCTCTCGGCGCTCTCTGCCGTTGGCCGCGTGTACGTTGGGCCAATTGCCGGCTGGTTTGTAGAAGCCCACGGTTGGCCAACGTTTTATCTCTTCTCCGTGGTGGCTGCCGTACCGGGTATTTTATTGTTGCTGGTCTGTCGCCAGACGCTGGAATACACCCAACGGACGGAACACTTTATGCCGCGCACTGAATATCACCGCGCTTACCGTTTCGCGTTACGTCTGTTAATGGCGGGTTGCTTCGCGCTGGTGCTCTGGCTTGTAGTGCTCATTATTAATGCCAGCACCTCTATGGCACTTCCCCTTGTAACCCTTCTGCTGGATGCCGGAGCCCTACTGGCTGTCGCCGGGATCCTGATCGGGGGTCTGCTCGATTTCATGGCTCTGCGTAAAACGCAGATGACCTGAAGAGAAATGCGAAAGGTTATTTCCCGTTGTAATCACTAAACGAAATTATAACGGTGAAATAGCCGCCAACCGCTGAAAAAAATAATTGTTGTTTTGTGCGGGATAAAATTTGGAAATTATTGGAGCCTGTTCCAAAACACTATTTTTCATTAACCGATTCAGCATCAGATAGTTTGATTTTTCGTTTTTTATATGTCTCTTTATTGATAATAAATTGTTAATTTTTTGTTTATTTTCAACAATGGTTATACCAATTGCCCCTTTTAGGGTATGCTTGGGGGTCCTTTCGTTATAAAGCCCTTGCCATGCGGCTTCGGTCATAAAAACCGACATAATTTGCAACACTTGTGACACGTGCGGCAGAACCCGGTAACACCTTCCTGACACAGTCCTAATGATGTTTACAGTAATGTAACCTTCCCGTAAAATGCCCGCACACTTTAAACGCCACCAGACTCCGTGGAATTGAGGTCGTTAAATGAGACTCGGGAAATACAATAAAAGTTTGGGATGGTTGTCATTATTCGCGGGCACTGTATTACTCAGTGGCTGCGATTCTGCACTACTAGACCCCAAAGGGCAGATTGGACTGGAACAACGTTCACTGATATTGACGGCTTTTGGCCTGATGTTGATTGTGGTTATTCCTGCCGTTTTGATGGCTGTTGGTTTCGCCTGGAAGTATCGTGCGAGCAATAAAGATGCGAAGTATAGTCCTAACTGGTCACACTCCAATAAAGTGGAAGCTGTGGTCTGGACAGTGCCTATTCTGATCATCCTGTTCCTTGCCGTGCTGACCTGGAAAACCACTCACTCCCTCGAACCTAGCAAGCCGCTGGTTCATGATGAAAAACCGATTACCATCGAAGTGGTCTCCATGGACTGGAAATGGTTCTTCATCTATCCGGAACAGGGCATTGCTACCGTGAATGAAATCGCCTTCCCGGCGAACACTCCGGTTCAGTTCAAAGTGACCTCCAACTCCGTAATGAACTCCTTCTTCATCCCGCGTCTGGGTAGCCAGATTTACGCGATGGCCGGTATGCAGACTAACCTGCACCTGATTGCCAATGAAGCAGGCACCTATGATGGTATCTCCGCCAGCTATAGCGGTCCGGGCTTCTCAGGTATGAAGTTCAAAGCTATTGCGACGCCAGACCGTGCCGCTTTCGACCAGTGGGTTGAAAAAGCGAAACAGTCTCAAAACACCATGTCTGACATGGCGGCGTTCGATAAAGTGGCTGCACCTAGCGAATACAACAAGGTGGAGTACTTCTCTAACGTGAAACCTGATTTGTTCAAAGACGTTATTGGCAAATTTATGGATCACGGTAAGAGCATGAACATGTCCCAGCCAGAAGGCGAGCACAGCGCGCATGAAGGTATGGAAGGCATGGACATGAGCCACGCGGAAACCGCTCACTAAGGGGCCGAGGAAGAAAATGTTCGGAAAATTGACACTGGATGCAGTGCCATACCATGAACCCATTATCGTGGTTACGGTGGCTGCAATTATCATTGGTGGTGCGGCTTTACTGGCCTTAATCACTTACTTCGGTAAGTGGAGCTACCTGTGGAATGAGTGGTTGACTTCGGTTGACCACAAAAAACTCGGTATCATGTACTGCATCGTCGGTATCGTCATGTTAATTCGTGGCTTTGCGGATGCGATCATGATGCGTAGCCAGCAGGTGCTTGCCTCTGCGGGTGAAGCTGGCTTCCTGCCACCTCACCACTACGATCAGATCTTTACCGCCCACGGCGTTATCATGATCTTCTTCGTGGCGATGCCGCTGGTTATCGGTCTGATGAACGTTGTCGTTCCGCTGCAAATCGGCGCGCGCGACGTTGCATTCCCGTTCCTGAACAACCTGAGCTTCTGGTTCACGGTTGTTGGCGTAATCCTGGTTAACCTGTCACTGGGCGTGGGCGAGTTTGCTCAGACCGGCTGGCTGGCTTATCCACCGCTTTCGGGAATTGAATACAGTCCTGGCGTAGGTGTCGACTACTGGATTTGGGCAATTCAGCTCTCCGGTATCGGTACAACCCTGACCGGTATTAACTTCTTCGTGACTATTATCAAGATGCGTGCCCCTGGCATGACGATGTTCAAGATGCCAGTATTTACCTGGGCATCTCTGTGCGCCAACATCCTGATTATTGCCTCCTTCCCAATTCTGACCGTCACCGTCGCGCTGCTGACCCTGGACCGCTACCTGGGCACCCATTTCTTTACCAACGATATGGGTGGCAACATGATGATGTACATCAACCTGATTTGGGCCTGGGGTCACCCGGAAGTGTACATTCTGGTTCTGCCTGTCTTCGGTGTGTTCTCCGAAATCGCAGCGACCTTCTCACGTAAGCGCCTGTTTGGTTACACCTCTCTGGTGTGGGCAACCGTGTGTATTACCGTGCTGTCGTTCATCGTTTGGCTGCACCACTTCTTCACCATGGGTGCAGGCGCGAACGTAAACGCCTTCTTCGGTATCACCACCATGATTATCGCCATCCCGACCGGGGTGAAGATCTTCAACTGGCTGTTCACCATGTACCAGGGCCGCATCGTGTTCCACTCAGCAATGCTGTGGACCATCGGCTTCATCGTGACCTTCTCCGTGGGCGGGATGACCGGCGTACTGCTGGCGGTACCGGGTGCTGACTTCGTACTGCACAACAGCCTGTTCCTGATTGCGCACTTCCATAACGTTATTATCGGTGGTGTGGTCTTCGGTTGCTTCGCTGGCGTCACTTACTGGTGGCCAAAAGCGTTCGGCTTCACGCTGAACGAGACCTGGGGCAAACGTGCGTTCTGGCTGTGGATCATCGGCTTCTTCGTAGCGTTCATGCCGCTGTATGTGCTGGGCTTCATGGGTATGACCCGTCGCCTGAGCCAGCAGATTGACCCTCAGTTCCACCCAATGCTGGTTGTTGCAGCCTGTGGTGCGGCGCTGATTGCACTGGGTATCGCATGCCAGCTGATTCAGTTCTACGTTTCTATTCGCGACCGCGATCAGAACCGTGACCTGACCGGTGACCCATGGGGTGGCCGTACGCTGGAGTGGGCGACCTCTTCTCCACCTCCGTTCTATAACTTTGCCATCGTGCCACACGTTCACGAACGTGACGCATTCTGGGAAATGAAAGAAAAAGGTGAAGCGTACAAGCAACCTGCTCATTACGAAGAGATCCATATGCCGAAAAACAGCGGCGCGGGCATTGTGATTGCCGCTTTCGCAACGGTGTTTGGTTTCGCAATGATCTGGCACATCTGGTGGTTGGCGATTGCGAGCTTCGCTGGCGTCATCATTAGCTGGATTGTGAAGAGCTTTGACGAGGACGTGGACTACTACGTACCAGTCCGTGAAGTCGAAAAACTGGAAAACCAGCATTTCGACGAGATTTCTAAAGCGGGGCTGAAAAATGGCAACTGATACTCTGGCGCACTCAACTGCCCACGCGCATGAACATGCGCACCACGATACAGGACCGACCAAAGTCTTCGGTTTCTGGATCTACCTGATGAGCGACTGCATTCTGTTCTGCTGTCTGTTCGCGACCTATGCCGTTCTCGTGAACGGCACAGCGGGCGGCCCGACTGGCAAGGACATCTTTGAACTGCCGTTCGTTCTGGTTGAAACCGCACTGCTGTTATTCAGCTCTATCACCTACGGCATGGCGGCTATCGCCATGTATAAAAACAACAAGAGCCAGGTTGTCTCCTGGCTGGCGTTGACCTGGTTGTTTGGTGCTGGATTTATCGGGATGGAAATCTATGAATTCCATCACCTGATTATGGAAGGTTTCGGGCCTGATCGTAGTGGCTTCCTGTCCGCGTTCTTCGCGCTGGTCGGTACTCACGGTCTGCACGTAACCTCAGGCCTGATCTGGATGGCGGTACTGATGTTCCAGGTATCCCGTCGCGGCCTGACCAGCACTAACCGTACCCGTATCATGTGCCTGAGCCTGTTCTGGCACTTCCTGGACGTGGTATGGATCTGTGTGTTCTCTGTTGTCTATCTGATGGGGGCGATGTAATGAGTCATTCAACCGATCATGGCGCTTCCCACGGTAGCGTAAAAACCTACATGACAGGTTTTATCCTGTCGATCATCCTGACGGTGATCCCGTTCTGGATGGTGATGAGCGGTTCTGCTTCTCACGCGGCGATTCTGGGCACCGTCCTGGTTACCGCAGTGGTTCAGATTCTGGTGCATCTGGTTTGCTTCCTGCACATGAACACCAAGTCCGATGAAGGCTGGAACATGACGGCCTTCGTCTTTACCGTGATTATCATCGCTATCCTGGTAGTCGGTTCCATCTGGATTATGTGGAACCTCAACTACAACATGATGGTTCACTAAGAGCGGCGAGTATGTTTAAGCAATACCTGCAAGTAACGAAACCAGGCATCATCTTTGGCAACCTGATCTCCGTGATCGGAGGGTTCCTGCTGGCCTCTAAAGGTAGCATTGATTACACCCTCTTTATCTACACGCTGGTCGGTGTGTCACTGGTTGTTGCGTCCGGTTGTGTATTTAACAACTACATCGACATGGATATCGACAAGAAGATGGAAAGGACCAAAAATCGGGTGCTGGTGAAAGGCCTGATCGCCCCTTCCGTCTCGCTGGTGTACGCCACCTTGCTGGGTATTGCTGGCTTTATGCTGCTGTGGTTTGGTGCTAACCCACTGGCCTGCTGGCTGGGGGTGATGGGGTTCGTGGTATATGTGGGCGTCTACAGCCTGTATATGAAACGCCACTCCGTCTACGGCACGCTGATTGGTTCTCTCTCCGGCGCTGCGCCGCCGGTGATTGGCTACTGCGCGGTCACGAACGAGTTCGACAGCGGTGCAGCTATCCTGCTGGCTATCTTTAGCCTGTGGCAGATGCCGCACTCCTATGCCATCGCGATTTTCCGCTTTAAGGATTATCAGGCAGCGAACATCCCAGTTCTGCCGGTCGTGAAAGGCATTTCCGTTGCCAAGAACCACATCACGCTGTACATCATCGCCTTTGCCGTGGCGACGCTGATGCTCTCTCTGGGCGGATACGCTGGATACAAATATCTGGCAGTAGCGGCCGCAGTGAGCGTCTGGTGGCTCGGTATGGCGCTGCGCGGTTACAAAGTGGAAGATGACAAAGTCTGGGCGCGCAAACTGTTTGTGTTCTCGATTGTGGCCATCACCTCGCTGTCCGTGATGATGTCCGTAGACTTCATGGTGCCTGAATCACACAACCTGCTGACTTACGTCTGGTAAGCCACAACAGGTGAATAAAGGGGTGCTTCGGCACCCTTTTTTATTCACTGAATCTATTAATAACGCATGTAATATTTGTTAAATAACCCTTTATTTACCCCGCTCCTTCCCCGCACTACACTATGGCCTGCTTTTGAACTGAGGTGGTAATGAACGATTATAAAATGACGCCAGGCGAGCTACGCGCGACCTGGGGCTTAGGGACTGTCTTCTCGCTACGGATGCTTGGCATGTTTATGGTCCTGCCTGTTCTGACCACGTACGGTATGGCGCTGCAGGGAGCCAGCGAGGCGCTGATTGGACTTGCAATCGGTATCTACGGACTGGCGCAGGCGGTATTCCAGATCCCGTTTGGGCTGCTCTCTGATCGGGTTGGACGAAAACCGCTGATTGTCGGTGGTCTGCTTATTTTTGTTCTCGGGAGCGTCATTGCCGCCCTCTCCCACTCAATATGGGGCATTATTCTTGGCCGGGCCTTGCAGGGTTCCGGTGCGATAGCTGCTGCGGTGATGGCACTGTTGTCAGATTTAACTCGCGAGCAAAACCGCACCAAGGCCATGGCGTTTATCGGCGTAAGCTTTGGCGTCACCTTTGCGATTGCGATGGTGCTCGGCCCCATTATTACCCATGCACTCGGCCTGCACGCCCTGTTCTGGATGATTGCCGTGCTGGCGACAATCGGTATCGCCTTAACACTATGGGTGGTGCCAGACAGCAAAAACCACGTTCTCAACCGTGAATCTGGAATGGTAAAAGGCTGCTTCAGCAAAGTGATTGTCGAGCCTCGCCTGCTCAAGCTCAATTTTGGCATTATGTGCCTGCATATCCTGCTGATGTCGACCTTTGTCGCCCTGCCAGGCCAGCTTGCCGCGGCGGGCTTCCCGGCCGCTGAGCACTGGAAAATCTATCTGGTCACGATGCTGATTTCGTTTGTCTCCGTCGTACCGTTCATCATCTACGCCGAAGTGAAGCGCAAGATGAAGCGCGTCTTCGTGGGCTGCGTGGCGGTACTGCTGATTGCCGAGATTGTACTCTGGGGCTCCGGCCCGCACTTCTGGGAACTGGTAGCGGGTGTGCAACTCTTCTTCCTGGCGTTTAACCTGATGGAAGCGTTGCTGCCGTCGCTTATCAGTAAAGAATCGCCTGCGGGTTACAAAGGCACGGCGATGGGTATTTACTCCACCAGCCAGTTTATCGGCGTGGCAATTGGCGGTTCGCTTGGCGGCTGGGTGGATGGTCTGTTTGACTCACAAACCGTATTCCTTGCAGGCGCGCTGCTGGCCACTGTCTGGCTGCTGGTCGCCAGCACTATGAAAGAGCCGCGCTACGTCAGCAGTCTGCGAGTAGAAATCCCTGATGATGTTGAGATCAACGACGCGCTAAAACAGCGTCTTGAAACCACGGAGGGGGTAAGTGAAGTGCTGATCGCCCCGGAAGAGCGTAGTGCCTATGTCAAAATAGACAGTAAGGTAACTAACCGCTTTGAAGTCGAGCAGGCACTCAAAGCCTGAAAAAATGCCCGGTCTGACCGGGCATTTTCGTCTTAATCGCGGAAGTTTTTAAACTGGAACGGTTGCCCCAGATCGCCGCCACGCACCAGCGCCATTACGGACTGCAAATCATCACGTGATTTGCCGGTTACACGAATTTCTTCGCCCTGGATCTGCGCCTGCACCTTCAGCTTACTGTCTTTGATGAGCTTAACGATCTTCTTCTGCACCGCGCTCTCAATGCCCTGCTTCAGTTTGGCTTCGACAAACCAGTTTTTACCGCTGTGCACAAACTCTTCCGGCACATCCAGAGATGTTCCTTCAATGCCGCGCTTTAACAGCTTGGCACGCAGAATGTCGAGCAGCTGATTTACCTGGAAATCAGACTCGCTCAGCACCTTAATGGTCTTATTTGCATCGTTCAGCTCAAACGTTGCTTCAACGCCACGAAAATCGAAACGTGACTCAACTTCGCGGGTTGCGTTCTCTACGCCGTTGCGAACTTCCTGGATATCAACTTCGGAAACAATATCGAAAGATGGCATCTTTTCTTCTCCCTTCACTTTTGTTGCGTTGCATAATACCCGCTACGAGGCATAACTCAACAGAAGCTTAGCTGTATAATTAAGCTGTAACACCTGGCGCAGTTGCAGGTGAGGAGGAACAATGAAAATTACAGTGCTCGGATGCGGAGCGCTTGGTCAGCTGTGGCTGACCGCGCTGTGCAAGCACGGACATGAGGTTCAGGGCTGGCTGCGCGTGCCCCAGCCCTATTGCAGTGTAAATCTGATTAGTGAAGACGGAAGCATCTTTAATGAATCTCTCACCGCGAACGATCCTGACTTCCTGGCGCAAAGCGACCTTTTACTGGTGACGCTCAAGGCATGGCAGGTTTCAGACGCCGTAAAAGCACTGGCCGCTCAACTCCCCCCCACATCCCCTGTTCTGCTGCTGCATAACGGCATGGGGACGCTTGATGAGCTCAAAAGCATCCCGCAGCCGCTGCTGATGGCGACGACCACGCACGCTGCACGTCGCGACGGTAATATCATCGTACATGTCGCCAGTGGGGTGACGCATATCGGCCCTGCCAGGGCACAGGATGGCGACTTCGGTTATCTGGCAGACGTACTGCAGAAGGTATTGCCGGACGTGGCCTGGCATAACAATATCCGTCCTCAGCTGTGGCGCAAGCTGGCCGTAAACTGCGTGATTAACCCGCTCACGGCGCTGTGGGATTGCCCTAACGGCGAGCTAAAAAACCATCCGCAAGACGTCGCCGTCCTATGTGCGGAAGTCGCGGAGGTCATTGAGCGGGAAGGCTTGCATACCTCGGCAGAGGATTTACGCTATTATGTCGAACAGGTTATTGATAGTACTGCAGAAAATATCTCCTCGATGTTGCAGGATGTTCGGGCATTACGCCACACTGAAATCGACTACATTACCGGCTATCTGCTAAAACGCGCCCGCGCACACGGTATTGCGGTGCCGGAAAACGCCCGTCTGTATGACCTGGTTAAACGTAAGGAGAGTGAATATGAGCGCGTCGGCACTGGTCTGCCTCGCTCCTGGTAGCGAAGAGACAGAAGCGGTCACCACCATTGATTTGATGGTGCGCGGCGGTATTAAGGTGACAACCGCCAGCGTCGCCAGCGACGGTAATCTGGCAATCACCTGCTCACGCGGGGTAAAAATCCTCGCGGATGCCCCGCTGGTGCAGGTGGCCGACGGGGAATACGACATCATCGTCCTGCCTGGTGGCCTGAAGGGCGCAGAGTGTTTTCGCGACAGCCCGCTGCTGGTCGAAACCGTGCGCCAGTTTCATTTATCCGGCCGTATCGTCGCGGCAATCTGTGCCGCCGCCGGAACGGTTCTGATTCCGCACGATATCTTCCCCATCGGCAACATGACCGGTTTCCCGGGTCTTAAGGATACGATCCCGGAAGCACATTGGGTGGATAAACGCGTCGTCTGGGATCCGCGCGTCAACCTGCTCACCAGCCAGGGGCCCGGCACCGCGATTGATTTTGGCTTAAAGATTATTGACCTGCTGGTCGGACGCGAGAAAGCGTACGAAGTGGCGTCATCGCTGGTGATACCGGCGGGGATTTATAATTATTACGAATAGGAGTTCTCCCTCACCCTGTGGGAGAGGGGCGGAGGCAACAGGTCGCCCCCGCCCTGCAATAAACTACGGGCGATACACCTTCACATTCGCAAAGCCCTGCTCGAGCAGATACAGCGCCTGCAGACGGCTCATCACCCCACGCTCACACCACAGCAGATAGGTTTTGCTCTGGTCGAGGTCGCCAAATTTGGTGCTCAGCTTGTAGAACGGCAGAGAAACCACTTCGACGCCTTCAACCTGCAGCGGCTTGTCATCCTGCTCATCAATGGAGCGAATATCCAGAATTGCATCGTTAGCGCCGAAACCGCTCACGGTTTCAACTTCTACGACTTCCTGCTCGGTCTGCTGGGCAATCTCGCGGATATCAATGTTGGACGCTTCCGCCACCACTTTTTCCAGGATGCTAAAATCGAAGTTCTCTTCTTCCGCTTCGATCTTCGCCTTAACCGCTTTCACCGTTGGGCTTTTTGAGATCACGCCGCAGTATTCCGGCATGGTACGGGCAAAATCTTCAGTACCGATTTCGCGCGCCAGATCGATGATGTGCTCTTTATCGTGGGAAATCAGCGGACGCAGGATCAGCGTATCTGACACGTTGTCGATCAGACGCAAGTTGGTCAGCGTCTGGCTGGAGACCTGGCCAAGCGCCTCACCGGTAACCAGCGCCTGCACGCCGTAGCGCTCAGCCACTTTGGATGCTGCACGCACCATCATACGCTTCAGCACCACGCCCATCTGGCCGTCGTCGACTTTCTCGAGGATTTCACCCACGACCGGCTCAAAGTTGATCGCCACGAAACGCACGCGGTGGGAACTGCCGAAGCGGTTCCACAGATAATGCGCAACCTGACGAACGCCGATTTCATGCGCCGCGCCGCCCAGGTTGAAGAAGCAGTAGTGCACGCGGCAGCCGCGACGCATCAGCATATAGCTGGAGACGCCGGAATCGAAGCCACCCGAGATCAGAGACAGCACATCTTCCTGAGTACCAATTGGGAAACCGCCGATACCTTCGTAACGACCTTTCACCAGCAGCAGACGATCGTTTTCGATCTCCAGGTTAACGGTTACGTCCGGGTTGGTCAGACGCACGCGCGCAGACTCGACGTGCTGATTCAGACCGCCGCCAACGTAACGTTCCACTTCAATGGAGCTGAATTCGTGCTTGCCGCGACGCTTCACGCGCACGCAAAAGGTTTTGCCTTCGATCTGGTCGCGGTACTGCACCAGCGCTTTTTCGAAGATGTCATGCAGAGAGGTGAAAGGAACATCTTCCACTTCCAGAATATGGTGGATGCCCGGAATACGGGTCAGCGCGTCGCGGATATCCTGACGCTTGTTTTCGTCTTTCGCGCGGACTTCAACGTGGTCCCAGTGGCGCACCACGGCGAGGGTTTCGTCGTAGTGCTTTAATACGTTACGAATGTTCCCGGTGAGAATTTTAATAAAGCGCAAACGCACAGATTGGCTTTTGATGGTGATTTCAGGGAACAATTTAATGATAAACTTCATGGCGGCAATGTTTCTTAGGCAAGCTTATAAGGCTTGTAATGGAAAAATACAGCAGCCCCTATAACCGAAGGCTGCTTCCAGGCGCGCAAGTATACCACCATCGCGCCGCTCCTGTGCACATTGCGCGTTATTTGATAATTGCCCTGAGTCCGTTACCATGTCGGGGCTGAGAATATAAGAGTCAATTCACTATGCCGAAGAAGAACGACGCACCGGCCAGTTTCGAAACTGCGCTGAGTGAACTGGAGCAAATCGTTACCCGTCTTGAGAGCGGCGATCTCCCGCTGGAAGAGGCACTCAACGAATTCGAGCGTGGCGTGCAGCTGGCACGTCAGGGGCAGGTCAAACTGCAGCAGGCCGAGCAGCGCGTGCAGATCCTGCTTTCCGACAGCGAAGACGCGAAAACCACGCCTTTTACACCGGACGCCGAGTAAATGGATTTTGCCAACGAGCTTCAGGCATGCGTCGCGCGTGCCAACGATGCGCTGCGCCGTTTTATCGAGCCACAGCCTTTTCAGAACACTCCACTGGTTGAAGCCATGCACTATGGCGCACTCTTGGGAGGAAAGCGCCTGCGCCCATTCCTGGTCTATGCCACAGGCAATATGTTTGGTATCAGCGAAAACACGCTGGACGCCCCGGCAGCTGCCGTTGAGTGTATCCATGCCTACTCACTGATCCACGATGATTTACCGGCAATGGACGATGACGACTTACGTCGGGGTCAGCCTACCTGCCATATCAGGTTTGGCGAAGCAAATGCTATTCTGGCGGGAGATGCCCTGCAAACGCTGGCATTTTCGATTCTGAGCGATGCACCGATGGCTGAAGTGGCCGATCGCGACCGCCTGGCAATGATCTCCGAACTGGCCATGGCCAGCGGCGTGGCCGGTATGTGCGGGGGGCAGGCACTGGATCTGGACGCCGAAGGACGTCAGGTTAATCTGGAACAACTGGAGCGTATTCATCGCCATAAAACCGGGGCATTGATTCGTTCCGCCGTTCGCCTGGGCGCGCTGAGCGCGGGTGAGCAAGGGCGCAAAGCCCTGCCGATTCTGGACAGATACGCAGAAAGTATCGGTCTGGCATTCCAGGTTCAGGATGACATTCTGGATGTGGTGGGCGATACTGCAACATTGGGTAAACGTCAGGGTGCGGACCAGCAGCTTGGCAAAAGTACCTACCCCGCCCTGCTGGGTCTTGAGCAAGCCCAACGTAAAGCCCGGGATCTGATAGAGGATGCCCGCCAGTCGCTGAATCAACTGGCCGCGCAATCACTGGATACTTCGGCACTGGAAGCGCTAGCGGACTATATAATCCAGCGTGATAAATAAACACACTATCTCGATGAGCCTTTGATGAGTTTTGATATTGCCAAATACCCGACACTGGCGTTAGTTGACTCCACCCAGGAGTTACGTCTGTTGCCGAAAGAGAGCCTGCCGAAGCTGTGCGACGAGCTGCGTCGTTACCTGCTCGACAGCGTAAGCCGCTCCAGCGGTCATTTCGCCTCCGGGCTTGGCACGGTAGAGCTGACCGTGGCGCTGCACTATGTCTATAACACGCCGTTCGATCAGCTCATCTGGGACGTGGGTCACCAGGCCTATCCGCACAAAATTCTGACCGGGCGTCGCGATAAAATTGGCACCATTCGTCAGAAAGGCGGCCTGCATCCATTCCCGTGGCGCGGTGAAAGCGAGTATGACGTGCTGAGCGTCGGCCACTCCTCCACTTCAATTTCCGCGGGTATCGGGATTGCCGTCGCTGCCGAAAAAGAGAACAAGCAGCGCCGCACCGTCTGCGTGATTGGCGACGGGGCCATCACTGCCGGTATGGCCTTTGAGGCCATGAACCACGCGGGTGATATCAAGCCGGACATGCTGGTTATTCTTAACGATAACGAAATGTCGATTTCTGAGAACGTCGGCGCGTTGAACAACCATCTGGCCCAGTTGCTCTCGGGTAAGCTTTACTCCTCGCTGCGTGAAGGCGGGAAAAAAGTCTTCTCCGGCGTACCGCCGATCAAAGAGCTGCTCAAGCGTACCGAAGAACACATCAAAGGCATGGTTGTACCGGGTACCCTGTTTGAAGAGCTGGGCTTTAACTATATTGGCCCGGTTGACGGACACGACGTGCTGGGGCTGGTGTCGACGCTCAAGAACATGCGGGATCTTAAAGGCCCGCAGTTCCTGCACATCATGACCAAAAAAGGGCGTGGCTACGAGCCAGCGGAAAAAGATCCGATCACCTTCCACGCGGTACCGAAATTCGACCCGTCCAGCGGCTGTCTGCCAAAAAGCAGCGGCGGCATGCCGAGCTATTCAAAAATCTTCGGCGACTGGCTGTGCGAAACCGCGGCAAAAGACAACAAGCTGATGGCGATCACCCCGGCCATGCGTGAAGGCTCCGGCATGGTGGAGTTCTCCAGAAAATACCCTGACCAGTATTTTGACGTTGCCATTGCCGAGCAGCACGCGGTGACGTTTGCAGCGGGCCTGGCGATTGGCGGCTACAAACCGGTTGTCGCGATCTACTCCACCTTCCTGCAGCGCGCTTACGATCAGGTGATCCATGACGTTGCCATTCAGAAGCTGCCTGTGCTGTTTGCTATCGATCGTGCGGGCATCGTCGGTGCGGACGGACAGACACACCAGGGGGCTTTTGACCTGTCGTTCCTGCGCTGTATCCCGGATATGGTCATCATGACGCCATCCGACGAGAACGAATGTCGTCAGATGCTGTTTACCGGCTACCACTATCAGGACGGCCCAAGCGCGGTTCGCTACCCACGCGGTAATGCGGTAGGCGTTGAGCTGCAACCGCTGGAGAAGCTGGCGATAGGTAAAGGTCTGGTGAAGCGTCGCGGTGACAAAGTGGCGATCCTGAACTTCGGCACATTGATGCCAGAGGCCGCGAAAGTGGCTGAAACGCTGAATGCCACTCTGGTGGATATGCGCTTTGTGAAACCGCTCGATGAATCCCTGATCCTGAACATGGCAGAAACCCATGACGTGCTGGTGACGCTGGAAGAAAATGCCATCATGGGCGGCGCGGGCAGCGGCGTGAACGAGGTGCTGATGGCGAATCGTAGAGCCGTTCCGGTACTGAACCTCGGTCTGCCGGATCACTTCATTCCGCAAGGTACTCAGGACGAAGCCCGCACGGCGATTGGCCTGGATGCCGCAGGTATCGAAGCAAAAATCCGCTCCTGGCTGGGCTGATCCCTCCCCCTGTTCTGCTCCTGCTATGCTTAAACGTATTGTTTAAAACAGCAGGAGTGGAACCATGCAATACACAACATTAGGAAAAACAGACCTTAAGGTTTCCCGACTTTGCCTGGGGTGCATGACCTTTGGCGAGCCTGACCGGGGTAATCATGCCTGGACGCTGCCGGAAGAGAGTAGCCGCCCTATCATCAAACACGCCATCGAAGGGGGCATTAACTTCTTTGACACCGCTAACAGCTACTCCAACGGCAGCAGTGAGGAGATTGTCGGCCGTGCCCTGCGTGATTTTGCCCGTCGGGAAGAAATTGTGGTCGCCACCAAGGTGTATTACCCGGTTGGCGATCTGGCTCAGGGCCTTTCTCGCACGCAGATCCTGCGTTCTATTGATGACAGTCTTAGACGCCTGAACATGGATTATGTCGATCTGCTGCAAATTCACCGCTGGGATTACAACACGCCGATCGAGGAGACGCTTGAAGCACTCAACGACGTGGTGAAAGCGGGTAAAGCGCGCTACATCGGCGCCTCATCAATGCACGCGTCGCAGTTTGCACAGGCGCTCGATCTCCAGGCACAGCATGGCTGGGCGCGCTTCGTCACCATGCAGGATCACTACAATCTGATCTATCGCGAAGAAGAACGTGAGATGCTGCCGCTGTGCCATCAGGAGGGCGTGGCGGTGATCCCGTGGAGCCCGCTGGCGCGCGGTCGTCTGACCCGTCCGTGGGGGGAATCCACGGCCCGCCTGGTATCGGATGAAGTGGGAAAAAATCTGT
Organism: Enterobacter sp. CPE_E863; assembly: GCF_046521465.1. Lineage (NCBI taxonomy): Bacteria > Pseudomonadati > Pseudomonadota > Gammaproteobacteria > Enterobacterales > Enterobacteriaceae > Enterobacter > Enterobacter sp. CPE_E863. The sequence continues at coordinate 190,988 of NZ_JBKFZX010000003.1, read as the reverse complement.
ATGAAGGAACAGAGGCCAGCGATGCGTTGATTGCAGAACGTTTAGCCGGGATTGCTGACGAAACCGGTGCAACCCGGGCCCAGGTGGCGCTGGCGTGGCTGCTGGGTAAACGCGGGGTTACGGCACCGATTATTGGAACATCGCGGGAAGAACAGCTTGATGAACTGCTGAATGCGGTGGACATCACGCTGACGCCGGAGCAGATTGCCGAGCTGGAGACGCCATATCAACAGCATCCGATGGTGGGGTTTAAGTAAGCCCTCACCCTGACCCTCTCCCGGTGGGGTGAGGAATCCCCAGTAATTTTTTTTAACCGGAAGCGATGAATATTGCTTCAGGAAAATTAATGGCTTACAGCGATGTCTGGTCCGGCTGTAAATCGCCGAAGCGTTTCCGTAAGGCCGGGGCGAGGCGCAGGGATGCGCCGAGAGGGCGTGGCCTGCAGGGATGCAGGCTCATGCCCGACCCGATAGCCTGAAGGAATAAGCTGAGGGTACCGCGAAGCGGCGATTTACCGCCGGGAGCCCGGGTCGCCAGGGTGGCGGCGATTGAGCCGCCCTGGCACGTTCACAGGTCATGCTGTTACAGAGTAGCAATGAACATAAAGTGAACGGAATGACCACCAGAGCCGTATGCTCCCCCTCACCCCAGCCCTCTCCCTCAAGGGAGAGGGGGGTCGTCCGTGCTGGTATTATTTTGTGGGGATCCCTCAGCCCGGTGGGAGAAGGGAAAAAAGCAAACTTACGCGAAGTGATCGTATCCTTTCCAGTCCAGCGTAATGGGCGTACCGTCTCTCACAAACTTCAGCCCTTCGCTCTCCGGCATGATCTGCCCGATGCAGGTAAATTTCGCGCCGAGATGCGCTAACGCCACGTCCAGCGTTCCACGGTTGAGCTCAGGCACCGTGAAGCACAGCTCGTAATCTTCTCCACCGGAGAGCGCCCAGCGCAGCGCCTGCTCAGGATCCACATGGCGAAGCAGTGGCTCTGACAGCGGGAAGAGATCCAGGTCAACACGCGCACCCACGCCGCTGGCCTTCAGAATATGACCGAGATCTGAGATCAGCCCGTCAGAGAGATCGATAGCCGAACTTGCCCGCTCGCGCAGCGCCTGACCGTGCAGAATACGCGGTGTTGGCCGCAAATGGCGTTTCACCAGATATGCCGCGTCGTCAGCATCCTTCACGGTTAAGCGGTCCTGGAGGATCGCCAGCCCTGCGGCACTCTCGCCAGGCGTACCGGTCACGTAGATCCAGTCACCGGGTTTTGCACCCGATCGTTTCAGCGCGCGACCGAGCGGCACATAGCCGTGGATTGCCAGCGTCATCGACAGCGGCCCGGCAGTGGTATCACCGCCAATCAACTGCATATCGTAATAGTTGAGCTGCTCAAACAACGCATCGCTAAAGGCTTCAAGCCAGACTTCATCTATCTCTGGCAGCGTCAGAGCCAGCGTCAGCCACGCGGGATCGGCGCCCATTGCCGCCAGATCGCTCACGTTGACGGCCAGCGCTTTATACGCCAGATCGGCAGGATCGATATCCGGTAAAAAATGACGTCCGCACACTAAGGTGTCGGTGCTGATTGCCAGCGTCTGTTTTTCGGGAATATTGAGAAGTGCGCAGTCATCGCCAATGCCGGTTTCAACATCAAGACGAGAGGTTCTGACACGGTCGAAATAACGGGCAATCAGGGAGAATTCGCCGCATGCCATACGTTATGCCTCAGCAAATAAAAGAAAAAACCGGAGCCGCACTGCCCATCAGGCAATGCAGAACTCCGGTTTGCGGATCACTTTTTGTGGGGACGGATCGCAGGTGCTGCTTTATCAAGTACGCCGTTTACAAACTTGTGGCTGTCTTCAGCGCCGAAGGTTTTCGCCAGTTCGATCGCTTCGTTGATGGCCACTTTATACGGCACATCATCACGTTTAGACAGCTCAAACAGCGCAATGCGCAACACTGCTTTTTCAACCTGACCCAGCTCTTCGAGCAGACGGGACAGGTAGGGCTTCATCAGACCATCGAGATACGCGCTATTAGTCGCCACTCCCGACAGCAGTTCACGGAAGTACAGAACATCGACGTCTTTTACGTCCTGTTCTGACAGGAACTGGTATTCAACATCAGCGATGTCGTTCTGGGACAACTGCCAGGAGTAAAGTGCCTGGACGGCACATTCACGGGCGCGGCGACGAGCAGCAGGTTTCACGGAATTCCCCTTACAAAAAAATCAGGCCTTGATGGCTTTCAATACATTGATCATTTCAAGCGCGGTCAGTGCAGCTTCTGCGCCTTTGTTACCGGCTTTAGTGCCAGCACGTTCGATGGCTTGTTCAATACTTTCGGTGGTCAGCACGCCGAACGCGACAGGAATTTCAGCATCCTGCGCAACGTGAGCCAGACCATTGCTTGCACCGCCCGCAACGTATTCGAAGTGCGCAGTGCCGCCACGAATAACGGTACCCAGAGCAATCACCGCGTCGTATTTACCGGTTTTTGCCAGCGCGCCTGCTGCCAGTGGCAGTTCGTAAGCACCTGGAACCCAAACAACGGTAATGTTGTCATCTTTAACCTGGCCGATACGTTTCAGGGCGTCAATGGCACCTTCCAGCAGGCTGTCGTTGATGAAGTTGTTGAAACGCGCAATGGTGATGGCGACGCGAGCGTCCGGGGTAGCTACAGCAGCTTCAATAATGTTCATACTCTTCCTTTACGGGTTCATTTGGCCCCGCAGGGGGGCGGATTTTATCATAATACTTTGCGTACTGCTTCCCTATTTCAGGAGCAATTACGCTGTCGTTAAATGGAGGCAGACATCCGGACCCACCGGACGAATCTCGCTAAATTTGAGTTGTGGTGCATCGGCCAGCTTTTCAAGGCCGGGCAGCACAAACAGGCCACGCGCGTCGCTACCCAACAGTTTAGGCGCAACATAAACAATCAGCTCATCCACCAGCCCAGCCTGTAAGAGCGCACCGGCGAGCGTTGGCCCCGCTTCTACCCAGATGCTGTTTACCTGTTGTTTGCCAAGTAACATCATTAACACCACGAGATCCAGATGCCCGTTATGCTCCGGCACCATGATGCTGCGCACGCCTTCCGGCCAGTCACGTGAATCTTCTTTAGTGCGCGCAATCCAGGTTTCACCGGGCTGCTGCACAATGCGGTGTTCAGGTGTGACGCGGTTCTGGCTATCTATGACAATACGCAGCGGCTGACGCAGGTTCTCCTGCGGGTAAAGCGCCTGGGTATCGGCATTCAGTTCGTTCCAGCGCACGGTCATGGCGGGATCGTCAGCCAGAACGGTTTCACTGCTGGTGAGGATAGCATGGCTTTGCGCACGCAGACGTTGCACATCGCGCCTTGCCTGCGGAGAGGTGATCCACTGGCTCTCACCGTTCGCCATTGCCGTGCGACCGTCCAGAGAGGCGCCCAGCTTAAGTTGGATATACGGGAACCCGGTGCGCATGCGCTTGAGGAAGCCTTTATTGATCGCTTCCGCGTCTTGCATCATCAGCCCATGGCTGACGTCAATCCCTTCCTGCTGCAGACGATACAAACCGCGGCCGGCGACCTGCGGGTTCGGGTCCTGCATTGACGCGACGACGCGTGAAACACCCGCCGCAATCAGTGCTTCACAGCACGGTGGCGTACGGCCATGATGGCTGCAGGGCTCCAGCGTGACGTAGGCCGTAGCACCGCGCGCCTTCTCACCGGCCATGCGCAACGCGTGCACCTCAGCATGCGGCTCGCCCGCGCGATAGTGAAAACCTTCGCCCACAATCTCGCCATCTTTGACGATAACGCACCCGACATTCGGGTTGGGATGGGTGGTAAAACGCCCGCGCTGCGCCAGCTTCATGGCTCGCGCCATGTAAATCTCATCCTGCATGAGCTTAATCCTGTAAGCGGGCGATCTCTTCGCCAAACTCTTTGATATCTTCGAAACTGCGGTAGACCGAAGCGAAGCGGATATAGGCGACCTTATCGAGCTTTTTCAACTGCTCCATCACCAGGTTGCCAATCATCTTGCTTGGCACTTCACGCTCACCCAGACCACGAAGATAAGATTTAATGTGGTTTAACGCCATTTCAACGTCATCCGCGCTGACGGGACGTTTTTCCAGGGCCTTCAGCATTCCGCTGCGCAGTTTCTCTTCGTTAAACGGCTCGCGCACGTCGTTGCTTTTTACCACGCGCGGCATTACCAGCTCAGCAACCTCAAAGGTCGTGAAACGCTCGTTGCACACCAGACATTGCCGACGACGGCGTACGGATGACCCTTCGCCCACAAGACGAGAGTCGATGACTTTGGTATCCACAGCGGAGCAGAATGGGCAATGCATACGGTATCCCTGTTATCCGGTTAACTGATTTTCATTTTACCCTGATCTGGCCTGACAACAAAGGAAGAGCTTTTTGAGACAAAGGATCTATGTCTGACAGGTGGATGCTGGCTACCATAATGAGGATCAGTTATTTCAAGGAAATAAACGCAATGACAAGACGTTACCTGAAGATTTTGCTGGTGGGGAGCCTCTTCACCCTTAGCGCCTGTGCACAGCAAACCGAAGTTCGCCAGATGAAACAAAGCGTCAATACGCTCAATACGGCAATGGATAAGCTGAATAAAGAAACGGTGAAGATCACCCAACAAAACGCGCTGAACGCAAAATCCAGCAGCGGGGTGTATCTGCTGCCTGGTGCCAATACGCCTGCGCGACTCAACAGCCAGATTGGCACGCTGAAAATGTCACTGGTGAACGTTGCGGCGAATGCAGATGGTACTCGCGCAACATTACGCATCCAGGGTGAATCCAACGATCCCCTTCCGGCCTTCACTGGCACCGTCGAGTGGGGCCAGATCCAGGGCACTACCGAGAGCTACCAGGAAGTGAATGTGAAGAACCAACTATTCACCGCCCCCGCGAGTATACTGGCGCCCAGCGATGTTGATATCCCGCTTCAGCTGAGTGGACTCACGCCAGATCAGTTAGGTTTTATCCGCATCCACGATATCCAGCCCGCCGCGCAATAACCCCTCCTGCAGCGGAGTGCAATGTCACTCCGCTAACATTTACATTTCGTATGGATTGGCAACATTAATGATTGTCGCTACAATCCCGGCCGTTTAAAGTACGCAAACGTGAACGCAATCGATTACGCGTGTGAGAGATATGTGAAACAACACATATTTTTGTGAGCAGGGATTCCTATAATAGGCACCGCAGAAACACGAAATATTTAGAAACGCAATTCGCGCATTTTTCACTCCCGGAAGGGAATTTCAATCAGTGGCATGATTATGAAAAAAACATTACTTGCAGCCGGCACCGTGCTGGCACTTTCCTCCTCTTTCACTGTTAACGCAGCGGAAAACGATAAACCACAATATCTCTCCGACTGGTGGCACCAGAGCGTTAACGTCGTCGGCAGCTACCACACCCGTTTCGGACCACAGATCCGCAACGATACCTACCTGGAGTACGAAGCATTCGCCAAGAAAGACTGGTTTGATTTCTACGGTTACGTGGATCTGCCGGTGTTCTTCGGTGGTAATACCGATGCGAAAGGTATCTGGAACAACGGTTCCCCGCTGTTCATGGAAATCGAACCGCGCTTCTCCATCGACAAACTGACCGGCACCGATCTGAGCTTCGGTCCGTTCAAAGAGTGGTACATCGCGAACAACTACATCTATGACATGGGTCGCAACGATTCTCAGGAACAAAGCACCTGGTATATGGGTCTGGGTACCGACATCGACACGGGTCTGCCGATGAGCCTGTCCATGAACATTTACGCGAAATACCAGTGGCAGAACTACGGTGCGTCCAACGAAAACGAGTGGGATGGATACCGTTTCAAAGTGAAATACTTTGTACCGCTGACGCAGCTGTGGGGCGGTAATCTGAGCTACATCGGTTTCACTAACTTTGACTGGGGTTCAGATCTGGGTGACGATAACTTCTATGACAACAACGGGAAGCATGCTCGTACCAGCAACTCTATCGCTTCCAGCCACATCCTGGCTCTGAACTACGATCACTGGCACTACTCCGTTGTTGCTCGTTACTGGCACAACGGTGGCCAGTGGAACGACGATGCCAGCCTGAACTTCGGTAAGGGTGACTTCAGCGTTCGTTCTACCGGTTGGGGTGGTTACCTGGTCGTGGGTTACAACTTCTAATCTTGTGGTAGCCGCCGGACAAAAAGCCAGCTCACGAGCTGGCTTTTTACTGCTTAACCTTCCGCAAAAAATCCGCCAGAGACCTGTCTGCACTCTCGCTAAACCGCCGCTCCGTCTGCACAATGTTAAGACACCTGTCGAGCCGGAAACAGCGGTAGTCATCGCGCCGTTCACACCAGGCCGCCAGCAGCCAGCGCTCCCCCCAGAAGAACAATCCCAACGGCTGAACCTCACGCTGTGAGAGCTGTCCGGCTTCATCACGGTAATGCAGCGCCAGCACGCGCTGGGCGGAAATTGCCTGATGAATCATGTCAAAATCGCTACGGGAGTGGCTTTGCATGCAAAAATCCGGGGCGTAGATCCGCGTCTGCTCCGCCTTTCGACGACTCTCCTCAGGCAGAATCGCTAACACCTTCTCCTGAGCCGACTCCAGTTCGCGCGACAGCGAGTCTCCTCCCCAGGTTTTGAGCAGGCGAATCGCCACCATCAGCGCCTCTGACTCCTTGTTTGTCAGCATCAGCGGCGGTAAATCAAAACCCGACATCAGCCGATAGCCGCTTCCCGCCTCGCCCTCCACCGGCACGCCGGAAAGTGACAAGTCGCGGATATCGCGGTAGACCGTCCGCTCAGACACGCCAAGCCTGTCCGCCAGATGCGCTGCCGTTGTCAGACGCCTGCCCCGCAGGATCTGCACAATCTGAAACAAACGGTCAGCGCGTCGGGTCATATTTTCGTTAACTCTCAGGCAGGTTGATGGAGACCGACGCGATTACCTTCACTGTCGGTAAACAATGCGATAGTGCCAATGCCACGAGGTAATTCCAGTGGGCCGAATACACACTCACCGCCTGCGGTAACGATACGATCGAGCGTAGCAGGCAGATTGTCAGTATGCAGGTAGATAATAGCGCCTTCGTGAGACGGCACAATGCCCTCAAATTTTGCCAGCGCTCCGCCGGTACCCGGATCCTCATGCGGGAAAACGGCCAGCTCAGCGCAGTCCATTTTCTCGCGTTTTAACGAAACCTGCATCACTGGCTCATAAAAAGTAATCGCGCGATCCATATCCGTGACCGGGATTTCAAACCAGTTAATTACACTTTTCATACATCCTCCTGACTGTTTGTTTGGGTTCGACAAGAGTCTACGACAGGGCTCCTGACAGCATACTGTCAGGAGTGTTTGTCAGGAGCAGATAAAAAAAATCCCGGTCAACAGACCGGGATTTCGATAACGCGATAAACGTCTTACGGCAGAATTGACGGCTGATCCGCCCCTTCTTTCTCGACTTTCTGCTGGAGCAAATGCTCGCGCTTCATGCCGAGTTTCAGTGCCAGTGCGGATGCGACGTAAATAGAAGACGCCGTACCGATAGTCACACCGATAAGCATGGTCAGCGAGAAGCCTTCCAGCACCGGACCACCGAAGAGATACAGCATCAGGATAACCATCAAGGTTGTACCGGATGTGATCAAGGTACGGTGCAGCGTCTGGGTCAACGACACGTTAAAGATTTCGTACGGCGTACCGCGACGGATCTTACGGAAGTTTTCACGAATACGGTCAGATACCACGATACTGTCGTTCAGTGAGTAACCGATAACGGACATCAGCGATGCCACGATCGTCAGGTCAATCTCAATGTGGAACAAAGACAGTACGCCCATGGTGATCACCACGTCGTGCGCCAGCGCGATAACCACACCTGCCGCCAGTCGCCACTCGAAGCGGAAACCAACGTAAATCAGGATGGAGATCAGCGCCACCATCAGCGCCATTGCACCGGTTTGGGCAAGGTCTGCACCCACGCTTGGGCCGACAAACTCAATACGCTTAACCGTCGCATTCTGGCTGGTTGTTTCGTTAATCACGCTAACAACCTTGCTGCCCAGCTCCTGGCTGCCGTTGGCATCGTGTACCGGAGGCATACGCACCATGATATCGCGGCTGCTGCCGAAGTTTTGCAGCAGCGGCTCTTCAAAGCCCGCTTTCTGCAGCGATTCGCGCATCTGGTCCATATCAATCGGTTTTTCCAGGGAAATTTCAATTACCGTACCGCCGGTAAAATCGAGACCCCAGTTAAAGCCTTTCACACCCATAATAACGATGGACAGAATCAGCAGAAAACCTGAAATGCCGAAGGCCCAGTAGTCCCAGCGCATAAAGTCCCAGACTTTACGGCCGTGGTTTAATTGTTCAACAGTATATTCCTGTGCCACAACGCACTCCTCAGATAGACAGCTTTTTGACGCGCTTGCCGCCGTACAGCAGGTTCACGATGGCACGGGTGCCGACAATAGCGGTAAACATCGACGTTGCAACACCGATACCGGTAGTAATCGCAAAGCCTTTGATCGCGCCAGTACCCACTGCATACAGGATAAGAACCTTAATCAGTGTTGTTACGTTCGCATCGAAGATGGAGCTGAACGCGCCTTTATAGCCTTCTTCAATCGCCTGCTGCACAGAGCGACCGTTGCTCAACTCTTCTTTGATACGTTCGTTGATCAGTACGTTGGCGTCGACCGCCACCGCAAGGGTCAGAACGATACCCGCAATACCCGGCATGGTCAGCGTCGCACCCGGCAGCAGGGACATGATGCCGATGATCAGCACCAGGTTAGCCAGCAGCGCGGACGTCGCAATAAGACCAAACTTCTTATAGAAGAAGATCATGAACAGGATAGAGACCACCAGACCGGCCAGACACGCTTCCAGACCCTGCTGGATGTTTTGCATACCCAGAGTAGGACCAATGGTACGTTCTTCAACAATCTGAATTGGTGCAATCAGCGCACCGGCACGCAGCAGCAGAGAGAGCTGACGCGCTTCGTTCGGGTTGCTGATACCGGTAATACGGAAGCTGTTACCCAGACGAGACTGGATATTGGCGATGTTAATCACCTCTTCCTCTTTCACCAGCACTGCACGGCCATTGGCATCTTTCTTACCGCTGTCTTTGTACTCCACGAACAGGGTCGCCATCGGTTTACCGATGTTGTCCTTGGTGAAGTTAGACATGATGTTACCACCCGCGCTATCCAGCGAGATGTTAACCTGCGGCTGGTTGTATTCGTCCTGGCTGGAAGTGGAGTCAGTGATGTGGTCACCGGTCAGGATCACGCGTTTGTACAGCACAACAGGCTGACCTTCGCGGGTCTGTTTCACTTCGGAGTCACCCGGAATACGGCCTGCTGCGGCAGCGGACTGATCAACGTTGGAGTTAACCAGACGGAATTCGAGCGTTGCGGTCGCACCCAGAATCTCTTTCGCACGTGCGGTATCCTGGATACCTGGCAGTTCGACCACGATACGGTCAGCACCCTGGCGCTGTACCAGAGGCTCAGCCACACCCAGTTGGTTTACACGGTTACGCAGAATGTTAATGTTCTGCTGAACGGCGTATTCACGCGCTTCACTCAGACGCGCATCGGTCATCACCGCGCGCAGCTGGTTGCTGCCTGAAGAGGTGATCACCAGATCGCGGTGACGCTGAGACAGATAAGTTACAGCCTGATCGCGCGCCGCGCTGTCGCGGAACGTGATGCTCATACCGTAGTTATCTTCTTTACGTACGGTAGTGTACGCGATGCCTTTTTCACGCAGATCGCTACGCAGGCTGTCGATATTCTGTTCCTGCAGTTTGCCCAGCGCGGTATCCATATCCACTTCCATCAGGAAGTGAACGCCACCACGCAGGTCAAGACCGAGTTTCATTGGCTCTGCGTTCAGTGCAGCCAGCCAACGAGGGGTTGCAGGAGCAAGGTTAAGCGCCACGACATATTTATCACCCAGCACGCCCATCAGCGCTTCACGGGCGCGGAGCTGCGTGTCGGTGGTGTCGAAGCGAGCAAGAATTGCACCCTCTTCCAGAGCCACAGACTTAGCGGTAATTTTTTCTTCTTGTAACGTTTTCTGGACCTGGATCAGCGTTTGCTCACTGGCGGCGACACCGCGCGCGCCAGTGATTTGAACAGCCGGATCCTCACCATACAGGTTGGGAAGCGCGTACAGCAGGCCGACGAGAATCACGACGACCAGCATGATGTACTTCCACAAAGGATAACGGTTTAACACGGCAGTTCCCTTTGGGAAAAGTTGGGATTACAGCGCCTTCATAGTGCCTTTCGGCAGAACGGCAGCTACGAAGTCACGTTTGATAACCACTTCAGTGGTGTCGTTCAGCGCGATAGCAATGTAGCCGCTTTCAGCCACTTTGGTTACGCGACCAACCAGACCACCGTTGGTCAGCACTTCATCGCCTTTCGCGATGGAGTCCATCAGCTTTTTGTGCTCTTTGGTACGCTTTTGCTGTGGGCGCAGGATCATGAAGTAGAAGATCAGACCGAACACAACCAGCATCAGAATCAGAGACATCGGGCTGCCCTGCGCCGGAGCACCTGTTGCCGCTACCGCATCAGAAATAAAAAAGCTCATTCAAATTCCCTCATTATTAAAATTAATCAACGTTCAAAGGTGGAACGGTTCGACCCTGACGTTGGTAGAAATCGGTCACGAAGCTCTCTAATTTACCCTCTTCGATAGCCTTGCGTAAACCAGCCATTAAGCGCTGATAATAGCGAAGGTTATGAATGGTATTGAGACGCGCACCCAAAATCTCATTGCAACGATCGAGATGATGCAGATACGCGCGAGAATAATTGCGACAGGTATAGCAATCGCACTCGGCATCGAGCGGACTGGTGTCACTCTTATGCTTCGCGTTACGGATTTTCACCACGCCATCGGTAACAAACAGATGACCATTACGCGCGTTACGGGTTGGCATCACGCAGTCGAACATATCAATGCCGCGACGTACACCTTCAACCAGATCTTCTGGTTTACCCACACCCATCAGGTAACGGGGTTTATCTGCCGGGATTTGCGGGCAGACATGTTCCAGAATGCGATGCATGTCTTCCTTCGGCTCACCCACAGCCAAACCGCCGACAGCGTAGCCATCAAAACCTATCTCTACCAGACCTTTAACGGAGATATCACGTAAATCTTCGTAAACACTGCCCTGAATAATGCCGAACAGCGCATTTTTGTTCTCCAGGGAGTCAAAACGATCGCGGCTACGCTTCGCCCAACGCAAAGACATCTCCATAGAACGTTTAGCGTAATCCCAGTCGGCCGGATACGGTGTACATTCGTCGAAGATCATGACGATGTCAGAACCGAGATCGTACTGAATCTCCATCGATTTTTCTGGATCGAGGAAAATAGGATCGCCGTTGATCGGGTTACGGAAGTGTACGCCCTGCTCAGTGATCTTGCGAATATCACCCAGGCTGAAGACCTGGAAACCGCCGGAGTCGGTCAGGATTGGGCCTTTCCACTGCATGAAGTCGTGCAGGTCACCGTGGAGCTTCATGATCTCCTGACCCGGACGCAGCCACAGGTGGAAGGTGTTGCCGAGGATAATCTGTGCGCCAGTGGCTTCCACTTCTTCCGGCGTCATCCCTTTTACGGTGCCGTAGGTGCCCACAGGCATAAACGCGGGGGTTTCCACCACACCGCGATCAAACACCAGGCGACCGCGACGCGCGCGGCCATCGGTGGTATCGAGTTCAAATTTCATTTTTTCTCCGACGTCAGAAAAACAGTCCAACGTTGTAAAACGGTGCCGCGGACTTATTCCCCGACACGCTCATTCAAAGCCTGCGGATTGTACGTGATAAACATCGCGTCCCCGTAGCTAAAAAAGCGATATTTTTGTTCTACCGCAGACTTGTAGGCATTCATCGTATGCTGATAACCCGCAAACGCGGACACCAGCATAATCAGCGTGGATTCAGGCAGATGGAAGTTGGTCACCAGCGCATCAATGACTTTGTACTGATAACCTGGGTAGATGAAGATCTGCGTATCGCCAAAGAACGGTTCGATAAGATCGTTCTTCGCGGCCTGTGCGGCGCTCTCAAGCGAACGCACAGAGGTAGTGCCGACGGCAATCACGCGGCTCCCCCGGCCTTTCGCCGCCAGAACAGCATCCACTACGTCCTGCGTTACTTCGGCATACTCGGAGTGCATGATGTGATCTTCGATGCTGTCCACGCGCACCGGCTGGAAGGTACCCGCGCCAACGTGCAGCGTCACGAACGCCATCTCAACGCCTTTTGCACGCAGTTTTTCCAGCAGCGGTTCATCAAAGTGCAGACCCGCGGTCGGCGCGGCGACTGCGCCAGGTTTCTGGCTATAGACAGTCTGGTACAGCTCGCGGTCGGCCTCTTCGTCCGGACGCTCAATGTACGGCGGCAACGGCATGTGGCCGATAGCATTCAGAATGTCGAGCACAGAACGCTCGTCATCGAATTCCACCTCGAACAGCGCATCGTGGCGCGCGGTCATGGTCGCTTTGATGCTCTCGTCATCACCGAGCAGCAGTTCTGCACCCGGTTTGGGTGCTTTAGAGGCGCGAATATGTGCCAGAATACGTTTATCATCGAGCATACGTTCGACCAGCACTTCAATCTTGCCGCCGCTGGCTTTACGGCCGAACAGGCGCGCTGGGATCACGCGGGTATTGTTAAAGACCAGCAGATCGCCAGGGTTGAGCTTGTCGAGCAAATCGGTGAAAGTACCGTGCGTCAGCTCGCCCGTTGGCCCATCCAGTGACAGCAAACGACAGCTACTGCGCTCAGGCATTGGATAGTGAGCAATCAGGGATTCAGGTAGTTCAAAGGAGAAATCGGCGACGCGCATGACGTATACTCGTGACTTAAAAACAGGCGGCATAGTCTAGTGCTCACACCCTTTTGCTGCAACAACTAGCCACCCCCGGACAAATAAAACGCATGAATTTTCTCGCTCACCTGCATCTCGCGCACCTCGCTGACAGCTCCCTTTCCGGTAATTTGCTGGCCGATTTCGTACGCGGTAACCCCGCTGAGAACTATTCCCCTGAGATCGTTGACGGTATTTTTATGCATCGCCGTATCGACGTGCTGACAGATAACTTGCCGGAAGTGACGGAAGCCAAAGCGTGGTTTCGCCCCGAAACGCGCCGGGTAGCGCCGATCACGCTTGATGTGATGTGGGATCATTTCCTGTCGCGCCACTGGGCACAACTCTCGCCGGAGTTGCCATTAACGGATTTTGTGCGCTATGCCCACCAGCAGGTGTCAATCATTTTGCCCGACTCGCCGCCGCGCTTTGTGAATCTGAATAACTACCTGTGGTCAGAACGCTGGCTGGAGCGCTATCGCGAGATGGATTTCATTCAGAATGTGTTAAATGGGATGGCCAGTCGCCGACCGCGCCTGGATGCGCTGCGCGACTCCTGGTATGACCTGGATGAACATTACGATGCGCTGGAGACCCGATTCTGGCAATTCTATCCGCGCATGATGGCGCAGGCGAAAAGCAAACAGCTCTGACAGAATTCGCATTGATAGGTAAAAGCTGGCGGAACGATTGTCACCACCTCTTTGTCTTATCCTGGAACACTCTCTATACTGGCTCGCGTTGCGTTCCAAATAACCTTAGTATCTACAGGAGAATCATATGGTTCTGGTAACTCGTCCGGCTCCGGATTTTACAGCTGCAGCAGTTCTGGGCAACGGTGAAATCGTTGAAAACTTCAACTTCAAACAGCACACCAACGGTAAAGCGACCGTTCTGTTCTTCTGGCCAATGGACTTCACTTTCGTTTGCCCATCTGAGCTGATCGCGTTCGACAAACGTTACGAAGAATTCCAGAAGCGTGGCGTAGAAGTTGTTGGCGTCTCCTTCGACTCTGAATTTGTACACAACGCATGGCGTAACACCCCTGTCGACAAAGGCGGCATCGGTGCGGTGAAATACGCAATGGTTGCGGACATCAAACGCGAAATCCAGCAGGCTTACGGTATCGAACATCCGGACGCTGGCGTTGCACTGCGTGGTTCTTTCCTGATCGACGCAAACGGCATCGTGCGTCACCAGGTTGTGAACGATCTGCCACTGGGTCGTAACATCGACGAAATGCTGCGTATGGTTGACGCGCTGCAGTTCCACGAAGAGCACGGTGAAGTATGCCCGGCTCAGTGGGAAAAAGGTAAAGAAGGTATGGCTGCCTCTCCAGACGGCGTAGCGAAATACCTGTCTGAGAACGTATCCAGCCTGTAATCGGCACGGTTTACGAAAAAGGCCCGCTTATGCGGGCCTTTTGTTTTAGAACGCGAAGCACGAACACCCTAACACGCCCCAGAATGCCTGTTCATCGGAGACAGGAATATCCGAATGGCGCGCGATACCGTGCGCGTGCCCATGCACGCCACAACTCCCGATGCACTGGTGCATCTGTACCACCGCGCCCACTTTACTGGCGGCTGGCGGTGCGGAGCGATAATGTCCGGGTACCTTCACCACCGGCGACCACTCTGGCACAACCGGAATTGGCGGTGGCGACAGTGGGCTGAAATGTCCGGCGGCATACACCACCTTGCCATCCACCACGGTCAGTACCGATTCAATACCTTTGATCTCCTCTTCCGGCACGCTGAAGTAGTCTTTCGACAGCACCACCAGGTCCGCCAGTTGCCCTTCGACCAGGCGACCTTTTTTACCCTGCTCGCTGGAAAACCACGCACTGCCTGCCGTCCACAGCTCAAGGGCAACGTCACGCGGCAGACGGTTATTGTCGTCATACATCGCGAGCCCACCCACGGTACGCCCGGATACCAGCCAGTAGAGCGCCGTCCAAGGGTTATAGCTCGCCACGCGGGTCGCGTCCGTTCCTAACCCCACCGGCACATCCAGTTCCAGCATTTTCGCTACCGGCGGCGTATGCTTCACCGCCTCTTTGCCATAGCGGTCGACAAAGTACTCGCCCTGGAATGCCATGCGGTGCTGGACCGCAATCCCACCGCCCAACGCCTTAACGCGTTCAATATTTCGCTCGGTAATGGTTTCTGCATGGTCGAAGAACCAGTGCAGCCCGTTGAACGGGATATCGCGGTTCACTTTCTCGAACACATCCAGCATCCGACTGATGGATTCGTCGTAAGTCGCGTGCAGGCGGAACGGCCAGCGGTTTTCCACCAGATGACGCACCACACGCTCCAGTTCGTCTTCCATTCCTTCCGGCAGATCCGGACGCGGCTGAAGGAAATCCTCGAAATCCGCCGCCGAGAAGACCAGCATCTCACCGGCTCCGTTCGCGCGATAGAAATCCGTTCCCTGACCCGGTTTGAGCATATCGGTCCAGCGCTCAAAATCGTCCAGTTCCTGTTTCGGGCGCTGGGTAAAGAGGTTGTAAGCAATGCGCACAGTCATCTGCGCTTTGGCGTGCAGCTCAGCAATGACCTCGTAATCTTCCGGGTAGTTCTGGAAACCGCCCCCTGCATCAATTGCGCTGGTCAACCCCAGGCGGTTCAGCTCGCGCATAAACTGGCGCGTAGAGTTCACCTGCTGCTCAATGGGCAGTTTCGGCCCTTTCGCCAGGGTGGCGTAGAGGATCATCGCATTAGGTTTGGCGATCAGCATCCCGGTCGGGTTACCGTTGTTATCGCGCACAATCTCGCCGCCCGGCGGGTTCGGGGTCTCTTTGGTATACCCGACAGCTTTCAACGCCGCACGGTTGAGCAACGCGCGATCGTAGAGATGCAGCACAAATACCGGGGTGTCCGGTGCCGCCTCATTGAGTTCTTCGATGGTCGGCATTCGACGTTCAGCAAACTGAAACTCGCTCCAGCCGCCGACAACACGCACCCACTGTGGTGACGGCGTGCGGTCGGCCTGAACTTTAAGCATGCGCAACGCATCCGCCAGTGAAGGAACACCTTCCCAGCGCAGCTCCAGGTTGTAATTGAGCCCGCCGCGGATCAGGTGCAGGTGAGAATCGTTCAGGCCGGGGATTACCGTGCTTCCCTGTAAATCGACGATCTGCGTTCCCTGCGTCGCATAACTCATGATGCGATCGTGATTACCCGTAGCAAGGATCTTGCCGTTGGCGATCGCTACCGCCTCGGTAAGCGGATTCTCACGATCGAGTGTATGGATCTTACCCTTAGTTAAGATCAGTGTGGCAGTTTGAGACATAACGTACTCCTTTCGGCCGAATCAGGCTTTTTTTAGCCATCCGGCAAACAGACGGGTCACGATGGGCATCCACAGCCAGACCACCAGCGCGACCACACAGGCATCGTTAATCAAATGCAGCAGCAATGAGCCTTTCAGGCCAGGAAGCAGCGCGCCAGTCACTTGTGGTACCAGATTGGTGCTGGGAAAGATCACCAGGAGCGTGATCAGAAACTGTTTCCACTGTTTTGGCTTACGTACGTGTGTCTCCGGTGGCGTAAACCAGAACGCAGGTTCCGTACGCACTTCGGTTTTGTCGCCTTCCGCCAGCAGCGGTTCAATCTCTTTCACCAGGCCATTACGGGTATCGGACTGAGTCCACTCATAGAGGTGTTCAAGCGTGTCGAAGCGGATGATCACCGTCCACAGGTTTTGCCCTTCGGACGGGCGGATCACATTCGCGCCCAGATGGCCGGGAAATTCCGCCGCGACGGGCATGATCCTGCCAAGCCACTGTTCGTAGTGCTCAGCCTGTCCCGGAAGTAACGTGTGAGTAATCACCAGCGTCACATGTGATGTTTGCGCCATAAAAGCTCCCTGGTCATTGATGGGCGGGAGAACCCCGCCCTGAAAGGTTTACGCTTTACGTTCTGGCGCGCCATGAACGAGGGTGTAGGCATAATCAACGCCCATGCCATAAGCCCCGCTGTGCTCGCGAACCAGGTCCATTACCGCGTCGTAAGTGCCTTTGCGTGACCAGTCGCGCTGGTACTCAAGCAGCACCTGCTGCCAGGTCACCGGTACGGCCCCGGCCTGAACCATACGGTCAATCGCTCGTTCGTGCGCATCAACGGATGTACCGCCGGACGTATCGGTTACCACGTACACTTCGAAGCCTTCGTCGAGCGCCATCAGCGCCGGGAAAGTCAGGCAAACCTCGGTCCACAGGGCTGAGATGATAAGTTTCTTACGGCCCGTTGCTTTAACTGCCGCAACAAACGCATCGTCTTCCCAGGAGTTCATCGAGGTACGTTCAATGGGTTTGACATCCGGATGAACCGCCAGCAATTCTGGCCAGATATAGCCGCTGAAGCTTTTCGTTTCGACCGACGTGTAGATAACAGGAACATCAAAAATTTTGCCGGCTTTCGCCAGTGCTACCGTATTATTCTTCAGCAATTGACGGTCAATATTAGCGACACCAAAGGACATTTGCGGTTGGTGATCGATAAAAATCAGTGCGGAATTGGATGGGTCAATCAGTTCACGAATAGACATAAAAGTACCTTTTAAACAATGGGTTAAAAGTAAACATTCGGTGTGCTATATGAGAAAGGGCCCTGACTGATAAAGCAAATTGAGTATAGCGAGAATTGACTGAGCGAATAGTAAAGATATTTGTCCCCTCTGTTGAATAAAACCGAACAACACAGGGAAATATTCTGCAACCCGTACACCGTACCGGTTGCAGACAGAGATTAATTACCGAACCAGATGGAAGCAGAAATTGCAGGTAATGAGAGTATGCCTTCCTGAAGAGTCCCTTTACCCTCCTTACATTGCCACGCCTTCACGTGCAGCAATGGGGAGTCATCCAGCACCACTTCACAGGCCTCACCCCGGTTAATCGCCACCAGCACGCGCTGCTGGTTATAAACACGGACAAACACCACCACGTTGTTGTGGGCGTACAGCACCTGGCATCCGCCATAGCGTAATGCCTGGTGCTGTTTACGTAACTTCGCCAACCGCTGATAAAGGCTGAACAGCACCTTGTCCTGTTTCGCTGGCTGCCACGGGAAGGTTTTGCGGCAGAAGGGATCATTGTTACCGTCCAACCCTACTTCATCACCGTAGTAAATACAGGGTACGCCTGGCCATGTGAAGAGCCAGGTGACCGCCAGCGGCAGACGCGCCACATCCTTGCCAAGCAGGGATTTAAAGCGCGCCGTATCGTGGCTATCCAGCTGATTAAACATTCTCAGTTGCTGCTGATGCGACAGACCAGCGCGGTAATTATCCATCCACGCCATACAGGTTTCGGCATCAATGTGATTCGGATCGTAGGAGATATCGGTATTCGCGAGGAATCCCCACAGCGGGAAGGTAAAGCCACGATAGTTCATCGCCGCATCTTCCGCATCGGCCTGCAGCCACTGGCGCGCATCGCCAAAATGTTCGCCAAATACAAATGCCTCTGGCTGAGCCACTTTTGCCGAGCGGGTAATACCCGTGACGTGTTGAATATTGTTCCGCGCCCCGCCCGCTTCGCCCAGCATGTGCACCACATCCAGGCGCCAGCCATCCATATTCCACGGTGCTTTCAGCCAGTGGCGCACAATGCTGTCTTCACCGCCGTAGATTTCATCGATCAGAGAAGGAGACTGGAAATCCAGCTTTGGCAGGCTCGGATAACCCAGCCAGTCCAGCGCTCGTCCCTCCTCATTAAAGCTATACCAGCTTCTCTGCGGTGAATCCGGGTTATGGCATGCTCCGCTCATCGACTGATTATGACGGTCAAACCACGCGTGTGAATCTCCGCTGTGGTTAAACACACCGTCCAGAATCAGGCGCATGCCTTCATTTCTGGTGTTCTGCCGCAGGCGCAATAACGCCTCATCGCCGCCAAACTGCGCGTCAACGTGGCGATAATCTTCGGTATCGTATTTGTGTACGCTCGGAGCTTTAAACACCGGGTTGAGATACAGCGCCGTCACGCCGAGCTTTTTCAGGTACGGCAACTTTTCGCTGATACCGTCGAGATCGCCGCCGTAGAACGTCGAACCGCCCGCCTGCGCGGTTAGTGGTTCATCCCACGCTTTCAGGATAATGTCATGGCCCGCGGCATGGTGGTGATAGATCTTATCCTGGTCAGCAGTGCGTTTTTCACTGCGGGCAAAGCGGTCCGGGAAAATCTGGTAAAAGACCTGATCGTTAACCCATTGCGGTCCGTTATCCGGGTAATCAACGGCAAACTGCTCAAGACGGGCCGGAGGGAAACGGCTAAACCCCTGCGGGGTAAACCACAGCTGACGGTTGTTCCACAGCAGTTTGAAACTGTAGCGCCGGCGTGGCTGCCCGCTGCGCAAGTCGATATTTGCCCGCCAGGCTGTGATACCCGGCTGCGGCTGGCTACGCTGTTTGTGCATTTTCAGCGCGGTCTCTTCGTTATCAATTTCGGCGCGGAGCGTCACGCGTTCAGGCTGATTTTCCCCCGTCAGCCAGAGCGTAATCACAAGGTTGTCTTTGTTTTGCTTAACAAATGGGGCAACCGGAAGGTGCCAGGCGTTTAACATCACGAATCCCCTTTGATGAAATTGACGTCACCTTGCCACAGGGTGGTTAAGGTTAGCTCATCATGATGCGGTTTATTGGGGGAGGAGGATGGGGGAGGAGAAAAAATGCCCGACATCGTCGGGCATTAACATTACTGTGCTTCCGCCAGCTGACGGTCACGGCGGCATTTAAACATCCAGCCAACCAGTAGCAGGACGATCCACGCGAAGCCGACGTATAAGGAAATACGGGTATCCGGGTGGTAGCCAATCAGGGCGATGATAAAGACCAGGAAGAGCAGGCCAACCACGGTCGTTGCCACACCGCCCGGCACTTTGAACTTCAGCGCTTTCACCTCATCCGGAGACAGACGACGGCGGAATGCAATCTGTGACAGCAGGATCATAATCCACACCCACACCGTCGCGAAGGTCGCCAGCGATGCAATCACCAGGAAGACGTTTTCCGGCATGATGTAATTCAGGTAAACCGAGAACAGCAGTGCGACGGTCATCACCACCACGGTGACCCACGGCGTACCGCGGCGTGAAGTTTTGGCAAATACCTTTGGCGCACTGCCCTGCTCCGCCATGCCGTGCAGCATACGCCCCACGCCAAAGACGTCACTGTTGATCGCGGAAAGCGACGCTGTCAGCACGACAAAGTTCAGAATACTGGCAGCAAACGCAATGCCCATATGCTGGAAAGTCAGTACAAACGGGCTACCGTTAGTGCCCACCTGGTTCCACGGGTAGATGGACATGATCACGAACAGCGTACCCACATAGAACACCAGAATACGCATCGGCACCGAGTTGATGGCGCGCGGAATCGACTTCTCCGGGTCTTTCGCTTCCCCGGCGGTGATACCGATAATCTCAATACCGCCGTAGGCAAACATCACCATCTGGAGCGACATCACCATGCCGAGCCAGCCATTACTGAAGAAGCCGCCGTTGCTCCAGAGGTTATGGATACCGGTCGGCTGACCGCCGTTACCAATCCCCCAGATGATGATCCCGAAACCGGCGACAATCATGATGATGATGGTGGCGACCTTAAAGAAAGAGAACCAGAACTCCAGTTCACCGAAGACTTTCACGCTCATCAGGTTAACCGCGCAGATGATCAGCACCACGCTCAGCACCCAAATCCAGTGCGGTACCGCCGGGAACCAGACCCCCATATAGATACCAAACGCGGTCACATCGGCAATCGCCACAATCAGGATTTCAAAGCAATAGGTCCAGCCGGTAATAAACCCGGCCAGCGGACCTAAGTTTTCCTGCGCGTAACGGGAGAACGAACTGGCTGACGGATTGTGAACCGACATCTCCCCGAGGGCACGCATGATGATATAGGCCGCCACACCGCCGATGATGTAGGCCAACAGAACGCTTGGACCGGCCATTTTAATGGCATCTGCCGAGCCATAAAAAAGACCGGTACCGATAGCGGAGCCCAGCGCCATAAAGCGGATGTGGCGCGTGCTGAGTCCACGTTTAAGTTTGTTAGTGCTTTCCATTTAAATCTTGCCATTCAACACGAAAAAAACAAAAAACCACGGGGCCTTAAGCCCCGTGGTTAAACAGTTTGTTGCCGTTGATTAATGGGCGTTCGATGCGACCTGACGCCCTGCAGCACGATCCCAGATAACCGCCAGAACCAGTGCAACAACGGTAGGCATCAGCCAGGCCAGGCCTTGTTCGGACAGCGGCAGACGCTGTGTCCAGGCTGGCAAAATTTCTGCGAAAGCTGATGCTTTAATCCCGTCAAGGATACCAAAAATCAGGCTGATAAACATGGCTGGCGCAATAATTCGTGAGGAGTTATTCCACCACGGGCGAGTAAAGCTCAGTACCACCAGCACGATACACGGCGGGTAGATAGCCGTCAGCACCGGAATAGAGACCTGAATCAGGTGGCTCAGACCGAGGTTGGACACCGCCATGGAGAAAATGCCGAGAATAAACACCAGAGTGCGGTAAGAGAGCGGCAGATACTGCGCAAAGAACTCAGCACAGGCGCAGGTCAGGCCAACGGCGGTCACCAGACATGCCAGGAAGATGAGCGCTGCCAGCAGCATACTGCCCGCACCGCCGAAGGTGTGCTGAACATAAGCATGCAGAATAGCCGCGCCATTCGCGTTTTGATCAACCAGCATGGCGCTATCGGAACCCAGACGGAACAGCGCCAGATAGAGCAGCGTCAGGCCCACGCCGGCCATCAGGCCAGCCCAGATGGTGTAGCGGGTCAGCAGACGTGCTTCGGTCACACCACGGGAACGCGCGGCGTTAACGATGACGATACCAAACACCATTGCGCCCAGCGTATCCATCGTCAGGTAGCCGTTCACAAAGCCGTTGGAGAATGCGGCATTTTTGTAGGCATCCATGGCGTCGCTAATCGGACCTGCCGGCCAGACAATCGCCGCAACCGCCAGCACAATCAACGCCACAATTTTCAGCGGAGCCAGGAAGTTACCTACGGTATCCAGCAGCTTGCCCGGATAGAGAGAAACCAGAATCACAATCGCGAAGTAGATCAGGCTGTAGATAAACAGCGGCATCGCGCCGTCACCGGTCAGAGGAGCAATGCCCACTTCGAAGGAAACGGTCGCCGTGCGCGGGGTCGCAAACAGTGGGCCCACTGCCAGATAGCAGACGGTTGCCAGCAGAACACCCGCCACTTTGCCGATCGGGGTGCTGAGGCTATCAACACCGCCACCCACTTTCGCCAGGGCGATAACGGTCAGTACCGGTAAACCCACAGCAGTAATCAGGAAACCAAATGCGGCAGTCCAGACGTGTTCACCCGCCTGTAAACCAACCATTGGAGGGAAAATGATGTTGCCTGCGCCAACGAACAGCGCAAATGTCATAAAGCCCAGCGCGATGATGTCACGCGATTTTAAGTGATGGGTCATAAAACCTTACTGCCTGTGGATGTGGTGTTGAAAACATTGAGCTTTTCGATTTCCCTGGTGGGAAGATACAGCCGAAAAATTGCTCAATTTCAGCGGGAAATGCTCCCGTCCTGGCGTGGAGAAGAATAGTTTTTCGATTTACCACGCAAATACAGTCGGTCTGACAGTATCTGGGGCGCAATTTAAACGCTTATAACGTTTAAAGGCAAGGTGGGATCGCAAAACCAGAACAATATGCCACCATGAAAAAACATACCAGCACAATACGCTAATTATCAGAAAAACCCATGGCTAATCATGCGAACAAAAAACAGTCAGCCGTATAAAATTCATTCGCGTTTCGTTTGACTGCAAAGCAAACGGGCCAGCAAACGCTGACCCGTGGAAAGGTAAAATGACACACCCGTTATCAGGCGATCTTTTTGGCAATTAATCGTTCCGGGATCACGAAACTAAAGCGGGTTCCCTTACCCTGGGTACTCTGAATATCGAGGCGGCTTTCATGGTGATTGACGGCATGTTTTACAATCGCCAGCCCCAGACCGCTTCCCCCTGTCTGTCGCGATCGCGCCTTATCCACGCGATAGAAGCGTTCGGTCAGACGCGGGATGTGCTCCGGAGCAATCCCCGGACCATTATCCTCGACGCTAAATTCAGCGCCCGTAGGGGTATGCTGCCATCGCACCACGATCTCCGTCCCTTCCGGTGTATGATTCACCGCGTTATACACCAGGTTGGAAATGGCGCTGCGCAACTCATCTTCACTGCCCAAAACCTTCAGCGTATTGTCGACCTCAAAAGTCAGGTGGTGCTTCTTATGGCTTAACGTCTGTGCTTCACGCTCCACCACCCGCAGCATCATGGGGACATCAATGGTGTCATTCAGCGCAAGCGTTGGCGCCGCTTCGATCTTTGAGAGCGTCAACAGCTGTTTCACCAGACCTTCCATACGGTGCGTTTGCTCGCGCATGGTGTGCAGCGCTTTTTCACGTGGCGCACCTTCAAGCGTTTGCTCCTGCATCATCTCCAGGTAACCCTGCAGTACGGTCAACGGGGTGCGTAATTCGTGGCTCACGTTCGCGAAGAAGTTGCGTCGCGCGCCTTCCAGCTGGTGCATCTGGGTGACATCGCGCGCCACCATCAGCCACTGCCGATCGCTGTAGGGCATCACGCGGATTTCCAGATGGCGACCATTATTGAGTTTCAGATTATGCGGACCGGTAAAATCACGCTTTTTTAGATACTGCGCAAACTCAGGATAACGCAGAAGGTTGAGGATATTCTGGCCATTATCATCCGGCCAGCGCAACCCCAGCAACTGTTGCGCAAGACCATTACACCAGAAGATTGTCCCTTCTTCGGTCGTCAGAATGACCGCATCCGGTAGCGACTCCGCCCCGCTGCGAAAACGCTTGATCAGGCTTCCCAGTTCGCGGCGGCGCTTTTTATTACGCATCTGCATCTGATGCAAACCGTAAAGCAGCGGCTCCCAACTGCCGCTTCCCGGCGGCGGTGTCATACTTCGGTCAACCCATAGCCACCAGGAGAGGCGTAACAGGTTCCAGAAATGCCAGATCAGCAGCCCGGTGACCGAGGCCAGCAGAAACCACGGCAGATGTCCAAGAAAGGCCCCCAGAATGAAGGCCGGAATACAACATAAGATCAGTTCAAAGACGAGCCTTTTCCATGACAGACGTTCCAGCACGCGTCACACTCCTGTCATTGTTCAGAAACGGGTAGAAAAACGATAACCCGTGCCGCGGACCGTCTGCACCATGCGATCGTGGCCGCTCAGTTCCAGCGCTTTTCGCAGGCGGCGGATATGGACGTCAACCGTCCGGTCTTCGACATACACGTTAGTTCCCCAGACGTTATTCAGCAACTGTTCGCGGCTGTAGACGCGTTCCGGATGAGTCATAAAGAAGTGCAGAAGTTTAAATTCGGTAGGCCCCATGTCGAGCGGGTTTTCGCCCGTCATGACGCGGTGTGAGGTCGGGTCAAGGCTCAGACCTTGCATCTCAATCACCTCTTCCACTGCCATCGGTGAAATGCGGCGCATTACGGCTTTGATGCGAGCAACCAGCTCTTTCGGGGAAAACGGCTTAGTAATGTAATCATCGGCACCCGTTTCAAGCCCACGCACGCGATCCTCTTCTTCACCACGTGCCGTGAGCATGACTACGGGGATATCGCGGGTCATCGCTTCACGTTTAATGTGTTTGATAAACTGCAGTCCAGAGCCGCCAGGCAACATCCAGTCGAGCAGAATCAGATCGGGCCAGGGCTCATTCAACTGGTTCACCGCGCTGTCATAATCTTCCGCTTCAACCGGCTGGAAGCCATTTTGTTCGAGCACGAAGCACACCATTTCACGAATTGGAGCTTCATCTTCTACGACCAGAATACGTCTCGCCATACTTTGCCCTGTCTTATCTTATTTAAGTTACAAGTTTGTAATGCGGCGTCATTATGCGTCAGATTTATGACAGATTTATGAAAAACCTTACCACCATAAATGGCAAACTGTTGTTTTATTACAGCGGTTATTTTCCGCTCCCTGAATGTTTATAATCGTCTACATCTTTTTTCGCCACGGATCTCCTATGCGCATACTTCACACTTCGGACTGGCATCTGGGTCAAAACTTTTACAGTAAAAGCCGTGCGGCTGAGCATGAAGCGTTCCTGGACTGGCTGCTGGAAACGGCCCGATCGCGCGAAGTGGATGCGATTATTGTCGCGGGTGACATTTTCGACACCGGCTCGCCGCCAAGCTATGCGCGTGAGCTGTACAACCGCTTCGTGGTAAATCTGCAGCAAACAGGCTGCCATCTGGTGATTGTCGCCGGTAATCACGACTCCGTCGCCACGCTGAATGAATCCCGCGACATCCTGGCCTTCCTGAACACTACCGTGGTGGCCAGTGCCGGGCATGCGCCGCAGATCCTGAAAAAACGTGACGGTACACCGGGAGCGGTGCTGTGCCCGGTTCCCTTCCTGCGCCCACGCGATATCGTGCAGAGCCAGGCAGGGATGTCCGGCGGGGAAAAACAGCAGCATCTGTTGCAGAGCATCACTGACTATTATCACCAACAATATACCGATGCCTGTACCTTGCGCGGCGAACAGCTCATTCCGGTGATTGCGACCGGGCATCTCACCACCGTCGGAGCCAGTAAAAGTGACGCCGTACGTGACATCTATATTGGTACGCTGGATGCGTTCCCGGCGCAAAATTTCCCGCCTGCCGACTACATTGCGCTAGGGCATATCCACCGCGCGCAGATCATCGGTGGCTGCGAACACATTCGCTATTGTGGCTCGCCCATTTCGCTGAGTTTTGATGAAACAGGTAAAGCCAAGTCTGTGCATCTGGTGAGTTTTAACGGAGGTAAACTGAGCGCCGTCGAAACGCTGGAAGTCCCTGTTACCCAGCCGCTGGCGGTGCTGAAGGGTGACCTTGATGCCATCACCTCCCAGCTTGAACAGTGGCGTGGCACTGCGCTTAATCCCCCCGTCTGGCTGGATATCGAAATCACGACAGACGACTATCTGCATGATATGCAGCGAAAAATTCAGGCGCTGACGGAAGATCTTCCTGTCGAGGTTTTACTGGTACGCCGTAGTCGCGAGCAGCGCGAAAAAATCCTGCTGAGTGCTCAGCGCGAAACGCTGAGTGAACTTAAAGTCGAAGAGGTTTTTGAACGCCGACTGGCCCAGGAAGAGATGGACGATGCAAAACGCGCCCGGCTGAACGAGCTGTTCGCCCATACGCTCCACGCGCTGAATAACGAGGAGGAGAACGCATGAAAATCCTGAGCCTGCGTCTGAAAAACCTCAACTCACTCAAGGGCGAGTGGAAAATTGACTTTACCGCTGAGCCGTTTGCCAGCAACGGGCTGTTTGCCATCACCGGCGCGACCGGGGCAGGTAAAACCACCTTGCTCGACGCCATCTGTCTGGCGCTTTATCACGAAACACCGCGACTGCAGAAGGTCTCTCAGGCGCAAAACGATCTGATGACGCGCGACACCGCTGAATGCCTGGCGGAAGTAGAGTTCGAGGTAAAAGGCACCGCCTATCGCGCCTTCTGGAGCCAGAACCGGGCGCGCAACCAGCCGGACGGGAACCTGCAGGCGCCGCGCGTGGAGCTGGCGCGCTGCGAAGATGGCAAAATCCTGGCCGACAAAGTGACGGATAAGCTGGAGCAAACCGCCGCGCTCACCGGGCTGGACTACGGGCGCTTTACCCGCTCAATGCTGCTCTCACAGGGGCAGTTTGCCGCCTTCCTTAACGCCAAACCGAGCGATCGCGCCGAGCTGCTGGAAGAGCTGACCGGCACTGAGATCTACGGCCAGATTTCCGCCATGGTATTTGAGAAACACAAAGCTGCCCGCAGCGTGCTTGAAAAGTACGAGGCGCAGGCGGCGGGCGTTGTGCTGTTGAACGAAGAGCAACAGCAGCAGTTACAGCAAAGTTTGCAGGCACTTACTGACGAAGAAAAAACACTGCTGGCACAACAGCAGCGCCAGCAGAAGGATTATCAGTGGCTTACGCGCCATGATGAGCTTCTTCGCGAGCAACAGCGCGTAACCGTGTTACAACAGCAGGCGCAGCAGGCGCTGACCGACGCCGCGCCTGACCTGGCAAAGCTCCAGCTTGCTCAACCCGCCGCTCAGCTTCGACCGCTTTGGGAGCACCAGCAAGAGCAAGCCTCGCGTCTGGCTCAAACCCAGCAGCGAATTATCGAAGTAAATACTCGCTTACACGATAAAACCGCGCTGCGCTCGCGTATCCGTAATACCGCCATTCATACCCATGAGCAGTTGCAGACTGAATTAACGGTATTGACGCAGTGGCAGGCAGAACATGATCGATTCCGCTTATGGGGACAGGAAATGGCAGGCTGGCGAGCGCACTTCGCTCAGCTTGGCCGTGATAAAAATCAGCTTACTGCCCTGACCGCCCGCCTCACTGAATTACGCCATAAACGGGCCGCCCTGCCGGAAACAACCCTGACGCTGACGGTGGATGAGGTTGCAGTAGCGATGGAACAACAGGCGCAGTCACGAACGATGCGTCAACGTCTGACCTCGCTCCATGCCCGCTATCAGCCGCTACAAAAACGCCTGCACCAGAACGGTGAAAGCATGCAGAAGGCCCTGGCTGAGCAGGTAAAACTCAATGAAACATTGACGCTACGTCGCCTGCAATACAAAGAGAAAAACCAGCACTATCTGGACCTGAAAGCCCTGTGTGAACGTGAAGCGACGATTAAAGATCTGGAAAGCTATCGTTCTCAGCTTGAGGCAGGTAAACCCTGTCCACTGTGCGGCTCCAGCGAACATCCCGCCGTGGAGAAATATCAAGCACTTGAACTGACTGATAATCAGCGCCGCCGTGATGCCCTGGAAAAAGAGGTCGCCTCGCTAAAAGAGGAAGGGCTGCTGGTTCTGGGCCAGGTTAATGCCCTGACTCAACAGATCCAGCGCGAGACAGGCGAAGCGCAGACACTCTCTCAGGAAGAGCAAGCGCTCACTAAAGAGTGGCAGGAGGTTTGCGCGGCATTAAATATTTCGCTGAATATTCAGGAAGATATTGCCATCTGGATGAGCGAACAGGAGCACTATGAACGCCAGCTTTATCAGCTCAGCCAGCGTCTGACGCTGCAAAACCAGCTCAACGAAATGGAAGAGCAGGAACGCCAGTACCAGCAGCAACTGGCGACAACGCGTCAGGGGCTGGAAAGCGCCCTGGCCGCACTTTCACTCAGCGTACCTGAAGAAGGTACAGAGGCCGCCTGGCTGAACACCCGTGAAACGGAGTTCGCACAGTGGCAGGAAAAACAGACACAGCAGGGTGCGATTCAGGAACGTATAAACGCCCTGAAGCCACTGCTTGACGCACTTCCGGTCACCAACAGTGAAGAGACCGAACCCGCCATTCCTGACAACTGGCGCGCAATCCACGACGAATGCGTGTCTCTGCAGAGCCAACTGGCGGCACACCGGCAGCAGGAAACGCTGGAGCGTGAGCGCCTGCAGCAATCGCAGGTGCAATTCACCCAGGCCCTGTCAGCCAGCTGTTTTGCCGATCAAGATGCGTTCCTTGCCGCTCTGCTGGATGAGAACATGCTCCAACACCTCAATCATCTGAAGCAATCGCTGGAAAACCAGATACAGCAGGCAGCCGCCTTGTCCGGACAGGCAAACCAACAGTTGCAGGCGCACCTGGTGCTGCGGCCAGAAGGGCTCGACGCCGATGCACCAGGCCTGCAGATCCGGCTCCAGCAACTGACGCAGCAGCTTCGTGAGAACACCACGCGGCAGGGAGAGATCCGCCAGCAGCTTAAGCAGGATAGCGATAACCGCCTGCACCAACTGGCTTTAATGCAGCAAATTGAAGAGGCCAGCCGTCTGGCAGACGACTGGGGGTACCTGAATGCGCTTATCGGCTCCAGTACCGGCGACAAGTTCCGCAAGTTCGCCCAAGGGCTGACGCTGGATAATCTTGTCTGGCTTGCTAACCAGCAACTTAACCGCCTGCACGGGCGTTATTTGCTCCAGCGCAAAGCCAGCGATGCTCTGGAGCTGGAAGTGGTCGATACCTGGCAGGCGGATGCCGTGCGCGACACCCGTACGCTCTCTGGTGGCGAAAGTTTCCTGGTCAGCCTGGCGCTGGCGCTGGCACTTTCCGATCTGGTGAGTCACAAAACGCGGATCGACTCGCTGTTCCTGGATGAAGGGTTCGGCACGCTCGACAGCGAAACGCTGGATACCGCGCTGGATGCCCTCGACGCGCTAAACGCCACCGGGAAAACTATCGGTGTCATCAGCCACGTCGAGGCGATGAAAGAGCGTATTCCGGTGCAGATTAAAGTGAAAAAGATCAACGGGCTGGGATACAGCAGGCTGGATAAAGAGTATGCGGTGGAGTGAATGGGGGGCGGTGCGGTCTGGTGCCCTCACCCTGACCCTCTCCCACAGGGAGAGGGAATAAACACTCTTTGCTTTTATTCCGGCCACAACCAAGCCGCGCCGCGCACGCCGCTGGAATCACCGTGCAGCGCTTTGCGGATCGGGGTCTCACACTCGCCGCCAAACACCCACTGTTTCACCAGATTCGGGACCGTGCTGTACAGGCGGTCGACGTTGCTCATGCCGCCGCCGAGCACAATCACGTCCGGGTCGAGAATATTCACCACGTGCGCCAGCGATTTCGCCAGGCGCATTTCGTAGCGGCGGAGCGCCAGTTCAGCTACCGAATCCTGTTCTTCGACCAGACGCATGATCTCGCTCCCTTTGAGCGGCTGACCACTCAGACGGTGGTAATCGGTCGCAAAACCGGTACCGGAGATAAACGTCTCAATACAACCTTGCTTGCCGCAATAGCACGGTACTTCAGCGCGGTATTTAAGCTCATCTTCATCCATCCACGGCAGCGGGTTGTGTCCCCACTCGCCCGCCGTACCGTTACCCCCGATATGGGCACGCCCGCCAAAGGCCACGCCTGCACCGCAGCCGGTACCGATGATGACGGCAAAAACGGTATGGGCACCGGCAGCCGCGCCGTCAATCGCTTCTGAAACCGCCAGACAGTTAGCGTCGTTGGCCAGACGCACTTCGCGTTTCAGACGCGCGCTCAAATCTTTATCAAAAGGCTGACCGTTTAGCCACGTCGAGTTGGCATTTTTAACCACCCCGGTATATGGCGAGATCGACCCCGGGATCCCCATCCCAACGCTGCCGTTTTGTCCTGTCGCCTGCTCTGCCATTTCAACCAGTCTCGCGATCGTCTCGATAGTCTGGTGATAATCATCGCGCGGCGTAGGCAGACGGTGGCGGAACAGCTGTTCCCCCTGCTCGCTCAGTGCGATGACTTCTGTTTTGGTGCCGCCCAAATCAATCCCAATACGCACAAGACTCTCCTCATTATTTTGATTATCAACAGAGTAGAAGCACGCTTCCCGATTAGCAATGCAAGCGATGCGACAATTCGTTATCATGCCCGCTGATTTAACGACAAGGCCGTGGAAATTATCATGCTGTGGTTCAAAAATTTGATGGTTTACCGTCTCAGCCGCGACGTTTCGCTGCGTGCAGAAGAGATGGAAAAACAGTTAGCCGCTTACACCTTTTCCCCTTGCGGTAGCCAGGATATGGCAAAAACCGGTTGGGTTCCGCCAATGGGTTCACAAAGCGATGCACTGACCCACGCCAGCAGCACGGGTCAAATCATCGTCTGCGCCCGTAAAGAAGAGAAAATTCTGCCAACGCCGGTGGTTAAACAGGCGCTCGAAGCGAAGATCTTCAAGCTGGAAGCCGAACAGGGTCGCAAGCTGAAGAAAACCGAAAAAGATTCGCTGAAAGACGAAGTTCTGCACTCTCTGCTGCCGCGCGCCTTTAGCCGCTTCAGCCAGACCATGATGTGGATCGATACCGTTAACGGGCTGATTATGGTGGACTGCGCCAGCGCCAAAAAAGCAGAAGATACGCTGGCTCTGCTGCGCAAAAGCATCGGCTCTCTGCCGGTCGTACCGTTGGCGCTGGAAACGCCAATCGAGCTGACCCTGACCGAGTGGGTACGCAGCGGTGCTGCCGCGCAAGGTTTCCAGATCCTCGATGAGGCCGAGCTGAAAGCCCTGCTGGAAGATGGCGGCGTGATCCGCGCGAAGAAACAGGATCTGGTGAGCGACGAGATTGCCGTACACATCGAAGCGGGCAAAGTGGTGACCAAACTGGCGCTCGACTGGCAGCAGCGGATTCAGTTTATGATGTGCGATGACGGTTCCGTGAAACGTCTGAAGTTCTGCGATGAACTGCGCGATCAGAATGAAGACATCGACCGGGAAGATTACGCCCAGCGTTTTGACGCGGACTTCATCCTGATGACCGGGGAACTGGCCGCGTTGATTCAGAATCTGGTGGAAGGTCTCGGCGGCGAAGCGCAAAGATAACAGGCAAAGCGTAGGCCGGGTAAGCGTTAGCGCCACCCGGCTTATTTTTTATTTCAGATAGCGGCACAGATAAGAGGTCGGTTCAGCAACCTGCAGATGGAACTCGCTGTGGCCAGGAACGTTGAAAACTTGCCCGGCTGCGTAAACTTTCCATTCCGTTTCACCCGGCAGTAGGACGTTGAGCGCACCGCTAACGACCGTCATCTCTTCCGCTTCGGCCGTACCAAAAGTGTATTCCCCTTCGGCCATGACACCGACACTGGCGCGGCCAGTGCTGCTGCTGGTAAAACCAATGGATTTCACTTTACCGGAAAAGTATTCGTTACTTTGAAGCATGAACTGGCCCTTATATTTTTAGATAAAAATTCACTATAGGGGCCATGCTCATCACCTGTCACGCAAAATCATTACGTCAGAAGCTCTGAAGCCAGGCGAGCCATCAGAACATTGGATAACAGCACCGGCACATCCAGCGCCTTCTGCAGTAAATCGCGATGATGCTGGTGGAAGCCAAGACAGTCCAGAATCAACACATCCGCCCCTCTCTCCAGCAACTCACGTCCGGCCTCAATCAGTGCGGCATCGCTATCCCAGAAAGGATTTGCCAGCGCATATAAGGGCACTTTTTCAAGCACGTGCCACTTTGCCTCCTGGTTGTCCATCAACTCTTCAATCGGGACGATGACCCCCACCTGATGACCATCAACAATTGAGGCCACCAGCGGCGGGATGATGCGCATCGGCTCCAGCAGAATCGCATTACGCGCCGTGAGACCTTTAATGGGTGCGGTACTCATCAGCAAAATAACGTCATAACCTTGATTATCGAGCACTTCTATCACCCCTTGCAGCGAGCGCTCGATTTTCTGACGCGAAACATGCGCCAGTTTACCGTCACTTAATAACGTCGCCAGGGGATCCTCCCCCGCCTCGACAGCGTAGTCCTCCATGACCTCTTCCCGACTCATCTTCCCCAGCAGGCTAAGATGCGTTATCTGTTGTTCAGAGACATGCTCGGTTAAGAGCGGTAACACTTCGCTTACAGGGACCACACCAATGGTGAGGATCGCCAACGTCGCCTTCATCTTTATCGCCTTCCATTACTACAACATCGTGCACACAGGTACAGGCTCACTACGCTGCACAGTTCATTTTTTCAACAAAACAGCACCAAGCGTAGCAGGTGATCTTCACATCGAAATGTAAAGATCGACCGTCAATATCGGAGTTACTTGTAATAACTAAATATTAACTCCTGCTTAACTTTCTCGATGAGTAAAAAGTGTGATTCAGGCACGATCCTGGAGCGTTTAGGAAAACGGTCAGGTTATATCAGGATCTTCGTAGCGCCGTTTCGCATCCAGCGCTTCCTGTTCAGTCTCGTGTTCACTGATCAGCGAGTCTGGTTTAGGGTGATCGGCACGCAGTTGATACCAGGTAACAGTATGACCCGTATGGCCTTTTTCAACGGTAATAATGCGCGCTTCACGCGGATAGGGAGGTCTGGTCGGCATAGCTCATCCTTTTTTATATGTCTGAGCTATAAGTATAGACGCCGGTTAGCTGGCACAAGCCAAACGTAGAGCAGTAATAATCTGGGTAACCACATCTTCAGGAGCCGCAGAAGCATCCACCACGTGGTGTGCTGCTTCACGGTATAGCGCATCACGTTCAGCCAGCACTTCTCTCACCTCTTCGCTAAGCGGTCTGGAGGTCAGTGCAGGACGTTGCCCCTCTTCCGGAAAGGCTTCCAGACGCCCTACCAGAGCCGAAACAGGTGCACTGAGATAGATCACAATCCCTTTTTCGCGCATAAAGTGGCGATTACATTCAGCCAGAACAATGCCCCCTCCTGTCGCGATAACCGCAGAAGGTGTGGTTACCGCTTTCAGCGCTGCCGTTTCACGTGCGCGGAAGCTGTCCCATCCTTCCTGTTCGACAATGTCCGCGATCGTTCTTCCGGCCTCTGTTTGCAACCAGTGGTCAGTATCCACAAACTGACGATCGCACGCGCGTGCCAGTTCCAGGCCAACGGTGGTTTTCCCACAGCCGCGGGGGCCAACTAAAAAGATGGGTTGGGTCATAACCAGGTGTTCCCCTTGATGCCGGATGGCCGAAGAGTGTAAAGAAATAATTGCAGAAGATGTTTCGATTACTTTACTGCAAAGCGGTACGGGATGACAACCCTGAGGAGGCCATACTGTACCACAAATTGACAATGGTTATCATTACGCGGTGCGACGCTTCACTTCCAGCAACCATTTATCCAGCTCTGCGGCAAACTGCTGACGATCGCGCTGGGATAAGCTGTCTGGCCCACCCGTCTGCACACCGCTGGCGCGGAGCGTATCCATAAAATCACGCATAGTGAGTTTTTCCCGAATGGTCGCAGGTGAATAACGCTCACCCCGAGGGTTAAGCGCTGCAGCCCCTTTCTCCAGCACTTCGGCAGCCAGAGGGATATCCGCCGTGATCACCAGATCTTCCGCGCTACACAGACGGACAATTTCGTTATCAGCCACGTCAAACCCGGCCGGAACCCGCAACGCGCGAATGAATCTGGAAGGAGGGACGCGAATATTCTGGTTCGCCACCAGCGTTAGCGGCATCTGAACACGCTCGGCGGCACGGAACAAAATTTCTTTAATCACATTCGGACACGCGTCCGCATCAACCCAAATCGCCATATTGTCTCCCCTTAATGACTCTGCCGACTATTGTCGCCTGCATTTCGTTGTTAAGCTATCAATCAGAGAAAACAACGCATAATGACGGAGAGTCGTGATGGATAAGAAAATCGGGTTTATCGGCTGCGGTAACATGGGCAAAGCCATCCTGGGCGGCCTGATCGCCAGCGGGCAGGTGCTGCCGGGTCAGATTTGGGTTTATACCCCGTCACCTGATAAAGTCGCCGCGTTGCGCGATCAATACGGGATCAACGCCGCCGAAAGCGCTCAGGAAGTCGCCCAGGTCGCCGATATCGTCTTTGGCGCCGTCAAGCCGAACATCATGATCAAAGTGCTGAGCGACATCACCTCCAGCCTGAATAAAGAGACGCTGGTCGTCTCCATTGCTGCGGGCGTCACGCTGGATCAACTGGCGCGCGCGCTGGGTCATGACCGTAAAATCGTCCGGGCGATGCCTAATACCCCTTCACTGGTCAACGCTGGCATGACTTCCGTCACGCCAAACGCACTGGTGACCACGGAAGACGTGGCTGATGTCCTGAACATTTTCCGCTGCTTCGGTGAAGCGGAAGTGATTGCCGAATCCATGATCCATCCGGTTGTCGGCGTGAGCGGTTCAGCCCCTGCGTATGTCTTCATGTTCTTAGAAGCGATGGCCGACGCCGCAGTACTGGGCGGTATGCCGCGTGCGCAGGCGTATAAATTCGCAGCACAGGCAGTTATGGGTTCTGCCAAAATGGTGCTGGAAACCGGTAAACATCCTGGTGAGCTGAAAGATATGGTTTGCTCCCCTGGCGGTACCACCATCGAAGCGGTGCGGGTACTGGAAGAACGCGGATTCCGTGCTGCCGTCATCGAAGCGATGGCAAAATGCATGGAAAAATCAGAGAAACTGAGTAAATCCTGATCGTCTCAGCCGGGTGTCAGGCAGCCACTTCTGTGCGGCCACGCCCGGCATTTTTTGCCTTGTACAGCGCCACATCAGCCGCCTTGAGCCACTCCCGGTAGTGCCCAAACTGCGGCCCCCAGGTGGCGATACCTACGCTTATGCGCAGGGTTTCTTCAGGTGCGCAAGGTAACGACAGTTTTTCCAGCCGTTCATGAACCCGGGACATAACGGCGATTGCGCTGTCAGCGGCTGTCCGCGACATAATCACCGCAAATTCATCTCCACCAAAACGGCCTATTGCATCGCCTGAACGTACCGAAATCTGCAACTGACGCGTAATCGCAATGATCGCCTCATCACCCACATCATGCCCCCAGGTGTCGTTGATGTTTTTAAAGTGGTCGATATCAATCAGCAATATTGTTGCCGTACCATTATGACGTCGGCACTGCTCAAATTCGTTTCGCAACAGCATTTCCCAGTGTCGACGATTAAAGACTCCTGTCATTCCATCGCGTGTACTCATCATTTCCAGCCGCCGCTTATGTTCAGCCAGCCTGACGGCAGTGCGATGGCTTAGCCAGGCAAACAGCATGGGATAAAGCACAAACACAGGAAGCGTTAAGCCCCACTCCACCGGATCAGGATTAAAGACCACCACTCTCCCGACCGGGGGCAGCGTCAACAGTGCGGAAAGCAGGGTCAATATGATCCCCGGAATGAAGAGTCGACAGCCGCCGGAGCCCATCATATTCATGCCCACCATCATCACCAGCGCGGTTGTGGGTAACGCATTTATCCCCATCACGCCAATCCAGAGCCCGGCGATAATGGCATCCATTTTGAGATTGAAAATTTCCTGCTGATGAGGTGATGAAGCACGACAAGATAACTGCCAGGCGAGATGAGGCCAGATGAACGCCCATCCCACCAGTAAAAGCCACCAGCCACCGGGTAAAAAATGGGTGACCAGTATCCCCGCTACAGGGAAAAACATCGCCGCCAGCCCGACAGCGCGCGCCAGCCGAACTCGCCGGGCAAACTGAATGCCAGCACGGTGAGGGGCATCCAGAGAAAGGGTTAAATCCCACTCTTCGCGAATGCATTTTTTGTTGTAATAAGATTCATCATTCATCATTTTTGGGAATATTCTGAAACATTTTCCCAAATTATAGAGAGGGGGGGTGCGAGGAAAGTATGAAATTTCGGGTGAGTCGCCAGAGCCACTCACCCGTTAGAACTACGCTTTTTTCTTCAGGCAGGTGCTCATAAATTTACTGCGATCGTCACCTTTCAGAGACTGCTCAGTGGCCTTCGCATTACAGTCGCGCATTTTCTGCTGCTGTGGCGTCAGGCTTTTTTCAGCAGGTTTAGATGCGCCATTTTTAAGGCAATCGCTCATATAGGTCTTACGGGCATCCCCCTTCAGACTCTGGGACGTGGCCTGTTGGTTACAGGTGGTCATGCGTTGTTGCTGAGGCGTTAATGTTTTCTCTTCCGCGTTCGCCGATGAAATCAGGAACAGGCCAGAGAGCAGAGTAACCAGTAATGTTGTTTTCATTGCACCATCCTTTTGTAAACATTCCCTGTAAGTCTGGTCCGTGACAGGAAAAAAGTCACCCGGCAGAGACAAATTCCGCCGGGCTTTTATCATTTAAGGCCTAGTGCCGCTTTCATGGTGTAGAACAGATCGGTTTGATCGGTCAGTCCTACCACATTTGCCGCATGCGGTCCGTAGGCGGCAATACGCAGCTGAGTGCCCGTGTGCTCCATGGACTCTTCTTCAGAGTTGCCATAGCTCAGCACCATTACAGCACCATCTTTCGTGTTCAGCGCCTGCGTCAGGCCTGGCGCTTTGGTATCTGCCGGGATGATCTGGCTGGCGTGCGCATGGTCCGCGGTGACCACCACAAGAGTGTTTCCGTCTTTCTTCGCGAATTCGAGTGCCTTCTGCACCGCTTCGTCCAGGTCGACGGTTTCGCCAATCTGGCCACACGGATTCGCCGCATGATCTTGCTTGTCGATCGACGCGCCTTCCACCTGCAGGAAGAACCCTTTTTCGCTCTTGCTCAGCAGAGAGATCGCTTTATCGGTCATTGCCGCCAGCGTCGGCACGCTGTCAGTGCGTTTCGGGTTAGGAGTACAGGTCACGGCAGGCTTATCAATATTGCCGTGATAAGAGGCTTTTGGACCTTCCCAGCGCACAGGCATATTGCCATCAGAGAACAGTCCCAGCAGCGGTTTGTCTTGATTCGCCTCAGTGATTGCTGCCAGAGCGCTTGCATCGCTCACCAGTTGATAGCCACGAGCCTGTGCCTGCTCACGCAGCGTTTTACCCTGCCATTCGCCAGCCGTCGCGGTTTCTGCAAAGGTTTTCGCCCCACCGCCCAGCGTGACGTCAGCGCGTGCATTCAGCAGTTGTTCAGTAATCGAGCCTTTGCCCCCTTTTTCCAGGGCGTTGGTTGGACATTTTTCACTGGTCACCGACGGGCCGTAGCACTTACGTGAAGTCACATGCGATACCAGCGCCGCCGGCGTCGCGTCCTGAAGTTCAGCGGTAGAAACGTTGCCGGTGGCCAGCCCCGCCGCTTTTGCCATTTCCAGAATGGTTTGATGATCTTTTTCGTGAATATCGACACCCAGCGCGCCATTATAGGTTTTACCCCCGTAGACCACGCCGTAGCAGAGGCAGCCGAATCCGTTACGTAATCCGGTTTACCGGTTTTTTTATCCAGTGAGTAATGGGTATATTGTCCGGTCAGCGGCAATGCGTCGATACCTTTAAAAAATCCGCCTGCCCCCTCGGCATAATTTCGCGCCGCTGTTATTTCGGAATCACCCATTCCATCGCCAATAAGCAGAATGATATTTTTCGCCGGTTTCTCATTCAGCGAAGCGCGAATAGCGGCTGTTTGATCTTCAGATAAACGGCGTGCGCCGCCTGGCTGAGTGATATCCCCTTTTGCTGCGCGATTATCCAGCATGTGAGTATTGGACGTATCAGCATAAATAGCAGGGGTAATAAACAGGGGAAGTAATGCGATGAAAAGTGCGCTCTGTTTCAATTTATTTTCTCCATGTACAAATACATAAAAATAAAAACAGAGCGACTATAGGCATCCTGCATGACAATTCTATGACACGTCGTTATGTCCGGCGACGGTTTAGCTGCGAGGATGCCTCAAGAGCTTCTTTACGTATTGCTGGAGCAACTCTGCATCCTCAACCGGAACCTGAGTATCGGGTTTTGCCTTATCCAGCGCACCTTCGACGCTCTCTATTAATGCCTGCTGGTCAGATTTAGCCATCTGTCGTAATAGTGCGGTGACAACAATTTCCAGAGCTTCGACCTGGGCGACCAGTTCTTTTGACTCCTCTTCCTTTTGTGCAAGCTTGACCAGCAACTCAGCAATGAGATTTTTCATCGTGTTATTTCCTTATGTGATTTCCCCTGAAACTAACATCAAGAGGGAAATATGCAAAGCGGAGAAAGGTATTATCTTATGCAAAAGTGACGACATCGAAAAAAATAGGGTTTCGGAATTATCAGCGAAACGTTTTTCTATAAAAAATGCCGCATTGGGTGATAGAAAAATGCGGCAATCATAAGAATATACAATACATCGACAGAAGCATTATCTTGCCGATTTTACCTCCGCCATGTGCCTGCGGCGCCGCAGAGCAATAGCCAGCTGGATAATGTTGATCAAAACAACAATCGCCGTCGCGGCAAATACCCAACGAAAACCGGCCATCGCGGAAACAGAGGCGCCAATAAGCGGACCGGCAACATTACCCAAATACATAAACGACTGGTTATATCCAAAAATACGCCCTGTCACCTGGTCGCTGGAATATTTGACCAGCAAGGTCTGTACCGCAGGCAGCATTGCGCCATCGGCAAAGCCGAGCAAAAATCGCAGCACGCCAAGCTGAAGCGGAGAGGTCACAAACGACATCGCGAAAAAGAGCACCACGGCAAAAATCAGCGTAGCCATCAGAATTCGCGCCGTACCGATCCTATCCCCCAGTTTTCCCAACCGTGGTGCAGAAATCAGTGCCGATACGCCTGGCACGGCGGCGATCATGCCGCTGAGAAAGGCGATATTATTGCTGTCTGGCTCCATCGACTTAATAAACAACGCCAGAATCGGCCCGACCGAACCGTTACAGAGCTGGATCACCATAGTAGTAACAAACAGGCTGATCATGAGCCCAGGGTAAGGCAGAGAGGCGAAGACAGCCTTGCCACTCAGACGTTCAGATTTGCTGATAACGGGACGACCGCCCTCTTTGATAAGAAAAAGCGTGACCAGAAAACTGACCACCAGCAGGATCGCGGTAATGATAAATACGGCGCGCAGCCCGACGTGGTCCGCCAGAAAGCCCCCCAGCAGCGGGCCGCCAATTACGCCGCTAATCTGTGCGGTGGAAAGCGTACTCAATGCCCAGCCGCTACGTTCTCGCGGCACCTGCGAGGCGACCAGCGCCATGGCATTCGGAATATACCCGGAAGTCAGCCCCATCACCGCCCGCAGGAAAAACAGTTGCCAGACGTTGGTGGCGAAGGCCTGCAGCAGAATGGCAATCGCCATCCCGAGCGAGGCGCGCAGCAGCATCAGCTTTCGGCCTTTCCGATCCGCCAGGCTGCCCCACATTGGTGACACAATCGCGGAGACCAGAAACGTGACGCTGAACGTCAGACCAGACCACATGGAGAGCGCCTCGTGCGAGGTCACACCCAACTGTGACACATACAGCGGCAGGAACGGCAGGATCTGGCTGATGGCGAGCCCGGTAAAGAAGCAACCGAACCAGACCGAGATAAGATTAACTTTCCATGATTCCATAAAGAAACAGTCTTCATTTTTAGGCGAATTCGCCTACAGATTAGCAAGTTACGCATACTGACGTCGCACCAGAGATGCGGCCTTGATGACTTTGGTGTTTTATCTTCCCAGTCATCATATTTGTGAAATAAGTCACAAATCATCCATTTCCAGGCGAGATTTTATGCTTCAGAAGAGTTTTCCCTCTCCCACTTCCCCATCAACATTCCCCAAAACATTATGGCGGAAGGCCGCGAAACCCGCAGGGCATCGTGGTATGTTATTGGCTTTTCGTCATACTGGAAGAGAGTGAGATGGCAAAGCAGCGCGTAGGTATTGTCTTTGGGGGAAAATCAGCAGAGCACGAGGTTTCATTGCAATCAGCCAAGAATATCGTTGATGCAATTGATAAAAGCCGTTTCGACGTGGTGCTGCTGGGCATTGATAAACAGGGCCAGTGGCATGTTAACGATGCTAGCCAGTATCTGCTTAATGCCAACGATCCAGCACATATCGCCCTTAATCCTTCGGAAATTAGCGTCGCCACTGTGCCCGGCGTCGTGAAGGGGCAACTCATCGACGCTGGCAATGCACAGTCTCTCGCTCAGATTGATGTCGTGTTCCCCATCGTTCACGGTACTCTGGGTGAAGATGGTTCCCTGCAGGGAATGTTGCGCATGGCCAACCTGCCGTTCGTCGGCTCGGACGTCCTCGGCTCTGCCGCGTGCATGGACAAAGACGTCACCAAACGCCTGCTGCGTGATGCCGGGCTGAATATAGCGCCTTTCGTGACGCTCACTCGCGCCAACCGCGACAAACACAGCTTCGCGCAAATTAGCGGAGAGCTGGGTCTGCCGCTGTTTGTGAAACCGGCAAACCAGGGCTCCTCCGTAGGCGTCAGCAAAGTCACCAGCGAAGAAGAGTTCACACAGGCTGTCCGTCTGGCGTTTGAATTCGACCATAAAGTGGTGGTTGAGCAGGGCATTAAAGGCCGTGAAATTGAGTGTGCCGTGCTGGGCAATGATTTTCCACAGGCGAGCACCTGCGGTGAAGTGGTCTTAAACAGCGACTTCTACTCCTACGACACCAAATACATTGATGACAAAGGTGCTCAGGTTGTCGTGCCTGCCAATATCGATCCCGCAATCAACGATAAGATCCGGGCGATCGCCATTAACGCCTATCAGACACTCGGCTGCAGCGGTATGGCGCGTGTGGATGTATTCCTGACGCCGGAAAACGAGGTGGTCATCAATGAAATCAACACGCTGCCGGGTTTCACGAATATCAGCATGTATCCGAAACTTTGGCAGGCGAGCGGGCTGAGCTACTCTGAACTTATCACTCGCCTGATCGAGCTGGCGCTGGAGCGTCATGCCGCCGACAGCGCCCTTAAAAGCTCCGTAAACGGTTAATCGGCGCTCTTCGCCGTCTCCGTCTCATCCGCTGTCGTTTCTTCAGGACGACGGCGGATAATCAATCCAGCCAGCCAGAAGCTGATCACCCAGGTCACCAGCCCGACGGCATAGGTTTGCCATCCTTTTGCTTCAAATCCCAGCAGCCCCACGACGCCGTTAAGAATAAAGATCAGCCCGATAGCAAAGGCGTAGTAGTGCCAGTCACGGCGTAGTTTGGACGTGAGTTTCATAACAACTCCGGCAGGAAAAAAAGACATCCTCTCACAGTTTTACGGCCAGGTCTGTGGCGGATACGGAAATTCTGAAACGCGACGCAATTTCACTTAAGGGATGAAATTGTGATGTGCTGCAGAAATCGACAATCCAGGAGAATTCCTGAGGGAAAATTACCACGATTCTGATATTGACAAATGCGATGACCTGTCAAACTCCCCCTGTAAGAAGCGTATTGAACAGAATGATATTTCGGGAGGTCATCATGGCTGATTTTACATTGTCGAAACCGATTTTTGGCGGCAAACCAAAAACCTCCACGGCAGGTAATATTGCTTATGCCCTGTTTGTTCTGTTCTGCTTCTGGGCCGGTTCCCAGCTGCTCAATATGCTGGTTCATGCGCCAGGGGTATATGAACACCTGATGCAGGTACAGGATAACGGACGCCCGCGAGTTGAGATTGGGTTTGGTGTCAGTACCCTGTTTGGCCTTGTTCCCTTCCTCGCCGGTTGTATGATTTTAGGCGTCGTGGCGTTAGTTTTGCGTGTTCGCCGCCGCCGTTAAAGCCCCATACAACGCGCCCGACGATCGTCCACCCGCTTTGCGAACCATGCGGTTGTCAGGTTACGCGTGATCTTCGGGCTTTCCAGTTGAATACCCGGCAGAATAGCTCTCGGTAACGTTTTCCCGCTCTTCTGCTCGGCAAGAGCAAAGACTTTCTTGTACAGATCCGTTTTCTCAAAGGCCAGGCTATCACCTTTCTCAAGCTGACGGCGAATATCGCTGTTGCTCAGGCCAAGCGCTGTCGATAATTTCCGTACCGCCAGCTCGGTGCTGCCCGCCTCGCTGCTGCCGTAAGCGATGAGATCGCCGTCCAGCGCCAGCTTGACGCCGCTTGCGCGGCTGACCGCACTCTGAAATGCCGCATTACGGCTGGCATACCAGCCCGCGTTAAAGTCGGCAAAACGGTACAGCGGCTCATTGTAGTTCGCCGGATAGTTCAGCAGATGATACGTGCCGAACCACAGCCCACCGCGCAGGGAGAAGACCTCCTGGCGCACCGTACCGTCGATTTTCCACGGGTAGCCGTCGGTATGCTTCTCCGCGAACGCGATGCTCACCTGCATCGGGCCACCGGTGTGTACCGGGTTCAGTGAGCCAAACAGCTTCTGCCCCATCGGGACCATACTGATGAAATCATCAAAGATGGCGCTGAGCTGTTTTTCAGTTTTCACCGTATCCAGCCGTTCGCTGTAGCTTTTGCCGTTTGGCGAGGTGATTTTAAGCGCGGTATGAACAAGAAAGACCGGGATATGCATGGATTCCGCGCGGCGGTCGATCTCTTTCCAGGCAATTTTGTTCAGACCCGGCACCACCGGGTCTGACTGGTACATTGATTCCTGCTGCGCCACCGCCAGTACCGAGCAAATATTCTC
This sequence comes from Enterobacter sp. CPE_E863, assembly GCF_046521465.1. Classification (NCBI taxonomy): domain Bacteria; kingdom Pseudomonadati; phylum Pseudomonadota; class Gammaproteobacteria; order Enterobacterales; family Enterobacteriaceae; genus Enterobacter; species Enterobacter sp. CPE_E863. The sequence goes on along the minus strand of NZ_JBKFZX010000003.1, from coordinate 148,159 downwards.
CTCGGTCGGCGCGATCTTTTGGCTTTCAAAGGTTTTTGCCAGCGCCTCTGCCCACGCATTGCGATCCTTCACGCTGGCGGGCATTTTCTGCCGCACAACGCTTGCCACATCAACCGGCTTTTCGCCCTTCTTGAGCGGAGCAGCCCCTTTTTCGGCGCATCCGACCAGGACGAGAGCAGTCAGTAAGGACAACGGTAACGCACGCGGTACGGCAAAAGACATAGCAACTCCCTGTATTAGCTAAAAGTATTGGTCACTTCCTGCAGGTCACGATCGTCCAGCTCACGTTCAAAGCTGCGCAGACGTTTGTAGATAGACATCAGCTCCACCAGCGTGGTCCAGGAGTTGATTAAGTACTGGAACGCCCCACGGACCTGACCGAAAACGTTAGTGATCTGCGTCATCAGACCGAGCGTAATCGTACCCGCAACAATGGACGGGAACAGCAAGAACAAACCGAAAACGTTATCCACCTGCAGATACAAAATGCGCGCAATGTTGAAATACATATAGTGGAAGTAGAGACGGAAATAGTTACGACGCACAGCGCTGAACAGCTCACGTACGGTCGGTGGCGATGCACGGTTTGCATCATCTTCACCGTATACCAGCTCTTTACGATAAGCCGCTTCGACACGCTGATTTTTAAACTGCAGCCCTGGCAGTTTAATCCCAACCACCGCCAGCAGCCCCGTCCCCATCAGAGACCAGACGATTGCTGCAATCACCAGACCGTACGGTAGATGGCCGACAATAGGCAGATCCGGCACATGCGCCGAGAGTGTAACCAACACGGGCAGGAAGGCAATAAGCGTCATAATGGCATTGATAAAGCTTACGCCCATGTCTTCAAGGGTGGAGGCAAAACGCATGGTGTCTTCCTGCACACGCTGCGCCGCACCTTCGATATGGCGCAGGTGTTGCCAGTGCGCCATATAGTGTTCGTTCATCGCGGTACGCCAGCGGAAAACATAGTGGCTGACGAAGAAGTTGTTCATCACACCGATGACTACAGCAATAAGAGCGATGCCAAGGAAAATGCCTACCTCGTGGTAGAACTGATTAATGGTCACTTTATGCGGTGAACTCAGCGCCGTCTGGATCAGATCATAGAACGGAGCATACCAGGCGTTGACCGCCACACCCACTTCCACAAGGAACCAGGTCACAAAAATAATCAGTGATGTGCCGAGGATTGACCAGTATTGCCAGCGGTGCGGAGAGTACACAAACCAGAACAGCGCAAACATCCCCACGCACAGCGTGTAATAGGCATAAAACAGCAGATAGCTCAGCGACCAGAAGCGCGCCGCGCTAATCGGTACATCGCCCGTCGCACCCGTGATGCGCGTCAGCCAGGTACCGCCGCCCGCCTGCCAGAAAATAACGGCGATCAGTGCCCAAATAAATGCCGACAGGAAAAATGGCCCCGGCTTTGGGAAAAAAGACTTAAACATAATGCTTCCTTCTTGTTGTTATGGCTTTTGCTGTGTTCAACACATCACCACACGAAAATCATGCCTGAGCCCGTCTCAAGGCTCAGGCAAAAAGGTCAGACCCGAGGGTTAATTATTAGTTCGCTTTCCAGTTTTCGAGAATTGTTTCGGTGCGTTTCACTGCGAGAGGATTCGCCGGCGCGATGAAGTTACGCCAGACGTCGTTGTGGTGGTTAATCAGGATCTGCGCATCTGCCGCCGGGCGATTGGCGGTAGTGTGAGCATCTTCCGCCACGGTGATGTGATAACCCCGGCTCACACCGTTCTTGATCGTCGCATCGACACAGTAATCCGTGGCACAACCACAGATGACAAACTCTTGAATACCCTGCTCGCGTAATAGCGCCTCAAGCGGCGTGTTATAAAACGCATCGCAGGCCGTCTTGGTAACATAGAGCGCATCAGCAGGCTGGTGCAGTTCAGGCAGCAATGCAAACCCATCACTTCCCTCTTCCAGCCCCCCTGCCTCGGTATGCTGGATAAAAATCACCTTGTCGGCTGCCTGCGTAAGCTGGTTGATCAGAGAGACACACTTTTCACGCTGATGACGAGGCGTTTCAAATACGCCGTTCTGCATATCGACAACCATAACCACACGCTTTTCAGACATACCGTTCTCCGTAAGATTGAGTGACACAGGTGCCTATCATAAGCCCGATGTCACAAAATGGGAGATGGCTTGCAAGTAAATTGTTCATATTTACCCATGGTTACGTTTTTCTCGCTATCGTTATGCAATTCGGGGCATTGCAAGGTTCCGATTAGTAGTATAAATACCCATTACTTTCCTCATTCACTTCATGGATGCTTTTCGTTGAAACGTTGTCTGCTCTCTTTTGCCGCGCTGTGTGCGGTGAGCTTTTCTACCGCCCAGGCAGCCCAACCGCTGACGGCGCCCGTTCTGGCTTCAGATATTGCCGATCGCTACGCGAACCTTATCTATTACGGCAGCGGCGCGACCGGGATGGCGATGGTCGTGATCGACGGCAACCAGCGCGTGTTCCGCAGCTTTGGCGAGACGCGCCCAGGAAATAACGTTCACCCGCAGCTGGATTCCGTTATCCGCATCGCATCCTTAACCAAGCTGATGACGAGTGAAATGCTGGTGAAACTGCTCGACCAGGGCGTGGTTAAGCTCGACGACCCGCTCAGCAAATACGCGCCGCCTGGCGCGCGCGTTCCGACCTACCAGGGCACGCCAATCCGGCTTGTGAACCTTGCCACCCATACCAGCGCCCTGCCGCGTGAGCAGCCAGGCGGGGCGGCGCATCGTGACGTATTTGTCTGGCCAACGCGCGACCAGCGCTGGAATTACCTGAGCACCGCCACGCTGAAGGCAGCTCCGGGTTCGCAGGCCTCCTATTCAAACCTGGCGTTTGACCTGCTGGCGGACGCCCTTTCTACGGCGTCTGGTAAACCCTACACGCAGCTGTTTGAAGAGCAGATAACCCGTCCGCTGGGCATGAAAGACACCACCTTTACCCCGTCCCCGGACCAGTGCCGTCGTTTGATGGTGGCTGAGAAAGGCGCTAGCCCCTGTAATAATACGCTGGCGGCCGTGGGCAGCGGCGGGGTTTACTCCACGCCTGGCGATATGATGCGCTGGATGCAGCAGTTCCTTTCATCGGATTTCTACTCGCGCAGCAGCCAGGCCGATCGTATGCAGACCCTGATCTATCAGCGTACCCAGCTGCACCGCGTTATTGGGATGGACGTGCCGGGTAAAGCCGATGCGCTCGGCATGGGCTGGGTCTATATGGCGCCGAAAAATGGCCGTCCGGGAATTATTCAGAAAACCGGCGGCGGCGGTGGATTCATCACGTATATGGCGATGATCCCGCAGTCAAACGTGGGCGCGTTTGTTGTCGTTACCCGCTCTCCGCATACGCGTTTCGTCAATATGAGTGACGGCCTTAATAATTTAGTGGCTGAACTGAGCGCCAATAAAGCTCAGGTGCTTACCGCGTCCAACTGATATTAATATTCCGTGGGCAAACGGTTGATACTAACCAGTTTGCCCCGGCTCATACTGATATAGTTTCCTTGCCGTAGGGCTGCGAGAACCTCTGCAACAACCGAGCGTGAAATACGCGTACTTTGTTGAATATGATTCATCACACCAATTTTTGAACGCAACGCTTCATCCCATTCCGCCATATTCAGCAGCATGGCGCGGATCTGGTGATAGGAGTTATTTCCCACCAGCTGCATATCGCGTTTTCCAAGAATGTAATTTATCCAGGATAACCAACCGAAAGCGTCTTGCCACAGGGAATTCTGTTGCAGCAGTTGGCGGGTAGTTTCAGTGGGCAAATAAAAACCCGTGCAGGATGCTTTGGCTATCACCTTATATTCCTGACAGGAATTAATCATCACGGCGGACAAACCAAAAATAAAGGGCGCTGTCGCGATGCCCACAAGCAGTTCATCCGAATGTCGATAGATTTCGATGATACCGGTCTGTACTACGATCGTCCGGGACTCACTACCCTTGCCGGAGGTAATTAATTGCTGTGGGGCACATTTAAAAGAGGTACTGGCTGATTTCAAGTACTGTTCGAGCCGGCGTAATTCAGAAAGTGGTTTCGCATTAACGTTCATGCAGACCTCAAGGCATCCGTATTTGTCGGTTCAATATTATTTTTATTTCTGTATATAAAAAGCGGGGGATATCCCCCCGCCTTATTCATTACCAGGTATATTTCACACCCAGATTTGCCCCCCAGTTCTGGTCAACGTCGCCGCCGCCCAGATAAGTGGCATCAGTGTAAGCACTGAAGTTTTTCGTGAAGCTGAACTGGGTGCCCAGCCCTACCCGCACAGCTGAGCCTTTCACGCCGTTATCAATGCTGTCGCCGTTAATATCAGCATTGTTATCGGCATCATCATACACGTAGGCCAGTTTGAAGTAAGGGGTCAGAGCCTGATCGCCGCCGTAGTTGAAGGTGTAACCGGCATCGACACCGAGTTCATAACGCAGGCTATCGTAAGATTGCCCATCCATGCGCATGTCATTGCTGAGACGATAGTCATCACCGGACTGGAAGAGGCCAGACACCGCTGCGTATGGCGTAACGTAGCCGGAGAGGTTTGGCTTCCAGTCATAGCCCAGTTTCAGCCCAAAACCCACTGCGTCATTGGTGGTGTTACCGTCAACATACTGACCGTTGCTCATGTTAGCAGAGAGATCGCTGTTGAAGCGGGTATAGCTCAGGGAACTGTCGAGGAACAGATCGTTCATGAACTTCGCCGACGCGTAGATCATCGCCGTCTGGCTGTCCTGATCGACCTGACCGCTACGATCGCTGATATCTCCCTTCGCAAAACCTGCCGCTCCGCCGACGATCCATTTCGCGTTATTACCGTCAATCTGGGTATCCAGACCCACCATAATACCGCTCACGTCCTGATCGTAGCTGATTACACCATTGTCACCGTCGAAGTTGCCACCGAAGTAGCTCACCCACGCCCCGCCGTTATCCGCCAGCCCGTGACGGCTGTTGGTCAGACGCGTTCCGACGGTATCCTGCTGCAGGTTCCAGATGTTGGTATTGGCAGAAGGGATGCTCAGCGCCATATTCGCGTAGTCGGTCAGCGTTTTCTGCTGGAGGACAACGGTGTCACCCTGCTGCTGCGCCTGATAGGTGTAAGCACCTAAATCGGCTTTGTTTGCGGCAGTAAAGCTGGCTGCTGTATCCGCGTTATTGTCATAGACGCGAACGATCTCTTTGTTTTTGTAATCGGCTACGGAACCTGCACCGGTCGCATCGTCGATGCGTACTTTGTAGTTGCCCGCAACGTCACCGTTCACCGCCAGATGGCCGTCAGAGTTAATCGCCACAACGCCGTAGTCATAATCGGCATTGTGCTTATCGTTGGTGATATAGCGCGCGTTGTTCAGATCGCTGTTCAGCACGTAGTCACGGCTGGCAACGTTCAGCACACCACCATCGCTCAGCACCATATTGTGCGTATCAACCTGACCCAGCCCCAACGCCAGCTCTGCGCCGTTATCCACGGTGATGGTGTTGGCATAGAGATCGGCCGTTTCTTCCGTCAGTGCCGCGCGGCTATTGCTGTCCAGATACAGATGGTCAGTGGCCACACCACCGCTATCGCCGATATTCAGCGAGGATGTATTGGTCAGCGTAATGGAATCAGCCAACAGGCCTGAGTTTTCAACATTGACCTGCGACTGGTTGTTTACCGTCAGCATGTCGATGTTAGAAAGCTTGCGGGTATCCCACTCAGAACCGTTATCCAGCGTAACGTTGAAAAGACCGCTCTGATAAACCGATTCTCCCGCAACGTGTCCGTTGCTGTCATAGGTGGAGTCCGGCCAAATGCTGTTGGGGGACAGCGTGCTCCAGTCTACGTTGCTATAGCCCAGGCCGTACATTTGAGCCGTGCCGATAGCCTCGACGCTGGACTGTGCCGCGCCCACCCATTTGCTGCCGTTAGTGAGAGTCACATCCAGCTTATCGGTACCGTCCCAGCCGTTAGTCGTGGGGTTATAGATGCCATCCTCGGTGGTATCGGTTGCCGGATCGCCATTCGGGTAGAAGTTGTTGTCGAAGGTACTGGAGAATAAAATATCGCCAGTGATGGTGGAATGATCGAACGTGGCAGAGGTCTGCATCGCGTTGTCAGATTCGCTGGCTGACACAATCAGCGCCGCATCATCTGCTGCTGTCGCATTGGTTTCACCATAGTCGCTCGGCTTCGCGGTTTGACCATAGAACCCGCTGGTACCCAGATCGCTATACGCGCCAGAAGTCAGTACAGAATCTTTCACCACAAGCGTGTCAGTAAACACCTTGCTGCTGTTAGCCACGCCTTCAACGCCGTCGTACGGGGTATTATCCCGCTCCTGATAACCCTGCGTCAGGGTAATACCGGCAACGTGAGAATTATTCTGGATAACAATATCCGATTCCACATCCAGGGTAATCGCATTGCCCAGACCATAAGTATCAAGATAATGTGTTTCCGTATTTTCCCCGTTAACAACGTCATACGCATAGTGCTCGTAAGTGTCGTTAATAGTGGAATTGTCGACGGTCAGGCTAAAACGATCGTACTGCGAATGGATCGTACCGTCGGTATCCAGGCCATCAGAACACGAAGCGGTCATACATTGAGAGGTGATCATGCCATTAATAGTGCTATTGGAAATGCTCAATGCATTCGCCCGACCATTAACACCCTCATCCAGATAATATGTGGAAATAACACCATTCACGGTGGATTTATTCATCACCGGATAAATATCACCGTCGTGAGCAACGTCAGAGTCATTCCAGTCCGTATAACCATAATACCAGGGAGTGGAAGCTGTATTATCATATCCAAAAGTATTATATGTCGTACCGGAAATATCTTTCGCATTGGCCTGAGAAGCGATAGCCAGGGTGCAGGCTAATGCAAGTTGAGATACAACCAGTTTCTTTTTCCATGTTTGCATTGGGTCATCCCTCCTCAGGGACGTAAGCAAGTTTGTCCATCAATCATTTGGCAATATTTATTGCGGAGGGAATTATGCATTTTCAATTCGAAAAGGTTCAATGAATGTTTCCATTAAGTCCGTATCCAGACAATTGACCTTAAGATACATGAAAAGAATAGGGTCACAATAGATAAATATTATAAAAACATAACGTTAAAATACTTACCAGCAGATGCGAAATATATAATCAAAAATAATAAATCACTTTCAAACATGCATGACCATTAATATAGAAGCAGCACAAATATTTCATTAGCGAATATCGCAAAAAACAAAATGCCCACTTTAGTAAAACACCCGTCTTCACTTTGATGTACACTAGCCCTCTTTGTTCCACAAACATCAGGCATACCATGACCGATTTAATTGCACGCCCCCGCCGCCTGCGCAAGTCACCTGCACTGCGCGCTATGTTTGAAGAGACAACACTGACCTTAAACGATCTGGTGTTGCCGATTTTTGTCGAAGAAGAGATTGATGACTATAAGGCCATCGAAGCCATGCCTGGCGTGATGCGCATTCCGGAAAAATATCTGGCGCGTGAGATCGAACGCATCGCCAACGCCGGGATCCGCTCGGTAATGACCTTTGGCATCTCCCACCATACCGATGCCACCGGCAGCGACGCGTGGAAAGAAGATGGCCTGGTCGCTCGTATGTCCCGCATCTGCAAAGAGACAGTGCCGGAAATGGTGGTGATGTCTGACACGTGTTTCTGCGAATACACCTCTCATGGCCACTGCGGTGTGCTGTGCGATCACGGCGTGGACAACGATGCCACCCTGCTTAATCTCGGCAAACAAGCGGTCGTCGCTGCCGCTGCCGGTGCGGATTTCATCGCGCCATCCGCCGCGATGGACGGACAGGTTCAGGCGATTCGTCAGGCCCTGGATGCTGCAGGTTTTACTGACACTGCCATCATGTCCTACTCCACCAAATTTGCCTCCTCGTTCTACGGCCCGTTCCGTGAAGCAGCGGGTACAGCGCTGAAAGGCGACCGTAAAACCTATCAGATGAACCCGCTTAACCGCCGGGAAGCGATTCGTGAATCCCTGCTTGATGAAGCCCAGGGCGCAGATTGCCTGATGGTGAAACCGGCCGGTGCTTATCTCGATATCCTGCGCGACATTCGCGAGCGTACCGAGCTGCCACTGGGCGCTTATCAGGTAAGCGGTGAGTACGCGATGATCAAATTCGCCGCCCTGGCAGGTGCGATTGATGAAGAGAAAGTGGTTCTCGAAAGCCTCGGCGCGATCAAACGCGCAGGCGCGGATCTGATCTTCAGCTACTTCGCGCTGGATCTGGCCGAGAAAAAAATCCTCCGCTAATCTTCACCAAACTGCAATACAACCGACATCTGCTCCTTCTACTGTCTTCGCAAGACGGCAGGAGGAGTAATCATGTTTAGCCTCGATAGCGTTCTCGACGATCTTTGGCCTCAGGCGAGGCCAGCACCCTGGCAAAAAAGTCTGTTAAAAAGACTGTTTTACGAAGACGAATTCCAGCAATTTGCCGCAGCACACCGCCACCTGAAAGGTCTGGATATGGTGGAGCAAGTTCTGGAGCACCTTGATATTCTCTGCGCCGTTTCCGCCCGCGATCTCGAACAAATCCCCGAACATGGCCCGCTGGTCATTATTGCCAACCACCCGACGGGTACGCTTGACGGGCTGGCGCTGTTGTACGCCGTCTCCAGGGTACGACGCGATGTCAAAGTCGTGACCAACCGGATGCTGACTCACCTTGAGCCCCTCAGTTCGCTGTTTATTCCAGTGGACAATATGGGTGGCAGGACGGCGAAAACGTCCCTGGTCCAGATGGAACAGCATCTGCAAAACGCAGGCGTGTTGATTTTCTTCCCGGCGGGAGAAGTTTCGCGGCCCACGCGTAAGGGTATTCGCGATAAAAAATGGCACTCTGGCTTCATCAAACTCGCCAGTAAACTGCGCGCCCCGCTGCTGCCAGTGCATATTCAGGCGCATAACAGCCTGCTCTTTTATGCCAGCACGCTGGTCTCCCCGACGCTGTCGATGCTGTTGCTGATGCAGCAGATGTTCCGCCGCCGCCATAGCCAGCTGCCGATTAAAATCGGCCAGCAGATCGCCTGGCATCACTGGCATAGCGCCACCCTTTCGTCACGTGAGATGGCCGAGCAGTGTCGTCAGCACGTGATGCGTCTTGGCAAGGGAGTGCCTGGCGTCTTTAAAACCCAGTGCGCTATCGCCCGCCCGGAAGACCGGGCCACCCTGAAACGCGCGCTGGCGCAGGCCGAATGTCTGGGCAAAACCAGCGACGGTAAAACCATCTATCTTTGGCAACGTAACGGTCAGGAAGATGCCCCGCTGTTGCGCGAGCTGGGCCGCCTGCGCGAAATTGCCTTTCGCGCGGTGGAAGAAGGGAGCGGCAAACGCCGGGACACCGACCGTTATGATGATGATTATCTGCATCTGATCCTGTGGGATGATGAGGATCTGGAGATCGTCGGCGCGTATCGCTTTATGCCTACCGCCAGACAGGTTGAGCGTCGCGGTCTGGAAGGGTTGTACAGCTATAGCCTGTTCCACTACGACAACAAAATGCAGGATGTGCTGGAGCACGGTATTGAACTGGGGCGCAGCTTCATTCAGCCACGCTACTGGGGACGTCGTGGTCTGGATTATTTGTGGTCCGGCATTGGGGCGTACCTTGCACGTTATCCGCACTATCGCTACCTGTTTGGCCCGGTCTCCATTTCCGGCGGCTTACCGCCTGCCGCACGGGATTTGCTGGTGGCATTTTACCGTCTCTGGTTCCCGGCGACACATCCATTAGCCGCCTCACGTCAGCCGTATCCGGCATCGCTGCCGGATGTTCTGGCACAGTTTAGCGGCGTGGATTATGTGGATGACCTGACGAAGCTTAAATCGCTGCTCGGAAACCTCGGTTGCGGCATTCCCCCGCTCTACAAACAGTATTCCGAGCTTTGCGAACCCGGCGGCGTGCAGTTTATTGATTTCGGCAGCGACCCGACATTTAACGACTGCGTCGACGGACTGGTGCTGGTGGATTTGTGTTACCTGAAGGCGAACCGCTATCAGCGGTATATTGAGGCGCACCTTTAAATGTGCGGTATTTTGTAGGCCGGGTAAGGCGTAGCCGCCACCCGGCAATTGTGCACCGTTTTCGCCGGGTGGCGCTGCGCTTGCCCGGCCTACGGGAGCGACGGGTTAAGGACGGTAAAACGGCTTATCGCCCAAAATCGTTGCCCGCTGCATAATCCGGCGCTGCGGCAGGTAATCCGCATTGGCGTAATGCTGAGTCACGCGGTTATCCCAGATCGCCAGATCGTTCTCCTGCCAGCGCCAGCGTACCTGAAATTCCGGTTTAGTGATATGCGCAAACAGGAAACTCAACAACGCCTCGCTCTCTTTTTCCGTCACGTCCACAATGCGCGTGGTGAACCCTTCGTTGACGAACAGCGCCTGCTTGCCCGTTACCGGGTGAGTACGCACGACCGGATGTAGCAACGGTGGATGCTTTGCAACCGCTTCCTGCCAGCGCTGATGTTCTTCTTCGCTCTTACGGTACTTGTACTCCTGGAACGATTTTTTGAAGTCATGCTCCGCCCGCAAGCCGCTCAGCAGCGTCCGGAACGGCGCGGACAACGCTTCAAAGGCCGCTATGCCGCTAGTCCACAGCGTATCGCCGCCGGTTTCCGGTAACAGCTTCGCCGCAAGAATCGCCCCGGCAGGCGGCGTCTCAATAAAGGTCACATCAGTGTGCCAGTTGTCGTTATCCGGTGGATTATCGTTGTGGGTATCCAGAACGATAATCTCCTCCACGCCTTCCGCATGCGGATAGACGGGGTGGATATGCAGGTCACCAAAACGCAGCGCCAGAGCGCGCTGCTGCTGCGGGGTTATCGCCTGTTCGCGCAGGAACACCACCTGATGGCGCAGTACTGCGTGGTACAACTGCTCGAACTGGTTATCGCTCAGCGGACGGGTCACATCCAGCCCCGACACCTGCGCGCCAATGTACGGCCCCAGCGGGGTAATGGTCAGACGTTCACTCATTGTATTTCTCCATGCCAGGGCGTCAGGCGGCGCTGTAACGCGCGCAGCCCCAGTTCTAATCCAAAGGCAATCACGGCGATCACCGCAATTCCTGCCAGTACCACGTCAGTCGCCAGAAACTCTCCGGCAGACTGCACCATAAACCCAAGGCCGCGCGTGGCTGCAATCAGCTCCGCCGCCACCAGCGTGGACCAGCCCACGCCGAGGCCGATGCGCAGTCCGGTTAAAATCTCCGGCAGCGCGCCGGGTAAAATCACGAACAACAGCACCTGCGTGCGGCTTGCTCCCAGCGACTGCGCCGCGCGGATCCGCACCTGCTGGGCGCTCTTCACTCCCGCCAGCGCCGACATGGCGACCTGGGCAAAAATCGCCAGATAAATCAGCAGAATTTTTGACGTTTCACCAATACCAAACCAGATCACCATCAGCGGCAGGTAGGCCAGCGGCGGCACCGGGCGGTAAAGCTCAATCAGCGGGTCGAGAATGCCGCGAACAGTCGGGCTCAACCCCATCGCAATTCCCACCGGAATACCAATGATGACCGCCGCCAGCAGCGCCACCAGAATACGGGCCAGGCTTGCGCCTAAGTGCTGCCACAGCGTGGCATCCATAAAGCCCTGCGGCCCGGCGATGGAAATAAGTTTGGCCAGCACCTGTCCCGGCGGTGGCAGAAACAGTGGGCTAATCCACTGCTGGGCAGCCACCAGCCACCACACCGCCAGTAATGCCAGCAGCGTGCCGACGCTCAGTGTGATTTGGTGCGAGAAAGGCCAGCGCAGCACCATACGCGTGCGGCGCGTTTTTTCACTGAAGACGATGCTCATGAGAACGCCTCCCGTTGTTCAAACACGCGGCTTAAGACGTATTCACGCTGTTCGATAAACAGCGGATCGGATTTGATGCTGCGCACGGGTTCTCCTGTGACGTAGCGACGGGCGAAATCCAGCGGCAAACGCTCCAGCACGCGGCCTGGCCCTGGCGATAACAACACCAGTTCGGTGGCCATAAATACCGCCTCTTCAATATCATGCGTGATCAGCAGCACCTGTTTGCCGGTTTCATGCCACAGGCGCAGCAGCAGGGTTTGCATCTGCTCCCGGGTGAAGGCGTCCAGCGCCCCGAACGGCTCGTCCAGCAGCAATAGCTGTGGATTCGCTGCCAGCGCACGGGCAATACCTACGCGCTGGCGCTGACCGCCGGAAAGCTGCCAGATAAAGCGTTTTTCCGCCCCTTCCAGCCCCACTTTTTTCAGCATCGTCCGTGCCGTTTCCAGCCGCTGTTCGCGACTGATGCCCGCAAGCTGTAGCCCAAACGCCACGTTTTCCTGCACATTGCGCCAGGGAAGTAATCCTTCGTTCTGGAAGACCACGCCGCGCTCGGCGCCCGGGCCTTCCACCTTTTGGCCTTCCAGTTGAATGGTGCCATGCTGATAAGGGACAAACCCGGCGATCAGATTCAGCAGCGTGGTTTTTCCGCACCCGGACGGGCCCAGCACCACCAGCAGTTCTCCGCTGTCCAGCGTCAGGTTAATGTCCTCCAGCGCGGGTTTACCGCCGTAATCGGCGTACAGGTTCGTAATATTCAGCATGGCGGACTCCTTATTTCACAAAACGATCGGTCACGTACTGGCTGTAATCAGCGGCCACCGCAGGCACTTTGCCCTGCTCTTTCAGGAAGGTGGCGGTATCAACAATCGCTTTGTTTACCGGCCCGGTCAGCTGCTGCACCTGCTGTGCGGGGGTGAGATAGGTATTGCCTTTCACCAGCCCCGGTACGTCCGCTTGCGGCACGCCGCTCAGGCGGGAGAGTTTTTCCAGGTTGGCGGGCTGCTTCAGCCATTCATCCGGGTTGCTGATATAGGGCTGCTGGGCGTCAATCGCGCTTTTGGCGAAGGCTTTCACCACCTCAGGGTGTTTCTCGGCGAAGTCTTTACGCACGACCCACACGTCGAGGGTTGGTGCGCCCCACTGGCCCACTTTTTCAGAGTCGGTCAACACGGTACCGTCTTTTTCCAGTTCGTTGACAGCCGGTGCCCAGACGTACGCGCCGTCAATGTCGCCGCGCTGCCAGGCCGCGATAATTGCCGGCGGCTGCAGGTTGATAATTTGTACCTGACCCGGTTTGATGCCCCAGTGTTTCAACGCCGCCAGCAGGCTGTAGTGGGTGGTGGAGATAAACGGCACGGCGATGCGTTTACCGATCAGATCTTCCGGTTTGGTGATGTTTTTCTTCACCACCAGCGCTTCAGAGTTACCGAGCTGCGAGGCGAGCAGGAACACCTCAATCGGCACCTGCTGGCTGGCCGCAACCGCCAGCGGGCTGGATCCGATATTGCCGATCTGCACATCGCCGGAGGCTAACGCACGCACGACGGACGCACCGCTGTCGAACTTGCGCCAGTCAACCTTCGCGCCGCTCTCTTTGGCAAAGGTGTTGTCCGCCTGCGCGACTTTCGCCGGTTCCGCAGAGGTTTGATACGCGACGGTGACGTCTACCGCCTGCGCCTGAAATGCCCACAGCGCCAGTGCGCCGAGAAGTGTGATTCGCGATGAAATTGCCATAGTGCCTGCTCCCCTTGTTGTTATGAGGGCAGTATTTCCGGCGCGGGAATTTTGATAAAGGAATAAAAATGAATCGCTCATAACGATTCGTTTTTAGATAAAAAGCGGGAAAGGATAGTTGATTTTGTGCGGTGTAGCTTTTTCCCTCTCCCAAAGGGAGAGGGTGAGGGCATCAGCGCTGCGCGTTCAGCTCAGCAATATCTTTCGGCGTGGTCCGACAGCATCCACCGATTAATTTGGCCCCTGCGTCCAGCCACTGCGGCAAATACCCTGCCAGCGTCTCGCACACTTCACCGTGGTGGTGCCAGGTTTTGGTTACCGCGTCATAATGCTCGCCCGAGTTCGGGTAAACCACCAGAGGCAGCGAGGTCAGACTCTGCAGGTGTTTCAGCGCCGCGGTGGTGTTTTCCAGGGCGATGCAGTTGATGCCCAACGCGACAATCTGCGGATAATGCCCCAGCTTCGCAATCACTTCCCGCAGCGGCGTACCGTCGCTCAGGTGTTCGCTGTCCCGCAGGGTAAAGGAGAACCACGCCCGGGCGCGGGGATACTCGGCCAGGAGTGCCGCCAGCGCTTTGATTTCCCCAAAAGACGGCAGCGTTTCGCAGGCCAACAGATCCGCTCCCGCATCCAGTAGCGCTTCTACGCGTGGACGGTGGAAGGTGGTGAACTCTTCTTCGCTGCGTACATAGTCGCCACGATACTCAGAGCCGTCCGCCAGATACGCACCATACGGCCCAACGGAACCGGCCACCAGCAGCGTACCCGCATGCGGGTTCTCAGCCAGATACGCTTCGCGCGCCTTACGCGCCAGTTCCACGCTTTTGCCAATTAACGCCCGAGATTGCGCCTCGTCCAGACCGCGCGCTGCAAAGCCCGCAGGCGTGGCCTGATAGCTGGCGGTGATCGCCACCTGCGCGCCTGCCCGGTAGTAGTCGAGGTGAACTTCACGGATAAGATCCGGGTTTTCGACCAGCACTTTGGCAGACCAGAGGCTGTCTGCAAGATTACAACCACGAGCTTCCAGCTCCGTTGCCATCGCGCCATCCAGCACCACAAACGGCTGTTTTTCGAGGATGGCGGTAAGCGGATTATTCTGCGACATGTTCAGGCTCCTGCGATGTCATATTTCGGGTCAGGTAGTAGGCACCATAACACAGGGCAACAAACGGAAGCCCGCAATAAAGGGCAATGCGCTGGCTTGGGTCAAACCACAGCCCAACACAGGCCACCACACAGAGGATAAATCCGAGCACGGGAACCAGCGGATACCATGGCGCGCGGTACTGCAAAGCCGAGAGAGGCTGGCCGGACTGTAAATGACGACGACGGAAAACAAAATGCGACGCACAGATGCTGATCCACACCGCCACCACCGCAAAGCCAGAAATCGCCGACAGCGCCACAAACACCGTGTCCGGTGCCACCACGCTTGAGAACAGCGCCAGCACGCCGCCAAGCATAGAAACGGATAGCGCCGTCAGCGGTACGCCGTTCTTATTAACGCGAGCAAAACAGCGCGGCAGCGTTTTCTCGTTCGAGAGCGACCACAGCATGCGGCCAGAAGCATAGAGCCCGGAGTTAGCCGCCGAGAGGATCGCCGTCAAAATCACGAAGTTAAAGATGTCTGCGGCGTAAGGAATACCAACCTTTTCAAACACCAGCACGAACGGACTCTTTTCCACGCCCGCCTGCTGCATCGGGATCAGCGCCGCCAGCACAAACACGGTACCGATAAAGAAGATAATCAGGCGCGCGATGGTGGTGCGGATAGCGACCGGGATCACCTTATGCGGATTTTCCGTCTCTCCGGCTGCAATACCGATAAGCTCTGTGCCGGAGAAGGCAAAGTTCACCGCCACCATGGTCATCAGGATCGGCAGGCCACCGTGCGGGAACCAGCCTTCAGCCGTAATATTTGTTAAGCCCGGCGCAGGCGAACCGTCCTGCATCGGGATAAAACCAAAGATTGCCGCACCGCCAAGAATAATAAAGGCGATAATGGTGATCACTTTGACCAGAGAGAACCAGAACTCTCCCTCGGCAAAGAAGCGCGTGGAGATGACGTTCAGGCCAAAAATCACCGCGCAGAACACCACGCACCAGACCCAGACGGGCACCTGCGGGAACCAGTACTGCATGCAGAACCCGGCGGCAGTAAAGCTCGACCCGAGCGCTACCGTCCAGGTCAGCCAGTAGAGCCATGCCACGGTATAACCCGTCGCCGGCCCCAGATAGCGAGCGGCGTAGACGTGGAAGGCACCGGTTTCCGGCATCGCCACGGAAAGCTCGCCCAGACACTGCATCACCAGCCAGACCACCAGCGCGCCTATCAGGTACGCCAGCAGCGTGCCCGCCGCCCCGGTCGTGGAAATGATGTAGCCGGTATTGAAGAATAACCCTGTCCCAATCACGCCACCCAGCGAGAGCATAATCAGGTGGCGTGTTTTCATGGTGCGCTTAAGCTGCCCATTTTCTTGTTGTGTTTGCATATCACCTTCTATACGTATGGACATCTAAACATCCAAAGAAGGTGTGTTATACCGCGATTGTTAATAAAAAGCTAGATGACCAGGCGCAGACGGGCGCGACGCGCGCTGAGTTTGGGGTGGGTTGTGAGGATCACATAGAGAATCGGACGCCAGGCCATAAGCACCTCCGCAAGCAGATACTTATGATTTTTACCAGGTGAGAGCAATCCGACCTCATGCGAAAGTTAGTTTATTATTCTTTTTGCAGAGCGTTATTAAATAATTCTTGTGCATATTTTTTTACATTATCATTAGACAACTCCTGCAGTTTTTCATATTGCACATTATCTATTTCCAACTCAACCTTATGACTCCCGCCAGAGCTTTTGTAAAGCATGAAAAACAAAAAAATCAATCCCACACTGAAAATATACCTAACCCATTTATCACGTCGAAATAAGAATCTTGACGCGCTAATAACATGTGATAAAACTAAAAAAATTAACAGAGCCAAAGGATAACAAAAAAACAGCACAGCATACCTAAGATATTTATCCTGAGAAACTGAAAACAAAGAGTATAAATAAATAAAAAGGCAAACAACACCCACACCTGTAAAAACGAATGCTGCGGGCAAGCAAATCTGCCACATCTTAAGAACAACAAGTCGTGAACTTTTGTATAAATACCTTTGAAATAATCTTCTTTTAAAGTAAAACCTAAGAACCATCAATGTGCTATTTAGCAAAAAAAGAATCAACATAGGATAAAAAACAAAGAAGCTTAGCAACGCTTCTGAAAACACGTCCTCTGATAAATAGATAGAAAGATACTCATTTAGTAAAACGAAAGCAATCAGACACATCCCCCCGAAAAAGTAGAGAAAGAATCCCTCACTTTCTAGTCTCCATCCATTTTCTACTATTTTTTTGAAAATAAAAAAATGCCTTCTAAATTTTTTCATTTCGCTCACTATTTTCATTATCACTTATTTCCATTGGATTTTTTTGCTCAGTATACTGTGACAATTTAAAGATGGGGAAAACATAATCTTGAAACACTTCTGAAAAGTCCTTCACCATGTTTCATCCTGAATTGTTCATAATCTCAACCGAACATAGTATGAACCATCGCTCCCCTCTCCCGTTTGGGGAGAGGGTGAGGGAATTACTCAAGGGTAATCATCCCCTCCTCCGTTCTGAGCCAGCGCGGCATTTTTAGCGTATCAGAGTAGTAGGTTACTAGTTCAAACAACAGATCTTGCATCATACGTTCTGCTCCTGCCATCAGAGCACCACTCATTAACAGTTGCGTCAGAACCTGACAGTAATGACCTAACTGATCAGGTTCCGGTTCGAATACAGGCAGACGTGTTGGGAGGGACTCCACGGTCAGGTTCTCCTTCAAATGCTCCGGCACAGGTTCAAGTAGTGTGGGTTGTAATAATGCCAGGCAGACAGAGAGTCGTCCGCACAGGGCAAGCCTTGTGGCGAATTCGTCACACTCCACCAGAGCGTCAACAAATCGCTCGCAGTTGTCCGCTAGTTCAGTGAAATCGGTGTTGTGGGTTAACGGCAATGTAAATAATGGGTGAGTCTGAGTTAGGGTCGTAGCCATAGTGGCAGCCTCCGATGAATGATGTAAACACCGCCATCAGAGAGGTCAATCTCATGGGTGGCGGGCTGAGCGAAGTTGACCTTACCGGCTTCATCGGATACCGGCGCACCTTACGATGCCCTCACTCAGCCCACCATTGAGGTATAGCAGAGCGCACGACGCATGATTATACGTCACCGATGAAGAAAGCAGGAGGTCAATCCCGACGCCTGATTTTGCAGGCGTGGCAAAACGATACTTCTATATCCATTATCTAACAAGGGTCATTATCTGAAGCAGCCTCGCAATTATTGGTAAATCCCTAAATCAGTTCTATAGTCGACACAGTTTCTTAGTAACCAGGACTGACTGATGCGCTTTAACGGACTGACCAAAGGTTTCTTTATTTTTATTCTCGCCCTTGTCACCTGGGCCTTCTTCGACGTGCTGTCGCCCTACTTCTCCGCCATTCTGTGGGCCGCGATCCTGACCGTCATCTTTAACCCGGTAAAAAACAGATTGCGCGCCGCGCTAGGGGATCGCAACGGCTTGGCCTCGCTGCTGACCATCGGCATCATCTGCCTGATTGTGTTTATCCCGTTGACGGTGATCCTCTCCTCACTCGCCATTGAGCTGAACGTGGTTTACACCAAGTTACAGGAGAACAACACACAATTCCCGGAAGTGGTCGCAGGCCTGTTCAACCGCCTTCCGGATTGGGCCAGCGGCTTCCTGGCAGATCACAACCTGAACAACGCGGCACAAATCCAGAAAAAACTCTCGGATGTCGCCCTGCAGGGTGGACAGTACCTGGCCGGCAGCGCGTTTCTGATTGGCAAAGGAACATTTGGTTTTGCGATTAGCTTCGGCATCATGCTTTATCTGCTGTTCTTCCTGCTGAAAGACGGCCCGTATCTGGTGCGCCAGATCCTCGACTCCCTCCCTCTGTCGGATTTCGCCAAGCAGCACCTGTTTGCCAAATTCGTCGGCGTGTCGCGTGCCACGGTAAAAGGAACGGCGGCGGTGGCAGTGGTTCAGGGCATTCTCGGCGGGATTGCGTTTGCTATTGTGGGGATTGACGGTAGCGTGCTCTGGGGCGCGCTGATGGCGTTCCTCTCGCTGGTGCCCGCCATCGGCTCGGCGATTGTCTGGGTGCCTGCCGCCATCTTCCTGTTCGCCACGCATCAGATCTGGCAAGGGCTGTTTATTGTGGGCTTCTTCGTGATCGTCGTCGGGCTGGTGGACAATATCCTGCGCCCGCTGCTGGTGGGAAAAGACACCAAAATGCCGGACTACCTGATTCTGATCTCGACCCTCGGCGGCATGGAGCTGTACGGCATTAACGGCTTTGTGATTGGGCCGCTCATCGCCGCGCTGTTTATCGCCTGCTGGAACCTCTTCTCCGGGCGCGATCACGAAGGTAACGCCGAAGAGCTGGACGCGGATTTCATCGAAGAAGGAAAGAATCCTCCGGATTTGTGAGGATGTGACGATAAAAACCATACCAGGCGGCACTGTGCCGCCTTTTTTTTCGCCTTAAATCAAACGTTTTCTATAATTTGAAAGAACGCCATCCTACTCATGTCGTAAAAGGATCATCAGGTGCGAATCGCGACGATAACAAACTGGGCCTATGGTGCCACTGTCTGCCTGACCATCGCCTCCGGCATCATCATGCTGATGGCCTCCAATGCCGACACCGCAGAACGTCAGGCGGTGGAACAACGCCAGCGTTTTGATGGGCTTACTGAAGATGTGGAGACCGACGCGTGGGCGCAGTCCGATTTGGCACGCCTGTACGTCATTAAAAAAGATCCGCAAACCTTCAGGGAATACCAGCAGTCAGAGGGCTATCTGAAGAACATTGAATTCCGGCTGGAAAAACTGCGGGACAATGGTGCATCAGATGATGAGCTGTCTCTGCTGCGTGAAGGGTTAAAAATTATTGATGAGCTGCAGGATGAGCAGCAAACCGCGCTTTCCAGCCTGGAACGAGGAGAAGACGCTCAGGCCATTGCTCTGCTCTATGGTGAGCCCTATGAGAAGGAGCTGGAGCGCGCGCAGAAGCAGATCGATCACTTTCACCAGATACTCGACAAACGCGTCATCGCCTCCGTTCAGGATGCAACCAAAAAATCGAAAGCGCTGCGTACGGCTTCTGAGCTGATGGTCGCTCTGACCGCCCTGCTGTTCTTGTTTGTGCTCGGCTTTATATTAAAACGTCGCGTGCTGCGCCCCGTGGTGCGTCTGAGTGATGTGGTACACCGCCTGGCCTCACAGGATTACGCGGTTGAAACGCCCAATTTCAACCAGATTGATGAGATCGGCGATATGGCTCAGGCCATCCGCATCTTCCGTGAAAACGGCCTGGCGCGACAACGTCTGGAAAAAGAGCGTGATGCCGACTGGGCCATCCGCGAGCTGCTGGCGCGCATGACCCAGCGACTGCAAGGGTGCGAGAACTTTAACGATGTGATTAACGTGGCGGAGCTGTTTGCACCGAATATCGCACCGGGGATAGCGGGCCAACTCTACGTGCTTGACCGCGATCCGTGGCAGATGCGCTGTGTCGCACAATGGCTTTCACCGATCGGGGAAAAGACGACATTCCATCCGGATGAGTGCTGGGCCGTGCGTCGCGGGCAGAGCCACCCGCCGGTAAATGGTGAGCCAGATATCGCCTGTTACCACCTGCCGGAGTCACAGTCGAATAGTTCACTGTGCGTGCCGCTTATCGCCCAGGGCGAGGCGATTGGTTTGCTCTCCTTCCAGAATATCACTGCGGATAATGCCCCTTCCCGCGCGTATCTGGAACTGATGGCCGAAGCACTCGGTCTGGCGCTCGCCAACCAGCGACTACGCGACGCATTGCTGGAAAAAGCCCTGTTTGACCCGCTTACCGGTTTGCGTAATCGTCATCATCTGGAAGATACCCTGCAAACCCAAATGACGCAGGCGATGCGTAACGGTGAACCGTTAAGCTGCATGATGATCGACATCGATCACTTCAAGAGCATCAATGACCGCTTCGGCCATGAAGCGGGCGATCAGGTGATCAAAAGCGTGGCGTCGATTGTTCAGCGGGCGGCACATGACAATGGACTGGCGTTCCGCTATGGGGGCGAAGAGTTTCTGGTTCTGCTCTCCGGTGCTGGTGAAGAAGAGGCTCACACCTGCGCACAGAAGATTTACAACGGCGTGCATGAGCTGTCGCTTCGCTACGGGCTTACAGAAATTGGGCCGGTGGATGTCTCGATTGGTATTGCCAGCTATCCCCAGCATGCCCAGAGTGACAACCTGCTGCGCGCCGCGGATGTGGCCCTATACCGGGCGAAAGAGTTGGGTCGGTCAAGGATTGTGAGTTTTGGGATGCTGGAGGCGGGCTGATTAAACAGGTTTTCCGGTAATGGTGCCAACTTACTGATTTAGTGTATGATGGTGTTTTTGAGGTGCTCCAGTGGCTTCTGTTTCTATCAGCTGTCCCTCCTGTTCAGCTACTGAAGGCGTGGTGCGTAACGGTAAAAGTACTGCCGGACATCAGCGCTATCTCTGCTCTCACTGCCGTAAAACATGGCAGCTACAGTTCACTTACACCGCTTCTCAACCCGGTACGCATCAGAAAATCATTGATATGGCCATGAATGGCGTCGGATGTCGCGCCAGTGCACGCATTATGGGCGTTGGCCTCAACACGATTTTACGACACTTAAAAACTCAGGCCGCAGTCGGTAAACTCACGCATACAACCGGGCAGTGACGTCATTGTTTGCGCGGAAATGGACGAACAGTGGGGTTACGTCGGCGCTAAATCACGCCAGCGCTGGTTGTTTTACGCGTATGACAGGATACGGAGGACGGTTGTGGCGCACGTATTCGGTGAACGCACGTTGGCCACGCTGGAGCGTCTTCTGGGCCTGCTGTCGGCCTTTGAGGTCGTGGTATGGATGACGGATGGCTGGCCGCTGTATGAATCACGCCTGAAGGGAGAACTGCACGTTATCAGCAAGCGATATACGCAGCGCATTGAGCGGCATAACCTGAATCTGAGGCAGGCATCTGGCAAGGCTGGGCAGGAAGTCACTGTCGTTCTCAAAATCGGTGGAGCTGCATGACAAAGTCATCGGGCATTATCTGAACATAAAACACTATCAGTAAGTTGGAGTCATTACCGGTTTTCCGGTATGAATTTTTCCCGCCAGCGACAACGTGGCTTACACGTTCTCGCCCAGCTGGATAAACGTACGGCTTCGCCACCCGTTATGTTGTGTTTTTCTACGTTACCGGGCCGGGTAAAATCAGTAGTGTGAGAAAATATCAATCAATTAAAGCGATCATTTTTTAAACGCGGGGGAGTTTATTCAAGTAACATTGGTTTATCTCAACAACTTAACCGTTTTTTATGCAGAAAACACCCTGTCACCTCACAAACACAACTCATTGATTTCACTTGATTTACACGCAAAAAATGTATAAAAACAGTAGCGTCTCAACAAAATATATAAACTAGTATGATAACTAAATTATAATTCTTATACTTCTGGTAAAAAAGTGGAGGCCAAAATGCGATTAATCCTACTGCTGTTATGCTGTCTGGCACCGAGTTTGACCTGGGCTGGCGACCTGCCAAAACCAGTCGGTAAACCCATTTTAACGATTTACGGTAATATAGAAAATACCAATGATAATGGGAAAGCAGTGTTTGATCTCGCCAGCCTTGAAAAACTGGGTATGGTGAGTTTTGAGACAACATCCCCCTGGTATAATGGCCGCACTAAGTTTGAGGGCGTTCCAATGAGCAAACTCATGGATTATGTGGGTGCGAAGGGATCAAACATTAATGTTATCGCGCTCAATGATTACTCTACCGTCATCCCTCTCAGTGACTTCAAAAAATACAACGCCATACTTGCCCTAAAGGTTAATGGCGAATATATGCGCATCCGCGATAAAGGCCCATCGTTCATTGTATACCCCTATGACAGTCTTCCTGAGTTGAATAATCAGATTTATTACTCACGATCAGCATGGCAGGTTAGCAAAATGAAGATTGAGTAGTCGTTCAGGAGAACATAATGAACAGGATACTGGTTGGTATCATTTTTTCTCTTTTTATCACGACAGGATATATTGCATACCTTGTTTATGATCGACAGCAAGAGTTGCAAAAACTGACTCAATACACTGAGTCCTGGTCAGTGGCCCAACTGGTATCTGAGTATTACCGTTTTGAATCATGGCTTGGTCTATACGCAACCGATACCGATGACGTTACGATAGACCAGGTCCGCATGCGACTTGAAATTATGCTGAGTCAGGGCGATTTAATGAAAGGGGGAGATTTAGGTCACTATATTGACAGCGATAAAACGCACCAGGAGCTCGCTTCACGCGTAGAGCAAATACTGAACTATCTGGATGGTCATCTTGAGAAAATGAGCCATTCTGAGTTACAGGCATACCTGAAAAATATGCATATGCTCGATGCACCACTGAGTCAACTTTCTGCAACAGCATTAACGAAAGACATTAACACGGTTAATGAATCCAACAAGAAAGTACAGATACTTTATTATATTTACTCTGCTCTTTCATTGCTCCTGGTGATATTAAGCTTTATCCTGGGATTTTTAATGATCTATCAGAACAAAAATATTCTCAAAGCACATATGCAGGTTAAAAGCCTTGCTGAAGAGCTCCAGTTATCAAAAGAAACACTGCAAATTCAGAATGCGAAGCTGGAATATGATGTCTATCATGACTCCCTCACCGGGATGAAAAACCGACTTTACTTCTGGGACGATCTCAACAAAATTAATCTTCAGGCAGATAAAAACCATATCCCTGTAACGGTAATGTTATTTGATTTAGACCGGTTCAAAGAGGTCAACGATACCTATGGCCATGATACCGGCGATTTACTGTTACGTCAGGTATCCCGCCGTCTGACTTCAATGAGTTGCGATTCAGAGACATTTTACCGCCTGGGCGGTGATGAATTTGCGCTTCTGTCCAGTGGTTTAACCGAAACAGCGGCACTTTCGCGAGCCAGAGAAATCAGCGATGAGATTAGTCAGCCCTATACGATTAATAATCAACTTATAAAAATTGCTACCTGTGTGGGTATCGTTTTATCAGACAATGAACGACGCTCTGATTATCTCTATAAATTTGCCGATCTGGCGCTCTATGAAGCCAAAAAAGAAGGTTCACAGCAGATAAAAGTCTTCCGTCAGTGGATGATGCAAAGATTGCAGGAAAGCAGAACCCTTGAACATGACATGGCACTAGCACTCGATAACCATGAGTTCGTTGTATATTACCAACCTATTGTCGATTCATTCAGCAATCAAATTTACGGATATGAAGCGCTTATTCGCTGGATACACCCGGTGAAGGGGATGCTGTCACCTGATTACTTTATTTCTGTCGCTGAAAAAACCGGGATGATCAATCAGATCGGCAAAATTGTGCTTGAGCTTGCCTGCCGGGAAGCAGCGCTATGGGCGATTCCGGCAAGGATCTCCGTAAACGTCTCACCTATTCAATTGGGTAATAAATCATTTACGACGATGGTGCAATCCATCCTTAAAGAGACAGGACTACCGGCTAACCGACTCGAGTTGGAGGTGACGGAATCTTCTCTTTTCAGTGACAGCAACATGCCAATCACTATCCTCAAAAAGCTCAGATCTCTGGGTGTAAAAATTTCCATCGATGATTTCGGAACGGGATATTCGTCGCTCTCAAGACTGAGTGAATTGAATTTTGATAAAATTAAAATAGACAAATCCTTTGTGAATCCTATTTCCACACAGGATGATGCGCTTAATATCGTCAAATTGATAACCGGTATGGCGAAGAGCCTCAATATGAGTGTCATCGCAGAAGGTGTTGAAACCGAAGCGCAGCTTGAACGTCTTCAGGCACTTGGCTGCGATCTCGTGCAGGGATATCTATTCGGAAAACCTCAATCTCAAGTCGACCTAAAAATCAAAAACGGCTAAATCACATTTAGCATTTTCTCCTGCTTTACACAGCACTTTTTCATTATCCGTTAACGCTTTAGTAACGGAAAAAAAGACGCCTCGTCAGGGAACGGTGGCGTCCAGAATGAAAAAACCAGGCATCAATTCCATCAAGATATATGTGTCGAAAACGGTACGAAACCGTTTGCGTACGCATTATCTCACAGCAGGAGAGTGCCATCAGCTACTAAAATGGGTAATACCGATGCGGAGTTAGTCCATCACCTCTGCTCAGGTGGCCAAATTCAGTGTGGCCTGGTTTGATGAACGTCGTATTGATTGATGAGTTGAGGAATAAACGGGTATTGCTGAAAGTGCTGCTGGGAAGATGGAAACCCTTTCAGAGTGGTTGTGGCAGGTTTTTCAGAAACGTAGCAACGGCGATTTTGCTGGTGGTTCGGGTGGAAGCGACATCCACCTCTAAATTTAACAATCTAAAAAATACATTTGTCTGGTTAACTGGATGAAATCACATTATTCAACTATGAGGTTGGGATAATACGATAAATTCACGTAACTGGAGAAATAACATGGAGTTTTTCAGGAAAACGGCACTGGCAGCACTGGTTATGGGTTTCAGCGGTGCAGCGCTCGCCTTACCGAACATCACCATTTTAGCGACCGGCGGGACGATTGCCGGTGGCGGTGACTCCGCAACTAAATCTAACTATACGGCGGGCAAAGTTGGCGTAGAGAATCTGGTCAAAGCCGTTCCTCAACTTAAGGATATCGCTAACGTTAAGGGTGAGCAGGTCGTCAATATCGGTTCGCAGGATATGAACGACGACGTCTGGTTAACCCTGGCGAAAAAGATCAATAACGAGTGTGACAGCACCGACGGCTTCGTGATTACCCACGGTACAGACACCATGGAAGAGACCGCTTACTTCCTCGATCTAACCGTGAAGTGCAATAAGCCAGTGGTGCTGGTTGGCGCAATGCGTCCGTCTACCGGGATGAGCGCAGACGGTCCGTTCAACCTCTATAACGCGGTGGTGACCGCGGCGGATAAAGCCTCTGCCAGCCGTGGCGTGCTGGTGGTGATGAATGACACCGTGCTTGATGGGCGCGACGTGACCAAAACCAACACCACCGATGTGGCGACCTTCAAATCCGTAAACTACGGACCGCTGGGGTACATTCATAACGGTAAAATCGACTACCAGCGAACGCCTGCGCGTAAGCATACCACCTCCACGCCGTTCGACGTTTCTAAGCTGAATGAGCTGCCGAAGGTCGGTATCGTCTATAACTACGCGAATGCTTCAGATCTGCCGGCAAAAGCGCTGGTGGATGCCGGTTATGATGGGATTGTGAGCGCGGGTGTGGGTAACGGCAACCTGTACAAAACAGTCTTCGATACGCTGGCAACCGCAGCGCATAAAGGGACTGTTGTGGTGCGTTCTTCCCGCGTACCGACGGGTTCAACCACGCAGGATGCTGAAATCGATGATGCGAAATACGGTTTCGTTGCCTCTGGTTCCCTGAACCCACAGAAGGCACGCGTACTGCTGCAACTGGCGCTGACGCAGACTAAAGATCCGAAACAGATCCAGACGATGTTTAATCAGTTTTAATCGCTGAAGGCGGCTGCGCTTATCAGACTTGAAAGTCAAAGTGATAAGCGCAGCGCCATCAGGCAGTTTGCCGGATGGCTTTATCCGGTAAATGCACTTAGGATCTTATTCGGTGAGAAACAGTTCAGGCAGCGAGTTTAAAAACAGTTTTCCGTGCTGGGTGATCTGCCAGTGCGTCTCACTCTCGGTCAGATCCCCCTGAGCAATGGCCTCATCAAGCGGCTGACGAATCACCGTCTCCGACAACCCCGTAGTTAGCCTGGATAATAACGGGCAGAAGAGCACAGGTGAAGATCAGCTTAGTAGCGTGCTAACAGCCTGTAATATACTGCGCGCGGCGGATGTGGCCCTGTACCAGGCAAAAGAGCTGGGAAAAGCGAGGATTGTGAGCTTCACGATGCTGGAGACGGGGTAATCGTTAGCCCGCAACCGTTGGCTTCTCTTGCCAAAGGCTTTCTACTGGTAGTACCAGGGCGGATTGCTGAGACACAGCGGTGGTTACTAATATCACCAGCAAATTTGATGCCCGTCAAAGAAATATGACTACATGGCTCAAGAAGTTAATGGGCAAGTCGATACTCAATATGAAAATACGTCAGCACACCTTACCTGGTTGAAAAGAGCCTTTTGTTAATTCAGCTGATATATCTGGCACAGATAATCGACACAGCAACTTAAGTTAAATTATTATATGGAGATAAAATGAAAGTACGTCTTTTAGCAATATCCACATCTTTAATTCTTGCTGGCTGCGCAGGTTCGGTAAAACCAGACACCGTAAAGGCAGCAAATGGTAGCTCAATTGAAATTTACAGCGTGTCCGCCATTCCAGAGCTGAATAACAATCGAGTGGCCGATAGTCACTTACGCGAAGTGACTCCGACTCATGCAGCGGCCGGTATGGGGATCGCGGTGGTCGGTGCATTACTCGGAAGTATCAACAGTAGTGATTTTGATAAAGAGAACTATAAAGGAACAACAGTCGAAACCCTGGAGAACCCAACAAACAACTGGTTTATTCCAAAAGCCAAACAAAATATTACTCAGTGGATGAATGAAAAAGGGAATGGCCACCTCTATAAACAACCTCTGTATATTGGTAAGGCGACCTGGGCATTAATCTATAAAGATGCGAATGCTGCAACGCCGCTTTATCAGCTAAAATATAAAGTTCTGTTTTATAAACGCCCGGAAAGCGGGAATATGTTCTCTGCATTTACAGTAGCAGAATGTACCCCAACACCTGTCGAGGCCCCATTGAGCGACTGGAATGCAAACAATTATAAGAAAGTTGTCAGCGAAACTGAAAAATATATGAATAGTTGCCTGCTTGAACTGAATAATCAGCTTCCACGCTTGCTAAAACAGTAATACCCGCTACTAAGCCCGACTCAGTGTTCTCACTTTGTTTTTAATTCGACTCGATGAGTCCTTCATCGAGTCGATTAAGAATCCATTATTACATAGTCGTCATGATAAGAAAAAATTAACAGATTAACGTCCCGCAAGAATGATTTTACAGAAAACATCCAGAGAAAACACACCAGAAGGATCATTCTCCTGGTCAGGAGGAATGGCAAGGTCAAGCATCCGGGTGTATCTCTGAGTCGTGGCGCTGTATGTTTCTTTAGTGAGATCCATGTCCGAATGATAACCCAGTAACTTCAATATTTTTGACACATCTAACATATTACGTTCGCTGATCGAATCAAAACCCTGAAATGTGAGGTCGTGCGTAAGCGAAAAATTTGGAATAGCAGTAAAAAGCTTATCCTTTTCACTATCCGAAAACATGTGATAGGTTCTCTGCAGTTTCTTAAATAGGCAAGCTATTTCATTAATAAAAACAGTTTCTTCCGGAACTTCAAACTCATTCAGAAGACCGGGATACGCCACTTCCAGCGCCCATAAATGGTTTGTCGAAATAGCAGTACGTATAAGCTCTGTGTCGTAGCCATTTCGTAAATCAAAATGGTCAAAAAGATCACACATCATAAAAATACTCAGTTTATGCAGACCTTCAACAATCATGTTGCTTACCTCAATAACCCCATTACAAGCCTTTCATGCTCTTGTACGAAATAAACATTCTGTTAATAACGTCCTGGAACATTTCCAAATCACTATTATTCATGCAAGACAGTAATTCATTCAGTTTCCTGTCCCGCTCGCTCATAGCTTTGGCAAGGATAATTTCTCCCGCCGTGGTGAGCCGGACAATTTTCACTTTACGATTACCAGATTCTTTTTCACGTGTAATGAATCCGGCTAATAAGAGAAAATCCAGAGCTTCCGTGACACTTCGGGAGGTGAAGTTCAGACAATCCATGATGCTTGAAGCATAGCATTGTGGCGTATCTTGTATAACCTTCAACACACGCAATTTTGATAAGCTTAACGCCATTGGCAATAAAGTTTTATTAACTTCATTCCTCATCTCGTGATAAAGGACATTAAGTTTTTCAATCACACGAATAAGATCGTTCGATAGCGGCTTTTCGCTCATTCAGAAATACCTTTAAGTTTATATCTGAGAACCTTACCCACACCAGATTTAGGTAATGCATCAATATATTCAATATGTTTAGGTACTTTATATGATGTCAAGAATTTCCGGCAGTATTCCCGAATATCACTTTCCATTGGCGTTATATCTGATGGTACGATAAATAGTTTTATCGCCTCGCCAGTAACATCATCCTGCACGCCTATTGCCACCGCCTCTTTGACTAATGGATGTTGCAGAACCACAGCTTCAATTTCAGCAGGGTAAACATTAAACCCGGAAACTATAATGATATCTTTCTTTCTGCCCTGAATAGTAATGACGCCTTGCCGATCCTGCACGGCGAGATCGCCTGTGAAATACCATCCATCCCTTAAGGCTTCATGAGTTTCTTCATCTCTTTTCCAGTACCCGGACATAACCTGAGGCCCTTTGACTGCGACTTCACCTTTTTCACCGGGTGAAACAGTATTCCCATCGGCATCAACCAGTTTTATCTGCGTCTCTGCGACGGCACAACCCACGTTACTCAGGCATTGCGTGGTTGCAAAAGACTGAACGGAAACCAGAGGAGAACACTCCGTCATGCCATAACCAGCAAGAATCGGTTTTCCTGTAATGCCGAACCATTTCTCAGCCACAGGGCGAACCAGCTCCGTACCACCGCTAACGCAAAAATTAACTGCTGAGAAATCCAGTTCTGCAAATTTAGGGTGGTTCAACAATGCGTTATAAAGCGTGTTAACCCCTGTAATGGCCGTAAATTTATACTTCATCATAGCACTGATGACGTCATCAATTTTTCTGGCATTGCTGATAAAAATATTCACTGCACCAATCGAAAAGAAATAAAGAAAATTCACCGTTAGTGAAAAGATATGATATAAGGGCAATGCAGTTACAATTCGCTCTTTACCCTTTGTCAGATATTCACCGCAAACACGATGTAATTGATTGAGGTTTGCCGCGATATTGCCATGAGTCAACATTGCCGCCTTTGGAATTCCACTCGTGCCACCGGTATACTGAAGAAAGGCCAGGGTATTCTGTTTTACCTCGGGAGCGGTAAATGAAAAACACTGTCCCAAAAATATGATTTTTTCGAGAGTGGTGATATTTCCCTTTTCATATGAGTCAGATAGACATTCATCAGGCGTGTCCGGAAAATCATCCATACCAGCTTCAATAATATAAAGATTATCACCTTCCGGACATTTTTCTTTCAGTTCTGGTAACGTAATGATGGCCTTAGGACGACAGTCCATCATATATTTTTCAATTTCATAGCGTGTCGAATTTGGGTTTATGTTAACAACGACCATCCCTGACCGTAACACCCCCATGACTGAAATTGCATACTGTAATGAATTTGGAAGCATGATAGCGATACAATCACCACGCGTAAAAAAAGCTTCATTTTGTAACCATGCAGCAATATTTCTGCTGAGCTCGCCCATTTTTGCATAACTGACTATCGCATCGTTGCATATAATGGCAGGATAGCACTCATAAGTTATGCAAGATGATTCAAACATTTCGGTCAAAGTATGATGTTCTTTAGTCTGGTTCTGATTCACCGCATTGCCCCCCGGTTATTGTCTTTAACTAATTTTTAACATTAGAGATGTTTAATCAAGAGTTGGAGTAGTATTTTTTTATAAGTGAGAGTTCCCTCACTTATTTTAATTTCACGGCGTTACTTCATGCTTCCACTATATTTCATAGTCACAACCCCATGATCAAATAACTCAAAAACACAATACTCCAACACTCCAAATAAATTTGAAAATAACCTTTATTTTTTTAACAAAATTACAAAAAAACAAGAACATCGAGTTATGCTCTACCATAGGCTTAAGTACAAGACAAATTATAACGTTGAGGTGAGGTTAAAGAAGTGTCGCTGGCTCTCCTCTAACCCCTTAGCGGCATCCCTGAACGAGTCCGGCAATACGCTATCGGGAACAGGATAATAAACATCGCTATCGCTTACAGTCCTACCATTTAACACACTGGAAATCTTGTCCATATTACCCTGAATCCCCAAAATAAATTCATTGGCGGGTTCCTGGTTTTTCAGATGTTCTTTTTCAAACGAAACGCGATCGATATAAAAAAGCACATTTTTTATGGCGTTCAAAATCGACAGAGAGTGTTGATGCAACTGATCATGCGATCCTTCAGCGCTAAACCAGGTGGGTTCAATGGCAACTCTGGCCGCGATATCTTCACATTCCACGAGACCGGTCGCGACCTTCTGACGTGTTTCATTATGGCGAGTTGCACTGTGAAGCCAGTTCCGGGCTTCATCAAATAATGCACCAAGATTCTGCAACATTACACCGCCCTCTCGTTCCGGTCTTATCAGGGTATGGATAAGACCTGCAACGATAATCCCCAGGATAATACCGACGATCCTGTCCCTTACTTCTGTCAACCCTGTGACCGGACCAAACGTCTCAAGCGTCGCAAGAGCGAAGGTGAACATGATTTGCACCCCTGCATAACTTATATTCTCCGGGCCAGCAGAGATCCACGAAGACAATGCGATGACTGGAAGCACAATACAGAGCAGGCCAAACAGCGTATCGATCCGTGGAGTAAGATAGACAATAGCCACCAGCGCAAACACACTGCCAACTGCAGCACCGACCAGACGAAGGATGATTTTCCGATGCGTATTCCCCAGACCCGGCTGCGCAACAATGAGACAACTGAGCATAATGGTATGAATACCTGACCAGTCCGTTGCGGTATAGAACAAATAACAAACTGCCGCACTCAGCAGTGTTTTAAGTGAAAAAAACACATAATTTTCGTTGCTGAAGGCATCCTTTACCAGAACACCCGCGTGTGTACCTGGCGATAGTTCCTGGGTATTTGCCTTATTTTCCGCTGCCGCCACTTGTTTGTTATAAGAGCTGATAATGTCCGCTATCGCGATAAAGGCTGGTTCTGCGGAATGCAATACCGGAGGTTTCGTTTGCCAGTCAGGCTCCCCATTAATTAGCATTAATTCTAACTGCTTTATTGCATTACGGAGTGTTTCTGCATCCTTTAATACATCCTCCCCTTCAAAGCTAGCGGGAAGATGGCAAGATGCTGTACGCAGTTCAGAAACAATTGCGATCGCAGTAAGATAATGCCCCCCTTTTTGTGCAGCATGTTTGTCCCGCATCGTTTTGTAACGCAAAAGCCGGTACAGCGTCTGAATATCGCGTCCTGCCTGGCTTAAGGTGTTTTGTCTTCGCAGTAACGCGGCATCAGCTGAAAGTAGAGAAGCCATATCCGACAATTGCTTCCCAATGGTCCGTTTTAGCTGAATCTCCGGCTCCAATGGCATCAGGAGAGAATTGACAATTAATGTCACGGCAATGGGATAGTTAACGGCCACCCATACCCAAAGGATCCCTCTGACCAGAGTATCTGCATCAGGTGAAATATCCACAAGGCTTTGCGTGTATATTGCGACAATAGCAACCACAAAAAATACCACGCCGATTTTTGTCGTCCGCATCAAAAACGCACTGACAAAAAAAAGCGTGAAGGAGATTAGGATCCGCAAAAATGGGGTATTCCATGTCACTTTCAGAACAATTAATGACAGAACAATAGAGAAAGTGGACCCGACGATAAACAATATCCCCGTCAGTCTGGTCACAACAATGTTCGTCTGGGTGACAAAAAAAACGGTAATTAATGACAAAGCCAGCAGCGGTACCTGCAGGCTTTGCGACATGATCACCACAATCGTACAAGCCACCATAGCACGTAAGACATGGTTCAGACGCCCGGGATATGGACGCATAGAAATCCACAAATCACTCATAGCAGGAGACGTGGTACCCATAGTCTGACCCCGTTAAAACTTGTTGCCGCGGTGCAACGTTACAACAGCTGAAGCACCAATACGGAAGAGTCCTTTATCGGTTTCAGACATTTTTATTTTTACCGGGAAACGCTGGGAAACATGAACCCAGTTAATGGTCTTTTCGACTAACTGCAGTCCTCCGACGGTGGCACTGTCACCCGGTGCAACGCCATAGCTCATTGAGTCTACGGTGCCAGAAAAAGCTTTGCCGGTATCCGCCATGATAAATACCGTTGCCGTTGTTCCTTCAGTAATACCTTTCAGATCGGTTTCCCTGAAGTTGGCGATGACATACCACTGCCCTGTATCAATGAGCGTCATGACAGGTTGTGCCGGGGATGCATATTGACCCGCAGTGGTCTTCAGTGCTGTGACTCGTCCATCGAATGGGGCACGAACTTCACTGTATTCAAGATTCAGCTTAGCTTCGGCAATTTGTGCCCTTACTTCATCCCGCTGCGCCACAAGCGCATCCACACCGCTGACAGCGGCACTGGCCTGTCGGGCCTGAAGTCTGGTCGAGTTATAATTAGCTTCATCACTGTTTCTCGCTGTTCTGGCCTGCTCCAGCTCTTCTTTAGACACATAGTTTTTACCCATCAGCGCCAGCTTACGGTTATATGTATCCTGCGCCTGCTGATACTGGCTACGGGCACTCTCTACCTGGGCAGCGACGGCATCGGCGTTGTACTGCTGCGCACTGACGGAGCGTTCTGATAACTTGATCTGCTCATTCAGGGTGATCAGACGGGCCTGACTGGCATCCAGTGAATTCTGGAATGGACGCGGATCAATGCGGTAAAGCAGCTCCCCTTTTTTCACGAGCTGGTTATCTTTGACTGGCAATTCAATAATTCTGCCACTCACCTCAGGAACGACGTTGATGGTGTCAGCATAGACATAAGCATCATCAGTACGCGGTGCGGCATCAATTCTGAACAAGACAAGCACCAAAACCATCAGCGTCACCAGAAATAAACTGAGCGCATAAATTTTTCTTTTTACGGTCATTTCGGCACCTTAAGACGGGAAGAAAATCAGCCATGTCAGCATAGAAATCAATGCTGTAACGCAGGGATACACAACGACTGCCGGGGATAACCAGCCCGTTTTGTGCAAGTTACTGGAAAGTATGTGTAAGAGCGTCATTCCTGTGACACCGATGCCCGTACACAGAAGCCAGTCAGGGAAGGATGCGCCGAACAAGACAACAGAAGGTGCGGGAGAACACCCAGTCAGGGAGCTCACGGCAATAAACAGCACCGTCAGAAGATGGAATGATGATGGCTTGCCTGGATGTTTGTACATTTTCGTATGTTCATGAAATTTAATGTTAAAGTAGCTAAACTTGAATCTTTATTCAAGTTTAGCTTATCTTATACAGCACCAAATCTCAAGATCGTGCAAAATAGACAACCAACAGGTCACCTTCTTCCAGGACACATTATGGCAATTTCAGATACCAACCGCTTACGACCCCCCATGCAACGAAGGGGGCACCTCAGGGTTCAAAAAATCCTGGATGCAGCCGCTGAGATTATCAGTGACATCTCCATTGAAAAGCTCACTATTCAGGAACTTGCAAAGCGTTCAGGTACAGCGCCGGGTTCGCTTTATCATTTTTTCCCCGATATTGAGTCCGTTAAGGAATCACTGAAGCTCAGTTTTGATAACAAACTTTCCGAGATGTTGGATGCGAAAAAAAACCAATATGTGGAGCAGGACTGGTGCTCTTTGCCTGCAGGCGATCTTATTAATGCTATTTTTCAGCCCTATGCCAACTTCCTTATTGAGAACAAGGCCTATTTACCACTTCTTCTGAGAATAAATCCGGATTTTACTCAGTCGAAGTTTCTTGCTTTCCTGATCCATATATTAGAGCGCAGGAACCGTAACGTTACAAAATCAGAAATTATACGAGAAGCGAACTTCCTTCATTCCCTCGCTATAGGTACTCTGCAGCAGGCTTTCCAGCGGGATAATAAACTTCCTTACGAGTTCATTCCCAAAATACTGCATTCTCTAGCACTCTACCTTGAATCAACGGAAGTACAGTTGGTTAAATCGGATTAGTAAAAATACCTTTGATATCATAGGTATTTATTGCTGATATATGTCTGAGTATATGTCCTGAAGTGCATGGTTGTTAATCCCCCCCCGCTCCATGCACTACCTCTCATAGCATCAAGAGGTGGTTGAATTGCATGCTGGCTACATCCGCGAAAGAACGTCACAACCAGTGAGGCTTTGTTGAATAAATCGAACTTTTGCTGAGTTGAAGGATCAGATCACGCATCTTCCCGACAACGCAGACCGTTCCGTGGCAAAGCAAAAGTTCAAAATCACCAACTGGCCCACCTACAATAAAGCCCTCATCAACCGTGGCTCCATAACTTTCTGGCTGGATGATGAAGCTATTCAGGCCTGGTATGAGTCGGCAACGCCTTCATCACGGGGAAGACCTCAGCGCTATTCTGATCTCGCCATCACCACCGTTCTGGTCATTAAACGCGTGTTCAGGTTGACCCTGCGGGCTGCACAGGGTTTTATTGATTCCATTTTTACACTGATGAATGTTCCGTTGCGCTGCCCGGATTACACCAGTGTCAGCAAGCGCGCAAAGTCGGTTAATGTCAGTTTCAAAACGCCCACCCGGGGTGAAATCGCGCATCTGGTGATTGATTCCACCGGGCTGAAGGTCTTTGGTGAAGGCGAATGGAAAGTCAAAAAACATGGCCAGGAACGCCGCCGTATCTGGCGAAAGTTGCATCTGGCAGTTGACAGCAACACACATGAAATCATCTGTGCAGACCTGTCGCTGAACAATGTGACGGACTCAGAAGCCTTCCCGGGTCTTATCCGGCAGACTCACAGAAAAATCAGGGCAGCATCGGCAGACGGCGCTTACGACACCCGGCTCTGTCACGATGAACTGCGGCGTAAGAAAATCAGCGCGCTTATCCCGCCCCGAAAAGGCGCGGGTTACTGGCCCGGTGAATATGCAGACCGTAACCGTGCTGTTGCGAATCAGCGGCTGACCGGGAGTAATGCGCGGTGGAAATGGACAACAGATTATAACCGTCGCTCGATAGCGGAAACGGCGATGTACCGGGTAAAACAGCTGTTCGGAGGTTCACTGACACTGCGTGACTACGATGGTCAGGTTGCAGAGGCTATGGCCCTGGTACGAGCGCTGAACAAAATGACGAAAGCAGGTATGCCTGAAAGCGTGCGTATTGCCTGAAAACACAACCCGCTACGGGGAGACTTACCCGAAATCTGATTTATTCAACAAAGCCAACCAGTGAGTAAATGTGGTTAGCAAACCGATGTTCTTGATACTGAATTTTCTATAATTAAAAAAAAGCCTGCAATTAAGCAGGCCAAATTCAGAAGAATACTTCGCGCTTAAGTATATCAAGAAATCGTGGACAAACCATCTTAAAAAACCAATTAAAATCAATCAACCTATTATTATATTGAGAGCATTTATTGCCAAAATGCTTTCTAATTTCACTGATAGTGATTACATTCTTCTATTTATTTTCGCCATGAAACCTTTATATAAAAAGGCACGTCTCCCTCTCTTTTTACCGTGTCCAAATAGGTCTTTTGACCTGCCACCAGGATTAGATACAACCTTCAGTTAGTAATGTCGGTTGGTTTTTCTTCATATTTCCTGTTTCACCAGTCCGTTGCGAATTCAGCTGGTGTTTGGTAATCCAGCGATGAATGGGGACGGCACTCGTTATAATCCTGCCGCCAGTCATTAATCGTTTTCCGGGCATGAAGAATATCGCTGAACCAGTGTTCATTCAGACACTCATCGCGAAAGTGTCCGTTAAAACTCTCAATAAATCCGTTATGCGTTGGCTTACCTGGCTGGATAAGCCGTAGTTCCACACCATGCTCAAAGGCCCATTGATCGAGCGCGCGGCAGGTAAATTCCGGACCCTGATCGGTTCTTATTGTCGCCGGATCGCCCCTAAACAGCGCGATGCTGTCCAGAATACGCGTGACCTGAACGCCTGAAATACCGAAAGTAGCGGTGATTGTCAGACACTCCTTCGTGAAATCATCCACACAGGTCAGGCACTTGATCCTCCGACCGTTGGCCAGTGCGTCCATAACGAAATCCATCGACCATGTCAGGTTCGGCGCATCCGGGCGCAGAAGCGGAAACCGTTAGGTTGCCAGCCCTTTACGGCGTCGTCTGCGTTTTACGCTCAGTCCATTAAGGTGGTAAATACGGTATACACGCTTGTGATTGACGTGAAGGCCCTCACGACGCAGCAGCTGCCAGATGCGGCGGTAGCCAAAACGCCTGCGCTCCAGTGCCAGCTCAGTGATGCGCCCTGATAAATGCGCATCAGCTGCCGGACGCTGAGCCTCATAGCGGCAGGTCGACAGGGACAAACCCGTAAGCCTGCAGGCACGACGTTGCGACAGACCGGTCGCATCACACATAAACTCAACGGCTTCCCGCTTCTGGCCTGTCGTCAGTACTTTCGCCCCAGGGCCACCTGAAGTGCCTCCTTATCCAGCATGGCTTCGGCAAGCAGCTTCTTGAGGCGGGCGTTCTCCTCTTCAAGAGATTTAAGCCGCTTCACCTCGGGCACCTCCATACCGCCATACTTCTTACGCCAGGTATAATAGGTGGCGTCGGAAATGGCGTACTTACGGCAGAGCTCACGGGCAGAAGCTCCGGCTTCCGCTTCGCGAAGAATACTGATGATCTGTTCGTCGGAAACACGCTTCTTCATGGGGATGTCCTCATGTGGCTTATGAAGACATTACTAACATCGGGGTGTATTAATCAACGGGGAGCAGGTCAGAAAGATTCCCTACTGCAGGAAATAGAAGGCAGCAGAAGCAGACGAATAGAATATATTGACAGTATTTATACTTCATTTAACAACATGACTATTTCTGACTTTTAATAACCCCCCCATTAGAATGGGGGGAGTGTTTTACAGTGAACTTTTTTTTGCTCCCTCAATCTCAGCCTGACACACATCATTATTTTTAAATGAGTATTGGAGGTAGACATATCCTTTGGAAGAGCTGTTAGCTCTGGCTTCAATAGAGATAGTATCAATATTATTTTTTAGCGGCGTTTCTTTTGCGCCCTTCCAGGTTGCAGATAAGAAGCGCTCTTTTTTGTTTAGCCCCATCATCCAGTCCTGAGGCTCTTTCCAGATTGAACCAGCAAGCAAAAGGTCTGTAGTTTCAGCCTTTCCATACAGTGAGCTTAGAGAATTACTCAATTCCTCAAACTTGGATTTAAGAGCCAAACCATAGCTATCAGTATCAATATTTTTTCCTAAAGCCCGTATTTGACATAAGCCAGATTTAGGCGAGATCAACAAACCATACATTTCAAAATCTGCGTTTTGCTTCGGTAGTGTATCGGAAGTATACAGATTCACGCTATCCGGTAGTGGTTTTAACTTTGCCCCGATCATATCTTCGATATTTTTCTGGGTCAGACCAGCTTCAAGACCGAACGGGCCTTCAGCGGGTGGCAACAGAGGGGGTTGTTCTTGGGTAGTTTTAGAAGTTGCTTCCTTCTTGCCGCTGGCGGTTGCTGCATTATCTTGAACAGGTGCTAACTTAACTTCAGCGAGCCCATACTTAGCGGTAAGGTATTTTTGCTGAAGCATAGCCATGCTTTGCTCTTCAGTGGCAACTGCTGATAGTTTCAGTACCTGAATCAAACCACCAGTGTACTGGCTGGCATCTGCTTTAGCTTCGTTAATTTTAACAGTCAGATTATCGATCTCTGTTTTAATAGAGGCAGCAAGTTCAGGGTCTGGCTTGGTACCAGAGACAACTACATCAATTTTGGCACCGGACTCAATAGCATTGATACGCTGTTCTAAAAGAGCCTTATTAGTTCCTAAAACCTCCAATCTTGCTGTCGTTAAATTCTTGATTAACCCACCAGAAAATTGTTGATCAACTTCTTTCGCTGCTGAGATTTCTCCCTCAGTTTGGGACAACTCAGCCTTAAGTGCAGAAACTTCCTGTTTTTGTTCGGGGGTTAACTCTTGTGGCCCACACCCGGTTAACATCGTTATGCCCACTAATGTTGCAATCAAAGTTTTCTTCATATCCCTATCCCAGTTGAACGCATTCGGATTAATCCTATCAGGAAGTTAGACGTATTAGAATTTGTCAGTCTTGGTCAAATTCATTGGCTGATGAATGTCTTCCGACTGTTCCTGCTTGATACGCCTCACCAGCCCGTCCGCATCCACGCCACCAGCGATTATGTTGTAATGATTGGTCTGGTTGATGGTCCCCCCTGAATGGTTGCTGGTGGATGAAACAACAGGAGCGCCATAGCCACTGAGGTACTGCACGGGGTTGTAATTCATCCCGCCATTTATGGCCCGTGACATGTCACTTTCCGGAAGTTAATTGCCGCCGTTCTCGTGATCGATAATCCCTTAAATGAGATGTGTAGCTAAGCTACCGATCAGAAGAAGAACGTAAAAAACACCACAACACTAAGCAGGAAAGTTTCGTGCTAACCTCATAGCCTTGAAGGGCAGGAATTTAAGTCGATTGGCATTGTTGAAGTGCCGACTTATCTGTCAGGTGTTCATGGCTGATATAGCGAAGGCGTCAAATGGAATTTTTGAAACTCTATGGCAAAGAGATTTTTTCAGTAGTAGCGGCGTTACTCACATGGACCTTAAATACTTACTTCAAGGCTCGCGTCAGGCTTGCATACGGCGAGTTGCACAACTTTACTTTTCTCGTTCCTGAACCTTTAAGGAATCCAGAAGGTGAAGTTATTCGCCACCAGCAACTTGTACACACACGTTCGGTCACGTTGTTAAATGAAGGTCGAGAAGTCGCAACAAAAATTGAGGTGATTTTCAACTATCAACCGAGATATCTGAATATATGGCCGGTTCGGAAGTTTACAGAATTCAAAGAGGCTGATGGAAGGTACATCATTGAATTTGAAAGCCTTGCTCCAAAGGACTCTGTAATGTTCGAAGCTCTTTCTATCAACGGAGATTTGCCTGACATCCTTGCAATAAGATCCAAGGAATCGATAGCCCGTGAAATTAACCTCGTTCACTATCGCGATTTCAGTCCTTTGGTGAAGCGAACATTGGCTTTTTTGCTTTTGCTTGGCTTTACCTCAGCGGTCTATTTGACACTTCTGCTCCTGCAGTGGTTGTTGGTTACCGCTGGATAAAAATCATTATAGAGATACAAAAAGTGGTTGCCTCAGTTGCCTCATTGCCTCAGAAATTACAACCATATGTATTTTAAGGTTTTAATTTCAAAATGTGAGGCAACTCAGGGGTGATTTGAGGCAACTCGCGCTGAAATCCGGTTGCCTCAGTTTGTAAGTTGCCTCAAAACACGCAGTATTTGCCTCAAACAAGGTAGTAATTGCCTCAGAGTTGCCTCAACAATCTTTGTAAAAAACCATATATATTAATTAGATAGAAAATCTAACTAGCTATGAGGCAACTGAGGCAACTGAGGCAACTGAGGCAACTGAGGCAACTGAGGCAACTGAGGCAACTAAAAGTCACATCGCTACTGCGTTTTTTCTTCTGTCAGTTCAGGGGCAAACAGCAAAACATAAGTCCATGGCTGAGCATTATTCAGATGCTTTAACCGCGGCGTTTTAATCTGCCAGCCTTTGCCGTGCCCTGGCTTTTTCAGCATCCCCGACTCACTGAGAATTCTCACCACCGTATCCTTATTGAAGCCCTTGGCTACCTCATTTTTAAAAGGTGTCGGCAGGAAATAAAACAGTACCGGTTCATTAAAATCTCCCCCCTTGTCTCTGTATCCGTAGAGCTCATGAATCGGCAAATCGCGCGGATCATAATTGAGCGGAGCGAAACGGCTCATGCCATAGGCGTTAAGAAAGGCCTCACACTGTTCAATGACCTGCTGATGCTCCTTATTTCCGGTCCCCCCGGATCGATACCCCCAACGATACCCCTTTTTGCCTCATCACGTTTTGAGCGAGCATCAGCAAGAGTAACAGCAGGGTAAACGCTCAACACCAAGAGTCTCTCTTTGCCATCAACACGGTATTTTAAGCGCCAGTACCGAGCACCATTTGGGTTAACAAGCAGATAAAGCCCACCGCCATCAGCCATCTTGTATGGCTTATCCTTTGGCTTAGCTGTCCCTACCTGCCGAGCGTTTAGCTTCATTGGAGGTATCTCCTTTAGACCGAACAGCGTATACCCCCGGATATCCCCCCAAGATGATGTAGATTAAGGGGTACTTCGCTAGACCTCAAAATAATGAGAAAGGGCTTAAATCTAATGTATAAAGGGTTCTAGAGGGCTTGAGTATACTTTGAGAGATGCTTGAATGGTGCCGATAATAGGAGTCGAACCTACGACCTTCGCATTACGAATTAGTAGAATCACATTTAACTAGCTGTTTTACATACACATTGCCGCATTCACATCAGGCAACTCAATGGCACATGATGTAAGAAAGAGGAAGGCGATTTACCATGTATGGCACAAATCTGGCACATCGCCAAAATAAGATTAAGCCGCTGGTGGCTCAGGCCAGATGATATCCGGTGCTTTCGAGGTGTCCACTGCCTGCACAGCTTTAATGTACTGCATCCAGGCAATCAGGTTTGCTTTGTCTTCGTCGCTGATGATGCCCAGTTGCAGCTCAGTTTGCCAGAAACTGATTGTTTCCTGCGCTTCAACCAGTAACGCGGTTTTCTGCTTATCCGCCGCTTTTACATCAGCAGCATGCTGAGCATCTGTATCTGTTATCCACTTTTTCCCATCCCATTTCTGGTAAGGACCTGAAGGGGCAAGACTGGTGTAACCATCCTTAACTGGACCGATATAATCTACCGTAGAGGCCGAGGCGTCAGCGGTTGAATATACCGTTTCACAACGATGGTCTTCATTAAGCACCCATCCGCCGCTCTGGAATACAGCGACCTTCCCAGCCACTTCATCACCAGGGTCAATATCAGTAGAATCACCCGGCATACTGACACCAATATTAATATATTCGTCAGACCATCCCATGTATTCAAACGTCACCGCGTCGTAGTAATAGCATCGGATTTCACCCGGTTCTATTGCCAGTCCATTTTTATCGAAAATAGGTTTCATTATTTAGCCCTTACTAAAAAGTTGAATGCGATGTTACGTGGGCGTGTTTCTGTATCACCCGTATTTTCAATCGCCTGTATCTGGCCTCCACCAGGTTGGTTAATACCGTAAGTTAAAGTTCCATTTAAATTATTATCAATGCCAATGACATTGCCGCTGCCAACACTACCAGCGCTCAACAGGAGACGGTGAGAGTGGCTCTGAAATGCTCCAGACTGATAACTCAATAAACTACGTGAATTATCGATACCTCGGCCATCATCCCAGATACGCAAAAATTCCCCGCGCGCTTCAGGTAGCGTTAACCCAGGAAAAACCTGAGCAAGTTTTGGGTATGTCGATGCTGAGAATGTGGCCCCGTTGAACTTCAGAAAAACCATGTCAGCCCATTCAGTCATAACTGTATTGGGCATCGCCGAGGACGGCCAGAAGAACGGAATACCGATAGCTGGTGCGCCTGCTCCCAAACGAAGGTATGTGAGAATGTCAGCGATAGTGCTTTTCCCGATAATATCCCGGCCGACAGAAGTTAAATCAGTCTGTGATGCTGTATCAGTTCCAGTGAAATACGGGAGTTTATTTGCACCGGTTGCGAGCCCAGTCAATGCCGTCAGCGTGGCGTCAAGCGCCTGGAAATCCTTCCCAAAAGCGGTCCTCATTTTGGAGATAAACCCGTTCAGGTCACCATCATCAAGCACGTCCAGCCCGCTTTTGTTAGCGGTGTACTGCGCCAACGCTGCCGCTATAAAGCTGGCCTGTCGAATGGCTTTGTTTACCTGCGCTGATTTTGCTGGCCCGCTAATAAAGCCGGACAAAAGCGCCGGTAGTGCTTCCCAGTCAACCTGAGACATCACGTTAGCATTCGCTGCTGTCGCGAACGGTTTAAAGTTATTTGTTGCCATTAGAGTAAAGTCCCCCATGCTCCAACATCGAAACCGCCGATGTATTCGTTATCCATATCAAACCCAAAAAATTTAGAACCTTCTGACGGTGTTTCTATCGAAGGCGTTTCAATGTCACCCGCCCATACGCCAGCAGCTTTAACGGTGAGATAGCCCTGTTTGATAGCGGCGATCAGTTCGAGAGACACATTTGAAATATCAGTCTCGGGAAATGCCCAGACCGAGATCGTCATGTCCTGGTTGTCAACGATTTGCATCTTCAGGCCAGAGCCTGCAGTTGCAGCGTCAAGGATGGGAGGCAGCGAATCATTGCGGCCGTCCCAGTTGTTGATGGCGATTTTTGCCTTAAGAACGATGCGATAGGTTGTATCGCTCAGCGTTGTATAGCCTGCATCTGGATCATACGGGCCTTGCCATACGCCCTGGTCATATCCGAGTCCGTCAGTGTCCCAGCTAAAATACACCCCGCTTATCGGCTGACTGACGATGCGACTGCGACCAATCCAGAGGCCGAGCGTATCGAGCTGGACGCCGACAGCGGTATCAATATCGAAAGCGCTTACCAGCCCCCTGGTGGCGCCGGTGATATCAATCAGTGGCCGCGTGCTCAGGTCGATGTGATCAAAAAATTTCGGCTTAGTGGCGTGATAGTTGGTGATTAAATCCGTGTACTTGCTCATGACGTCACCGTTAGAACAATGTTTTCGGGTTTACACGACGCGGATTCGTTGTAGGCGATAATGATGTTTGCCGCCGCTACGCTACCGGCTGATTTGCCAATCAGCAGCTCCTGTATGTCGTAGTAGCGCGCATTGCCGCCACTCACTACGCCGAGGTTCGCCGGTGAATAAATCCTGCTCAGCAGCACATCGTCACCGATGGTCAGCCCGTTGATGTAATCCGCGACGGCCTGCTGAATCTGTACGCCAATTTGCGACGTGTAGCCCGTGAAGG
This sequence comes from Enterobacter sp. CPE_E863, assembly GCF_046521465.1. NCBI lineage: Bacteria > Pseudomonadati > Pseudomonadota > Gammaproteobacteria > Enterobacterales > Enterobacteriaceae > Enterobacter > Enterobacter sp. CPE_E863. Next base: position 104,502 of record NZ_JBKFZX010000003.1, on the reverse strand, counting down.
CTTTCAGAGTGATATGCCCGTAAATCGGGACATCAGTAGACCGCGAGAAGTTGATCACGTGTGGGTTGCCGTAGGTGTCCGGTACCGTGACAGAGGTTGTCCCGAAAGTTGCCGTTCCCTGCCCTTTGTTTCCCCGGATTGTCTGGGCTATCTCGGTAACATCACCTCCATCGACGATGGCGGAAATGGAATGAGGCGGTAGCCCGTTGCTGTCGGTTGCACCAGTATCATTCTCGTAGAGCTTGTGACGTGTCACGCCAGCAACGTTGGCGATCGCACCGTCGACGCCTTCAAACGGTGTGATCGATGATAGCGCGACGCTTTGCCCCTGCCGAATGCGCAGCTCTGCGTCGGTTTCAGCTGGTGAACCGACAGTAGCCGCAGCCGGGTTGGTTACCGACACCCAGCCGCGAGTCGGTGTATTAATGGTGGTGATAGTCCCGGCCATCGCCGCAACCGAACCGCTATTCGCACATGTGGCTGTCACCAGTACAGTACCATCAACGCCGATCGCTACACTCGCGGGAAAATTCCAGATAATGCCGTTTTTATCCCGTGCGGAGCCATTCGTGATAGTCGTGCCCGCCGTACCGGTTAACAGAAGGTCAGCAGTAGAGTTTGTCGCTACTTTTCGCGTGATCCCGTTAATTTTCACATTGCTGCTAAGCGCTGCGGCCTGCGCTGTCGTCGGTGAAAACGAGTTGTAGATCTCGATAGCGGTATTGTTAGCGTCATGCACGGCAAGAGCCACCAGCGCGACCATCTGCCCGTCTTTGCTGTCTGGTTCGAGGTAGGCATCACTACCGTAAATCTGCCTGAAATAGCTGGTCAGTGTATCGAGGATTGTCTGGTAATCAGGCGCACTAATCCCCTGGGCGGTTACCGTTGCCGATAGCCCCAGCGTGTCGAGGTTCAAAGCCATTTATGCCTCGCTTGTTACAGTCGTCTGGCCGTAGATTGTGTCAATGGAGGAAGTGAAAGTGACGCGGCGGCTGGTGCCGTCATAGTTGGTATCGAAGGAAAGAATCGACAGAACGCCCGGAGTGTCCTGAATGCGTTCGCGTATAGCCAGAATGTAGACGTCTGATCGCTGCTTCCCAAGCACTGACTGAACATACGGCGTTCCTTCCGTCAGATCGAGAAACCACTGACCGCGCCACAGCTCGAAACGGGTTTTTACGGCCTGGGCGACACATTCCGGGCTGTCGATAAGGAAGGTGTCGTCACCCTGCCCGAAAGTGTAATCGCCGTCAGCATCTTCTCGTCGGTATCGCATCAGTTTACCCCGCCAGAATTGCCGCTACCCGTCTGAACGCCTTTGTGGGTGTGCGTGTCATCAATAGATTTACCGTTAGATTTAAGCGTCCCAAAGAATTCAATCGCACCAGTAATTTTCGCCGCTGTTCCGCTGGCAAGACTGCCGACCATCCCCCCCATCCAGGTGAGTAGACCTGTAATCGTTACCTTCGCTGAGAATGTCGATTCAGGCGCGATAACATCCAGGCCGCCCGGCGCTACAATTTTAATTTTCTGCGTGGTGGGATTGAGCTCGAAATAGGTGCTCCCGTCGTCGCTGCGCAGCTGCGTGGACCCGGTACTGATACCGCCTATTTTCTGCGCCTGCGACTGCGGGCCAACAATGGCGAACGCATCAGATAAGTCATGCTGGCGCGGGTCTACGGTCTCCTGAACACCGCCACTCTGCCACCAAAAATCGATGCAACGGTCGGCAAAGATCAGCAGACACTCGTCGCCTTCTTTTACCGGAAAGGTCAGCGTGCAACCGCCTCCGCGCGGAAAGATAACCGGCACATCCACCAGCGGTTTTAATTCGGTGGAACCATCGCCAACAATACCGCGAAGCGCCACTTCTACTGTGCAGGTTACAGCGTCAGGATCGAACGACTGAATGATGCCAGGCATCGCTACGCGCATCTGGGTAGACACTGAATCGGCAATGGCCTGCGCGGTCTGCTGCTCGCCGCCGATCTGTGATTGAGTTGGAATTGGCATAAAAACTCCATAAAAAAACCCGCTCGGCGGCGGGTTACTGATCAAATGTCAGGGTTTGAAGGCTGATTTGTACGTGCTATTTATCTTCTTTGCAGCTCTGAATGTAGGTCTTGCTTAAAACCACTGTAACGTCGTGGTTTGTTGCGAGATACAGGCTGCTAAGGAAAAGCCGCAAGGCAATTTTTAGCTTCTCACGATAGGGGCCGGATACCTTTATGCCAAAATCAGAAATAACCATAAAATTTACTCCAGCAATAGGAAAAGAATTGCTTCCTGTCATTCAGGAAAACATCCCCGTTGATGACTATATAATGCGCAAAAGAATGAGCACAGGTGATTCAGTTGGCGCAGTCGGATCGCTCATCGATATAACGATTATCGTCGCCACGTCATCGCCAGCATGTATAGCCATCGCATCCATTGTGAGGAAATGGATACAGACCAGATCATCCAAGAAAATAATCATGACCACAGAGAAAGGTAAAATCGAAGTAGAAAACCTGACGTCAAAAGAGCTGATGGAAGTAATGGAGCAATGCAAAAAAATCAGCTTTAAAGAGGAATAACCTGGTGCCGGTTACTCCGGCGCTTTTGTCATGGTCACTTAACCTTCACACAATCGTAGGTCGCATACTGACGCGGGGCGTCCATGCTGGCTTGCAGCCACTGAGCGTTGAGAATGGCTTTGCCGTTGCGCTTAATGTACTCAAGCCCGACCCAGCGACCGGGTTGATTAGTGGCAGCCATCCACTCCATCTTGATGTTATCCGGTACCCCTTTGGTGCTACCACCAGAACCGATTGGACTAATTTTTTGCGTCTCTGGTTTTGCGCCATTAATTCTGGCCCAACCATCAGCAGAAGACAGATCAATCGTATAAGGACCACAGACTGTTTTGTAATTCACGCCAAGCTTTTCGTTACTGTGAACATTACTACTTTTCTCGTAATCAGCCTTGGCTACGTCGTTCATTTTTTGATAGATGGCGGGCTGCTTCAGCGATAACTCATTTAGCTGTTTTACAAAATTTTCTCGTGAAACCTCTGCAAGCCCCATGGGTTTTCTATCAATGACATAATCATCATAAATCTTTGATACAACAGCCGAAGAAGAAAGTTTCTTAGCTAAATCATTTACAAAGTTGAGATAATTTAGCTGAGAATTATCTCTTACATCGATAGCCCTAACTCCACCAGTGCCGTACTCATGATATGCAGCATAAAAAGCTGGTATATTCTCCGGCTTTTTATTGATTGCCTTAATCAACCCGTCAGGACCACAGGTCTCGCCACTCCAGTCAATTAGTGACTTCCCTTTAGATTTCCATGTCTGACAATCATCTGTCGATAAAATTACTATCGGCTGCCATCCTGGACGTCTTTTGTACTCAGCATTCTGCGCGGAATTAAAGCCCGCACTCGCGCACCCGGATAAGAGCAACCCGGAAAGAAAAAGTGCGCTATATCGAATTCCGTTCTTATTTGTACCCACTTAATTTCCTCCTGAGCGAGCTATAGTCGACTGGCTAATCAGGTCACGAGCCCCACGCGCAAAACACATCAGGTCCATGTACCACTCCTGACCTCGGGTGTCGCCAGTATAGTCGATAGCTTTGACGATATAAACGCCATCCGTCGCAATGCTGGCAGCCTGTGACGTTGTGCCGGTCAGAACGCGGTTGCCGTTCTCTTCTGTTTCGGTGATACGCCCGGGCGACTGCGCGATTTCGCTATTGCCGAGTGCGGCGCGGTACACCGAAGCCTGATCGAGCTGGATAAGGCCATTAATGCGGATGTTGGGGTTTATAAGACATCGCACGTTTACGCCACCGCCCATCGTCTGTTGCGGCATACCGATCAGGCCAGTATCGGCATTCAGCACAATGGCTTCGTGAATGTATTTATCCTCCGGCACCATCTGAACCTGACCATCCACCAGCTGCCATGTCGCTTTGCACTGCGCAGCGATGTTGTCCATCACGTTACGGGTGGATGAGTAAATCGCGCGGCCACGAGGAAACACGGTGTCCGGGAAATCGCCGGTAATGCCCTGCGTCACGCCGAACGCATTGAAATCCTGCATCGTCGCCCGGTGCAGGTCGGCAACGGTATAACCGGCTGCAAGCGTGGTGATAGTAGTCGCGTAGAGGAACGCTTCGTGATCCCCAATGGCCTGAATCAACACCCAGGAATCGGTAATGTTGTCCTTCCCGGTGACGGTGAAGCGAATATCGCCGTCAAAAATCAGGCCGTAGTTCTGACCGTTCACCTGCCCTACCTGGTCTGGTGAAATCTCCCGGGCGACGCCGACCTGGCTCGCATCAACATCTGGCGCAATACCGTCATACCCGGCAATGATGCGAATTTTGGCAAACTCCTGCCCCAGAATCTTGTTCGTGGTATCGGTCGAAAGGTTATAAATTTTCACGTTTGCCACGCGCGGCCAGCGTGTATCTGCCCACTCGATCTGGAACGTGACCTTAAAGTCAGACAGGGAAACGCCCTGCCCGTTCTGATCCAACAGCTGCAATTCAAAATGGCGCATCCAGTTAAAAGACATTTCTACTCCTGTACGAAAATGAGGTGGCTGTATGTGCCGAGGTTGGTTTTGGTGGGCTCGACTGGCGCGCCCTTATCGGTCGCCACCACCAGCGCGCCATCAATGCCGAGCTGTGGATATTGTCGTAACAGGTTCACGCCGGTCAGCAGAGGTACGCCAGAGAGAAGCGCGGCACCGCCGCTATCCATCACGTCCATAATCCATCCAGCCGCATCGCGCCAGATAATCCTGAGCGTATACGTGGTACTGCCCAGCAAGACGCGGAACTGCTGATTGTCAGGAGAAAGCGGTATTTCGTTAAACTGCATTTCACCCTCCGGCAAGGCGCTGACCGCCAGTGACGATGCTGCTGAGAAGCGATTCATTTGGCGGTGTCGTGGATTTCGTCCCGGAATTCTGCACCGCCGATGTGCTGACGCCATCCTGCATATCTGATTTATCAGCAACGCTAACGCTCTGCGTTTGCGACATGATCACTTCACGCAGGGTAAGCGTGCAGTTCAGCACGTTCTCGCTGGTTTTGTCCGTTGTCACCTCGATGGCTCTCACCAGCATATTGCTGTACACCCTCTTCCCGGTCACCACATCGAATGGCACGCGCTCAAGCTGCATATCCAGCAGTTTTTGGTATGTCTCCTTTGGGCTAAGCCCAGCGCTAAGACCGATTGAAGATGTATCAATGAAGTCCAGCAACGAACCGCCACCAGCGAAGCCGCATTCCATTGTGACTTCGCTGGGACGTTTATATGCATGATCGGCGATGAAACCCGATGCGCTATTCGTTGTCGGCTTCTCCACCGGGTGCTCAGTAATTTCGAGCGCATCAGAATGCTTTTCAGAAACAACCACGCTGGGGATTAATATTCCAATTCGCCGGGATTGCTGGCGAAAAATCGCTGATAAAATATCCATTATCTCGGTCCTGCGGGGAGTTGCTGGGTTAACTGTGAGTTCACACCCTTTTGACGGTCAACAGTCAAACGGGCAGCCTCGCGCGGATCGGAAACGCCGTGGATGTTAATGTTCGTTTCCTGCTGAATCACCGGGGCGCTGGTAGGCATGTTACTCATAACTTTCGGAATGTAGTTGCGCGTCTCCTGCGGCATCAACCCCATGCCATAACGTTGAACGTTTCCGATCCCCCAGTTATATGAAGCCAGCGCTTTGCTAAGGTCTCCGCCGTTCTGCCGCAACAGCTGGCTGAGGTACTTAGCTGCGGCCTGAGCTGACTTTTGCGGGTCGAATACATCGTTTCCGCGAAGGCCCATGTCTCGCGCCGTGCCATCCATGAACTGGAACAGACCTTTAGCGCCAGCGCCTGAAACGGCGAACTGATTACCGCCAGATTCCGTTATGGCCACACTTTTCAATAGACCAGCTGGAAGTTGATAAAGCGACTCAAGTTTATTGAACATTGGCCCCATCCAGTCGAGCAATACTTTGCCCTGGGCTGTGGCCTGTGGACGTTTGACTGATTGCGCAAACTGGGAGGGGTCACCCGATATATTTGGAGAGATTTCAGCAGCTCCAGCCGGGGAGAAAAATAAATTACCGATTTTGGCAATCCCGTCTGAGATTTTTTCAAGATAACCATTAGCAGCCTGCTGACGGTTTTTTATTTCATCTCTTTCATGCGGGGCAATTTCATTACTACGAACATGCTGTTCCGCCCCGGGAATGTCAGGCTGAACATTATCGCCATAAACGACGCCATTGCTTTGCGCCTGACGAATAATCTTACCTGGGCCACCATGCAGCCAATCCATCCATGCGGGCCATTCTCTTACCTCGCTAACATCCTTTCGCCCAAGGTCGGTTTTGATGCCAACCGTAGCAAGAGCATCACCAATGTTCCTTTTGGTATAGTCCAAAGATGATTTAGCACTGGCTTTTATGTTTTCACGATCTGAAACCAGGTAACCAGCATACGCTCCCCATAATTTAAGCCATGGAGGTATCGGAAGACCGGATATTTTTGCGAATGCTCCCAATACTTTTGTTACCCATACCCCAGCGATGAAAGTAGCCAAAATTTCCAGCGAGTTCTGCCATCCACCAACAGAATCTTTCAGCCCCAGAAGCTTATCGCGCAGCCAGAGAATTGCCTTTTTCGCCTTTTCTATTGCAGGCTCCCACTTGGACCAGTCAATCAGGCTTTTGCCACCCTCTTTCCACGTCTGGTAATCGTCGTACAGCAATCCGATCGCCAGAATCAGCGTGGTGATAATTCCAATCGGGGATTTCAGGAACGCAGAATTAAGCAAACGCCATGCGACCAGTAGAGCACCGAATATTTTCAGCAGGTTTTTACTGCCATCATCAAGACGCTTCCACCAGTCAATGACAGAGCCAGCGCCCTGTATCAGCCGCCACGCCATTCTCGTGAATGCGTTCGCAAGCCAGATCACGCCTTTAATAACTCTGGTCAGCGTCTCTTCAATCTTCGGGAAATTGTCGAGGATGCGCCGCCGCAGGCTGTCCAGCGAACCAGCCAGGCCACCAGCGAGGTTTGAGCCGATCTTGTCCCGCATGATGCCGAACAGCGACGTAAGCCCGCGCATGGACGTCATGAATTTGTTGGACTGAACAGCCGCTTTATCAGCGTTGAACCCTGTCTTTTGCAGCATCGACTGGTAATCGGCGGTAAAGCCATTCATGCCGCGCCGCATCGCCATCAGCGTGTTTTCATCGATGCCAAGCATCTGCGCGTATTGTTTCGCGCGGTAATACGGCATGTTGTTGAGCTTTTGCCCAACGCCAGTAAAGATGGCCGCAGTATCACGCATCTTTCCGCTGGCATCGCGAGTCTGGACGCCCAGGCGGTTCAGGAAGCCTTCCGCGCCCGGATTGCTACGCATGAAACCAGCCAGCCCTTCGAGGGAGGACATAGCCGACTCGGCACTGGCACCGGTTTGCGATGCAGCATAGCCCAGTGCTTTGATGCCCTGGACACTGGCCCCCGTCCGCTGGGATGCCCAGTAAACTTTATCCAGACCGTTCGCGATCTGCGTGGTAAATCCGACAATGCTCAGCGCTGCGCCTTCCACCACCGCGCCGACCTTCAGAACGTTAGCGGTAACGCCTTTCAGCACGGCTTCGAACTTATTAGCGCCAGCCTGATCGATATCGAATCCCAGCGAAACAAGGAAATCTTTAATCGTATCTGCGTTACCGCTCATTGGCCGCTCTCCATTTATCTACCCGGGCGTCGTTATCCTCGCGCATATCGAGGTAGTCATTGAGAAGCGCGATGCGGCAGAGGTCTACCGCACCGCTGTTAAGGTCTTTCTGGTCAATATGGAAGGCAAGCGCCGGACGAAGAATAAAATCTTCACCGCCCGGCAGGCTATTGAAGGTTATTCCGCTGGCGGGGTGGGCGTCTCGCTGGTAGGGAGTCCTTGCAAAAAATTTCCCAGCGAGTCGGCGACCACCCGCGCCACCAGCTGCAGCATCGTCAGCAGGTCGATATCATCAAATGACATCTGGCCCTGCTGGCATACCGGTACCCAGCCTTTCATGTGGTCGCGGGACACGACGGACAGGCACGGAAAAAGGATGGCGTTCACGTCCTCATCGCTCATGTCCGACACCGCTTCTGCGATTTTCGGAAGAATGCTGGACATGGCCCCTTCGATATCCTTGTTGGTGATTTTTTCCTGCACGCTGCGGAACTCTGAAACCATGCCGGCGAGCACCGGCAGCAGTTTGCGGGACACCTTCAGCTGCTCAAAGACGCTAAGCTTCGCGGTGCGGTAATTGACGCCGTTAATTTGAAATTCCATCGGTTAAAACTCCCCAAGCAGCTGATCGATTTTAATGCAGTCAAACACCCAGGCCACGGTGCCGCCCTCTTTGGCGTTGTTGAAATCGGGCTGTTTCTGGAAAGCACACTCGCGGGCCGTGGAGATATCACCGGATGCCGTGTTACGGATCACAATAATGTTCTTTCCCCAGGTGGAGGATGACTGGCTCTGCGCGTTATACGCCAGCGACAGCTTTTTATTGACCGGGGAGGTTTTGAGCAGGGTCACCGTAATGGTGCCGGATTTATCCGCATGCAGACTGTGCATGCCTTCACCGTCGGCACCGATGGTCATGGTGTTTTTATTCCCGCCCATAGTCTGGGTGATACCTTCTTCAGCGTTCGCGGAACCCTGACCAAGATCGATAACGCCGGTCGGCCCGGTGAGCGACGCGCTTACATCGAGAAAAGAATAAGTTGCCATTTATCGCTCCTTAGCGAACCACGTTGATCTGCACATCGGCGTAATGAACTGCACCAGCCAGCTTACAGGCCACCTGAATTAACGGTGCTTTGCGCGCTTCGCGGTCGGCCTGAGCCTGCTGCACCAGAGGTTGCGCATACACGTAATAACCTTTTGTCAGCGTATCGCCGGAATTCAGCTGTCCGATAGGGCCACCATTCCACACGCCAGCCGCTACCAGACCGTTCGTGACGGACTGATCCATGGACTGTTCAACGTTGGAAAGCAGACGGGTCACACCGGCATCAGTCTGCGGAATTTTGGTGGTGCTGGTGTAAAGCAGGTTATAGAGATTGGTCTGAACGTAGTTCTGCAACCAGTCGAGCCCATGGCGCTCGTCGAAGAAGTCGCCGTTCGCCATAACACCCTGTTGGAGGATCGCCGTGTCGTTGGCGTAGTACACGAACACGTTCGCATTCTTCGCATCCACAGCCGCCGCCTGTCCTACCGTCAGCGTTTCGTGGGTTACGCTCGGTTCCTGTTTGAATTTCAGGGTAATGGTGGTATTGCTGCCGTTGAAATTGACAGTAAACGCGCGACCAAAAGCCGAGACTGCGGCATATGGGCTGCTGGTGGAATACTGAATAAAGGTACGGGCATACTTGCCAGCCTTTAATTTCGACGCAACATCGGTCGTCGAAGTCGTGCTGATAATCTCGGCGTCGGCAGATGTTACCCCGAAAATTCGGCTCAGACTGGACGCTTCGATGAGTTTAGCAACCTCAATCACGTCGTCAGCATCAAGCACATCACCGCCATCAGCAACATCATCAGCGACAACCAGCCCATACCAGTTGGTATATTGCAGGCAGGCATTAACAGCTTGCACAATGGTTTCCACGCTTCCACCTTCGGAAGAGGTCAGCGTTTTCGCCCAGCGGCCAACATAAACCTGCGTCGGCTTCGGTGACTGGCTGAAGAAAACCTGCGCCGCTTTATATTCCGGGCTGTCGACGCCGAAGTCCTCGCCAATGTCCTCAACGGAAGCATAGAGGCGAACGCGCTCTTGCACCGGAATAACGGTGGAAGAACCAAGGATCAGCAGCGCGCCGAAGTTACGACCAGTAGCCGCTTTCGGCGAGATGATCACATCAACGTTTACAACGTTGGATACAGGTAAGCCCTGCGTCATAGTTTATTCTCCAAAAAAGGTGACTGGCGCTTCCGCCAGCGATTTGATGCCGTACTCGCGCACGACCTTCCGGCGCAGGCGCACCGTCATGTCGTAGCGGCGAACCCATTGCTGGTTGATAAGTTCGGGGAAAGGGGTCATACCGGTATAATCGCCCAGGGACAAACCAAGCGCGTTCAGCTCAGCATTGTTTTGCGGGACAGATATGCCATCGCGAAAACGGGACGCATAAGACATACCAGCCGGGCCATAGAACGACGCCATGCACTCGAACGTTTCATGCCGCCAGAGCTGAGCGCCCTCGTCGGTCTGATTGGTGAATGCAGGGTTGTTATCAATGAGCAACCCGGTAACGCCAAACGCGCACCAGTTCGTTTCAACGGGTGGCAGTGGCGGCTGATTTTTCTGCCAGCGCGGACGAACCATTCCAGACGGCAAGCCGGAAACATTGCGCATCCACTGGCTTAGCAGCCTGTCGAGCGCTTCGTCATAAGCCGGATCGCCGCTGGTGGGTGTCAGCCAGCCGCGCTCTGTGCTGGTGTTATTGCTCAATGGGAGTTCCCCCATCAAACGGCAGTAATTCACAATGAGCCTGGACGAAGCCAGCACCGTAAGCCGTATACGGGTCGACGAATGTCACGCGATAATCACGGTTCTGATACGTCACGATATCGGCATCACGGCCAGTCTGCCCCTGCGTAAGTCGTTCAGTCGTCACGATAAGAATCGCGCCGCTGATAACCTGCCCGGCCTGCATGCGGCGGTTTTCCAGAGAGCGGTCAACGGTAACAACCCCGGCAAACTGCGTTTTAACTTCGCTGTCGCTGCCGATCCCGTCCTCGTCCACCGTTTGCGCGCGACGCGTTACCCACAGGTTGAAGTCGCAAAAATCGGGGTCAAAAAGCACGTCTGTTACATCAAGATTCGGCATCTTTATCCCTCACAACATGGGTAATGGCTCTGCGATATTGCCCGGTGTCGATTAGTGGTTTCACCAGATCGGTTCCGGGGGACTCGCCAGCAGCGCGTCGGGCAAGCTCCGCTTTCGCCCCTTTGCGCCCTCGACGCGCGCGTGCTTCAACGGTGCTATCAGCAAGCGGTGTAAAGCCGGTAATGGTCATGTAACGCCTGACGCCATTCGCGGCCAGCGTTCCGGCGCGGTTAAGCGCTCTTTCCGCACCCGCCGCATTTCCATCAAGCGCAGCCTGCGCCGCTGCTTTGAGCTGCGGCACCGTCTGTTCCTCTACGGATTTAACGCCGGGGATCAGGTGCGGGCGTGGGGGTATGTTTTGCGCTGGTGAGCCGTATTCGTTGACGTAACCGATCCCGGCATTACCAAACGGAACATCCTCACGCTCGCTGTCTTCTTCCGGGATGCCCACCAGCACATCCTTTTTGGTTAGCGACCGGAGCGCATCCAGAATGGCCTGAGCGTTATCAACCCTCGTTGTTACACCACTTTTGAAACTCATAGCTGGCGACCGCCCGCACCGAACATCGTGATCAGCTGATAAAATTCAGCGCCATATCGGGTGTTATTCCAGAAGCCTGCGTCAGGGTTTAGCGTCGCGCTGGTGTCATAGCTGACGCTTACCTTGTCAACGGACTTGGAGGACTGAACACCATTGGTTGAGCCACCCGAGCCGCCGACGAGCATTGCCCGGCTATCTGCCGCCCAGAGCGTCATGTAGTGAGCCACGAACAACTCGACAAAGTACGGAAACAACTCTTTGCCGGTGACGTTTTCGCTCAGCAGCACATCAGCCAGATTCAGACGAAACTGGATTTGTGCTTCGGGATATTTGGCAGGGTCAGCAAACTGTGGAAAGTCGCGCCGAAAATCACTTACTGTTGGCAGGCTTTGATTCTTTGGCATCTTTCGCCCCATTACCGCCAGTCTGGGCGGCAGCAATCTGCGCTTGCAGGCTGTCGTTCTGCTCTTGCAGCTTGAGCAGCGCTTCTCGCAGATCGGCAATCAACTGATCTTTATCGATAATCTGCTTATCTTTGTCGGCAATCTGCGCTTGCAGGCTGTCGATAATGGGTTGCAGATCATCGGTGTCGCTAATCACGCTTTCGGAAAGCTCGGAGTGCGCCTGGGTGAACCAGTGCGACGCGACCTCTTCCGGTACGTTATGCCGTCCCCGGCCAAACTCCCTTTTTGACTGATCGCCGAGCGTCAGCGTAAACGGGGTGTGAACATGGATGGTAACCAGCTTTTCTTTCGCCATTTTCAGTTCCCTTCTGGCCCCTTTCGGGGCCGTTCTGGTTATCAGATACCGTCCACGTAGGACAGGGTTTCTTTGTACACTGGCTCAACCGCACCGAGCTTGCCGTAGTAGGTCGCAATCTGATACAGACCGCGATACTGGACAGGAACGCTCTGCAACGGTACCAGCGGATAGCGCACGTATTTCTTGTCGTTGGTGTAGGCGACCATACGGTCTTTACCGCCAACTCCGCGCCCTTTCAGCCATTTGACCGCTTTGATTTCCAGCGGAACGCCGTTCTGGTGGAAAGCGATAGTGTTCACGGCCAGATAGGTCAGCAGTGACTGGTTACCAGCTTCGGAAACCTTACGACTCGCCAGCAGTGAATACTGTTCTGGCGGAATGCGCAGATCAGAAGGCACGACGGAATAACCGGATGCTGCCCAGGCATTCGACAGAATGCTGTTCACGCTATCGAGGATCTCGTCGTTGGTGGAGTTAGCCCAGGTCTTCGGCGCATTGTTCAGCGTCACACCGACGAGGTTTGCCAGCCCTTTCAGGCCGAGCGCATCATCGCCGATGTAAACCTGCTCGTCGTTGTCCATCTGCCATTTGAGCTGCATCCCGTCGTACTTCTGGGTATCAATCGGGCGGCCTACCTGCTGAGCTGCTGCCAGCTCTACAACGGTCCAGCCCAGTTCCATACCCCAGAGGTTCAGCGGATTGCCGTCTTTGCCGATATCAACGTTCACGCCAGCAATAGCAGTGGAGTCTTTGCCTACCCAGTTTTTACCGTTCGGATTTGCGCCAGTACCCGCAGCGCCAAAGCTGGTGTTAGTCCAGCTGGAAATGTCATCTGCGATAGAAACGTCTTCACGCAGCTGAATATCGCGGGTCCACGTGTAACCCACCAGCGGCAGGTTCAGCGTCTGGTCGAGTCGCTCCAGTTCCCCGATGAGAAAGGCACCAGAGCCATCAACGGTTGCCTGATCAAAAGTAATCATTCGTCTGTTCCTTAAATCTTCCAGGAGATTTCTGCATTGCCGTTAGCGTCACCGGCCCCTGTGAATTCGGCGTTGGTCAGCGCCACGTTTTTGCCACTGACGGACGTGGACATAAAGCCGCCCAGCGGCACGTCAATGGTCGAATCGAGCGAAACAACCACGTAGACAGGCGCGCCTTTTTTGATGGTGCTGGCATCGAAGCCAGATCCGAGGTTAACGGTCATGTAGCCACGCTTCATGGCGTCGCCCGGGAAGTTCTTATCCGTCCCCACCTGGCGAACCATGTCCGGCTGCGACGTGGTCGGATACGGACGAACGTAGATACCCTTCACCTTGTCGGCGGTGTCACCGTCCGCCAGCGGCACGAAAAATCCGTCAGCGTCGTATTTGCCAGCCAGACCATAGGCAGCGAAGGCGTTAGCGGATTTAAGGATCACCGGTTCGACGGTTAAGTCCTGCGGGCGAGAGATAGCCCCGGCAATGCCAACAGGCATCCGGTACAGATATGCAGTCATTGGATTATCCTTTGCGGTTAGACCAGAAGTCGGCGTTTTGTTTGTTCAGGGAAGCGATGCTGGTCATGCCCATATTTTGGCGTTGTGCATCGCCCGTGGTGGTGCGGGTGTTTCGCCCTTTGGCAATCTCTGACACGGCGTTAAACGCCATATCTACCGATTGCTTGGGCAATTTGCGGATATCCGCATCACCGACAACCTGGCGAACCAGTGTTTTGTCAGCGGCGGACAGCACATCACGTTTGAACGCGGTCGGTTTCACCTTACGGCTCAGATCGATACCCGGAACGATAACTTCGGCACGATAAGCAGCGTCACCGGTAATCGTGGTTTCCTCTTCGTCGTCCTCACCGTCGCAGGTAGGGTCTTTGTTATCTTTGCCGTCAGGCTTATCGTCGTTATCGCCCGTTGCAGTACCTTCCAGCTTAGCCAGCAGGGCTTTGAGCAAGGTTTTGATATCGTCCTCGCCGTCGCCGGTTGGCTCTCCGCCCATTTCCGGCTTTTTGTCCGGCAATGGTTGTTGCGGTGAAAGATTAATGTTGAGGTTAACGCCGCTCGGCAGATCCCCTTCATCGCCCGTTACCGCCGCTGGCGCAGAGTCCAGCAGTTCGTTCATGGTGTCAGCATCACCCGTTTTGATGGCCGTGCGCATGCGGGTCCACCAGCTTTTCTTTTGATTTGCCATTGTGTCTCTGTCTCCAATTGCACAACGATTTCCGGCTCTGCCTTTAGGGACAAGAGCCACATGGTTTCCGGTAATATCGACCTGCTCGGCTTTTCCGGGTTCGGTCTGCTCGTACTCAGCGTCATAGCCGCACGACACTTCGCGCAGACCATCTTCGATCAGCTGAATGGCGCTTTCGTCTTTGACGATAAGGTCAGCCAGCATCAAATCAGACTGATCACCAGTCCCGCGCCGAACGTTCTGAAGATGCCCGACCGCAAGCTCTTTCCAGTTCTCGGGGTTGACCAGCCGCACATTCCCGTTTTCATCTTCAGGATGCAGGATCGTGATGCTCATCCCTTCGAATGAGGCGAGCGTGGCCGGATGGAATACCTGATCAGGAGAGCGCGTTACGACTATCTCGCCGAGCTTGTCGGGTTTGAGGTTTGGCAGATCGGCAGCGCCGTAAAGCTGCTTACCCGTTCGACCTATCGGCACGTCTTTGCACAGCAGCGAGCCGTCAGCCAGCTGATAACGGGTTTCCCCCAGCCGGGTATTGAAAAAATATTTCATGGTTTACCTGCGATTCAGGCGAGATAAGAATGAGGGTTGGGGAAGACGATTTCTTTGTAACAGCGGCAGTTCGGGAGCTCGCCAGCGTGACCGGTCATGCCGTCAAGCGTTGGAGGTCGGCCCCATTCGACAAACTTCCCTTCCATCTCTCGATGAGAATGCCGGACGTCGCCATCTTCGGCTGTACGCCAGATATAACCATTCGAGCCGATTGACAGCGCACGCGCCTGATCCAGTGCACCGGTTGCGCGCCCAAGCTCAGTCCGGGCGATA
Source organism: Enterobacter sp. CPE_E863 (assembly GCF_046521465.1). Lineage (NCBI taxonomy): Bacteria > Pseudomonadati > Pseudomonadota > Gammaproteobacteria > Enterobacterales > Enterobacteriaceae > Enterobacter > Enterobacter sp. CPE_E863. Next base: position 89,294 of record NZ_JBKFZX010000003.1, on the reverse strand, counting down.
AGGTTCGCTCGTGAGCGTGACACGTCACCGGAAGCAGCTATCTCTTTCGCGAATGGCTCAGCGCGGCCACCAGTTACTACAGCCTCGATGGCCTTGTTCTGAATGTCATACACCCGATCGGCGGCCTCAAGAGGCAGAGATTTGATGTACTTAATTTGCTCGGCGACGATGGATTTCATCACCTGGCCTACCGGGGCGCGGTCGACCATGTTGCGTAGTTCTGCGCTGATGTTCCGACTGTGCTGACGCCACTGCTTTTCATTCTGGCGCGCAATGTCGGCGGTAAAGTTCTCAGCAACCTTCGTCGCCCAGGGGGTGATGATTTCGCTGTAGCGATCCAGCGCATTCATTATTTCGGTGACGCTATCGTTTGAACCATCGTAGCGCCCATTTACGATATCCCCGACCGCCCGCGCTATCTGCCGTAGGCTCGTTCGATATCGGATCTCCGCCTGGCGACTCTGGCGGTTTGTCGCCAAGTTCGCCGATGCCTGGCGGCGCTTCGTCTTCGGCATTCTCTATGTCCTCGTCGGTAATGGATGCCCCGATACCGGTGACGTCAGAGTTTTCGCGCAGGTCGGTCATTGCCGCCTTACGCGTCATCAATCCGTCGCCCAGCGCGGTGCTGATCGCGGTGGTGGTGTTTACGGCCACCGTTGAGCGGTCAACGTCAGACATTTGCCATAGCGGGTTAAACTCAAACGTGAAATCGTCCGGCAGCGGCTTACCGAGTTCCGAGCGGTGCATAATGTCCAGTATCCGGCGCATCGGCAGCCGTAAGCGGCGCTCCTGCAATGAGCTCACCCGGTCGTAATAGTTGGCGAGGTCTGCGTCACCGGTAGAGAAGCCTTTCGGGGACTGACCGAACAGGCGCACCAGCGGGATACCAACGGCACCGCTGATCTGCTCAGCGAACTGCGAAAGAATGTCATCCAGACCACTGAAGCTGTACTGGTGGGTTTCGAAAGTATCCTCGGAATCCATCAGCGTCATGCCTTCATTGCTCTGGAACCGGCGGATCAGATCGATGTTCTTCAGCAGCGCTTCGAACGCGGGACCACCCAGCGCAATAAGTTCACGGAGTTTTTTCACTTTGTAGGTACGCAGATGCGCTTTGTAGACCAGCTGCGCCGCGCCGACAGTGGCGCTGTCAAACGCAGTAATCCGATCCCAGATACGCTCTACAACCGACATTCCCCATTCGTTTTCGGTCATCTTCTGCTGGAATGGCAGCGTCACCCCGTCGAAGCGAATCAGGCGGCTGTGATGGATGCGCCACGCCGGGATGCCCGTTGCAGTGGTCACCACGTCGTAAAACTCAGGTTTGCCGAGATCCGGCCCCATATCTTTAATGCGGCGGGTCAGCACCGGGTTAATCATCCAGCGGTCGAGCGGGAGAATGCCCTTAAACTTGCCTTCTCCAATGGTTTCGAGCCGCAACGGGGTCATTGGTGCCTGCCCCTCAATCATGATGAAGCCAACCGCGCCGCCGTAGAGACGCGACCATTTCAGCACGTCGTTCAGAGCATCCCAGATCTGCAACTCGTCCAGCTGCGCTTCGAGGGTGCCACGGTCTTTCGCGTCAATCTCCGAGGTGATGCGAATACCTTTCCTGGTCATATCGTCCGGTATAGCGTCGACCGCTTCGCCGATGATCCAGGACGAACGATAGGACCATTCCACCAGCATGCGGTTGCGGCTGGTGAAGTTCGCCCGGTAGGTCGATGCTGAGTGCTGGTTAGGCGTCTGCATCCCCACGCGGGCGACAAAGTTCTCATAACCATCAGCGGTGGCCTGCGCCGTTCGCTGAGAGGCTTGTTTGTTTCGTGCCATCAGGCCTGTCTCCCTAGCAGCTCCCAGATGTTCAGGGCTGAATTCATTGGCGCGTAGCTGATCATCACCGAGTCGGCGAGGTTCGGCGACTTGGTGCCGTCAGGCTGTTTATCAACAACGATTTTCCCCACGCCGTTAATGGAGTAGGTCGGCTGCGACAGCTCGATGATGAGTTTGTCTTTGTTCGCCATAGTGCCGCTGATTGAGATGATTTCGTCCGGGTTGTAAGCCATCTTTTCAACCACGGCGCGATAGGTGTTCTGGAAAAGCTTGCGTAACCGCCACCAGCTCTGGGCCTTGGCGTTAGCGAAGAAGTCCTTATTCAGGCGGGCGGCCTGTCCGTTGTCGCCGCGCACCGCTTCATCGTCCGGATCAAACACTGCGCCGCTACCGCGAAACGGTGTGGCGAGTATTGACGGTCGGCGCGCAGCGTTGCGCAGTTCGTTGATGGCGCGCGCATCGCCGCGAACGCCAGCGCCCAGACCGTCCTCGTCGAAGCGAAACTCTTCGAGGTTGTCCTGTTCGCAGAAGCCGAAGACCTTCTCAACGGACTGGTAAATGTCGCTGCCCACGCCGGACCATTCCCGCACGTTCTCCAGGAGGAAGCCGTGACGGGTCGAAAAGGCGTTTTTGTCCCGGCCTTCGTCGGCGACGTCCATCGCGCCCAGGCGTTTGCCCGTTGGCTGGATGCCCAGCTTGATATGCGCGTCGACGGCAGCCTGTACCCAGTCGGACGGGATCAGGACGCCTTCCGCAGATGCGCTGTAGTTCAGGTCAAGTTCCTGCGCCACCACCACCGGATTGTCGATTTTCTCGCATTCCCTGCGATACCACTCTTCATCCTTGCGCGGGTCATTTCGCCAGTGGAATGTGAATACCGGTATCTTCCCGCCGTGACGCTTCTGCGCGAACGGGTTCGCCATGCCGTTAACCGAACTCAGGTCGATACGGCAGCGGGTGGTTTGCGACAGCGCCGCATCAATCAGCAGGGGCCGCTGGAGGAATGCAGCCTCATCCACCAGGTAGAGCGTGGTACGGTCACCACGTCCGATATTGTCGCCAGCTTCGCCTTTGATGACCGCACCAGTATCGGGAAACTCAACGCGCATGTACGGCGCGTGCTTCTTCTCGTCCCATGAACCGCGAAACTCGACGGGCAGCGTTTCCACGAACTTGCGCGCCTTCCAGAACAGCGCCTTCGGGTCACCGGTGCTGTCGACATATTCCTCTTTACGGGAGCCGAAGCCGATGACCATTTCTTTGTTGAAGAGGCAGAGCGAGCAAGCCAGCCCGATAGCCGTCCAGCTGAGCCCCATTTCGCGGCTCTTTTCGGTGATGCCGTTCTCCAGCCGTTCGCGCCGCTCCATGATCCAGTGAATCCACTCTTCCTGTTTCGGGAACAGCAGAAAAGGGATGGTGACCGGCAGGCCATAATCGATGTTACGCGGGTCAGTCGTCATACCCCAGTCGATGATGAACTGTGCCGGGTTGGTGCGGTAAAACTGCTTTAGCGCTGGCAGCATTTCAGGGTTCTGGCGAATGCGCTGTAAGCGTTCCATCCGCCATTCAAAAACCATCTGGTAATCAGGGTTTCTGAAATCGAATTCAAACGGGAGAGGCATGATCACCCCATCATCTTGCGGTAAATCTCTGCGGCCTGATCTGCGGTGAGGTTGGTCGTCTCGGTCTTGATCGGGCCGCCATCCTTGCCAGTGCTCTCAACCTTCAGCTTATTGGTGTAAGCGTCGCCAACCTCTTTCGCGGCCTGTTCAATAAGCTGCGCCGTCAGGGAGAAGTTTTTCATCCCCTCGGTTTTGGTTGCCATGCGGTCAAGCACGCGGAGGCGATAGGATTTGTTCGCGATCGGAATGTCGCTGGTTTCGGTCAGGAATCGTTCGCGCGTCGCGTGGAACACCTCGATCCACTTTTTGGCGAGCGTCTTACCGCTGGCCTTCGTGGGGTCGTGAGATTCAGCCTGCTGGCGGGTGATCTTGATCCCGAATTCTTTTTGGACAGCCTCGACCACCTGCGATGGCGTGTCATAGCACGCAAGCGATTGAATGATGAAGGCTTTCACATCAGGTTTTAATGCAGCCATAAATCACCATTCGTCTTATACAGTCCAGTATTTAAGCCAGTCGCAGCATGCACGTCCCGCACGCTCTGGCAATATCGAGATGAGCAACCTCCGCTGGCTGATTCGCCGCATCAATCATTTCCTGCACGTCCCGGCTCGCACCGTAACGGCGAACCACGCCCACAAACTCTTCCACGTCATGGCCGCGCAGCTTCAGCTTTGGCTGCCCTTCCTGCGTGAACTTCGGCGCGCCAAATTCATCTGTCGCCTGGCAGATGTGATAAAGCTCGTGCTCTATCAGCGCGCAGAATTCCAGATCGGAACATTGCGAACAGTAATCGGCGGCCAGCGTGATGATGAACTGCGGCACCCTGCCGAACCACTCATACATCTGCTGCTCCATCCGCGCTTTCTGCCAACCTCCAGCCCGCATTGCCACTTCTTCCGCCTGCCCCAACACGGAACGACCTTTCTTCTCGAAAGCGTTCGACGCCCAGAGAAAGCACAGATCCGCTTCAAGCAAATGCTGGTGGTCAGGGTTGTAGAGGTCACCCTCATCGCTCAGGATGTGCTGATTCAGCCACTCGCCAACGTCACTGGCGGGCATTATGCTGATGTACGGCTTCGGGTCAGGTGGCATCGTAAAATGCGCTGGTGGGTGTGGTCTGTTCATGAATAATTCCAGTGCTCCATTATCGAAGCCCCTCAGTGAAGAGCTTCTGTAATGCCGAGATCAGCCAATAAGTAATTCCGGCTGCGTTACCTGCATGATGTGCTCATGTTCGAGCTCCAGGACGCGCTTCTCTTTCTTCCGCTCGTTCATCAAACGGCTTCCGATCGTGCCTTTCAGCTTTGAGCGAGTTTCTTTGATCGCGTAGCGATGCTGCAATTCCTCACCCATCGCCATGCGCCGGTTTAGCTGCTCGGCCATCCAGTTGAAGGCATTGATGTAACACTCCTTCACTGCGGCAGCTGTTTTGCCAGTGAATCCCATCACTAGCATCATGCATCCGTCGCGGGTGATGTTATACATAGGCTGAACATCGCCATTTTTATCAATGAAATCAATGGGCGCAAAATTGCGCTGGGTGAAGTCATCGGAGCATTTCAGGTTACGTATGGCACGCAAAACGTCTTTGTGTCGCTTGCCAAAGTAATCCGCCACCTTGAGTGATGTGGTGATTATCTTGTTGTCGAGGGTCGTGACCATTTCGCGGAAGTCGAAGGCCGGAATAACTGACGGATTATTCATAGCGTGTACCTTTCTTTGAGATGAACCTTTGCCGCATAGGAAATCAGCCCGTCGAGGCTCGCCAGCACTAACTGACTTCCTCAAAGGCTCATTTCAAAGGGTATGGTTCGACGTGGGTTGAATGCGCTGCGGTGCGCGGTGAAATTCGGGCATAAAAAAGCCCGACCGAAGTCAGGCTCTGTTATTTGGGTGACGAATCACTTAAGACACTGCTCTTTGATGTAGTCCTGCATGCCGCGAATCATTTTGTCAGCGGTTGCGATTCCGTCCCGGTGATCGAAATAATTCCGTCGAGCGTCTGGAGTAAGTTCGGGGGCTCCTGCATCATCCACGCCGGGGGCGGAGGTGGCTTTTGACACTCCAGGGCAGGTTGCGGCGATGCGCAGCCGTTTAGCGCCAGAATCGACATCCCGACGCAAATCGTTAATGGTTTTTTTCGCATCGGACAGTTCCTTCGTGTATTTGGCATCCAGTGCAGCAACATCGCTCTGGCGGGTCTGCATGTCTTTGATGGTGGCGTTTGCCAGGCTGAGTTTACGAGTCGCCTTATCGCGCTGGTCTTTGTAGGTGATGGCATTGTCGCGGTAGTGGTTCACGAGGAGCGCCAGCACGCCGATTAACACCAGCACCAGCAGCTGTAACCAGTAACGCTTAACCAGCGCGCCAATCATGACAGGAACAGAGCCCGCTCTGCCTCCCGGCGACGGGTCAGCCCGTTCAGGACTTTGCCTCCAGCTTTATTCCAGCGCAGGAACTCATCGGATGCACCAGCGTAATCACCGGCGTTGAGTTTTCGCAGAAGGGTCGATGTCGACAGTGACCGGGCGCCGAGGTTGTAAGTGAACGACACCAGAGCATCGAATTGCCCCTGAGTCAGGTCAACTTTGACCAGGCGGGACACGTCGTTTTCATAGCTGACCAGCCCGGTCTTCAGCAGGCGTTCTGCAGTTTCCTGCTTAATCGTCATCCCGGCTCGGATCGGTTTGCCGTCGACAGGCTTGGTCCAGCCATAGCCGATCGTCCACACTCCGACGCTGTCCTGGTACGCGGTGAGTTTGCAGCCTTCGAATTGCTTGATCAGGGCAATGCCTTTATCACTGATTTGCATCACCGCCTCCAAAGCGAGAATTAAACACCCGGGAAGCCATAACCTTAACCTGCTCTACGCCAACAAACCCTAGCGCGCCGCCGATAGCTATCGACAGAGACTGTGGAAGGTTAAAGTAATCAAGAGCTGACACAGCAGTAAGGGTCAGAGCCCCACAGATTGCCCCCTCAAGGAGCATTTTCTTCCAGCCGCCACCGCCGTAAGCGATTCGCAATGCGGCCATGGCAACCGATAGCAAGACGGCACCCATCGGCGTTTCGCCACGCCACCAGCTGTGGAGTAGTTCGATAAACTCCGTCCAGGAGTGGGGATCGTTATGCATTTTCATAGTCTCTAACCTCCGGCTTAAAAGCGGGGGCTGTGTGTTTAAAAGGGGTCAGGCCCTCGGGACGATTTAACAAGAAGGCATGTCGAGGATGGTTCCCGGAGCCTGAAAATAAAAAAGCCCGCGACAGGCGGGCAATATGGGGGTAAGGCAATGTCGGCTCTCTGGCCGAAGGGTCCCAGGCAGTGGGTTCTGGTGCCGGGCAAAGGAATCGAACCTCTGACGCGCAGCTTACAAGGCTGCCGTTCTGCCACTGAACTAGACCGGCGAATATGGCGGGACAGGAAGGATTCGAACCTTCGACCATTCGGTTAACAGCCGAACGCACAACCGCTGTGCTTCTGACCCTGAAATGAAAAAGCCCCGGCGGTATGCCAGGGCTCATTTTACAAACTGGATAGTGACTATCATCTTTATGCCGCCGATGTAATTTAGGCAGCATATCAAAGTAGACTCAAATATGGCTTATTTAATTGACTTTTGCAATACCCTGCTGCGAAAAAGTAGCCTTTTGTTGTGATCGTGTTCTCACAGTACAGAGAAGAGAATCGCCATCCAGCCGCTTAAAGATGGCGCACATGGCCCGCCAGTAATCGGCGTAGTTATGACACCAGTTATCAGGCTTAACTACGCACAGGGCCGCCAGGTCCTGGTGCTGATACACATCCTTACCAGCCAGCTCCGCTTTCACGTCCTGCGCCGCCAACCATATCAGCTTCTTCAGGCGCTCCATCGTCTTGCCCGCAACCTTCTTCGCACCGAGCTGCTCCCGGAACTCGGCCCACGCCCACTGGGTGATCGCCATCTGGTACTCGAAGCGGATGTTCTCGCTGTAGTTCCACAGCAGCCACGCTTTCTGATGGTCTTCCAGCGACAGGACTGCGCGGCGCCAGGATGCGGTCACGAACTCAACCGGCCCCACCAGCGCGATAGATGAGCCTTTGGCACGGGACTGGCTGCCGCTCATCGCCGGGCCGTCAGGGTTAACTTTTCGGCCGGTGATCGGGTCGGTGATTTTCTTCCGGCCCCGGCTGCGCGCCGTCGCGGTGAACTGCGCGTTCTCGGCGAAAGCTACCAGTTGCCCTTTCGTCGCCCCGCTGAGATCTGCGGTCGCCACAATGAGCTGCTGACGTACGTATTCCAGTTGCTGATTGTTCATTGTGCGGCTCCTGTAGGGTGATAGATGCGAACGAAGTTACGGAGAATGCGGTAATCGACCAGCACGGAACCCGGGCGGCGGTAAATCCGGAGGCGCTGCCAGCGCGCTCGGAGTATCTCGATCGTTTCTGGCTTCATGCTGCCTCCTGCTGTTTCAGTGCCTTGAGCTTGGCGCGGTACTCATCCCGGATCCGGACGAAGTCTTCCCGGCGGTAGTTGGTCATTTCATGGGGACCGTTGAGCCAGTCGACGTATTCCTGACCGTAACGAGCAACCAGGCCAGCTTCGTATTGCTGCGCGACCGTCGCCTCTTTGGCGGTGTACTTCCCAGCCCCGGCATTACACGACTTGCACTGCTTATGGGCGTTGCGCTCTTCAAAGCGCAGTTCAGGGTTAGCGCCGACCGTTTTGAAGTGACCGCAGTCCCACTGGCCGCCATGTAGATCGGGTGGGTTGGTCTCGCCGCAGCTAATGCATGGCAAATCAGCATCACGCGCTCGGATGTAGGCGTTGAAAGCTTGCTGAGCCTGGGCTTTGTAGTAACCGTTAGGTCTGAGTTCTGCCAATCGCGCTTTACGGCGCTGGCGACCTGCCTTCTCTTCGGTACGCTGACGCTGCGCCTCCTTCTGCTTAGCGTCTTCACGGGCTTTTGCTGTCTGTTCTTTGCCGATTGCGCTGGCGCACTCGAATGAGCAAACTACCTGCCCGTCGCGGACCGGATGGAACCACTGGCGACAGGCTTTATGGGCACACTTGCGGCGCGGTAACTTAGCCATGCGACCTCCGCGCCGCGAGACGCAGCCATTTCTGATCCACCAGGCGGGCGGTGTAGCCTTTCAAGGTCGGGATGTCGGACGGCTTAACCGCGGGCTTACGCTTGCGGCGCGCCGGAACGCGGAAGATTTCGTTTGAGATGACGCGGGAAAGTGGGCTACTCATTGCGCTCACCCTCAAATCGCCAGTTATAGCCTTTATGGTAAGATGATTGACCTGTGCAGCACCTGCTAATGCAGCCACTATCAAACCCATCACGAACCGCATCCATAGCGGCTGCGTAGCGGACCTCTTGTCCAGTAACACGGCATGTAGCGATTACCGCTTTACTTGAGTTGTGATCCTCACCGAATCTTCCGAGCTGATTTGGGATAACACCAAGATCGCTATAGGCATGGCGAAGATTGTTTGACGGAGTTGTCCATTCAAGGTTTTCAGCTCGGTTATCTTTTTTGTTGCCGTTTTTATGGTTAACAACTAATCCGTCGGCGTAACCGTCGCAAAATGCCATGGCGACAAGCCTGTGTGCCGCATACTTTTTGCCGCGAATCTTTATCTGAAGATAACCAGTGGTATGCACGTCAAACGGCTTTAAATCCTTACCTTCTAAAACCTTCTTGTAGCCACTCATCACGCTAACGGTGCGTGTTAAGGATCGGAATCGACCATGATTACTGACTTCATAATCGCTTGATATGGAGGTTTTTTCCCAAATCTCTTCTTCAAACATAGTCGTGTCCTTTTGAGTGATATTCGGAGTTGGCAGGGATCCGTAATTTGATACCGCGCTCAGCGCACCAGACTTCAATGCGGCGCAGGTAGAAGGTCATCTCTTCGGTGTCGAGTAGCTTGGTGGACTTCACCATCTTGGTTTCACCAAGGACGGTTACAGGCTTGGCGGGACAGAACATATCCTTCATAAATTCATGAAGGTCTTCCTCTGTTAGCTTGCTTTCAGCGTGCCGGTTGACGGCAGATGCAACGTCACCATTCCACATCCAGAGAAGGGCATTTTGGGAGAGGCTGCGCTTGTCCTTCCAGGGCTTGATGATGAGGCGATAGCAGTCGCCAGATTCCAGCATTGGCTGTATCTGCTGCCCGATTGCGGAAAAATTGGATTTGTGGAGACGGATGCCGTCTTTGTTCATGCTCATGCGGCTTCCTTAAAGGAAACCGCAGAATGCAGGAAATCGCAGGTGCATTTCTGCATCTGTGACAAGGTGATGAGTTCAGATTGTGGTCGCATTTAAGTCCCCTTAAATGCGAAGAAGTCACCGGAGTTGTTCAGGCTCCGATGACATGATTATGGACGGTTGATTCAACAAAATCAACGTAAGAGAAAGGCCTCCGGAGAGGCCAATGAGTTAGTCGTCCACGCGTTTAAAGCACAGCGGGCAAACATCATTTCCACCGTGCTCTTCGTATGCGCCTTTAACGGCATCAGTCATCTCTTTAAAATTTTCAAATGGATGACCACCATTGCTTTTTTTATAAGCTCCAGCTGCGTATTTATAGATGTTAGCCTCATCTATGCCCTCATCAACATAAGCGCCCTCATGATGGGGGCACTGCGTTAAAGCGCCAACCCTACCGAGCATTTCCAGTGCCCAGCACTCTTGTTTCATGCAAAGTTGATCGATACTCATAACGCCTCCTGTTGGTTTTACATCGCCAAATGAATGTACCACCAAGCAAGAAGAAATGAAGCAGTTAAATTGTAAAACATGTGTATATATCAATGAGTTACAATAGTTTGCTATTTTTTCTCAGAGCTCTGCTGCGTCGAATGGTTAGGCATGACGGTCACCTTTTGGCCGGAGAATGTGGATCTGCATACCGCTTTCGGTAGTAATAACCACCCTCTGCCCAGGCTCGATATCTGCCAGCCTGAACGCCTCATAAAACGAGTCCATAGCCAAGGTTTTCTCGTCCTTGCGATTCCATAATCTCCATCCGCGGCGAATCAGTATTCCTATGACCCAGCTATAGGTTTTAACCGCCAGATGAAGCCAAGCGAGGATCATCGTTGCGAAAAATAACCAGTCCGTCGCGCTGAAGTTTTTGAGCTCGTCCATCACTTCACCTCCTTCTTCGCCAGCTCCTGCATGGCATCGCCGTAGCGCTCCATTCCTTTGGCGAGCGCCTGAGCAACCTCCTGCTGAGGTGCTGCTGGATACGCGCTGCCTTCCTGACCTGGTTCATTGCTTCCGGTGCATGCATTACGGTGGTCATTGGCATGAGGGCAGCGCTTGTTACCGCATTCAGGGCAAACGACGAAGCGCATGTCGGAAATTGTCACCGGGCGGCAGGTGCGGCACCAGCATTTGGTTGACGTTTCCGCGTTTTCCCGAAAATGTTTGGTTGACGAATTTGAGGTTTCCCGAAAATCAGGTTCGGCACCCTGAAGCATGGCGGCTAATTCATTCATGTTTGCATCATGCTCCGCACGCTGTTCTGGTGTCATATCCTCAAGTTCTGCGTAATACTCTGCGCGACGCTGTAATGCTCCAAGCATTGTTCTGGTAGGAACGCCTTTTCCAAAACGCAATGCTGGCTCAAGAAAAACAGGGCATGGCAGGGTTTCAGGGTACTCCTGCACCTCCTGCACATTTTCACTACTCCTGCACTTTTCTGTTACTCCTGCACTCTGAAGCATGGCGGCGCTTCTTGCGTTCCATCCAACAAGAATCCATTGCGCCTCTGATAGGGAAACCTGGAATTTATTGGCAATATAGTTAAAGCTCTTTCCGGCTAACTCGTCCGGCACTGATACCGGCGCTGGCGGTGCTGAATAAAGCGCCTGACAACTCCACCCAGACCAGTGAGCACCTTCCGCTCTCTCATCATCTTCAGGGCGAACAAGCGTTACCTCGCTCGGATGTTTTCTGTGTGACCACAGCCAGGCTACGGGTTCAGCATTGGCTGGCGCTGGCGGGGCGGTGTAAAGCGGAACGGCATCTTCATGAAAAGATGGGGAGTACCCACACGGTCCTTTCCGGAACGTACCAACAGCCTCCGCTTCGAGCGATGCCAGCGCGATACGCGCATTATTAATCAGGAGGCTATCAGCAGGAGATAAAACAACATGAGCGTTTCCCTCCGCATCAATTTCAGAATTCGTAATTTTTCTGAACAGCTTTGCCAGTTCTTTGGTAATAGTGCTCATGGGCGAATCTCCGTCCTGCCACCAAGTAAGCGGATTGCCACTCGTTCCCGGAAGGTAAGCGGTCGATGGTGTCCGCGGGCATTAACAATTTCAGGCTTTCCATTAGGCGGATAATTGACCCTGACCGATTGACCATCTAGCGCGTGAGAAGCCTCGAGTAGTGCTGACTTTAAGTGCGCAGGGCACTCTTTCTGCACCCGCTCGCCGTCTGAAATGACACCTGCAATCCCCTGAAGCATGCTGGCTAAATTGCTGAGATAATTTTTCACATTCACTCTCCTTTACCGGTGCCATAGGCAGATAAGCACTCTTCAAATCCAGCCTGATTATCCGTTTGACCTAAACTGAAGCCATGCTGAAGACCATGACGAAATGCGCTATCTTGCAATTTATCTGCGCTATCGAGCTTCGCTTCCAGTTCAGCGATTCGCTTCTCTGCGGCTTCCAACTCATCTAGCAGTGCCAGCACGGTGGCGGGGTTGGCTGCGGCGATAAATGCAGCATCACGCGCTTCGTTTTCACTGAATACCATGGCTATTTGCTCATGGTTCACGCCGTCAGTGGAGTAAATCTCATCGTCGAACTCAACAGCCCACCGGCCTTTCGTCGCCTTCTCCGCTGCTTCCCGTAATCCACGTTTGTCGATGTTGCTCATTGGGCGGCTCCTTCTGTGCGATACATCATGATTGTCAGATCGCCTTTAGTCGCCAGGCGCACCGTTGTTCCTGGTTCGATGCTGGAAAGGTCAAACGCATCGTAAAATTCGTTTACTGCCTTCTGTCTACGAGATAGCTTTCTACGCTTATCCCACTGCTTTAGCGCAATGGAGATAGACCACTGGCCCGTTTTGAACATGATGAATAACCACCCCATCAGAGCGAGGCCTGTGTTTAGAATGTCCAGAATGCTCATGACTGAGTTCCTTTGCGAAGCTGTGCGGCGATGTCTTCGAGTACTCCATCAGCGAAGGAGCGATCAAAATCCCCCTCTGGCGCATCAGCCATAAACTCTGTAGATGTGAGAATCATCCGCGCGATGTCTGCCGCGTTCTTCGCCGTGTCATCGATAAACCCAGCCTCCCATGCGGCCAGCATCCTGTTAGCAACAAAGTGAGCGCCTTCCTTGTGGGCCTGCGCCCGCACTTCAGCCAGGAAAGCGCCGGTGGCCGGGGTTTCCATTGCAGACTTCAACCTGTCCGCGTACCACTCCTGATACTGGTAGCGCATCACATTTCCGCCGAGCTCTTCCCACATATCAGGTGCTGTTGCGAATTCAGCAGCAGCCTTCAGCCCCGCACTCTCCGCAGCCAGCGCCGCGCACATGGCATCTGCTTCGGCAAATTTACGCACAAGATACTCGGCGTTGGTTTCGTTAACCTTCAGATCGCGTGGAATGCACTTGCCACGCAGAAAACCTTCCATCTCAAATAATTTCATACCCCAACCCTCCCCCAAACCATCAATACTCGCTTCATCTCCGCGCTGTTGCGGCACTCCTGAAATATTCCGTTGGTGCAGCTGCGCGCGGTACCATCCTGCTCTTCCGGCGTCGCCAGGCGATAAGTCACCGTTCGCCAGACCTTGCTCACCCGGACAATCTTGCGGGACCGCTCCAGATCGATAGCGTTCTTCGTGATGCAGTTGATGGTCATGCCGCACTCTGTGGCCACATCCTTCGCGGTGAAGGTCCGGTGCGTTTCGAGATAACGCAGAATTGCCTGTTTGCCTTTCATCAGAAGCCCCCTTTCTTTTTCGGCTGCTGCTCGCGCCCGCGGCGTTCTGCGGCGGCGGCCTGCTGGTCTTTGTCGTAAATTGCACCGTTGATCTGATTGCAATAAACCGTGCCGGTATTACCGTGGCGGTTGAGTCGCAGGATTAACTCGGTTTCTCCAGGCGGCACGCTGTCATCGAAAGCACCTTCCCGGTGGATGCCAACCCAGTAGTCGCAGTCCTGCTCAATCTGTCCTGTGTCGCGGGAATCGCTCGGCAACGGGCGTTTATTCACTCGCTTCTCCAGTTCGCGGTTGAGCTGGGTCAGCAGCACGACGACGCAGCCAAGCTCTTTGGCGAGGTTCTTCAGACCTTTGGTGATCATCCCGTAGGCCAGGTCATTACGGTCGGCCTTTTCGGCGGTCATCAGCGTCAGGTAGTCAACAAGAATCATGCCTACGCAGCCCTTCTCGCGTTTTATTCGGCGGCTTTCGCTAACGATGTGCGCCAGTGACAGTCCCGGAGTGTCGTCGATGTACAGCATGTCGATTTCACTCAGCCGGCCAGCTGTAGCGATCGCCTTCTTAAAGTCTCCGTCGTAGTCGCCCTGGTACTGGTCATCGGCGTCATCCGTGGCGGGCATGTAAAAAATGCTCGGATTTACGCCGGACTTCTGACCAACCAGTTTTTCGAGGATCTGGTCGCTCGGCATTTCAAGGCTGAACATCAGCGCTGGCTTTTTCTCACGAACCGCGCAGTTGATCGCCATCTGCCCGTATAGGGTTGTCTTGCCCATCTTTGGCCTTGCGCCAATCACGAACAGAGAGCCTTTAACCAGACCTTTCGGCGCCAGCAGCCGGTCGAGTGACGGGATACCGGTACTCATACCGCGCTGTTCGCCTGAAGGGTCAAACCGTTTCTCCAGATCCGCTACCCAGTCATCCATAACCTCGCCGAAAGACCGCAACCCACGACGACTTCCGGTTTTTGAATGGTCTGCGAGCTGGGTGAAAATACCCTGAATGGCCTCGTACTTCTGCGTGGCGCTCATGCCGTTACGGGAATACAGCAGCTCAGTAGCTTCGGTCAGACGGTTGATACCGTAGCGCTCCATTGCGGCTTCCCGGACTGATGCTGCGTAAGCAACGATGTTTGCAGCGCTGGGAGTGTTCTTGGCTATCTCCGCCAGGTAAGCAAAGCCACCTACCTGCTCAGCGAGTCCTTTTCCTTCAAGCGCGTCGAACAATGTCAGGCCATCGACTGGCTTGTTGTCGCGGAACATCTGGCGCATCTCGGCAAAGATCAGCTGGTGAGGTCGGCTGTAAAACGACTCAGGCTTGAGCATCGCCAGAACCTTCTGGACTCGCTCGCTGTTGTCATCATCCAGCAGCAGGCCACCGATAACGCTCTGCTCTGCTTCGAGGTTATGAGGTACGGTCAGGAATTCATTGCTCACAGTGAACCCTCCCGCGTTTTAACCAGTGTTTCTGAACGCAGCAGGTAGTCAAAGCTGGCACGCCAGCCGGTGTCGTTGTCACCAAAATAAAACGGCTTTGCAGTACGGGAGAACGCTGAAAAATAGTTCTCAATTGCTTCTACCGTTGGTTCTTTCAGCTCAGACAACAGACGCTTGATATTACGGCGACGTTTGTCATTAAGGGCCTCTGCCTGCGGCAATCTGTCTCCCAAGGTTGAGTTGTATGCTGACATCACAGCTTGATAGTCGATTGCTGGTTTTTTCTGTGAAACCGGTTTTTCTTCCTGCCCGCCACATTCCCCCTTGGGGGATTTAGGGGGATCTTTTCTTTCTTTCTTTTGAATAGTTTCTTTTGTGTTTAGCTGAGTTGGCTTATGGGTATTAGCTGAGTTGGCTAATGTTTCATTAGCTGTTTCGGCTAATGTTTTGCCATGTTGGCTAATGCTGAAATTCCAGTCAGAAATCACCTTATTCACCCCGATCGCCAGACCATTGGTAACGATGATGTTCATTGCAATCATCTCGTTCTTGGCCTTGCAGACATGCGTGTGGTGAATGCCGGTCATCGCCGAAATCTGGGTATTGGTAATGCGGTCAAACTTTTTCCCGAACCCGTAGGTTTTGCGGATCACCGCCAGAACGACCTTCAGCTGGCGAGCCGTTAAATCAGCAGCCATAACCGCTTCCAGCAGCTCGTTAGCGATGCGGGTATACCCATCATCGATATCTGCCACCTGACGCTCCACGACCGATACAGACGGTCTGAAAGGTATTACTTTTGCGAGGTTATCCACGACCACTCTCCTTGCGTTTCAGTTCTTCCAGGATGGCGCGCATCTTTTCGGCCACTTCCGGGTTAACGGAACGGACAAAGCGGTCACGGGTTATGTTTTTATGTACAGCGGTATGGTAATAGCGTGGATTTTTTGCCATTATTCCTCCTGCAACTACTCTCTTTTTTGCACCTGAAAGCCGTTGGTGTTCCAGCACCGCGGCTTTTCCCCTTTCTACTTTCATGCTTCAAAATCTCCCTTCGCTCCATCCCTGTTCGAAATCAGGATGGCCAGCAGCAGCGACATGTTCGGTACCAGGTTCTCCCGCCACCGGCTGACTGTGGATTTGTTGATGCCAGCTACTTCGGCTATCCGGGCGGTACCCAGATCAGCGATTTGACGCTGCACCCAACTCTCAATTCGTCGTGCCTCCGCTTTGTTGCGTGTCGTTAAGGTTTCCATTTGCGATACTTCCTCTGAATTAATTGGTTATGGCCGCCGGTCAGGCGGCATGGTTATCTGGATGTGGAAAGATGGATGGCAGATCCGGGCGGAATTCATATGCCTTTATCTCGCCACCAACCGCTTTCACCAGCTCAGGAACGTGAACCGGGGAGATGCGTTTCTTGCCATTCAGCCAGTCACAGATTGTTGACTGGGCTTTGCCGCAACGTTTGGCTAGCTCTTTCTGGCTGCCAGCGATGGCGATCGCTTTTTCGACTGCGGAGTTTTTCTCTACTGTTGGGGTCTTCATAATCACCTCAGCTATCAGTTCAAAGCGATTATGGTTATCACTTTAGCGAATGTCAATCGCATAGGCGATTTTTTGCTAATTAATCGCTTGGGCGATAGAGTTAAAGGAGTCATTTACAGAGGTGGATATGGGATTCTCAGAGCGCTTGGCGCAGGCAATGAAAAATGCTGGATATACACAGGGCCGATTAGCCAAAGATGTCGGCATGGCTCAGTCCAGCGTCAATAAGCTACTGAAGGATGCAAACGGCTCACGTAAGACCGTGGAGATTGCCTCCGTTCTTGGTGTGCGTCCGGAGTGGCTGTCTACTGGTGAGGGTGAAATGGCTTCCAGTAGCGTAAGAGAAACGACTGCGCTATACCAGGTTAAGCCGTCACTGAATGGAATTTTCCGCGTGGATGTACTCGACGTTAAAGCCAGCGCTGGTCCTGGTAGCATTGTCACCAGCGATTTCATTGAAACTATCCGAGCCATCGAATACACGACTGAGCAGGCGCGAGCATTATTCGGCAACAGACCAGCTGCGCACGTCAAAGTGATCACCGTAAATGGTGACAGCATGGACGGAACTATTTCCCCTGGCGATCAGATCTTCGTTGATACCGGCGTTACGCACTTTGATGGTGACGGGGTTTACGTCTTTGTCTTCGGGAAAACACTGCACGTTAAGCGCCTGCAGATGCAGCGCAACAGACTGGCAGTAATATCCGATAACCCGATTTACGAAAAATGGTACGTCGAGCCTGAAGATGAGGACGCGTTCTACGTCATGGCTAAAGTACTGCTTAGACAGTCAGTCGATTATAAAAGATTCGCATAACAAAATTTACACAGCAATTACTCTGGGATGGGAAGATGAAAAAATTAGCAGCTGTAGTTATCGCCTCTGCATTGCTCAGCGCGTGTGCGCAACCACCTTATGCCCGTATTGCTTCTGATTACGATCAGAAGATGGCTGAGGCTAAAAAACATGATGCCGAGTTTGCCGAGAAGGTGAGAAATATCAATCTTGAAACAGCTGATGTCGGTGAAAAGCCAAAGAACTATAAAGAGCTGGTTCAGGCAACAATCAAGGATGCCTTAAAGGATCCTGACTCCGCGAAATTCAGCGACTTCTCTCCTCTCCGCAAAGAGGTGATGGTTGAGAACAGGAATTTTGTTTACGGTTATTCGACATGCGTTTTCGTTAACGCAAAAAATTCGTATGGCGGATACACTGGCAAGCAACTCTACTGGGCTTTCATACGTAATGGCCAGGTGCTTAGGTTTAAGAACACCAACGACCAATACGGAGACTTGATCTTCGTAGGCAGAAAAGTTAACTGCAACTGATTAACCAACCGGCGAAAGCCGGTTTTTTTATACCCCCATCAACCACCTTCAATTCTCTCCCATCAAACCGCCTTCAACATCACTTTTTTCTAATTCTTTTAAAAAAATATCGCTTTAACATTCAATGAATTATCACTTTATCGATGGAAAATATCGTTTTGGCGATTGACTCAAATAATCGCTTTAGCTATTGTTACCCCATCGAAACGAAACATCGACAGCTGAGCGAAGTTAGCCAGCGGCGGACAGCAAGTCGCCTGCTTTTTAACAACATGCAGATTTACAGCGTCAATGACCTGTTAAGACCCCTACACGTAAACGTGCTGTATCACCGGGTGCGATCCGGTCGGTGAGAGAGTATCCCCGCGCGAGAGCGATAACGGCGTGAGAACGGGCAACACTGGCAGGGAGTTGGCGCTGACCAATACAGGGAATGTTTTGGGGTGTGGTCAGTGAGAACGGCCTAATCGTGAAGAGGGCCCGGCTCATGCGGCTGGTTACCGCCCACACCGACCAAAGCATTTCTCCCGCATCAGCGGGTAACGACAGAGGGTAAGGTGATGGGATCTAGCGACATAAGCTTCAGGGAAAATCATCGCCTTAGCATTAAGGTTGATGAGGTTGTTTCCATAATTCCCACGTTTCGTACCAAAAAAGAAGCTATCAGTGCAGGCTCAAAATTCGGTTGGTCGTCAGCTTTTTGCATCGAGCGCAGATTCGAAAAGGTATGGGCTGTGGGAACGAAAGATTTTCAGAACGATTATGTTGGAAAGGTTACGTTTGAGGTTTTTCGCCTTCCGCTTTTGAAATGGGAAAAGGTAGACGGAATTACTCGATGCCCGGTCCTTTCCATTCGCAGATATCAAGCCGCCTAACCAGCGGCTTTTTTCATACCTCAGTCGCTTCACCGAGGCGGCTTAGTTATGACAACCGGCGGCCATCCACCGCCCATTGAACACTGAATAAATGCGTTGAAGTCTTGTATTAACCGTTCCGTTCGCCGCGATAAGGCCAAGAGGATTTATGAGCAACAAAACTGGAGGGCGCGCTTTCCCGTGTGATTCTATCGTGGAGCGCGACGAAGTTGGTCACTTACATGGTTTCGAAGTCAGCTCTGGCGGCATGACCCTACGCGATTACTTCGCGGCCAAGGCTATGCAGGGAATCATCAGCAGCGAATGCAACTATGGAGCATTTAGTGATTTAGCAAGCGATGCATACAGCATTGCCGACGCAATGCTCCGCGCCCGGGAGGCATCATGACAGTCACCCACAACGGCAAGCAGTACACCGCCAAAAAGCTCAACGATAACGAGTGGCAGCTGACGTCGGTATCGGCACCGCGCGACAAGCTGACTCTGAACCGCTGGCAGATGCATATCGCTGGCCTCCTGGAACAGGTTGAGGTGAAGGTATGATTGGAATGCACTACGGCACCGCATCAGTGCCACGTAGCGAGGTTTTACCGGGCACAATGCTGCAACACCACGGCAAAACTTATCGCGCCTCTGCGAACGTTGAGAAAGGCCTGTACGCCTTCAACATCTTCGAAAAAACCATCATCAAAAGTGATTCCGTCGTTGTGCTGCTGAATGAGCGCGGCGAGCCGATGGTTCACTGATGCCAACCACCCTATTCAACCGATCGGCCTGGCATTACGCGGGCGGCCTTCGCACGCAATTTTTAAGGAGTCTATATGCAACCTTACGAGCGATTAACCTCTGAACGTCTGGCAAGTTTGCCAGAAGGATCCCGACTAAAACTCGGCGGGCTAATTATCAAACTTACCGGGCGCGGGTCATTTACCAACAGCGCCGGGCGCACCGAGAACATGATCGAGTATGTCGATTCACGTGGTGTGCCCGGCAGTTTTGCGGAAAGCATCATTCTCGACTCGGCTACCGAGTACCTCAGCTCTGTGATGTGTGCTTACTGCGGCGCGCGGCGCCATAAGAGCGATTGCACCGTTCAGACGGTATCGACCTACATGTCGACGTCACAAAAACATTTCTGCACCGACAAAGGCTGCGCTGAGAAGTTCTTCCGCCAGAACCCTTCCCGCGCCAAGACATCACGGAGAACGAGATGGTAACTCAGCATACCGGATTGCTGTTGGTTGCCATGCTCTGCCTGCTGTATGACCTGCAGCCGGCAGACCTCGAATCACTGGCCCACCAGCTCGCAGAATTTGACGCAGTTAACGACCACCTTACGGAGATTAAGCATGTTGCGAGTTATTGATACCGAAACTACCAGCCTGGAAGGTAGCGTGCTGGAGATAGCCAGCGTTGATATTGTCGACGGTGTTATCTGCAATCCCATGAGCGACTTTGTGAAGCCCACTGAAGCGATCAGCTTCGAGGCTATGGCTATCCACCATATCACTGAAGATATGGTCGCTGACGCCCCGCTGATTGGCGAGGTTATCGGGCGTTACCTTGGCGCGCAGGCTTATGTCGCACACAACGCGAAGTTCGACAAGTCGAAACTCCCGCAAATCGACGGACCATGGATCTGCACCGCTAAGCTGGCCCGCGCACTTCTTCCTGATCACCCAAGTCACAGCAACCAGTATCTGCGTTACAGCCTGGGGCTGAAGCCTGAACTGCCGGAAGGACTATATGCGCACCGCGCGCTATATGACTGCTACGTCACAGCTGAGTTACTTCTGTACATGGGCCGCCTGGCGAAGTGGACTTTTGGTGAAATGCGAACCATTTCAAACAGCCCGTCACTGATTAAGGCGATCCGGTTTGGCAAGCACAAGGGCCTTACGTTCGAAGAGATTGCGAAGGTCGACCCTGGCTATCTCCGCTGGTTGTCCAGCAACAGCGACGACGAAGACATTCTCTTCACAATCAAACACTGGCTTAAGGGGTGATTTATGGCGGTGATGACTCTCATCCTTGCCGACTCCGGGTATGGCAAGACGTACAGCATCCGCAACGTTAACCCGGAAAATGCCATTCTCGCTCGCTGTATTCGTAAGGCCCTTCCGTTCCGTAATAACGGCTGGAAGCTTCACGGTAAACGCCTGCCGGATAACTCTATTCAGCGAGGGAACGTGGTAGACATCAGAAATGCCCGGCATCTGTTCGAGGTAATCCAAAACGCTGCGCGTAGCGGTCGCCGGATGCTCATCATTGATGACTTCCAAGCCATCATGCAGCACGAGAATATGGATCGGGCTTACGAGACAGGTTACACCAAGTTCACCGAAATGGCGGAACACGCCTGGCGCATCATTGAAGCCGCCACACAGCTTCCGGACGACTTCCGCGTCTACTTCCTCGCCCACACCGAAGAGAGCGAAGGAAAAATCAGGATGAAGACCGTCGGCAAGATGCTTAACGAAAAGCTCACTCCTGAAGGCTACTTCCCCATTGTTCTGCGCATCATCAAGCGCGACGGCAAACACCTTTTCCTGTTGAAGGGCGACGACAACGACACCGTGAAATGTCCTCCTGACCTGTTCGGGCCAGAAGTGACTGACATGGATAACGACCTGGCGGCGTTCGACAACGCAATTTCTGAATTCATTGACTTATAAGAGAGATAACGATGAACCAACCAATCAGCTTTACCTGGAATCAGCAGTCGGCAGAAGCAGCACTCAAAGCAGGATCCTCCGCTGGCATTTCTGAAACCGGCGCATACGAAGGGGTGATCACCTCCGCTGTGTATGAGTTCGGCAAGGACGGATCACAGTCGCAGGCACTTGTTCTTTCGCTTGACGCTGACGGCCAGAAAGCAAACTTCCTGCGTATCAATTTCCTCGGTCGCGACGGCAGCCAGACATTCGGTATGGGCCTGATTGCCGCCATTATGTGGGTTGCTCAGGTTAAAAATGCTCAGGCACAACAGCGCCAGGGGCAAAATGGCCCTGAATGGTTCCTCCCGGCACTGGAAGGTAAGCGTGTCGGCTTGTTCCTGCAAAAAATCCTCACCACCAAGACAGATGGCAGTGACAGCTACAAATTCGAAGTCCGGCATGTTTTCCAGCCGGGAAGTCGTCTGACCTATAAAGAGTTCACCGACAAAACGCCAGCAGAAGCGATCGCCACACTCGAACGCACCATGAAAGACAAAGACGACCGTAAACCTCACGACTCTTCTCGCGGGGGCTGGGGTGCACCATCACATAGCGGTGGTGGATGGGGTGGTAATCAGCAGGATCCGAATGCGGTACCTGAATCGCGCCTGCAGCAGGCCAACCGTCAGGTATCGCAGAGCAATCAACATCCTCAGTTCGACGATGATATCCCCTTCTGAAAGGCATCGCTATGACTCACGCTCACGACGACATCAGGGTTAGCACACTGTGCCTTCCCTTCATTGGTAACGGCTGGCTAATGCCATGGGGTGAAGTGGTCAGCAATCCATTAAAGGCGCAGCGGCTCGCTGAGGAATATCGGGAAAGGCAGGAGGCGGCATGACTGATTACACCGGCAGCAACACCCCAGCGGATCAGCGTGACCTATGGCGCACTCCACCCGCCCTCTTCGCCTCCCTTGATGCTGAGTTCTGCTTCCAACTGGATGCCGCCGCGGCCCCGCATAACGCCCTTTGCCGCAAGTTCATCACCGCCGAGCAGAACACGCTGGAAACGCCCTGGGCTGATTACCTGAGCATTCCCGGCTACGTCTGGCTGAACCCGCCATACAGCGACATCACGCCGTTCGTTAAGAAGGCCGCAGCCGAGAGCGCCAATCAGATCGGCACGGTCATGCTGGTACCGGCAGACACTTCGGTTGGCTGGTTTAAGGAGGCTATCCAGACAGCCAGCGAAGTGCGCTTCATCACCGCCGGGCGGCTGGCATTTATCAACCCGGTTACCGGTAAGCCAGTCAGCGGCAACAATAAAGGGTCGATGCTCATCATCTGGCGACCTTACCCGCGGACACACTGCCACTTCGCAACTGTGGACCGGGACGAGCTGATGGCTTTCGGGGCGAAACTTCTCGCCCGCCGGGAGGCCGCATGACGCCAGCAAATGAAAACGCTATCCGCGCCGCCTGCCGCCGTTGAACCGAAGAAATCCAGCAGGCCATGCGCAAGAAGCCAAAGCCTAACTGGAACGAAACGGTGCCTCCCATCATCAACAAGCATCACAAGAAAATTGAAGCTTTGGGAGTAAGCCTCCTGGAGTTCGTCGTATACACAGGGCGGCTTAATCGTCGCTTCGGAGCAGAACAATGACAACAGAATTTAAAGCCCTACCCGTCGAACGCGACCAATACGGCTACTGGACTCACCCGCTTTACGATGAATTTTGCGATGGCCGCGAATCCATTTCGCCCATTGAGTTCAACGCATGGCTGGAGAAGAACGGCCTCGAGTGGAAAGTGATTTATCGCGATGAGGACGACGCTGATCCAGATGTTGACGGCTATGACATTTCGGCGTGGCAGCCAGAAACACCCGCCGGTTGTGGTTGGTTTGTCGGTTCAATTCACGACACTGAAGATGGCGCGGTATGCATCTGGCTGCGGCACGCTGGCGGCGCCGCATGAAGGCACTAATAACCCGGGAGCTTAAAGCTCCTTTTTTATTGCTGGCGTTTACCTTCGCCCGAATTAATCGACAGTTCCGGGAGCATTGACCATGGCCGACATCATCGATACCGCAGCAGAGATTGAAGAGCTTCAGCGTAACGCTGCCCTTTCCGCTCACCGCATCGACCGTAACGCCGTATCAGCTGAACATTGCGCGGAGTGCGCCGAACCAATTCCCGAGCCGCGGCGCGCTGCCGTTCCCGGCTGCCAGACGTGCGCGGAGTGCCAGGGTGTTATCGAACTAAGGAATAAGCAGCGAGGTGCGTGATGTTTGCACTCATTCAACGGGGTCAGATTTACGCTGACCAGCACGGTTGGCCCGTCATCATCCACAGCTGCACATCACAGATAGTCCGTTACTGGCGACAGGGCCGGATAAACACCGCCTCAATCGACCGTTTTAACATTGATTTTGAGCACCTCGATCAACGTGAGGCGGCGCAGATACGCGCCGAATTGGAGACGAGCGAGCACATTAAATCGCTCCGCGCCCAGCGTGCGGCATGAGGAGAGATTATGAAGGAATTACGTTTTTATGGTGCAAGCGATGACCTATTTGAGTGTGAGGGTGCCATTCGAGAGGAAATCGGCTGTTACAGCCACCCGGGCATTTATCACCTGAAATCAGCTGAGGGCGAAATGCAAGTCATCGCCACTTACACCGACAGCGGCTGTTGGTCTATCGGCATCTGCCAGATTGATGAAGATGTGCCAATCCCACAATGGGAAACATCATTCAGCACTCACGAGAAGGGATATAGCGTTGTCCTTACCATTCAGGTTCCAGACGACACTGTGCTGGTACAGGAAGACGACGATTGACGCAACTGATAGCCAGTTATGAGCTGGCTATTGGGTGCGAAAGCACTGCAACGTCATCCCTTTTGCCCGGCCCCGCGCCGGGCTTCTTTTTGGGAGTTCACCATGCAATCAAACCCCGTACTTAAGTTTATCGGCGCGCTTATCGCACTGGGCGCTCTCATCTCATTTCTTCACGAACCGGAAGGTGTGCAATGGCTGCTTTTAATGTGGGCGCATTAGTCCAGAAGAAGAAAGGCGGACTGACGGGGATAGTCGAAACCCTGCTGGAGCCGGAAAACGATAAGGCGCGGGTATATGTCGCATGGGACGGCGGCACTTATCAGATCCATTACGAATACGAATTGCGCGCGGCCACGCCAGACCAGCCGCAGTTTTATAAAACGATGTCATAGGAGGGGAGATGGTTACAGCAGAGCCACTCACTGCGCAGAAGGCGGCAAAACTCCTGAAGGTCTCTCCGAGGACTGTCTACCGCCTCATCGACTCCGGCCAACTAGCCGGGAAGAAGATCGGGAACAAATACCGCACGACCGACGTCGCCTGTATTGCGTATTTACATGACCCGCGCGATCCTGTTTCCGCGAGCGCGGGTGAACATAAAGGAGAAATTTTATGTCAATCACCCTCAGAGGCGGCGTCTGGCACTGTCATTTCGTTACGCCGTCAGGGAAAAGAATTAGACGATCTCTTGGCACGGGGGACAAGAAACAAGCGCAGGAGCTGCACGACAAGCTGAAGGCTGAAGCGTGGCGGGTGGATAAAATCGGGGAACTGCCATCGAGGACGTTTGAGGAATGTTGCATCAGGTGGATCCGTGAGAAAGAGCATAAGCGATCCCTTGATGACGATAAGACCAAAATCGAATACTTCCTTCGGCATTTCTCCGGCCGCGATATTTCGACCATCACGGCGGACCAGGTAAACGAAGCAGTTTCGAAGATGGTCAACCGCAAGCACATCCAGGTATGGGAGTCGCGCCGGGACGCTGCTATACGTCGGGGAAAGGAGCCGCCGCCGTACACTGAAAAGCCGGTAAGCCAGGCCACAAAAAGCCAGCACCTGTCTTTTATGCGATCGCTGCTGAAAACTGCAGCCAATGACTGGGGCTGGATAAAGACGGCCCCCGTCATTAAGACCAAAAAGCCAATCAGCAAACGCATCCGCTGGCTGACCAGGGAAGAGGCAGAACGGCTTATCGCTTGCATGCCGGACTCGATAAAGCCGGTGGTGATATTTGCGCTGGCAACCGGCCTGCGCCGCTCCAATATCATTGATCTGGAGTGGCAGCAGGTCGATATGCAGAGAAAGGTTGCATGGGTAAATCCGGAGAACGCGAAGGCGGGCAAGGCTATCGGCGTGGCTCTGAATGATACCGCATGCAGGGTGTTAAGGGATCAGATCGGGAAAAGTTCAAGGTGGGTATTCGTTCACACGAAACCATCGACGCGCCCGGATAAAACTGTCACTCCGGCGGTCAGGAAGATGCGCGTGGACGATAACAGCGCCTGGCGCATTGGCCTGGCAAAAGCAGGTATAGAGGACTTCCGTTTTCACGACCTCAGGCATACCTGGGCGAGCTGGTTAATTCAGTCCGGCGTACCGCTGTCCGTTCTGCAGGAAATGGGCGGCTGGGAGTCGATCGAAATGGTCCGTCGTTATGCTCACCTGGCGCCGAACCATTTAAGTGAACACGCGCGGAAAATAGATGCCATTTTTGGCAACCATGACACAAATACGACACAAGGAGAAAATCAGGCTGGTTTGAAACTGGCGTAAGTGACTGTTTCTAAATGGCACGCCCTGTAGGATTCGAACCTACGACCTACGGCTTAGAAGGCCGTTGCTCTATCCAACTGAGCTAAGGGCGCACTGAGAAGAGTGAACTTCGCGGTGGTGAAACGCGAAGAATTATACGGTCAATGTCAGGTGAGTCAATGCCTTTTCCGTTTTCAGGCCCAATAACGACTAGTCGGTTGTAAATACGGCTGTTTTTTCAACATTTTCATCAAATTCACCGTAAAATTATGCGCTGCGAAAAGGCTTAGTGGCATTTAAGTAACGCCTGCTGTTTTCCTGAACGTCACCTCGTCACACTAGTAAGAGGTATCCCGGCCGCCCGGAGGCTGACAGACAACAGGACAATGGAGTGACAGCGCAAAACCTGATCTATACGCCCCCCCAGCTACAGACCCTTTCTCAGGACATCGTCGGCATTAAACTTGAGCCCATTGTCGCCCTCACCTCTTTGCGTCAGATTGGCGCTGAGGTGCTTAGCATCATGTCCGAAACACGGCACAGTGAGGCGTTTTTCCATCGTCAGTCCGCAGAAGAGTCGATAACCCTGCTTGAAGCGCAGCTTGTCGCGTTAAAAAATACACCGCACTGTCATAACCTTTTTATTAATCTGCCGATAACCGTCCTGACAGAGTCAGAATCTTTTCAGCGACTTATCCGGCTGAGTGGGGCTCCGCTGAATATTGAGATCGTCGATCTCGCGGCTTTTTTGGCGCTGTCTGTTGCACAGAAACAGAGCGTCATTCAGAACCTGCAGCAACTCAGAAGGCAGGGGCACAGCATCTGGCTGGATGATATTGATGAAGTATTAATATCGTCGTTTATATCCTGTCGCCTACCGTTAAGCGGCATCAAGATTGATAAAGAAGCTTTCTGGCGCTTACGCGCCACCCCTGCGCTGAGGCAACTGGTTTCACTTTGCTTTCAGCTTGCCGGGAAAGTTCTTATCGAAGGGATTGAAACTGAGCGCGATCACACCTGGGCACTGCAGGCGGGCGCAGATCTCGGCCAGGGGTATTACTGGCCGTCCTGGACATGGCCGGAGGATTAAAAAGCCATTTCCAGGAGGGAGACCATGCGAATGACAGTGCGCCGTTACAGGCGGCGGCGTACAGGAAGTGATGCATTGGGATTTACGCACTCGCCTTTTGCTCCCCCCTTTTTCGACCGACTCGAATTTTTGAGCCAGTCCATCAGCCAGCCCCGCAAAACAGACGCCCCGTTTATCCTTCTGGTGACGGAGGATCACTTCCTGCGCACCGGTTTTCTCAACGGGCAGTTTCCCCTGAGCAGTTGCTGCGACTACGCCACGCTGGACGACGCCCTTGTCGCTCAGACGCAGTGGCCATCAGCCCGTCTGGTCGTGGATATTGAAAGCCGCTCCACGGGGCTTCTGGAGAAACTGGATCAGTTGAGACGGCATAGCCTGTTTCCTCCTTTCCTTACGCCCTGGCTGTTGGTCCGGGCCGATAATTACGACACCCGCCTCTTCTGCAAAGCGGCAGGTCCCTTTCATGTGCTCGAACGTCAGCTGAACACCACTGCGCTCCAGCACAGCCTGCTGGATACCCGCCCCCCGCAGGGTACCGGGAAAGACTGGTTCTCGCGTAATGAATGGCCCATCCTGCAGGAGCTTTCCCGGGGCAAGACATTACGTCAGATTGCCCATATGCAGAATCGTCCCTATAGCCGCATTATCTATCGTCTTAGCTGCATCCTGCTGAAACTCGGGCTAAGCCATCGCCAGGAATTGCTGCATCTTCTTAATAATCTCTCAGACTGCACGTTTTCACTCACATCCTAACCCCTTATTTCCTAAAGCGGTTTAGGAATTTACTTACCACTTACGTTGCAACAATGTTAATTCTTAACAATAAAATCGAAATTATAACTATTCCTAATTTATGGGCGTGAACCTTGTGAAATACCACAAATTGACGAAACAGCAGAACTTTCCTCCATCCGTTAAGTGAATGCAGAAGGCGTTAATAAGATGATAATGATGTAAAAACAAGCAGCTTGGTGACACCTTCCAGGAGTAA
The DNA here is from genome assembly GCF_046521465.1 of Enterobacter sp. CPE_E863. NCBI lineage: Bacteria > Pseudomonadati > Pseudomonadota > Gammaproteobacteria > Enterobacterales > Enterobacteriaceae > Enterobacter > Enterobacter sp. CPE_E863. Next base: position 61,343 of record NZ_JBKFZX010000003.1, on the reverse strand, counting down.
AAAGCGAAGCGGTCAGCATGTTCTCCTGTACAGCAGACACCGTTATCCAGATCAACGTAAGAACTTTCAGATGAAGGTCTGACGGCCTGTGAGGGTAATTTTTAACCTCTCCACAGCGGGTTCGCCCCTTTAAAAAAGGCGTAATTTTGTTAACAATTAATCAACATACAGAGATATCTGTTATTTTTTGTTATTACATAAAGACGAAAATATGCGGTAAATGAGATACCAGGATATTTCCGCTAATTTTAAAAAATTAGCTATTCAGATCCAGAAGATAATACAAACCAACACACGGATATTAATTTACAGGGTTTTCGGAAAAAACTTACCCTGTATAATAAGATGCGTACCAAATCTGAATAAGAAAAACCTTTTTGCGAACACCAGCCAAATGAGATGACCGCGCTGAGGCATAGTTCTTTTCATTACGTAAACAAGGATGCTTTCGCTCTTTCCAGGGAAATACTTCGGTATAGGGATCTGCACATTATATCCTTCCGGCATTTCGTGAGTTTTACAAAACTCTACATAACGCTTTTAACAATCTGAGGCATTAAAAATGAAACCGGCATCCGTTATCATTATGGACGAACACCCTATTGTCAGAATGTCGATAGAAGTCCTGCTACAGAAAAATAAAAACATCACCGTCAAGCTCAAGTCTGGCGACAGCCATGAAGTCCTTGACTGTATCCGTAATCACCCTATTGATATGGTGATCCTTGACATCGAACTCACCAGTACAGATGCTTTCGCTTTACTAAAGAGAATCAGAAACTTAAATAAAAACATTAAGATTCTGTTCCTCTCGTCGAAATCAGAGTTGTTTTACTCAGGCCGTGCCATTCGAGCCGGGGCAAATGGCTTTGTCAGTAAACGAAAAGACCTGGGTGAGATCTACAATGCCGTAGATATGATCCTGATGGGCTATTCTTTTTTCCCGTCGGAAACGCTGAATTTTATAAATCACCAGGGTTCAGGGAAAGGGATCGCAGTGGATATGCCATTATCGAATCGTGAAGTCACGGTATTACGTTATCTGGCGAATGGATTATCCAATAAGGAAATAGCTGAACAGCTACTATTGAGTAACAAAACCATTAGTGCGCACAAATCCAACATTTATTCCAAGCTGGGCGTGCAAAGTATCGTGGAATTAATTGATTACGCCAAAGCGCACGAACTGCTATAACCTGAATTCACTCCCTGCAGCTTATCTGAGCTGCAGGGAGTGCGGTCAGTGCTAATTATAGTTAATCATGAAAGTGGCATCTGCATCAGCCCGTCCGGGCTGAGGGTTATCAGCAGTCGCGATATAATTGGCATAAAACGACAACACCGCATTCCCCTGCGCATCAACCGTGACTGGCTGGCTGGCCTGTTGAAGCGGCAGGCGCGTTTTATCCGCATCCCTGATCTCAACGGCGACATGACTTGCTGTACTGGCGTCATTCAGCGCCAGCAACCCGTTATTGCTTCCGTCGGCTTTACCCGAAAACGTAATAGACGCCGCCCCCGGCGGGCAGTCGGTCAGCTTCAGCGTAAACGGCATAGGCTGCGTGCGGCTCCCGGTGGAGCTGAGCTGTTTAGTCGGCCAGGTGCCTAACGTGACGGTCTTGTCGCTATCGCTCCCCTCTGCTACACAGGTGAAATCGACAATATTTCCGGACATCTGAATGTTAATCTCTCCCAGTGCAGTGGCAGCCTGCACGTTTGCATGAAGCATCACCAGAGCCACTGCGGCGAGATACCCTTTCCCGTTCAGCATCATTTCCCCTTAATCGTAATCCACACGCAGATAACCGCGAGAGGTGAAACGTCCTTCTGCAGGCTTGTTACCCGTGATGCTCACCGGCCAGACCCGGATCCCTACCTGAGCCTGCGCGTTGTCGTCCAGGCGGAACGGAATTTTGCTGTTCAGATTGTTCGGCGTCAAAGGTGTACCGCTCTCGTTTGCCACCACAAAACCCAAATCTGCATTATTGGAAACCAGCGCATTACCTGAAACTTTTTCCGCCTCGATACGCATCGTCAGATAAGCATTGGCTTCCACATTGGTACACTTAATGGCAATGGTTTTGCTTTGCGGCGAGACTTTCTCGGGACGATTACCAGCTCCGGCCTGACTGAACAGCGATGCGCCAATGTCGCCAAAATCAAACTCCACCACCTGCCCTGCGTTTATCGCACAGCTTTGTGGTACCTGGATTGTTCCGCTGTAGCTGATGGTATAGACCGGCGTATTCAATGGGTCAGACGTTGTCGTCGTGACATACACCCTGAACATGGTCTGCTCGGGAATAACCACCATGTTGATAAACCGCCGCGTGACTCTCAGACGAAAAACCAGCTTCGAGTCGGTGACTGGAAATGCCTTGTTGTTCGGTACGTTAGGATGCTGCCCCATCTGGATGTAATTCGCGGGTGGATAGAACGTGCCCGCAAAGTCGTCATGAATCTGCATGGCGCCATCAAGGTAATCGTTAAGTTTTACATACTTGTAGCTATCAATTACCGTCGTGATCGGCAGACTGGTAACGTAACTACGCATCGTGGATTTCCCGCTTGTTCCCTTAGGGCAAATGGCATTCACCCCGACAAGCCCGGTTTTTTGCGCCAGGGTAACAATCTGCCCCGGTTTGTTATTGGAGCTATTAAAGACGTTTGAAAGATCGTAGGAAATATCCTTCGCCACCCCCGTCGAGTTCTGACAAACCGTAGCCCACGCGGGCAATGCGCTGCAAAGCAGCGCAAAACTAACAGCAGTGCGTAAAATGCGCATCTTTGGGTTCCTGTTAACGATCACAGCTGACTCCCGCCATCGTGATAGCCTGGTTCTGACTCTCAGGCGGTAAGCGATAGTGCGCACGGCACTGGGACTGCGCCCCGTCGCCCCACTGGATAAGCAGTTCACCTTCCAGCGGCAGCCCACTCAGATAGATCTGCCCGTCATCCCCCACCATGCTGGTAACGCCACTCTGGGTTTCGCGCACCACAGCACCGAACGGCACGGGCTGGTTACCGCGCATCACCGTCAGCAGGGCACGCACACCAATACGCGTATCAAAGCTGGCGCGAACCAGCGCGCCTTTGGTTGGCACCACGCTGCTCACGTTGTTTTCGATATCGGTGTTGTTGCTCATGGTGTTGGTATCCAGCGCCACGCGGTTGTAGCGATAGACGGTGGCATACGGCATAACCGCGTAGCCTCGCCAGTCGGTTTTCACGCCGGTCTGGTTTTCCACGCTGACGCCCGATGCTCCCGGCGCTTTGATCAGTACGTTGGTGTCGCCCAGTGGCTGACTGAAGGTCACCCCGTCGGCATGACCGACCACGCCCCCGGAGAGCTGCCAGTTGAGATCGTGCTGATCGCGTGAGTAGTTATAACCCGCGGCCAACGTGCCGTAAGTCGCCTGCCAGTTGGCACTGGCGCTACCGCTTGAGCCATTATTGCTGGTGTGTCCCTGGGTCACGCTGTAGTTTAGGTTGCGATCCTCCAGCAGCGTACCGCTGACGCCGGTTTGCCAGCTTGTATCGCCATCGCTGTTTCGGCTGGCGGATGCCGTGGCATAGGCGCGGTCTATCGCGCTGTCACGGCGATATCCCTGACGGGTAAAGAGGCTAAACGGCACGGAGACGTTAAACGACGCGATCCGGTCGGTACCTTCTATCCCGACGGATTTGTTCCACGACCAGGAAACGGAGTAGTTGATCCCCTTCACGCCCCCCGCATACCCCAGCTGATACCAGAGGTTTGTCTCGTCGGTTCCCCAGTAGCTCTGCTCGCTGCCGGAGATATATACCGATCCATAATCCCCCAGCGACTGAGACACATTGAGCTGGAAACGCCCTTTTTTATTCCACGTCAGGTTGTGATAACTCTGCACGTCCGGGACGCTGTTATCATCCTGGTTATCCGCATACTGATAACCTTCCATTGAGCGCCAGGCCACATCGTCCAGGGTGTAAAACCCTTTTGTGGAGTAGCGGTAACCCAGCAGCTGGAAGTTGGTGCCGAAGCCGTTGAGTGATTTCGCATAGAGGAAGCGCAGAGACTGTCCTTCATGTTTGCTGTCGTCCGCGAGCTGGCTGCGGGCGTGAGTAATATCGAGCGAGACCGCGCCCCAGTCACCGAGGTTTTTTCCGGCCCCGATAGCCACCGCGGTATAACGAGATGCCAGTTGGGTACCACCGTACAGCGTGTAACCATTGGCAAGACCGGTAATCAGGGTTCCCTGAGTAAAGAATGGCGTATCCTGATCGCTGTTACCGCTGCGGTAATCCCCGGCAACAAGATCGTACTTCCAGCGCCCTTCACGCTGCAGGAGCGGTACGGTGGAGTACGGCACGGTATAGCGCTGCTGGGTACCGTCTTTCTCTTCGACCGTCACTTCCAGGTCACCGCTTGAGGAGGTCGGGTTGAGATCGGTAATGGCGAACGCGCCGGGCTGGACATAGCTTTGATAAATGACATAGCCGTTCTGACGCACCACAACTTTAGCTGGCGTCCTGGCAATTCCGCGTACGGTTGGGGCATAGCCCTGCAGGCTGTCAGGGTACATGCTGTCAGATGAAAAGAGCCGTCCGCCGCGAAAACCGACGCTGTCGAAGACATCATTACCGGTATTACTGTCACCCAGCACCAGTTCACTTTTAAGCGGAATAACGGTGCGTTGCGCCCAGGTGCCGATATTCTGCCACTCGCTGTGTCGCTGCCCGTTATTCTGCGTGTAACGCCATGCGCCATTGTTACGTAAACGCCAGGCACCATAGTTCAACCCGCTCTGCAGGTTCAGATAATAACTGTCGTCTTCGCTGCCCCGGTTACCGGTGAAACTGTAGTTCAACAGTGCGGCGGGAATGCCTTCATCCCATTGTTCAGGCGGAATGTAGCCACGGGCGCTGTTCTGCAACGCCACCTGCGGCAGGCTGACGTTCAGACGCTGAGAGGCAAAGTTAAATGCCGTCTCACTACCAGGAATGGCCGTGGTCAGCGGAACGCAGGTATCGCCCTGTACATTTGCCAGTTCAGGAAATGCCGCAACATTGACACCAAAGCGATCGAGCATCGCGCGCGTGATGCACGGCGATAAACCGCCCGCCACTGGCGGGGTGTTTTCGGCTTGCTCAAAACGCACGTCCTGGGTGCCGATAAACTCATCGTTACGCCAGATATCCACACGATAAACGCCGGGTGCCTGCTGGTGACCTTGTTCAAAACGCGACAAATCCGCCACGCTGGCGGTATCGTCGGACAAGAAGGCCGGGTTGAAGTAGCTTTCGCTCCAGCCAGACTGCGGCCAGAGCGCGGCCATCAGCGCCAGTGCAACCGGGCAGTAACGTCCCAGATGATTTTTCATCGCCCTGACTCTGCTCACAGGTTGACGCTACGCGCCGGTGTAATGGCACCGTAGTCATTCACGCTCTGCCAGGAGAGCGTGCCGCTCGCACCGGCTGGCAGTACCTGCTGTGCCGAGTTTTTAGGCGCAACCATCAGGTTATCCAGCGTCTTGCCACCCAGCTTCATGTTGACCAGGGTGATGTAATACGGAGACGCGTTGCTGACTTTGAGGTGGTTGCCAGTACGCTCAAAACGCAGCTGGGAGAGCGCCTCTTCCGGCTGCATCGCCAGATTGTTCGGGCGTACAAACAGTTTGATACGCGAAAGGATCGCCAGCTGCAGCACGTTATTGTTTTCCGTTTTCTCCTTGTTCACTGACGGGATCGCTTTCACGTTCATGTAAAAGAGCGATTCGCGGTCGGCGGGCAGCGTCGGTCCGGCGTAAATAATACGCAGCGTGTTTTCGCTGTTTGGCTCACTCACAAACAGGGGCGGTGTGACGGCAAAGGTTTTTTCTTTTTGCCCGTTCGCATTTTCGATCCACGCGTTGATTAAATAGCGTTCTTGTTTGTTGCTGTTAGTGATCGCCAGCGACGTTTGCTTCGCATCTGCCGGATAAATAACGCGCGTGGCCCCCAGCGCAATACCGCCGGAAGCATTCGCGCAAGCAGAAACCATCATCAAAATAAACGATAAAAAAAGTCCTGGTTTAATTCGGGTATTCATCACAACCGTACCTTTAATAATGTGTTCGCAGGTGTTATGGATAAATCAACGTAAACCAGACATCCGACTGAATATTGCCTGGCATGAGATGTTCGGAAATAGCCCGATAGCGGGCGCTAAAATGAAACGCGAGTTCACTGGTATTTACCGGCAACCAGCTGACGGCAGTGGCATTTGGGATAATCTGACGTTGTTGTTCGTCAAAGAGCGCCAGCCCCACACCGCTGCTGACAGGTGTTTCACCTGGCCGCGATGTCGCCAGAAAAACCTGCGGATCTTCTGCGGGTGTGACACCCTGAAACTGGATCCCCACGGTGCGCGAGACATCAACGCTGCAATCCAGTAGCCGCACGGTGAAGGGGACATTCACCGTGGAAAAGCTCCCCACACCGGCAAATGAATTGGTTCGATACTGTCCCATGTCGATGCGCATATTCTGGCTGTCGGGCGCAACGGCGCAGCCGCCGTTCACCAGTTCACCTCTGAGGTGAACTTTGCCACCTTCGATCACCACGGTATGTGCCGATGCCTGGTTAGTCATCGCAAGCGCTAAAAGCAGTAATGCTCCCGTTTTTATCATCCTTCGTTCCTGGCATTAGCGTATGACGGCCTCGTCCCTGAGGCCTGAACATCCTTGTACGAATTATTCGTATTTCATAACGAAGGTGGCGTCAGCGTTTGCCTGGCCTGGCTCGGTGGTCGCAGCCGTTGATTTATAACGTGCGGTGAATTTCAGGGTGTTAGTACCTTCGATCAGGCTCTGTGCAGCAGAGAAGGTTGCACCGTCTGGAGTCAGAACGCTGGATTTGCTGTCAAGGATCTCGATACCCACGCCTTTCGCGGTGTTATCGTTGCTACCGGAAGTCACTGCCAGCAGGGTTTTGTCAGTTGCATCAATCTGACCGGTGAACGCAACGGCGGCGGTTTTCGCTACCAGTGGATCGCAATCGTTCAGTTCAATGTTGAATGGGATATTAGAGGTGGTGTCGCCCACTTTAGTGAATTTCGCGGTACGGTACTGACCGAGATTAACAGTCTGCTCGGAAGAATCAGTATTTACTGAACATGCAGCATTAACCAGTTCACCTTTAAAATGCACAGTACCGCCATTTACGGAAACCGGAGCAGGATCGGCTGCATGAGCGGCACCCGCGACCAGGGCCAGAGTTGCAATAACAGTAGAAGCAATGTTGCTGAGTTTCATGTCTATTCCTTTAAAATGTAAATAACCCTTCCCGCGAATAATCGGGAATAAGAAATACGTTCAATTGTTGAATTGAAAGCTTATTTCGGAGGAGACAAAGTAGCTCAGGAATCATTTTTTAAATATGTCAAAACGCTGCCATTTCTCCAGGTCACATCCTAATCCCGCCTAAGAAATTGACCATCCATCCCGAAGGGTTTTTATGCCCTACTGATGAAAACTCGCAAAGGGTGACTGACAGCGGCGCTCGCTTCTGACAAAATACAGGCAATCCCCCCTTTCAAACGTTACAGACGGAATCTTCTCTCTGATGGCAGCAAAGATTATTGACGGTAAAACGATTGCGCAGCAGGTGCGCTCTGAGGTTGCGGAAAAAGTGAAGGCGCGTAAAGCCGCCGGAAAACGCGCCCCTGGGCTGGCCGTTGTGCTGGTTGGTAGCAACCCGGCATCACAAATTTATGTCGGCAGCAAACGCAAAGCGTGTGAAGAGGTGGGCTTCGTCTCCCGCTCTTACGATTTGCCAGAAACCACCAGCGAAGCAGAACTGCTGGAACTTATTGACACTCTGAATGCCGATAAAGAGATCGACGGTATTCTGGTTCAGTTGCCGCTGCCCGCAGGCATCGACAACGTGAAGGTGCTGGAGCGTATCGCACCGGATAAAGACGTTGACGGTTTCCATCCGTACAACGTTGGCCGCCTGTGCCAGCGTGCACCGCGTCTGCGTCCATGTACGCCACGCGGTATCGTGACGCTGCTGGAGCGTTATAACATTGACACCTACGGTCTGAACGCCGTGGTCATTGGTGCCTCCAACATTGTGGGCCGCCCGATGAGCATGGAACTGCTGCTGGCCGGCTGCACCACTACCGTCACCCACCGTTTCACCAAAAATCTGCGTCACCACGTAGAGAACGCCGATCTGCTGATCGTTGCCGTCGGGAAACCGGGCTTTATTCCAGGTGAATGGATTAAAGAGGGTGCGATTGTCGTGGACGTCGGAATTAACCGTCTGGAAAACGGCACAGTCGTCGGTGACGTAGTGTATGAAGATGCTGCGGCACGTGCCTCTTACATCACCCCAGTACCGGGCGGCGTAGGCCCGATGACGGTTGCCACATTGATTCAGAATACTTTGCAGGCATGCGAAGAGTACCATGATGTAGAGGACGCGTAAGATGGCGACATTTTCATTAGGAAAACACCCACACGTTGAACTGTGCGATCTGCTGAAGCTGGAAGGCTGGAGCGAAAGCGGCGCGCAGGCGAAAATCGTGATCGCCGACGGGCGAGTAAAAGTCGACGGCGTGGTGGAAACGCGCAAGCGCTGCAAGATTGTCGCGGGACAGACCGTGAGCTTTGAAGGACAGAGCGTGACCGTTACGGCCTGAGCCATTTGACGCCCTCACCCCAACCCTCTCCCAGCAGGAGAGGGTTAAAAATCCCCTCACATCCATCACGGTTATTTATCGATCAACTTCAAATAATCACTATTTCCTCTGTTGAATAGTGAAAATTCAGTTGCGCGTTTTTCACACTTTGCCCACGATAAGTAGAACGTTCTACTAAAACGTTCTACTTACAATAACAGCGCTAAAAAAAGCGCTACTCGGGGGAAATCAGCATGAGTCTGATATCAGGGTTTGTTAAATCGCTGTCTAAGTTGTCTATGATTGGTCGCGCCTTGATGCTGCCAATTTCACTGCTTCCCGCTGCGGGCCTGCTGCTGGCCTTCGGCGATAAGTTCCACCTGCCGCTGATGATGAACGCGGGCGGGGTTATTTTTGATAACCTGCCGATGCTGTTCGCCATTGGCTCTGCCGTGGGTCTGGCGTCAGAATCCGGTATCGCTGCGCTGTCTGCGGCGGTATCGGTATTTGTCACGAATATCACCATTAGCACCGTGCTGAGCATCACGCCGGAAATGGCCTCTCAGGGCGGGAAATACGCCATGGTGGTCGGCATCCCGACGTTGCAAATGGGCGTCTTCGGCGGCCTGATCTGCGGTATTCTCGCGGCCTGGTGCTATAACCGCTTCCACACCATGCAGCTCCCGGAGTTCCTGGGCTTCTTCTCCGGTAAGCGCTTCGTGGCAATTGCAACGGCGTTCCTCTCGTTCCTGATGGGGCTGCTGCTGCCCTACATCTGGCAACATATCCAGGCCGGTATCGACGCACTCTCCGTAGTGGTTAACGGCGATAATCAGGCGGCGTCGACCTTTATCTTCGGTCTGGTGGAACGCGCGCTGATCCCGCTCGGACTGCACCACATCTGGTATCCATCCTTCTGGTATTCGTTTGGGGATTACACCACCCAGGCAGGCCAGGTGATCCACGGCGACCAAACCATCTGGTTCAAGATGCTGGAAGAAGGGGTCAAATCCTTCAGCAGCGACACCTACCAGAATGCCGGTAAGTTCATGCAGGGTGAATTCCCGCTGATGCTGTTCGCGCTGCCTGCGGCGTGCCTGGCGATGTATCACGAAGCCCATACGAAGAATAAGAAAATCGCGGCCGGTATTCTGTTCTCTGCGGCGTTGACCTGCTTCCTGACGGGGATCACCGAACCGGTTGAGTTTACCTTTATCTTCGTGGCGCCGATTCTGTACGTCTTTAACGCCATCATGGCGGGCCTGGCTTATATGACCATGTATCTGCTGCATGCGCATATCGCCAAGTCGTTCTCCGCGGGCTTTATCGACTATCTGTCATTCGGGATCCTGCCGTCGTTTAACGGTTACAAAACCAATTTCCTGAACGCCATTATCATCGGCATTCCAATGGGCCTGATTTATTACTTCACGTTCCGCTTTGTGATCCGTCGTTTCGACGTGAAAACGCCGGGCCGCACTGAAGTGACAGCCAATGCGGATGAGAAGTCAGATTCCGAACTCGCGACCGAGATCATCACCCTGCTGGGCGGAGCGCATAACATCAACTCCGTCGGCGCCTGTATCACCCGTCTGCGTCTGGAAGTGGCAAAAAGCGAGGCAGTTGATAAAGACGGCCTGAACGGACTTGGCGCGCGCGGCGTGGTCTTCGTCGGCGACAACGGTATTCAGGTGATTTTCGGTGCCAGAGCACAGTTTATCGCCCAGACCATGTCCACCATGATCGGCAAATAATAAGATGCCTGAACGACACGTCTCCTGTACGCTGGGAGACGTGTTTTATCTGGCTGATAATCGGCAAATTTCAGGGAGCGGTTTTGAAGAAAGTCAGCATTATTGATGTCGCAAAGCACGCGGGCGTTTCGGTCTCAACCGTCTCGCTGGTGTTGCGCCAGAAAGGGAAAATCTCAGAGGCAACGATCGAGAAGGTCAACGCTGCCATCAATACCCTGGGCTATGTTCATAACGTCGCCGCCGCCAACCTTCGCGCCAACACCTCCAATCTTATTGGTCTTATCCTCCGTGACTTCAGCGACAGCTTCTCCATCAAGGTGATGGCGAGCATCGTCCAGGAGCTGGAAAAACAGGGGTATATGGTGTTTCTCGGCCAGCCGCAGAATGACTATGACCATCTGGAACGCTGCCTGCTGTCGTTTAAACAGCAGGGCGTCGCCGGTGTGATTTACCTCGCTTCTGACACCCGGACATCCACCCTGCCGGAACACATTCGTCATTGCCCACTGCCGTTGGTTGCGGTCTCTCAGTCGTTGCTGGAGGAAAAATGCAACCTGGTGATGCGTGATAACCGTCAGGCGGCAAATCTGGCGGTACGTTATCTTATCGAGCGCGGCCATCGCAATATCGCCTACATTGGCGGGCGTGAGGGCTGCCTTATCCGCGAGCAGCGTCTGCTCGGTTTTCGCAGCGCGATGACGCAAAACGGGCTGGTCTGGCGCGATGAATACTCTCCGGCCTGCAGTGATGACACGCTGGCCGCGGGTTTCGCCACCCGCCAACTGCTGGAAAAAAACAACACCTTCACCGCCCTGCTCTGCCACTCGCCTGATGCCATGATCGGCTCTATATCAGCGATTCATCAGGTAGGACGTACGGTGGGTAAAGACGTGTTTCTGACGCAGCAGGTCGCGCTGGTCGGTTTCGAAGATATGCTGCACGTAAACCTCACGTCACCGTCATTGACCTACGTCTCCTCCGCCAGTGAAGAGACGGGGCGTCAGGCTGCCGGGTTGATTATTCGCAAGCTGAAAGAGCCGGACTTGCAAACGCAGCGGATTACGCTTTCCGGGCAGCTTATCGCGCGCGAATCGGCGTAAAATCAGAATTTAGCACAGGTCTGTTAGCGCGAGATTACTGCTATATTTCCATGATTTGCCATGGATAATGTCAATGCCTACCGTTATTACGCACGCTGCTGTTCCGCTTTGCCTGGGCTTAGGCCTGGGAACCAGAGTTATTCCGCCTCGTCTGCTGTTCACCGGAATTGTCCTCGCGATGTTGCCGGACGCCGACGTGCTGGCGTTTAAGTTCGGCGTTGCCTATGGCAATGTTTTCGGCCATCGCGGCTTTACTCACTCCCTGCTGTTTGCCTTTGTGGTGCCGATACTCTGCTTGCTGATCGGTCGACGATGGTTCAGAGCCAGCCTGCCCCGGTGCTGGCTGTTTTTAACCGTGTCATTACTGTCGCACAGCCTGCTGGATTCCATTACCACGGGGGGGAAAGGGGTTGGCTGGCTGTGGCCGTGGTCAGACGAACGCTTCTTTGCGCCATGGCAGGTGATTAAGGTCGCACCGTTCGCGCTGTCACGCTATACCACGCCGTACGGGCATCAGGTGATCATTTCAGAATTGCTGTGGGTGTGGCTGCCGGGAGTAGTGCTGATGGGGATGTTGTGGTGGAGAAGACGTGCGCGCTGATGCCCTCACCCCGACCCTCTCCCACGGGGAGAGGGAGCAAACCTGACCATTCCCTCTCCCTGCGGGAGAGGGTTAGGGTGAGGGGAAGATTACTTACGGCGCCAGGTGGTTCCCTGAGGGCCATCTTCCAGAATGATGCCCATCTCGGTCAGACGGTTACGCGCCGCATCTGCCGCCGCCCAGTCTTTCGCCTGACGCGCTTCCAGACGCGCGTTGATCAACGCTTCAATTTCCGCCACTTCACCGTCGTCCGCCTGCGCACCGCTTTGCAGGAACACGTCCGGCTCCTGCTCCAGCAGGCCGAGAACGGAAGAGAGCTTACGCAGATGGGACGCCAGCGCATTCGCTGCCGCCATATCCTCTGACTTCAGGCGGTTCACTTCGCGCGCCATGTCGAACAGCACGGAGTACGCTTCTGGCGTATTGAAGTCGTCGTTCATCACCTCAATGAAGCGCGCTTCGAACGCTTCGCCGCCCGCAGCAGGAACAGACCTGTCGGTACCGCGCAGCGCGGTGTACAAACGCTCCAGTGCCGAGCGCGCCTGCTTCAGGTTCTCTTCGCTGTAGTTCAGCTGGCTACGGTAGTGACCGGACATCAGGAAGTAACGCACGGTTTCCGCATCGTAATACTTCAGCACGTCACGCACGGTGAAAAAGTTGCCGAGTGATTTAGACATCTTCTCGCGGTCAACCATCACCATCCCGGAGTGCATCCAGTAATTAACGTACTCGCCGCCATGTGCACAGGTAGATTGTGCAATTTCGTTTTCATGGTGCGGGAACATCAGATCCGAGCCGCCGCCGTGAATATCGAAATGGTTGCCCAGCTGTTTGCAGTTCATCGCCGAACATTCAATGTGCCAGCCAGGACGCCCTTCGCCCCACGGAGATGGCCAGCTCGGTTCACCCTCTTTGGACATCTTCCACAGCACGAAGTCCATCGGGTTGTGCTTCACGTCAACGACGTCAACGCGGGCACCGGCCTGAAGCTGATCCAGATCCTGACGGGAAAGCGCGCCGTAGGTTGGGTCCGTCGGCACGGAGAACATCACGTCGCCGTTATCCGCAACGTAGGCATGACCGCGTGCGATCAGCTTTTCGGTGATTTCAATAATTTCGTGAATATGGTGGGTCGCACGTGGCTCGCTGTCCGGGCGCTGAATATTTAATGCATCAAAGTCTTTGTGCATTTCAACGATCATGCGGTCCACCAGCGCCACAAAGCTCTCGCCATTTTCATTAGCGCGTTTAATGATTTTGTCGTCAATGTCGGTGATGTTGCGCACGTACTTCAGGTTGTACCCCAGAAAACGCAGGTAGCGCGAAACAACATCGAAGGCGACAAAGGTACGGCCATGGCCAATATGACAGAGATCGTAAACCGTAATACCACACACGTACATGCCGACTTCCCCGGCATGGATAGGTTTAAATTCCTCTTTTTGGCGCGTCATTGTATTAAAGATTTTTAACATCGAAGATTCCATGTAAACACGTGTGTGGGTTGTTTGTTCCCTATAATACCCATAATTCGGAATAGGATCAGCACACAATGCAAGGTGATCGCGTCCTGTGGTTATGCTATAACAAGCCCCTATATGTGACCCGAACACGGGTTGACGCACCACAATAACGGAACAGGATGCAAAAATGGTTACTTTCCACACTAATCATGGCGATATCGTAATCAAAACCTTTGATGACAAAGCGCCTGAAACAGTTAAAAACTTCCTGGACTACTGCCGCGAAGGTTTCTACAACAACACCATTTTCCACCGCGTGATCAACGGCTTTATGATCCAGGGCGGCGGTTTTGAACCTGGCATGCACCAGAAAGAGACCAAAGAAGCGATCAAAAACGAAGCGAACAACGGTCTGAAAAACACCCGTGGCACGCTGGCGATGGCCCGTACTCAGGCGCCTCACTCTGCTACTGCCCAGTTCTTCATCAATGTGGCCGACAACGACTTCCTGAACTTCTCTGGCGAAAGCCTGCAGGGTTGGGGCTACTGCGTATTCGCAGAAGTGGTTGAAGGTATGGACGTGGTTGATAAGATCAAAGCCGTCTCTACTGGCCGCAGCGGCATGCACCAGGACGTTCCTAAAGAAGACGTAGTGATTACCAGCGTGACCGTCAGCGAGTAATAGGTGGCGACACTCTTTATTGCGGATTTGCATCTGCAAACAGAAGAACCGGCGATCACCGCCGGTTTTCTGCGTTTTTTACGCGGTGAAGCGAAAAGCGCCGACGCGCTGTACATTCTGGGCGACCTGTTCGAAGCCTGGATTGGCGACGACGACCCTAACCCGCTGCACCGGGAAATGGCTGCAGCCATTAATGCGCTGGTGGATTCCGGCGTTCCCTGCTACTTCATCCATGGCAACCGTGATTTCCTGCTCGGCAAGCGCTACGCTCGCGAAAGCGGTATGCAACTGCTGCCGGAAGAACAGGTGCTCGAACTCTATGGCCGAAAGATCCTGATCATGCATGGCGATACGCTCTGCACCGACGATACCGGTTATCAGGCCTTCCGCGCCAAAGTCCACACCCCGTGGATCCAAAAAGTGTTCCTGTCCCTGCCGCTGTTTATCCGCAACCGTATCGCAGCCAGAATGCGCGCGGGCAGTAAAGCCGCCAACAGCAGCAAATCCATGACCATCATGGACGTCAACCCGCAGACAGTGGTCAACGTGATGGAAAAGCATCGCGTCCAGTGGCTGATCCACGGTCATACTCATCGCCCCGATGTACATTCCCTTATCGCCAACGGCGAACCGGCCCACCGCGTCGTACTGGGTGCCTGGCACAGTGAAGGCTCCATGGTCAAAGTCACACCAGAGAGTGTAGAGCTGATCGCTTTTCCGTTTTAACCCCTCAAATATCATTCTATTTTTTTGAATAACATTGGCAAATTGTTCCGATTTTAATCAGCCCATGGTTAGCCTAATATTTATCACATCTGACCTGCTCCCCGTTGATTAGTACACCCCGATGTTAGTAATGTCTTCATAAGCCACATGAGGACATCCCCATGAAGAAGCGTTTTTCCGACGAACAGATCATCAGTATTCTCCGCGAAGCCGAAGCTGGGGTACCCGCCCGTGAACTCTGCCGCAAGCATGCCATTTCCGATGCCACGTTTTACACCTGGCGTAAGAAGTATGGCGGTATGGCGGTGCCTGAAGTTAAGCGCCTGAAGTCGCTTGAGGAAGAGAACGCCAGACTCAAGAAGCTGCTTGCCGAAGCCATGCTGGATAAAGAGGCGCTTCAGGTGGCTCTTGGGCGAAAGTACTGACGACAGACCAGAAGCGGGAAGCCGTGATGTTGATGTGTGATGCGACCGGTCTGTCGCAACGTCGTGCCTGCAGGCTTACAGGTTTATCCCTGTCGACCTGCCGCTATGAGGCTCACCGTCCGGCTGCTGATGCGCATTTATCAGGGCGCATCACTGAGCTGGCACTGGAGCGCAGGCGTTTTGGCTACCGTCGTATTTGGCAGTTGCTGCGCCGTGAAGGGCTTCATGTTAATCATAAGCGCGTGTACCGGCTTTATCACCTCAGTGGCCTGGGCGTAAAACGCAGAAGACGTCGTAAAGGGCTGGCAACAGAACGTCTGCCGCTGCTCCGTCCGGCGGCGCCCAATCTGACCTGGTCGATGGATTTCGTCATGGACGCACTTTCCACCGGTCGCAGGATCAAGTGTCTTACCTGCGTCGATGATTTCACAAAGGAATGCCTGACGGTCACTGTTGCCTTTGGGATTTCAGGCGTTCAGGTCACGCGTATTCTGGACAGCATTGCACTGTTTCGAGGCTATCCGGCGACGATAAGAACTGACCAGGGGCCGGAGTTCACTTGCCGTGCACTGGATCAATGGGCCTTTGAGCATGGTGTTGAGTTGCGCTTAATCCAGCCGGGCAAGCCAACGCAGAACGGATTTATTGAGAGCTTTAACGGACGATTTCGCGATGAATGTTTGAATGAGCACTGGTTCAGCGATATCGTTCATGCCAGGAAAATTATTAATGACTGGCGGCAGGATTATAACGAATGCCGCCCGCACTCCACGCTGAATTATCAGACACCGTCTGAATTTGCAGCGGGCTGGAGAAAGGGTCATTCTGAGAATGAAGATTCCGACGTTACTAACTGAGTGTTGTATCTAATCGTGGGGGCAGGTCACATCAGGGCAACACGCCCTATCCCAGATAAATTACTTCAGGAATACGACCATGAAATCCATCAAAACTTTCGTTGCAGTTGCCGCTCTTTCTATGATCTCTTTTGGTTCTTTCGCTCAGAGCGTCAGCGCGAGTGCTTCTACCCTCGACCGCGCAGAAGCGAAAATCGCCGCTCAGGCTGCTGAACAAGGTGCGTCTTACAAAATCACCAGCGCACAGGTTAACAACCGCGTATACATGACCGCAGAACTGACCAAATAAAGACACCTGATTGATGAAAACAGACCGCCAGATAGCGGTCTGTTTTGTTATGTCCTGGCGGTCACAACGGCTCAAGTTTTAACCGCGCAACCGTTTTCCTTCCCCGTATTACATGCTATTCTCTGTGCCCTCGAAAGCAGTGTGTTTCGCACCACAGGAGTTTTAAGACGCATGTCTTCCCGCAATAATCCGGCGCGTGTCGCCATCGTGATGGGGTCCAAAAGCGACTGGGCTACCATGCAGTTCGCCGCCGAAATCTTTGAAATCCTGAATGTTCCGCACCACGTTGAAGTGGTTTCCGCACACCGTACACCGGACAAACTGTTCAGCTTCGCCGAAGGCGCTGAAGAGAACGGTTATGAGGTGATCATTGCCGGTGCGGGCGGCGCAGCACATCTGCCAGGCATGATTGCCGCTAAAACGCTGGTCCCCGTTCTGGGCGTGCCGGTACAAAGCGCTGCGTTGAGCGGTGTCGATAGCCTCTATTCCATCGTGCAGATGCCGCGGGGTATTCCGGTCGGCACGCTGGCGATTGGTAAAGCGGGTGCTGCAAATGCTGCCCTGCTGGCTGCACAGATCCTGGCGACGCATGATAAAGACTTACATCAGCGTCTGGCTGACTGGCGTAAAGCACAGACCGACGAGGTGCTGGACAATCCGGACCCACGGGGTGCGGCATGAAGCAGGTTTGCGTCCTCGGTAACGGTCAGTTGGGCCGTATGCTGCGCCAGGCGGGTGAACCGCTGGGTATTTCCGTCTGGCCCGTCGGGCTGGATGATGAACCTGAAGCGGTACCGTTCCACCAGAGCGTGATCACCGCCGAGATCGAACGCTGGCCGGAAACGGCGCTGACTCGCGAGCTGGCGCGTCATAACGCCTTTGTTAACCGCGATGTTTTCCCGATTATTGCCGACCGTCTGACGCAAAAGCAGCTGTTCGACAAGCTCGGTCTGCCGACTGCACCGTGGCAGCTCCTGTCGGATAAAAGCGAGTGGAATGATGTTTTCGCGATGCTGGGCGAACTGGCCATCGTGAAGCGCCGCGTGGGCGGTTACGATGGCCGCGGTCAGTGGCGCCTGCGTGCAAATGAAACGGCAGAACTGCCGGATGATTGCTACGGCGAGTGTATCGTTGAGCAGGGCATCAACTTTAGCGGCGAAGTGTCGCTGGTTGGCGCGCGCGGGCACGACGGGCATACCGTCTTTTATCCGCTGACGCATAACCTGCATCAGGACGGCATTCTGCGCACCAGCGTGGCGTTTCCGCAGGCCAGTGCGGAACAACAGGCACAGGCGGAAGACATGCTGTCTGCCATCATGCACGAACTGGGCTACGTCGGCGTAATGGCGATGGAGTGCTTTGTCACCCCGTCAGGTCTGCTGATCAACGAGCTTGCGCCGCGCGTGCACAACAGCGGCCACTGGACGCAAAACGGCGCGTCCATCAGCCAGTTCGAACTGCACCTGCGCGCCATCACTGAGCTGCCTCTGCCGCAGCCGGTGGTGAATAGCCCGTCAGTGATGATCAACCTGATCGGCACCGATCTGAACTACGACTGGCTGAAGCTGCCGCTGGTACACCTGCACTGGTATGACAAAGAGGTTCGCCCGGGTCGTAAGGTCGGTCACCTGAACCTGAACGACAGCGACACGGGCCGTCTGAGCGCCACCCTCGAAGCCATCATCCCTCTTCTGCCGCCGGAATACGCGAGCGGAATTGTCTGGGCACAGTCTAAGATCAAGTAACACACCTGCGCCGGGGAGTTGACCTTCCCCTTCCCCGGCGTACAATCCCCGCCCATTGCTGCTGAGTTTTCTTCTGGAATAACCATGAACGATGGAACGGACTATCGCGCGATCCTCGCGTCCGATACCCCTTTAATCGACGTTCGCGCGCCGATCGAATTTGCACAGGGCGCGATGCCCGCCGCGCTCAACCTGCCTTTAATGAACGACGACGAGCGCGCCGCCGTCGGCACCTGCTATAAGCGGCAGGGCCCCGAGGCCGCGCTGGCGCTCGGCCATAGTCTGGTGAACGGCGCAACGCGTGAGGCACGGATCAACGCCTGGCGGGAGGCCAGCCTTGCCCATCCTGAGGGCTATCTCTGCTGCGCACGCGGCGGCCAGCGTTCGCACATCTCACAGGCATGGCTGAAAGAGGCGGGTGTCGACTACCCGTTGATCCGCGGCGGCTATAAAGCCCTGCGTCAGACGGCGATTCAGGTCACAACCGAGCAGTCACAAAAACCGATGGTACTTATCGGTGGCTGTACCGGCAGCGGTAAAACCCTGCTGGTTAAGCAACATGTCCAGGGCATTGATCTGGAAGGACTGGCTCGCCATCGCGGTTCATCGTTTGGCCGCACGCTCACGCCGCAGCTTTCCCAGGCCAGCTTTGAAAATCACCTTGCGGTTGAGCTATTAAAAAAAGACGCTGCACGCTGGGTGCTGGAAGATGAAGGTCGGATGATTGGTTCCAACCACCTGCCGGAGTGCCTGCGCGACCGTATGGTTGAAGCTCCTATCGTTGTCGTCGACGACCCGTTTGATATCCGTCTTGAGCGCCTGCGAGAAGAGTATTTCGACCATATGTGGGCAGATTTTTCTGCGGCTTACGGTGATGAAGAAGGCTGGAAAGAGTACAGCGAGTACCTGCACCACGGCCTGTTCGCCATTCGCCGCCGTCTGGGGCTGCAGCGGTATGCAGAATTCACCGAGCTGTTAGATTCCGCGCTGCTGGAACAACAACGCTCTGGCAGCACTGATGCGCACTTCCGCTGGCTTGCCCCGTTGCTGAATGATTATTACGACCCGATGTACAGCTATCAGCTTGGAAAGAAAGCGGAGAAGATTGTCTATCGCGGAACGTTCGAAGAAATTGCTGAGTGGCTTGATCGCTGAAAAATAAAGCCGGGTGACGAGGTAAAAGCAAAACGGCAACCAGGGTTGCCGTTTTTAATGTTTGTTCCCTCTCCCTGTGGGAGAGGGTCAGGGTGAGGGCATCAGGCCGCACCCTACAAGATCACTTAGAAGTCGTAACGCAGACGGACCAGGTTCATATCGCCCAGATCGTCGGTGCTGGAGGTGAATACGTGTTCGTAATCAACACGGAAACCATAATCCAGCTGGAAGCTGATACCCACACCGTTGTCGATGCGCTGGTAGTTACGGCCGTTCACGTACTCGATGCGATCGCCCATGAAGTAAGGCTGGATGGATTTAACCGCATACTGATTGATTGGGAATTTATACCCTGCGAAGTATTCAATACCCCACGCGTCGCCCGCAAAGTAGTCGTTAACAGACACTTTTTTGGTGGTCAGGAAGTTCTGGTACCAGCCGCCGCCAAAGGAGAAGGTCCAGTTGTCAGGTTTCCAGCTCAGCGCAGTACCGAGGATGTTCTGATCGTAGGTTTTGCTGTCGCCGTTGTCCGGGTTACGCATGTCGGCGCGGGTGTAGTTCCACGCCGTACCCCAGGTCAGATCTTTAGTCAGGTGATAATCCAGACCCAGTGAACCGCCGCCTTTACGCTTGTAGCGCAGGCCGTTGCCCGGCAGGTATTCGCTGTCTTCAAACAGGTAGGATGCATAAATGTCAGCATCGCCAACGGTTTTCTTATATTTCAGCATGTTGCGTGAACGATAAGAACCGTCGTAGTCACCGTTGATACCGTTACCTGGTGCCTGACCGATCATGTCGTAGTCCCAGATATCGGTTTTCACGCCAACCACATCATAGTAAACGCTGTTCTGCTGACCATAGGTCAGTGTACCCCAGGTGTCGCTCTTCAGACCGGTGTACAACATACGGCGAGTCGTGTTGTTCGCGCCTTCTTTGTAGTGGTTGTCCCAGTCGAACAGCGCAGGAATGTTCACGCCCAGCTCGTAGTAGCTTACCCAACTGATGTCATCAAACAGGTAGTAATCGGCTGCGAAACGGAAACGGGTACCGCCGTCGAAGCCATTACGTTTGTAGGAACCTTTGTCGCCATCGCCCGTCATCATGTTGAACTGAGGACGGATACTGTCGCCCACGGTGAAGTTCAGACGGCTCAGTGGATCGCCCGCCTGAGGATCCTGTTTAAGAACGGTGATTTCCGCCTGAGAAGCGAAGGTAGTCAATGCCACTGCCGCGCCGATCGTAACCGCCAGCGCTGATTTTTTTATAGTCATTATTTTTCCTTAATAGACACGCTGCTAAATATTTAGCGGGTGAATATTAACTAGAAATAATCAGTCTGTGTGGACGGTTTTTTAATGTTTTGTGCTACTAAATGAGTGGGTATTATCTTTTTGTGCCATTAAATTACTACGCACCGATATAAAAACCGGTGCGTAATTATCACCACATTGAATCAACTCTCAAACTGGCGGAACAGGGCTTTGCCCTTTAACAAGCGTGTACCGAGCCAGCCTCCACAGAGGGAAAGCAGTACCGCACCAAAGAGAGGCAATGTCAGCCAAAGACGCCAGTCAGGCTCCCATGGGAAGTCGAAGACCTTTGTCTGCAGGACAGCCAGCGCCGTCTCTGCACCAATGGCCGCGACCAGACCTGCCACCAGCCCCAGCAGTGCGAATTCACTCCAGAGCGTCGCCCGCAGCAGCCGCTTACCGGCCCCCAGCGTGCGGTAAACCACCAGCTCCTGATGGCGCTGGCGCATCCCCACCTGTACCTGGGCCAGCAGCAACAGCACGCCACAGATCGTAACCAGCACCACCATCACCTCCAGTGCGCGGCTCACCTGCTCCAGCACCTGTCCCACCTGCTTCAGGATCGCCCCAATATCCAGCAGGCTGACCGTCGGAAACTCCCGGTTAAGCTGGGTCAGCATGCCGTTGCCGTTTTCCCAGCGGAAGCTGGTCAGCCAACTCTGTGGCTGCCCGTCCAGCGCCCCCGGCGGGAAGATAAAGAAGAAGTTGGGCCGAAGGCTTTCCCAGTCCACCTTACGCAGGCTGGTGACTTTCGCGGTAAAATCCTGCGTATCCCCGGTAAACGTGACGCTGTCTCCCAGCTTAACGCTCAGACGCTTCGCCAGCCCCTCTTCCATCGACACTTCCCCCACTTTCGGCGGCCAGGTTCCGGCGGTAATGGGGTTATGATCGGGGCGTTTTTCCTGCCAGGTCAGGTTCAGCTCGCGGTTAAGCGACTCGTCCTTGTTCCCTTCCGTTGACTGACCGTTGATCTGCGTCAGCCGCGCGCGAACGATGGGGTAGAACGACTCGGGGATAATGTGATGCTCCGACAGAAATCCCTTCAGCGGCGTGACCTGCTCAGGCGCGATATTGATCAGGAAATAGTTTGGGCTTTCCGGCGGAAGCTGCTGCTGCCAGCGATCCAGCAGATCGCCTCGCAGCACCAGCAGAAGTGCCAACAGCATAAACGACAGCGAAAACGCCGAAAGCTGGCTGAGCGTGGACCAGGGCTGATGCAGCAGACGGTTCACTGCCAGCCGCACGGGAAGCGATTTTACCGTGATTTTTTTCAGAATATTGAGCAGTATCCAGCCCAGTACGCCGCACAGCAGCGCCAGAACAACCGCCCCGGACAGTACTGCCCAAAGCAGAGTGCTGCCCCCCATCAGCCAGGTCAGCAGCCCAACCGCCACCGCGATTATCACAGGAAGATAGAACTTCAGCGGCCAGACGTTTGCCACGACGTCACGGCGTAAAACACGCAGCGGCTGCGTCGCAATCAACAGCCGGTACGAACGGAGCCCCACCAGCACCGAAATTACCGTCATCGCGCCCATCGCCCACAGCCACGGCCAGAGGCTGGCCGGCGGCAATGCTGCCGGGAGCACCGGTTTCAGCATCACCATCAGCAGTTTTTCGAACAGTAGCCCCATTACCCCGCCGGTGAAGGCCGAGAAAAGCAGCAGCATCAGCCACTGGCCGACAATCAGCTTACGCAACTGCACCCTGCCCGCACCCAGCGTTTTGAGAACCGCCACCAGATCGTAACGGCTGCGGCAGTAGTGCCCCATTGCGACGGCAACTGCCGCCACTGCCAGCAATAGCGTTAACAGGGCCGAAAGCAGCAGGAACTGCTGAGAACGCTCGAGGGACTTACCGAGCGCTCCCTCGTCCTGCTCCAGCCCGTACCAGCGGTGTTCCGGTTTTAACTGCGGCAGAAGCCATTTTTCATACGCGTCAAGCTGGGCAGGCGTGCCGCCAAACTTATAGCGCCAGGTGACGCGGCTACCCGGCTGTACGGCATTGGTTTTCGCCACATCGGCGGTGTTCATCAGTAATCGCGGCGCGAGCTGGAACGGATTAAACCCGGAGTCAGGTTCCTGAACCACTTCCCCGGCAATTTTCAGCGTAGCATCACCGACATCAATGCTGTCGCCCGTATTCAGGTTCAACAGCGCCATCAGGCGCGGCGCTAGCAGCACCGTGCCGGGTTTGGGTTTCAACCCTGGTGGGCTGGTTTGCAGTTCGCCATACATCGGGTAGATGTCATCGACGGCTTTGACGCTTGCCAGCTGCGGCGTTTCGCCCGCGAAGGTCATGGTCTGGAAGCTTATCTGCTCCCCGACCTTGAGCCCCCGCTTGCGCGCTTCATCAATCCAGCCCGGCGGAACCCCGCGTGAACTTTGTAGCGCCCTGTCTCCCGCCATAAACTCCCGGCTTTGCTGACTGAGCCCTTTCTCCATGCGGTCGCTGACGCTGCCGAGCGCCAGCACGCACGCTACCGCCAGGCTTAAGGCCAGCCAGACTATCAGCAGCGAGGGCGAGCGCCACTCGCGCCAGAACCAGCGGGCAATCATGCTTCCTCCTGAAGAACACCGTTGACCAGCCGCAGACGACGGTCACAGCGGGCGGCAAGTTGCGGGTCGTGGGTCACGAGGATCAGCGTAGTGCCATGTTCACGGTTGAGCGAAAACAGCAGGTCAGCAATCTTGTCCCCGGTTTTACGGTCAAGGTTACCGGTAGGCTCATCAGCGAACAGTACCTCCGGACGACCGTTAAACGCGCGCGCCAGCGCCACGCGCTGTTGCTCCCCGCCGGAAAGCTGTGCCGGAAGATGGTCGAGGCGTTTGCCCAACCCCAGTTGCTCCAGTAAGGCCTTTGCATGCGCGCGGCTTTCACGGCTATTTTCGCCGCGCAGAAGCGCCGGGAGTTCGACGTTTTCCAGCGCGTTCAGCGTCGGGATAAGCATAAAGGACTGAAAAACAAAACCGATGTGTCGCGCACGCAGCGCAGCGCGCGCCTCTTCATCAAGCTGATGCAGCGGTTGCCCGACAAGGTGGACCCCTCCGCTGCTTCCGTCGTCCAGACCCGCCAAAATTGCCAGCAGCGTAGACTTACCGGAACCGGATTCGCCAATCAGCGCGATGGTTTCAGCGCGTTTGACAACGAGTTCAACTCCAGTAAGGATGGAAAGCTCGTGTTCCCCCTGACCGACGGATTTCTTAAGACGATGAACTTCAACACTGTTTTCCGCTGGCATTTGCCCTTCCTGTTTTTGATTCTGATGACCTTCCGCGCGGCGGCAGCGGACACGTTACTGGTTCTCGGCGACAGCCTGAGTGCAGGCTATCGCATGGCCGCCAGCGCGGCCTGGCCTGCTTTGCTCAATGATAAATGGCAGAGCACAACGCCGGTGATCAATGCCAGCATCAGCGGCGATACCTCGCAGCAGGGCTTGTCGCGGCTGCCTGCCTTACTCAAACAGCATCAGCCGCGCTGGGTGCTGGTTGAGCTTGGCGGCAATGATGGCCTGCGCGGTTTTCAGCCTCAGCAAACAGAACAGACGCTGCGCACCATTCTGCAGGATATCAAGGCGGCAAACGCCCAGCCGCTGCTGATGCAAATTCGCCTGCCCGCTAACTACGGTCGTCGGTATAATGAGGCCTTTAGCGCGATCTACCCAAAGCTTGCCAAAGAGTTTGATATTCCGCTGCTGCCATTTTTCATGGAAGAGGTCTATCTCAAACCCCAATGGATGCAAGACGATGGGATCCATCCCAATCGCGATGCTCAGCCGTTTATTGCCGACTGGATGGCAACGCGGCTGGCCCCTTTAGTTAAACATGACTCCTGATTAAGCGGAGATCCTGACAGGTAAAGTTATGCAAAAATCGGTCTTAATTACAGGATGTTCCAGTGGAATTGGCCTTGAAAGCGCGCTCGAATTAAAGCGCCAGGGATTTCGGGTCCTGGCAGCCTGCCGTAAACCCGACGATGTCGAACGCATGAACGGGATGGGGTTTACCGGCGTGCTGCTGGATATGGACTCGCCGGAGAGCGTTGAACGCGCCGCCGATGAAGTGATCGCGCTGACCGATAATCGTCTGTACGGGCTCTTTAACAATGCCGGCTACGGCGTGTATGGCCCGCTGGATACGCTCTCCCGCGAAACGCTGGAAAAACAGTTTTCGACCAACTTCTTCGGCGTGCATCAACTGACTATGCGCCTGCTCCCCGCCATGCTGCCGCACGGTGAAGGACGTATCGTGATGACCTCCTCGGTGATGGGCCTGATCTCCACCCCAGGCCGCGGCGCCTACGCCGCCAGCAAATATGCGCTGGAGGCCTGGTCTGACGCCCTGCGCATGGAGTTGCGTCACAGCGGCATTAAGGTCAGCCTGATTGAACCCGGCCCCATCCGCACCCGCTTTACCGAAAACGTCAACCAGACGCAGGCGGACAAACCGGTCGAAAACCCTGGCATCGCCGCACGTTTTACCCTCGGGCCGGAAGCGGTTGTCGCGAAAGTGCGCCATGCTTTTGAGAGTGAAAATCCAAAAATTCGCTATCCGGTGACGCTGGTCACCCATGCCGTAGGCTGGTTAAAACGCCTGCTGCCGGGCCGGATGATGGACAAAATTTTACACGGTTGAGTTGAAGCAACGACGCTCACCCCCATGTAAAGAACAAACCGACAAAAGAGAAAGCCGCATGTCCGTACAGAATATCGTCAATATTACTGAAGCAAACCTGCAACAGACCCTCGAACAGTCAATGACCAAACCGGTGCTGTTCTACTTCTGGTCTGAGCGAAGCCAGCACTGCCTGCAGCTGACGCCGGTACTGGAAAGCCTTGCCGCACAGTACAACGGCCAGTTCATTCTCGCCAAACTGGATTGTGACGCCGAGCCAATGGTGGCATCTCAGTTTGGTCTGCGCGCGATTCCAACCGTCTATCTTTTCCAGAACGGTCAGCCTGTTGATGGTTTCCAGGGGCCGCAGCCGGAAGAGGCTATTCGCGCTCTGCTGGATAAAGTCCTGCCGCGTGAAGAAGAGCTGAAAGCGCAGGAAGGCATGGCGCTAATGCAGGAAGGCAAATATGACGAGGCGCTGCCGCTGCTCAAAGAGGCATGGCAGTTGTCGAAGCAAAACAGCCAGATTGGTCTGCTGCTGGCGGAAACGCAGATTGCACTACACCGCTCAGAAGACGCAGAAGCCGTGCTGAAGACGGTTCCACTTCAGGATCAGGACACCCGTTACCAGGGGCTGGTCGCGCAAATTGAGCTGCTGAAGCAGGCGGCAGACACCCCGGAAATTCAGCAGCTGCAACAGCAGGTAGCTGACAACCCGGCCGATGCCGCGTTGGCAAGCCAGCTGGCGCTGCAGCTGCATCAGGTAGGGCGTAACGAAGAAGCACTGGAGCTGCTGTTTAGCCATCTGCAAAAAGATCTGGCTGCCGCAGACGGCCAGGCGCGTAAGATGTTCCAGGAAATTCTGGCCGCGTTGGGCACCGGCGACGCGCTGGCGTCGAAGTATCGTCGTCAGCTTTACGCGCTGCTGTATTGATGCACTTTGCCCGGGGGCGGCTTCGCCTTACCGGGCCGACAAAAGCCGATATTACCCCGTCTTTTTCAACTGCGTCACCACCAGCTGGTGGCGCGCGTTATAGAACTTCCGGTAGGTCAGGTAACAGGCAATGATGGTTGACAGGCTCGCCGTTGAGAGCAGCATAAACGTTACCATAATCTGATACTTAATCGCTTTTACCGGATCGATACCGGCAAAAATCAGCCCCGACATCATACCCGGCAGGCTCACCAGTCCCACCGTTTTGGCAGAATCCACCGTCGGGATCAGCGATGAACGGATGCTCTCACGGATCAGCCGCGCCGAGGCCATTTTAGGCGTTGCCCCCAGGCTTAACTTCTCCTGCAACTGCTGCTGTTCACTGCTGAACCGTTGGCCCAGATTGTTGTAACACAGCCCCACGGCAACCATCGCGTTTCCGGCGATCATTCCGGAAATGGGGATGACCTGCATTGGCGTAAACACAATTGAACCAGAGAGCACCAGCACTGCCAGCGTGAGCGCCGTCCCGGTCGTTATGGCAATAAACGACGAGATAAAGGCCTTATCAATGTACTTACTGCGTTTTTGCGCATTCCACGCTGCGTTAAAGCAGATAAAAAGCACCATCAGCAGCGTCAGCACGGCGTGGTTGACGTTGAAAATATACTTCAGCACATAGCCGACAATAATCAGCTGAATAACCGCCCGGCAGATACTCCACAGAATATCTTTTTCCAGCCCCAGCTTTTCCCGGTAGCTGACCACAATCGCAATCAGCACCAGCACCATCGAAAACGCCAGGGATTCATTGGTAATATTATGCTCACCCACGGTTAGCCTCCTGCATTTTCCCACCGTGCGGCTGGAGCGTAATCACGTCATCCGCATGGGTTATTTCGTTAGCGTCGTGCGTCACCCACAGCACGGCAACATTCTGCTTGCTGGCGTAATGATGAATGATGTCGTTAACGTTGCGCTTATTGGCCTCATCCAGCGCGCTGGTGATTTCGTCCAGCAACAGCACCCTGGGTAAAAATTGCAGATTACGGATCAGCGAGACGCGTTGCTTTTCTCCACCCGACAACTCACTCACGGCTTTGGTCAGCGTCTCCTGCGGCAAGCCAAAACGTTCCAGATCGGCCGATAACCGCTCAGGATCGGGCGTCTTATTGCGAATTTTCCAGGGAAAAATCAGGTTGTCATACACCGTATCGCCGAAGAGCGTGGGCGTTTGTACCGAGTATGAGACCTGCTGGCGATACGCCTCAGGAGAGAGCGTTGCAATATCCTTCCCCTCAAAAAAAATCTTGCCTGAGGTCGGGCTGAGCAGCGAGGCAATGATTTTTAGCAGCGTACTTTTCCCGCAGCCCGATGGCCCGGTGATCAAACGAAACTCCCCCGGCGAAACGGTAAAGCTGACATTATTCAGAATAGTGGTTTCACCCACACGGTAGCCTACATCCGCGATTGTTAAAATCGCGCTGTTATCCTTCATGTTATTTCCTGCCTTCATCCCAATAATTAGCAGTAGTCTACGGCGATTAGTGATTGTATGGCGACTTTCCTCGTATACTTAGGGTCAACAAACAGCCATACGGTTTCCGCCACAGCATGCAAAACAGGAGGTTTTTATGCTCATCGTTGTTCCTGTCCTTATTTTCGTTGCGCTGGTTATTGTCGGCGCTGGCGTCAAAATTGTCCCGCAGGGTTACCAGTGGACAGTCGAGCGTTTCGGACGTTACACCAACACATTACAACCTGGTTTAAGCCTGATTGTCCCTTTCATGGACAGAATTGGTCGTAAGATCAACATGATGGAACAGGTGCTGGATATTCCTTCTCAGGAAGTGATCTCTAAGGATAACGCCAATGTCACCATTGATGCCGTCTGTTTTATTCAGGTAATTGATGCGCCAAAAGCGGCCTATGAGGTGAGCAATCTGGAGCTGGCTATCGTTAACCTGACGATGACCAATATCCGTACCGTACTGGGTTCGATGGAGCTGGATGAGATGCTCTCACAGCGAGACAGCATCAATACCCGACTGCTGCACATTGTCGATGAAGCGACGAATCCGTGGGGGATCAAAGTCACCCGTATTGAGATCCGCGACGTTCGCCCGCCGGCTGAACTGATCGCCTCCATGAACGCCCAGATGAAGGCCGAGCGAACCAAACGTGCCTATATTCTTGAAGCCGAAGGGGTACGTCAGGCCGAGATCCTCAAAGCGGAAGGGGAAAAACAGTCGCAGATCCTCAAAGCCGAGGGCGATCGCCAGTCTGCGTTCCTCCAGGCGGAAGCGCGTGAACGTTCGGCCGAAGCGGAAGCTCGTGCCACCCAGATGGTGTCAGAGGCGATTGCCGCTGGTGATATCCAGGCCGTGAACTACTTTGTCGCGCAAAAATATACCGACGCGCTGAAACAGATCGGCTCAGCAAACAACAGCAAAGTGGTCATGATGCCGCTGGATGCCAGCAGTCTCATGGGCTCTATTGCCGGGATCGCTGAACTGATCAAAGACAGCGGAAACGAGCGTAAAAAATGATTGAGCTTATTGCCGCATATCCTCACGCTTTCTGGCTAAGCCTCGGGGGGTTATTGCTGGCCGCTGAGATGCTGGGCGGCAACGGCTACCTGCTCTGGAGCGGTGTCGCCGCCGTCATTACCGGGCTGCTCGTGTGGCTTCTGCCGCTCGACTGGGCGTGGCAAGGTGCGTTGTTTGCCGTACTGACACTGGTGGCTGCATGGCTGTGGTGGCGCTGGCTTAACCGACGGGTTAACGAGCAGAAACCGTTAGATGCGCACCTTAATCAGCGCGGGCAGCAGATTGTCGGCCAGCGTTTTACGCTCGACACCGCGCTGGTGAACGGGCGTGGACATATGCGCGTGGGCGACAGTTCGTGGCCTGTCGTGGCCGACGATGACCTCAGCGCCGGAACGCGGGTTGAGGTCGTTGCGGTAGAAGGAATAACTCTGCGGGTTAAAGCCTGTTAAACAGATGCCTTACGATGGCAGCAGCCAGCAAGATTATCTATGATCGGGCAATCGGCGCTGTCATCTCCCGGACATGATTCCGCCAGCGCCAGCAGCTGTTTGCGCATCGCCTGTAACTCGGTGATGTGGCGTTCAATCTCAGCCACCTTTTCCAGCGTGCGATTTTTCACATCAGCGCTGTGACGCTTCGGATCGTTAAACAGATTCACCAGCTCGCCACACTCTTCCAGATTAAAACCGACCTGTCTTGCCTGACGCAGCAGCGTCAGTTCGTCAAGATGCAGTTGCGTGTAACTGCGGTAGCCGTTTTCGCTGCGCAGCGGCGGTGTCACCAGCCCTTTCTCTTCATAAAAGCGAATCGCTTTGCTGGTTAAGCCGGTTTTTTTCGCAACATCACTGATATTCACATTTCCCCCTTGACCTTCCCCTTGATGGAAGGTTTAACCTTCATAACAGTTAGCCAAAAGCGTTATGTTGGTCAACAACTGACCAGATCATTATACGGGAGTTTTGTTATGTCTCACACTATTGACCTGACATTGGACGGCCTCTCCTGCGGCCACTGTGTCAAACGCGTTAAAGAAAGTCTGGAACAGCGTCCTGACGTTGAAAGTGCTGAAGTTACCATCGATCATGCCGCCGTAACCGGTAGCGCCAGCGCGGATGCGCTGATTGATACCATCAAGCAGGCCGGTTACGGGGCGGAGCTGAGCCACCCAAAGGCTAAACCGCTGGCAGAGTCATCATCCCCGTCGGAAGCACTGACAGCGGCCACTCCTGAGCTTCCGGTAGCTGATGATATTGATGACAGCCAACAGCTGCTGATCAACGGCATGAGCTGCGCCAGCTGCGTCTCCCGGGTACAAAACGCCTTACAGGCCGTACCGGGCGTCGCGCAGGCACGGGTCAATCTTGCGGAGCGCACCGCGCTGGTGATGGGCAGTGCCTCCGCCGCAGATTTAGTGCAGGCCGTTGAGAAAGCAGGCTACGGCGCTGAAGCCATCGAAGACGATGCAAAGCGTCGTGAACGTCAGCAGGAAACGGCGGTTGCCACCATGAAACGCTTCCGCTGGCAGGCAATAGTTGCCCTGCTGGTCGGGGTTCCGGTGATGGTGTGGGGCATGCTCGGCGACAACATGATGGTCACCGACGACAACCGCACGCTGTGGCTGGCGATCGGTTTGATCACCCTTGGGGTGATGATCGTTGCAGGCGGACATTTTTATACCAGCGCCTGGAAGAGCCTGAAAAACCGCACGGCGACAATGGATACGCTGGTAGCGCTCGGCACCGGCACGGCGTGGCTATATTCGATGAGCGTGAACGTCTGGCCCCAGTGGTTCCCGATGGAGGCGCGACATCTCTATTATGAAGCGAGCGCGATGATTATCGGCCTGATTAACCTGGGCCATATGCTGGAAGCCCGCGCGCGTCAGCGTTCCTCAAAAGCGCTGGAAAGATTACTTGATTTAACGCCGCCAACCGCGCGCGTGGTCACAGAGGACGGTGAAAAGAGCGTTCCGCTGGCCGAGGTTCAGCCCGGCATGACGCTGCGACTGACCACGGGCGACCGCGTGCCCGTTGACGGTAAGATATCCCAGGGCGAAGCCTGGCTGGATGAAGCGATGCTGACCGGCGAGCCTATCCCTCAGCAGAAATCCCACGGTGACGCCGTTCATGCCGGTACGGTGGTACAGGACGGCAGCGTGCTGTTCACCGCCAGCGCCGTCGGCAGCCACACCACCCTGTCACGCATTATCCGCATGGTGCGCCAGGCGCAGAGCAGCAAGCCGGAAATTGGCCAGCTTGCGGATAAAATCTCAGCCGTTTTTGTTCCGGTCGTGGTCGGTATTGCCCTGCTGAGCGCGGCTATCTGGTACTTTTTCGGCCCCGCACCGCAGATTGTTTATACCCTGGTGATCGCCACCACGGTGCTGATCATCGCCTGTCCTTGCGCACTCGGTCTTGCCACACCGATGTCGATTATCTCCGGCGTAGGCCGCGCCGCCGAGTTTGGCGTGCTGGTGCGGGATGCGGATGCACTGCAGCGGGCCAGTACGCTCGACACGCTGGTGTTTGATAAAACCGGCACGCTGACCGAAGGCAAACCGCAGGTTGTGGCCGTGAATACGACAGGCCTGACAAAAAATGACGCACTGCGTCTTGCTGCCGCGCTTGAGCAAGGCTCCAGCCATCCTCTGGCTCGCGCGATTATTGAGAAAGCCGGGAATGCCAGCCTGCCGCAGGTGAGCAATTTCCGCACCCTGCGCGGGCTCGGCGTCAGCGGTGAAGCAGAAGGCCACGCGCTGCTGCTGGGCAACCAGGCATTGCTCAATGAAAACGGTATTGATACTGCCGAGCTGGAAAGCGAGTTGAAGGCGCAGGCGTCTCAGGGCGCCACGCCGGTTCTGCTGGCGGTGGATGGCAAAGCCGCCGCGCTGCTGGCCGTGCGCGATCCGCTTCGCCAGGACAGTGTGGATGCCTTAAAACGCCTGCACCGCGCGGGTTATCGCCTGGTCATGCTGACCGGGGATAACCCGACCACCGCCAACGCCATCGCGAAAGAAGCCGGTATTGATGAGGTCATTGCTGGCGTACTGCCGGACGGTAAAGCTGACGCAATCAAGAAACTGCAAAGCCAGGGGCGTCAGGTGGCAATGGTCGGCGACGGCATCAACGATGCCCCTGCGCTGGCCCAGGCGGATGTCGGTATCGCCATGGGAGGCGGGAGCGATGTCGCTATCGAGACGGCAGCGATCACGCTGATGCGCCATAGCCTGATGGGCGTTGCTGATGCGCTGGCCATTTCAAAAGCCACGTTGCGCAACATGAAGCAGAACCTGCTGGGGGCATTTATCTACAACAGTTTCGGCATTCCGATTGCCGCCGGGATTTTGTGGCCGCTGACCGGCACGCTGCTGAACCCGGTGGTCGCAGGTGCAGCCATGGCGCTCTCCTCCATCACCGTGGTGAGCAACGCCAACCGACTGTTGCGGTTTAAACCGAAAGATTGAACCTTGTTCTCGTACGCGCTAGCATGAACCTTTCAGTTCATGGAGCGCGTATGAGTCTGTTTAATCGTATAAAAACATCGTTTCGCGCCCTATTCCCCCGCCGTTATGCCTGGCCCGGTCTGGATATCTCGCTTCCTGGCGGCCAGCACCTGCACCTGGTGGGCAGCATCCATATGGGTACGCAGGATATGTCTCCCCTGCCTCCTGGTCTGATAAAACTTCTCAAGCGCGCCGATGCGCTGGTTGTTGAGGCGGACATTTCGGGCCATGAATCACCGTTTGCCGGTCTGGAGAGCACTCTCAGCCTGGCAGAACGTCTGGATGATGATCTGCTCGCGGAACTGACGCGCGTCGCGGATGAGACGGGCGTGTCGCTCTCGATGCTCGACGCTCTGCCGCTCTGGCAAATTGCCATGGTGCTTCAGGCCACGCAGGCGCAACGTCTGGGTCTGCGCGGTGATTACGGCATTGATTACCAGTTACTGAATATGGCAAGGGCACGCAGGATGCCGATCATCGAACTGGAAGGGACGGACAGCCAGATTGCGCTGTTGCGACAACTGCCTGACGACGGTCTGATGCTGCTGGATGATACCCTGACCCACTGGCACACCAACGCGCGCCTGCTGCAGACCATGATCGGCTGGTGGCTGGATGCTCCCCCCGCAGACAGTAAGCTGGCGTTACCGTCTACATTCAGCGAATCGCTGTATGATGTGCTGATGAATGCGCGTAATAAAGCCTGGCGGCAGACGCTGCATGCCTTACCTGCCGGGCATTACGTTGTCGCAGTAGGTGCATTACATTTGTACGGAGAAGGGAATTTGCCGTCACTGTTGAAATAAAAAAATGGCCAATATTTCTATTGGCCCGTCAAAGAGGAATTTCATCGTTTTTATTATGCCGAAGGAGACCTTCGGTTGAGCCGATTGTCGCTCAAAGTGACCATCACTGCCAATACTATTGCGCAAGATGGTGCTATTTTTTAGACAAACGTCAGGCGTATGCTGTGAGCATGAATTGTCTGTCGTAAGAAGGATAGCTATGACTCCCGCCGTTAAATTACTCGAAAAAAACAAAATTCCTTTCCGGATCCATACCTACGATCACGATCCGAATGAAACCAATTTTGGTGATGAAGTGGTGCGCAAACTGGGGCTGAACGCTGACCAGGTCTATAAAACGCTGCTGGTCGCCGTGAATGGCGACATGAAGCACCTCGCCGTCGCGGTTACGCCCGTCGCCGGGCAGCTTGACTTGAAGAAAGTGGCGAAAGCGCTGGGCGCGAAAAAAGTGGATATGGCAGACCCAATGGTTGCGCAACGCACCACGGGCTACCTGGTCGGCGGGATCAGCCCACTCGGGCAGAAAAAACGGCTGCCGACGCTGATAGATGCGCCTTCACAGGAGTTTGAAACCATCTTTATATCCGGCGGCAAACGCGGGCTGGATATTGAACTCGCGGCGGGCGATCTGGCGAAAATGCTGGACGCGAAATTTGCGGATATTGCACGCCGGGAGTAAGAGAAAAGCCGGGTAAGGCGCAGCCGCTACCCGGCAAAACAACCGCACTACTGCCAGCTCACCTCACCCTTCGGCTCGTATGCATTCACATCAATCGGCGAGTTTTGCTCGATGAACTGCTTCAGCACTTCCGCGTCGATAAA
Source organism: Enterobacter sp. CPE_E863 (assembly GCF_046521465.1). NCBI lineage: Bacteria > Pseudomonadati > Pseudomonadota > Gammaproteobacteria > Enterobacterales > Enterobacteriaceae > Enterobacter > Enterobacter sp. CPE_E863. Next base: position 27,366 of record NZ_JBKFZX010000003.1, on the reverse strand, counting down.
ACCGGTGTTCACATAGCCTGGTTTGTTATCAATATGCGGATAGCCGTCACCGCCGGTGGCGTTAAAGCTTAACGTCGCCAGACGGTACGTTTTAGCCGGATCAACCGGTTCGCCTTTGATCTTCAGATCGTTAAGCTTGCCGTCTTTCGCCACAAAGCTCACGTTGGCAAACTGCGGATAGGCACCGGAATCCGGCTTCATCTGCGCCACGGCGGTCAGGTAGTCCATGACCTCTTTCCCGCTCATGTCCGCATAGACCACCACGTTACCGAACGGCTGCACCTTCAGAACGTCTTTATAGGTAATGTTTCCACCTTCGATGGAATCACGAATACCGCCGCCGCTCATTACGCCAAAATCAGCGCCGGTACGCGTCATTTGCGCTGCCAGCACCAGATGCCCCATATTGGTCTGCACGAAGCGAACTTTGCTACGATCCCCTTCCAGACGACCATTGAGCGTGCCAATCTTCACATCCAGCTGTGCCTTACCTTTATTCTGGAACGGCGTCAGCAGGGAGAGCATCTGCTGGTTTTCAGCAATCTCCGGGGTGTAAAGTACGCGCTCACTTTTCCCGTCAGGATAAGTGACTTTCTTCTTCAGGTTGACCGGGATGAGCTGGTAATGCACCAGTTTCATCTCGCCGTTACGGAACTCAAAATCCGCCCGGCCCACGTATTTGCCCCACTCATGCGCCTGCACAATCCAGATGCCGTTCTGACGGTCTGGGGCACACGGCGTGCCTGGCACGTAATCAACCTGCTTTTTATTCTCGGAGGCCATGCAGACCGGATCCTGTGAGTGACCGCCCACAATCATTGCCAGCGAGCCAGCCGGCAGGCTGCGCGCCATCTCCACGTCACCTGGCGCATTAGAGCCGTGCTCGCCATTGTCATAGTGCCCCATGTGGGTGGTGGCAATAATCACATCCGGTTTTTCGTTCTGCTGTAATTCCTGAATAACCAGCTTTGCTTCGTCTGCCGGTTTACGGAATTCGATATCGGTAAAGAACTCCGGGTTGCCAATTTTCGCCGTATCGTCAGTGGTTAGGCCAATCACCGCGATTTTCAGGTCCTGGCGCTTAAACAACGCCCAGGGTTTAAACAGGCGTTCGCCGGTACTTTTCTGGTAAATATTGGCGGAGAGGAACGGGAATTTTGCCAGTTTTTCCTGCTGGCGCAGTACCGTTAGTGGATTATCAAACTCGTGGTTGCCGACGGCCATCGCATCGTAACCAATCAGATTCATACCGCGAAAATCGGGCTCGGCATCCTGTAAATCGGATTCCGGTACCCCGGTGTTGATATCTCCCCCGGACAGCAACAGCACGCTGCCGCCCTGAGCCGCCACCTCTTTACGAATACCATCCACCAGCGTTTTTTGCGCCGCCAGACCATATTCGCCGTATTCACTGCGCCAGAAATGCCCGTGGTGATCGTTGGTATGCAGAATGGTGATTTTGTAGGTTTTATCTTTTTCGTATGCCTGCGCGGGCAGGCTTACCAGGCCCCATGCGGCGATAAGCGCCAGCGCGACGCCCCGCTTCATTAACTTCATCTTTTCTCTCCCTGACCAATAGACAAAGGCAAAAATTACAATGACTCACAATAATAGACAAATAAGTTTTCAGAATTGCGACTTTCTTCAAATGCCCCTGACAGGTATGTTAGTTGGATAATAATTACATCCTGCATTTCTAATAACTAAAGACGTGGTAATTCTCTCTATGGCAATCAGTGAATCAACCCAGCCCGTTCCGGGCGTGCCGGCGTCACCGCCGAAATCGCGCACCTCTTTTAAAGTCTTAGGTGCAATCAGTCTTTCTCATCTGCTCAACGATATGATCCAGTCGTTGATTCTGGCAATTTATCCGCTGCTGCAATCAGAGTTCTCTTTAACCTTCGTGCAGATCGGGATGATCACCCTGACCTTCCAGCTCGCGTCCTCGCTACTGCAGCCAATAGTGGGCTACTGGACGGACAAATACCCGATGCCATGGTCGCTACCGATTGGCATGTGTTTCACCTTAAGCGGGCTGGTACTGCTGGCCATGGCTGGGAGTTTTGAAGCGGTGTTAATCGCCGCCGCACTGGTGGGCACCGGCTCGTCGGTCTTCCACCCGGAATCCTCCCGCGTGGCGCGTATGGCCTCCGGTGGTCGTCACGGCCTGGCGCAGTCACTCTTCCAGGTGGGCGGTAACTTTGGTAGCTCTCTCGGCCCGCTATTGGCCGCGGTGATTATTGCCCCTTACGGTAAAGGCAACGTGGCATGGTTTGTGCTAGCCGCACTGCTGGCGATTATCGTACTGGCGCAGATCAGCCGCTGGTATGCCGCTCAACATCGGGTGAACAAGGGTAAACCTAAAGCGAAGGTGATTAATCCTCTACCGCGTAACAAGATTATCCTGGCGGTTTCCGTCCTGCTGGTGCTGATTTTCTCGAAATATTTCTATATGGCGAGCATCAGCAGCTATTACACCTTTTATCTGATGCAAAAATTCGGATTATCGGTACAAAATGCGCAGATCCACCTGTTTGCCTTCCTGTTTGCGGTCGCTGCCGGGACAGTGATTGGCGGGCCTGTGGGGGATAAGATTGGGCGTAAATATGTAATTTGGGGCTCTATTCTCGGCGTGGCACCGTTTACCCTTATTTTGCCGTACGCCAGCCTTGAATGGACGGGAATTTTAACCGTGATTATTGGTTTTATCCTCGCTTCCGCGTTTTCCGCCATTCTTGTCTATGCGCAAGAGCTGTTACCTGGTCGTATCGGTATGGTTTCCGGACTCTTTTTCGGGTTCGCCTTTGGCATGGGTGGGCTTGGTGCTGCGGTGTTAGGGATGGTTGCGGATCACACCAGCATCTTCCTGGTTTATAAAATCTGCGCTTTCCTGCCACTTCTTGGGATGTTGACCATATTCCTGCCTGATAACCGTCACAAAGCGTAAATTACAGGTAGCCAAAGTTTTACTTTGGCTACCTGACACCCTGATGCCATAAGGGTTTCTTCTGCCTCCCCCTGCTGAATTTATCAAAATGCGCTTTTTTTCGTGCTTATTGCTGTTTTATTCAAATTTCAACAATTATTCATAAACATAAGAGTAAAAATTGTCATAAACTATTACTCGGTTTTTTTGGTTTGCGCCAAAAAGGAACACCCACAACGAAAGGAGACGGAATGCATCACGCCACACCGCTTATCACCACCATTGTTGGTGGCCTTGTGCTCGCTTTTATCCTTGGCATGATTGCCAATAAACTGCGTATTTCTCCCCTTGTCGGCTATTTGTTAGCGGGTGTCCTGGCGGGACCGTTTACGCCGGGTTTCGTTGCGGATACCAAACTGGCTCCTGAACTGGCGGAATTAGGCGTGATTCTGCTGATGTTTGGCGTCGGTTTGCATTTTTCACTGAAGGACCTGATGGCGGTAAAGTCGATCGCCATACCGGGAGCGATCGCCCAGATAGGGGTAGCGACGCTGCTGGGGATGGCGCTTTCAGCAATTCTTGGCTGGTCGCTGATGACCGGCATCGTTTTTGGGCTGTGTCTTTCCACCGCCAGTACCGTGGTGTTGCTGCGCGCACTTGAAGAGAGACAGCTGATTGACAGCCAGCGCGGACAAATTGCGATAGGCTGGTTGATTGTTGAAGACCTGGTGATGGTGTTAACGCTGGTACTGCTGCCCGCAGTCGCCGGGATGATGGAAAAAGACAACGTCGGCTTTGCCTCGCTGGCACTGGATATGGGCATTACCATCGGTAAAGTTGTGGCGTTTATCGCCATCATGATGCTGGTGGGCCGCCGTCTGGTGCCGTGGATCATGTCCCGCAGCGCAGCAACCGGCTCACGCGAGCTGTTTACCCTCTCCGTGCTGGCGCTGGCGCTGGGTATCGCCTTTGGTGCCGTAGAGCTGTTTGATGTCTCCTTTGCCCTGGGCGCGTTCTTCGCCGGGATGGTGCTGAACGAGTCCGAGCTGAGCCACCGTGCGGCGCATGACACTCTGCCGCTACGTGATGCTTTCGCCGTACTGTTCTTCGTTTCCGTCGGGATGCTGTTTGACCCGATGGTCCTGATTCATCAGCCGCTGGCTGTGCTGGGCACGCTGGCGATTATTATCTTTGGTAAGTCGCTCGCGGCTTTCTTCCTGGTAAGGATGTTTGGCCACTCCCCGCGTACGGCGCTGACCATCGCCGCCAGTCTGGCGCAAATTGGTGAGTTTGCCTTTATTCTGGCGGGTCTGGGCATGGCGCTGAACCTGCTACCGCAAGCCGGGCAGAACCTGGTGCTGGCAGGTGCAATCCTGTCGATTATGCTGAACCCAGTCCTGTTCGCACTGCTGGAAAAATACCTCGATAAAACCGAAACGCTTGAAGAACAGACGCTGGAAGAAGCTATCGAAGAAGAGAAGCAGATCCCGGTAGATATTTGTAATCACGCCCTGCTGGTTGGTTTTGGTCGCGTAGGCAGCCTGCTCGGTGAGAAACTGATGGCGCAAGGGATCCCTCTGGTAGTGATTGAAACGTCACGCACCCGCGTCGACGAGCTGCGTGAGCGCGGTATCCGAGCGGTGCTGGGCAATGCGGCAAACGAAGAGATCATGAATCTGGCGCATCTGGACTGCGCACGCTGGCTGCTGCTGACCATCCCAAACGGCTATGAAGCGGGTGAAATTGTGGCTTCCGCGCGCGAGAAGTGCCCGACGATTGAGATTATCGCCCGGGCACATTATGACGATGAGGTGGAGTACATTACCGAGCGCGGTGCGGATAAGGTCGTGATGGGCGAGCGCGAGATTGCGAATACGATGCTGACGCTACTGGAGAAACCGCCGGCTGAAGAGGCGGTGACGGGGTAGGTTTGGTGCGGCCTGATGCCCTCACCCTGGCCCTCTCCCACGGGGAGAGGGAACAAACATTAAAAAAGGCAACTTACGTTGCCTTTTTACATTTACCGATCCCAATAAGCCTCTTCCAGGCTGTCTTCCCTTTCCGGCAGACCACGCGTTAAGCGCGGGGAATGCTGATTAAGCACCTGATAACTCACGCGGTTAGCGTATTTGCACACCTGCGCCAGCGACGAATAGGTCAGCCAGTTGAACTTGTGCTTGCTGGAATTCGGGACGTTAGTTTTATGGTAAGCATTCGCGGTGATGTCATGGAGCAATGCGGCCAGCGCGCCATCACCTGCACCGTTGGTGTTCATGATCTTCTCTGGCCCGCCCATATACGGGGCGATGTGCGAGTAGATACGCAGCGGATTAACACAGTCTTTAAAACGCATACCACGGCTGAACTCGTACTGGTTGAACTCGGCGATCGCGCCAGGCAGCAATGGATGCTGGGTTTTGCGCTTGCTCTCTTCTTCGGTGAAGCCCGCCATGTATAACCCAACCGGCCCTGCGGTACAGAGAACCAGATCCACCCACTCCAGCGCTTTATCAGACGCCAGCAGCGGATCGCTTTCGCCCGTCAGCGCTTCCGCCTCTTCTTCGTTCATCGCCAGAATCGAGACGTGCTCTTTCAGGAACACCTGCCACCACTCCGGATTGTCGGCAATCACGAATTTGGTGCCCAGCGTGAGAACGACGGGGACATTGTATTTCTTCGCGTACTCAATCGCTTTCATGGTCGCGTCCGGCATCGGCTCACCCGGTTTGCAGCGCACCAGATAGGAGGTCAGCACCAGCGCCGAGGCGCCTGCAATCACCTCTTCCGGGATGCTCTCGGCACGCAGTTTGTTCATGTGACCCGGGCTGATGGCAAAGGTACGCTCGCCGGACTCACCGATCAGCGTAAAGCAGCGGCCAATCGGCCCGTCGACCCCCTGGAGATAGTTCAGATCGGTACGGCTTGAGGTATTGCACAGATAACGGTAGGCATAGCCTCCAATTTCGATATTGCTGCACATTACGCCCAACAGTACCGAGCGGTCATCAGCCAGTACGGAGTAGTTGTGCATGGTGTTACCGATGGTACCGCCGGCAAACTGATGGGTGATCAGGTTTTCGCGCACCAGTTCCTGGTAAAGCGCTTCGGCAACGTCGTCCTCAATCACCAGCGAGTGCCCCGCGCTCAGACCGTAACGGGCGACAAACGCATCATCCACTTTCGCTTCAATGTCCACCAGCGTCTGGTCGATACCAACGACCCATGCGGCACTGGTTTCATTCTCAGGCTGGATTTGCTGCAGGAGCGGATCGCGGGCATCAACGGGAAAGTAGTGTTTGGATTTGCGTTTACCGGGAAATTTCATGGTCTGAACTGTACAAAGAATATGGGCCGGGAATGTTAGCACAAACCCGGCCCGGAGTGCGATCAGCGACTGTTTGTCACCAGAGAGACCATCATGTCGATATGCTCAGGCGAGTCGTTAAGTGCCGGAATGTATTCGTACTTCGTGCCCCCCGCTTCCAGGAAGAACTCTCTGTTTTGCACAGCAATTTCTTCGAGCGTTTCCAGGCAATCCGCCGAGAAGCCTGGCGACATCACCTGAATATGCTTCACCCCTTTCTCACCAAGCATCTTAAGCGTTTCATCGGTATATGGGGTGAGCCACGGCTCGCGGCCAAAGCGCGACTGGAAGGTCATCATCACCTTCTCCGGCGGCAGGCCGAGGGCAGAAACCAGTTCGCGCGTGGTATCACGACAACGCTGCGGGTAATCATCCCCCTCGTCAGCGAAACGCTGCGGAATGCCGTGATAAGACAGCAGCAGCAGATCCGGCTCGCCGTGTTTTTCGAACGACGCACGCGCGCTGTTGGCAAGCGCCTTGATATAGAGATCGTTATCCGCGTAGTCGCGAATAAAGGTCACGCCAGGTATGCGACGGCGAGTCGCCAGAATACGCGCCAGTTCATCCCATACCGCAGCAACCGTCGAACAGGAGTACTGCGGATAGAGCGCCAGCACCACAATGTGGTCAACCCCCTGCGCCAGCAGTGATTCAACCGCACTTTCCAGCGAGGGTTTACCGTAGCTCATGCCGAGCGCAACGGGCATATCCGGCAGGCGTGCGGCCAGCGCCTTTTCCTGGCGACGGCTGTAAACCATCAGCGGAGAACCTTCTTCCATCCAGACGGACTGATAGAGCCTGGCGACGCGCGGAGAACGAATCGGCAGAATCACGCCACGGAGCAACGGCCACCACAGCAGTCTTGGGGTATCCACGACGCGCGTGTCGCTTAAAAATTGTCGCAGGTAGCGTTTTACCGCGTCTGATGTAGGTGCTTCTGGGGTGCCCAGATTGGCAAGCAGGATGCCGGTTTTCGCCTGACTCATTCACGCCTCTTAACCATTTGAATGGTTGTCAATTGTAGCGGAAATGCATTTAAACGAAACCCATTGCTGCGATAGGAAAGATGGGAATATTTCTCACCCGGAGCCCCGGGTGAGAAAGGTGCGATTAGCCGAGGATTTTTTCCAGCTCTGCACGTACGTCAGCAACGGCTTTGGTACCGTCAACTTTCGCGTATTTGGTGTTACCCGCCTGCGCTTCTTTGGTGTAGTAGCCAATCAGCGGTGCAGTCATCTGGTGGTATTCCACCAGGCGCTTACGCACGGTCTCTTCCTGATCGTCTTTACGGGTAGTCAGCTCTTCGCCGGTCACGTCGTCTTTGCCTTCAACCTTAGGTGGGTTGAATTTGATGTGGTAAACGCGGCCAGAAGCAGCGTGTACGCGACGGCCAACGATACGGTCAACGATCAGCTCGTCCGGTACGTCGAACTCCAGAACGTAGTCCACGTTGATGCCCGCTTCTTTCATGGCGTCAGCCTGAGGAATGGTGCGTGGGAAGCCGTCCAGCAGGAAACCGTTACGGCAGTCTTCCTGAGCAATGCGCTCTTTGACCAGAGCGATAACCAGCTCGTCGGTCACCAGCTTGCCTGCGTCCATGATGTCTTTCGCTTGTTTACCCAGCTCGGAGCCAGATTTAACAGCGGCGCGCAGCATGTCACCGGTGGAGATTTGCGGAATACCGTATTTCTCCATGATGAACTGAGCCTGAGTTCCTTTACCCGCGCCCGGAGCGCCAAGCAGAATAATACGCATTGCGAAAATCCCCTCAAAAGTCGTTTCAATTTTTCAAAAGCGCTAAACAATACCACCAGAACGGGCATCGCTCAAGGAAGGCGGGAAGGCTGAAACGGTTAACGGGGGAGATTATTTGGGAGGGTGGGGTCTGGTGCCCTCACCCCGGCCCTCTCCCACGGGAGAGGGAGAAGACCAGGGGAGGCGTGGTCAATTACGCCAGCAGCAGCGCATTCACACGTTTAATGAACAGGTTAGGATCTTCCAGCGTGCCGCGCTCGGCCAGCAGGGACTGATCCAGCAGCAGTTCAACCCACTCGGCAAAGCGGGCGTCGTCCTGGGTGTCCGCCGCGCGTTTCACCAGAGGATGATCCGGATTAAGCTCAAAGATATATTTCACTTCCGGCATCGCCTGGCCCGCCGCAGCGAACAGTTTCGCCATCTGGGTGCCCATTTCGTCAGCGTCGGTGGTAACGATCGCCGGGGTATCAGTCAGACGATGAGTGAAACGCACCTCTTTCACACGTTCGCCCAGCAGGGTTTTCACGCGCTCAACGAATGGTTCCAGCGCCTTCTCGGCTTCTTTCGCGCTTTCATCCACTTCATCCGCCAGCTTGTCGATGGACTCATCCGCTTTGGCAACGGACTGGAACGCCTTACCGTCAAACTCGGTCAGGTAGTTCATCATCCACTCGTCGATGCGGTCAGAAAGCAGCAGCACTTCGATGCCTTTCTTGCGCAACAGCTCGAGGTGCGGGCTGCTCTTCGCCGCCGCGTAGCTGTCGGCGGTGATGTAGTAAATCTTCTCCTGCCCTTCTTTCATGCGCGAGACGTACTCTTCCAGCGACACGGTCTGCGCGGAGGAGTCGGTGTGCGTAGACGCGAAGCGCAGCAGTTTGGCGATGGCCTCCACGTTCGCGGTATCTTCCGCCGGGCCCTCTTTCAGCACCAGGCCGAATTGTTTCCAGAAGGTCTGGTATTTTTCCGCATCGTCTTTCGCCAGTTTTTCCAGCATCTGCAGCGCACGTTTGGTCAGGGCGTTGCGCAAGTTACGGGTGACGGTGCTGTCCTGCAGAATTTCGCGGGAGACGTTCAGCGGCAGATCGTTGGAATCTATCAGACCACGCACAAAACGCAGGTAGTTCGGCATGAACTGCTCGGCATCGTCCATGATGAACACACGCTGTACGTACAGCTTCAGGCCGTGCTTGTGATCGCGGTTCCACATGTCCCACGGTGCCTGTGCCGGAATGTACAGCAGGCTGGTGTACTCCTGCTTACCTTCCACACGGTTGTGGCTCCAGGTCAGAGGGTCGGTAAAATCGTGGGCGATGTGTTTGTAAAACTCGTTGTATTCGTCGTCTTTGATTTCAGACTTGTTGCGCGTCCACAGTGCCTGCGCCTTGTTGATCTTCTCCCAGGAGACCACGGTTTCGCCGTCTTTCTCTTCCTGTTTTTCAATCTCAACCGGCAGGGCGATGTGATCGGAATATTTGCTGATGATGGAGCGCACGCGCCAGTCGTTCAGGAAATCATCTTCGCCTTCACGCAGGTGCAGGGTGATTTCGGTGCCGCGATCCGCCTTGGTGATGTCATCAACGGTGTATTCGCCTTCACCTTTGGACTCCCAGAACACACCATTTTCCGCGCTGTCACCTGCTGCACGGGTACGCACGGTAACTTTGTCCGCGACGATGAACGCCGAGTAGAAACCAACGCCGAACTGACCGATCAGCTGGCTGTCTTTCGCCTGGTCAGAGCCCATGGACTCCAGGAACGCTTTGGTGCCGGATTTGGCGATGGTCCCGAGATGGTCGATGACCTCATCGCGATTCATCCCGATGCCGTTATCGGCGATGGTCAGGGTACGGTTCTCTTTATTGAAAGAGACGCGCACGCGCAGCTCACCGTCGCCTTCGTACAGATCCGGGTTAGACAGTGCGCGGAAGCGCAGCTTGTCCGCCGCATCGGAGGCGTTGGAAATCAGCTCACGCAGGAAGATTTCTTTGTTGGAATACAGGGAATGGATCATCAGGTGCAGAAGCTGTTTTACTTCTGACTGGAAACCACGGGTTTCTTGTCCTTTCATCTAAGTCGACCTCAACAATGCCATTTAATGGGGTTTTAAAACGTTGAGGGATAGATGGGGATAAGGGGGGGAAATTTCAAGCGGAGGCCACGGACGCAGCCTCCGTTTGGTCAGAAAATAATCTTGTGGCGTCCCGCAAGAGAGTGCGACAGCGTGGTGCCATCGACCATCTCCAGCTCGCCGCCCACCGGCACGCCGTGGGCGATACGGCTGGCGTCAACGCCGTACTGCGAGCAAAGCTCGGCGATGTAGTTGGCCGTTGCCTCCCCTTCCACCGTAGGATTGGTGGCGAGGATCACTTCGTTGATCGTTTCGGACTCAAGACGCTGTTCAAGGCGGTCAAGACCGATATCGTCCGGGCCAATACCGTCCAGCGGGGAGAGATGCCCCATCAGCACGAAATAGCGGCCGGAAAACTGCCCGGTCTGCTCAATGGCGTAGATGTCCGCCGGACTCTCCACCACGCAAATCTGACCGTTTTCCTGGCGACGCGGGTTCGAACAGATGTTACACACGTCCTGCTCGGTAAAGGTACGGCAATCCGCACAGTGACCAATTTCTGACATGGCGCGGGTCAGAGCCTGCGCCAGGCGCATCCCGCCGCTGCGGTCGCGCTGCAATAGCGTAAACGCCATGCGCTGCGCCGACTTCGGGCCAACGCCCGGCAGGCAGCGCAGTGCTTCCATTAACTGCGTGAGCAGCGGACTGGTTTGCATCAGAATGGCATCTTGAAGCCAGGTGGCAGTTGCATGCCGCTGGAAACAGAGGCCATTTTCTCTTTCTGAGTTTCGTCGATACGGCGAGCGGCATCGTTAAACGCGGCTGCAACCAGATCTTCCAGCATCTCTTTGTCGTCTTCGAGCAGGCTTGGGTCGATCTCAACGCGGCGGCAGTTGTGCGCACCGTTGATGGTCACTTTGACCAGACCGGCACCGGATTCACCCGTGACTTCCAGCTGAGCGATCTCTTCCTGCATCTTCTGCATTTTTTCCTGCATCTGCTGAGCCTGCTTCATCAGGCCACCCAGACCGCCTTTTCCACCAAACATAGGCTTCTCTCTTTTTTCACGTTTAAGGATTACAACCGTAAGTCAGACTCACGATCAAATGGGGCGAATACTCTCTTCATCCAGATCGGCGTCGAAGAACCGGCGCAGGGTCTGAATGTTGTTATCCGCGATAATTGCCTCGCGCGCCTGCGCGAGCTTCTCTTCATAAATGGCCTGACGCCACTCCAGCGGCGTTTTCACTGCCGGATTATCATCTTCAATGATAGTCAATTCAACCGGCGCCCCCTGTAATGCGGTGAGCGCCTCGGCCAGCGCCTTTTGCGCGCCTGGCGAATTCAGGTGTCGTTGACCAGGACGCAGGTGTAACCGCACCTGATTGCCGTCCTGCTCTTTCCAGGCATTCAGCGCGACCTGCTCCACCAGCTTGGGCAACTGAAGCTTACTGACCTCGGCGGCCCAGGCATCACGCGCAATTGACTCTTCGGCGAGCTTCGCAGAAAGCTCCGGCGTTTTCTCATGCTCCAGCGCCTTTTTCAGCGCTTTCGGGGTGGCGACTTCTTCCTTCACCTCTTCGATGATAGTGGTCGCCTTCCAGCGGTAAGCCTCTTCTTTCACCGGGGCTTTCTGCTCGAGCGCGGAGGGTGCAGGACGCGACTGTACGCGCTCCGTTACCGAGGCCAGTCGTTCAAGCGCGGCGTTGTTAACCGGCCGCGCTCTTGCAGGCGCTGCCGGTTCACTCTTTTTTGGTTTGGTTGCTCCCTGCGCACGCTGCAACTGGCTGCGCGCGGCAAGCACCGAACTGGTGGCGTCCGACAGCGGCACATTTTGCTGCGGCGGCGGTGTCGGCTGCGGTGGTACCTGCTGCGGTGACATCACCGCCGTCGGTGCGACCGGAGCAAAGGATTGTCGCGGTACGTCCGGTTCCGGCAACGGCATACGCGGGTGGAACGCCAGCGCGCGCAACAGCGTCATTTCAACGCCCATACGCGGATCCGGCGCGAACGGTAACTCTTTGCGGCCAATCAGCAGCGTCTGGTAGTAAAGTTGAACATCAGCAGGCGGCACGGTGCGGGCAAGTTCACGCATCCGCTGTTCGATAGCCGCCATATCCGCACCAATGGCAGACGGAGAAAGCTGCAGCATCGCCACGCGGTGCAGCAGGCTGAGCATCTCGACCAGCAGCCCTTCCCATTCAATACCCCGGGCAGCGGCCGCATCGACCTGCGACATAACACGCTCGCCGTTGGCGGCAATCATCGCTTCGATAAGGGAGAGCGCCTGATCGTCATCCAGCGTGCCGAGCATGGTGCTGACCGCCTCGGTCGAGAGCTTGCCGTCACCGCTGGCTATCGCCTGATCGGTAAGACTTAACGCATCACGCAGGCTGCCGTCCGCTGCACGAGCCAACAGCTGCAGAGCACGCGGTTCGTGGACAATTTTCTCTTCGTCGAGAATATGTTCAAGCTGAGCACGGATCTGTTCAACGTCCAGCGCCTTCAGATGGAACTGCAGGCAGCGCGACAAAATGGTGACCGGCAGCTTTTGCGGATCGGTGGTCGCCAGCAGGAATTTCACATGCGCGGGCGGTTCTTCCAGCGTTTTCAGCAGGGCGTTGAAGCTGTGACGCGACAGCATATGCACTTCATCGATCAGGTAGACCTTGAAGCGCCCACGCGCCGGGGCATACTGCACGTTGTCGAGCAGATCGCGGGTATCTTCAACTTTCGTGCGTGAAGCAGCGTCGATCTCGATCAGATCGACAAAACGCCCCTGCTCAATCTCCCGGCAGTTATCGCATACGCCACACGGCGTGGCGGTGATCCCGGTTTCGCAGTTCAGACCTTTTGCCAGCAAACGGGCAATAGAGGTCTTGCCGACGCCGCGGGTGCCGGAGAAAAGATAGGCGTGATGGATGCGACCTAGCGACAAGCCGTTCGCCAGGGCCGTCAGCACATGTTCCTGACCGACAACGTCAGCAAAGGTTTGTGGTCGCCACTTACGGGCTAACACCTGATAACTCATGGGCAGGCTCTGCAACGCTGGAAGGTGAATTTATGGAGGGGAATGCTATCACAACCTCACCCATTGAGCGAGGTTGTGAAAATCGGGATCAGTGACCCGGGAATGGCACCAGGCTGTAGCTGGTAATACCCTGTTTTTCCAGGCGCTGTTCACCGCCCAGATCGAACAGGTTGATGATGAATGCCGCATCGGTCACTTCACCACCCAGACGACGGATCAGCTTCACGGTCGCTTCGATGGTGCCGCCGGTTGCCAGCAGATCGTCAACCACCAGCACTTTGTCGCCAGGGACGATCGCATCAACGTGGATCTCCAGCTGATCGGTGCCGTATTCCAGCTCGTAGCTTTCAGCGATGGTTTCACGTGGCAGTTTGCGCGGTTTACGTACCGGAACAAAACCCACACCCAACGCCAGCGCAACCGGTGCGCCAAACAGGAAGCCACGGGCTTCGGTACCTACTACTTTGGTGATCCCGGCGTTTTTATAACGCTCAACCAGCAGTTCAATGCTGAGCGCGTACGCTTTCGGGTCTTCCAGCAAGCTGGTGACATCACGGAAAAGAATGCCAGGTTTTGGATAGTCCTGGATACTTTTGATGCTGTTTTTCAGATATTCAAGCTGCTGTGCAGTTGCGGTCATCGGTTTGTGCCTAAATGAAACAGTGTTACTCACAGCGCGCAACGAGTCGATTAAAGATAACAATTGTTTAACCTTTAACCAGGCGCACCTGTGCTCGAAAACGGTCGAATTTACTGGCTGTGCGAGATAATTGCAACAGACATTATAAGGCGTCAGTGCTTTTGTTGCTTTTCATCAACCACCGGGATTCGCCACATAAAGATGAGCAGGCATGTCAGGATCGCCAGCAACAGGATCCGTACCCACATCATTTTCACCAGCCATAATGAAATAGCGAAGGTAATGAGGATCACCGCGATCGCGCGCGGTTTAGCACCGGGCGGCATGGCCCGGTGTTTTTGCCAGTGGCGCAGATAACCGCCAAACCATGAGCGATACAGCAGCCAGTGGTGAAAACGCGGCGATGATCGGGCGAAGCACCAGGCCGCCAGCAGGATAAACGGCGTGGTCGGCAGCAAGGGTAAAACCACACCTAATGTGCCAAGCACTACCGCCAGCCAGCCAATGATGATTAAAATAGTACGCTGCATAATGCGAATCGTTATCAAACTGAACGGCTACTTTACCACTGGAGAGCGCCTTGAAAACAGCCTTGCTTCTGGAGACGCTGCAAAAACAGCTGACCACCCTGCGAGCAGAGGCTACCCCTCTGATGGGGCACGCCACGCTGAAGCCGCGCTTTGACCGGCAACTTTTTCGCACCCGAAGCACGCTCATTCAGGATTATATTGCTGAAGCCCAGGCCCATCTTGATGAGCTTCGCCACGCGGTTGAGCACAAGCAAACACAGCAGGTGGCCTGGCTTGCAGAGCATCTCACCGGGCAAATCACCGCCCTGCGCCGGGAAATTGCCACCTGGACGCTGCGCGCCTGGGACGGTGCATCTCCGGGGCTCGGCAAATGGCAGCGTAAGCGGCTGGAGAACCAGGAGTTTGAACGCCGGTTGTTCGAGATGAAGCGCGAGCGGGAAGCGCGCCTGAGCAACAGTGAAACGCTGGAAGAGCAGCAATTATTGATGCGTGAGATTAGCGCGCTGGAAGGACGCCTTGTCCGCTGCCGTCAGGCGCTGGATGAGATTGAACGCGTGATTGCACGTTTGACCCGTTAACAGGAGCCACACAAATGTCACTGGAAAATGCACCCGATGAGGTCAAGCTGGCCGTTGATTTGATTATGTTACTGGAGAATCATGAAATCCCCCCAGAGACGGTGCTTAAGGCGCTGGAGATTGTACGGCGAGACTTTGAAGGTAAGGTGAGGGCAATACAGCCCTCACCCTAACTCTCTCTCACTGGGAGAGGGAAAATAGATTAGGCAGGAGTAGGATCATCACCCTTAATGTCGCGCTTCACTTCCGTATGCTCGTCACCTTTCTCGTTACGCAGGTGAACTTCAAGCTGGTTGAAGGCGATATTAATATCGTTCTCACGACACAGGCGATCGATAGAGCGGTTCAGCTCATCCACGGTATAACTGCGGTCACGCAGTTCACGTACGTATAAACGCAGCTCGTGATCCAGCGTGCTCGGCCCAAAGGTGGTGAAGAAGACCGATGGCGCAGGATCGTGCATCACTTTCGGATGTTCAGACGCCGCCTGCAGCAGTACCTCTTTTACCTTATCCAGATCCGAACCGTAGGCCACGCCCAGGCGGATAACTACGCGCGTCACGGTGTCTGAAAGCGACCAGTTGATCAGGCGCTCGGTCACGAACGCTTTGTTCGGGATGATCACCTCTTTGCGATCAAAGTCGGTAATGGTGGTGGCTCGAATACGGATCTTGCTGACCGTACCGGAGAACGTGCCGATGGTGACGGTATCGCCGATACGAACTGGACGTTCGAACAGGATGATCAGGCCGGATACAAAGTTACCGAATATCTCCTGCAGGCCAAAACCAAGACCTACCGAGAGCGCGGCAGCCAGCCACTGGAGTTTATCCCACGAGACACCCAGCGAGCCAAAGACCGTCATCGCCCCGACAATAATAATGACGTAGTTGAGGATGGTAGTAATGGCATAGGACGCCCCCTGACGCAGGTTCAGGCGCGACAGTACCAGTACTTCCAGCAGGCCCGGCAGGTTGCGAATCAGCGCCCAGGCCACCATCGATGAAACCAGCGCAAAGAGCAGGCTGCCCATGGTGACGCTCTTCATGACCGCAGCACCGGCTTCGGTACCGTTGTATTGCCAGAGGGTGATACTGTCCAGATAGGCGAAGACGGTAATTAAATCAGACCAGATAGCCCAGAACATCACCGCAAACAGAGCGACCATCACCAGCATGGTGATACGCAGCGTCTGCTGGTTGACCTGCTCCAGGGCGATGGTCGGCTCTTCCTGTGGCTCCGCCCCTTCCGCGCCCTCTTTTACCTGATGTTGACGACGCGCAATGGCACGGCGATAGGCGATACGACGGGCCGCAACACTCAAACCTCGCAGAACGGTCTGATAGAGCAGGTTCCAGATGATCACCAGATAAACCGTTTCAATCCAGCGACCAGACAGACGCAGCGTGGTGTAGAAGTAGCCCGTTGCCGTGAGCACCATCAGCGCCAGCGGAATGATTGCCAGTACCGTCACGGTAGCCAGACGAATATTGTGGGACTCTTTATCACGCCAGCTATCGCGGCACATCGGCCACATCAGAATGGCAATCAGGAGCAGGTTCAACAAAATAACCAACTGCCCCAGTACATCATCCATCAGATGCAGCGGGGAAAGTTCAGAGACAACCGACCAGAAGTGCAGCGGCAGAAGAGCCAGGCTGATACGCACAATCTGACGACGCCAGTGGCTGGTCAGCTGCGCAGGCATGTTGAAATGGCGCACTGCCACGCCGTCTTTTTCCAGTACCTTCCAGCACAGACCAAACACCAGCCAGAACAGCGCCAGTTTCTTACTGAATGCCCACAGCAGATCGCTGACGTTAAGCTGCATCGTGAGCAGAATCAGACCTACCGCCAGGATAATCAGGCACACCGGCAGGGCGCGGATGAGATCGATCAGAATCGCTTTCGGCGTATGAAGCTGGCTATCGTTTCGCAGTTGTCCCACTTCGGATGCCAGTTTCGCCTGATACTTCTTCAGCCAGCCCAGACGCCAGCGGATCAGACCGGCAATCAGCAGCAGCGGTAATCCCGCCAGGAAGGCAATCATCACCGCAGGCCAGGCTTTCTCCCAGTTCACGGTAATTTTCATGCTCTTGATCTGCGTTTTCAGCGTCTCAGGGAAGGATTTAATCCAGTCCCAGTCCATTGGCTTGTTGCTGTTTACCCAGAAAATCTGCTGCGTCAAAATTTCCTGCAGACTTTTCGAGACGCTCACCAACTGCTGCTGGTTGATCTGCAGGTTAATGGCCATCATCAACTGGTTGCCCAGCTGTTTGTTGAGCTGGTCCAGCAGTTCGCGACGCATATCCACTACCTGAAGTAGCGCATCGTGCACCTCCGGGTTCACGTCACTGGAATGGCCTTCTTCAATTTTGGCGACAAAGGTATCGCTCTGGAAAAGGGCATCTCGCTGCTGGTTGACATCAAACTGCTCCAGACGCAAATCCGCGATGCGGTTGGTCATATCCTCCAGTTCATCGGCAGACGGGAGCGTCTGCTGCTGTTGGTAGAGAATACGCGACAGGAGGAGGCTGCCTTTCAGAACCGCAATCTGCTCTTTAATGTTGCGTTCAGCCTGCAGCGCGCGGTCCAGCCAGTTTTTTACTTTGATATTTTGCTGAACCAGCGAGTTACCGCTTTCCGTCGCCTGTATCAGACGCTGGCTGAGCTGATGGTTAGCCTCGAGTTCCTGTTTCACCAGTGGGTTCGCCTGAATACGAGCGGTTTCGTCAGGTGATACTGCCTCCTGGGCGGTTTTTTCTGTCAGCGTCAGGCGTTTACTGTTAACCGCCTCCTGCAACAGCTGCAGCTGGTGTTCCAGGCGATTAATATTCGCGGTGACGTAATCACGCTGTTTCTGAAGCGTGTCCTGCAGCACCGTATTCCCTTCCAGGCTCTTACGCTGCTGTTCGATTTGCGCGTTGAGTAATGTTTGCTGAACCAGCAGCAGGGTTTGCTGCGTCGGGCGTAAAGTGCCCTCACCCACCGTCGTGCCATTCAGGCGGTTACGGATCTGCTGCAGCTGTTGGGACGCGGCGTACATTGCGTTTTGCACGCGCTCGGGCTGAGTCTGCAGTGAGACAAGTTGGCTATTATACGTTGCGAGATCGGACTGTGCGGTTTGCAGATCGTCAAGTGATTGCGAGACACGCGACTCCAGCTGACGTAAAGAAAGGGTCGCGAGTGTTTTACGTGTTTCATCGTCGTTATCGACGTCACTCAGGGCATTCAGCGCATCCGTTGCCTTGCGCATGTTGTCAGGAGCCTGAGCCACCTTCTGACGCAGTTGCGCGGTTTCAGCTTTGACACGCTCAATTTTATCGTACGTTTCCAGCGTTTCCGTCAGATCCTGCTGGATAAGCTTCTCCTGAGGAGAGAGATCTTTCTGTTTGTTCAGGGTGTCGAGTTGCGACTGAACATCAGCGCGCGAGGGAATATCATTGCTGTTGTCGGCACGGGCCCAGGAAAGCGGTGCCGTGGCGAAGAAAAACAGCATCGCAAGGAGCAATGCAAAAACAGGATGTTGCGAGCGATTGATGGGCAGCATAGTCGTGAATGATGTCAGAAGATGACCGAAAATAGTCCGGCGTGAAGAATATCACGCTCGCCTGAAGCAGAATAGCGCGAACGTTATCCTCTGAGATAAATCCTGGAAAGGGGTCAGGCCGTTAACGAAGGCGTGTCGCTGCGCAGCGTGGGGCAGAGCTGTAGCATTTCCAGTAAAATCGCCACATAACTGCGAGCTTCCTCTCTGAGGTCAAAGGATTCCGGCGCAAAAAGCCAGTTTTCCATCAGGCCTGAAATGTAGCTGCGCATCAGAATAGCCGCCCGTCGGGTCATCAGATTGGCCGGTAACAGCTTTGCCTGCATACACACGCTCAGGTTCTGTTCGATGCGGTCATAGCTCTCCAGGCTGAGACTGCGCTGCGCCTGCTGCACCACCGCCATCTCACCCACGAACTCGCATTTATGGAAAATAATTTCCATCATTAACCTGCGACGTTCCTCAACGACTGTCGCTTCAAGGATATATACTAATATTTCTCTTAATACTGAGAGTGGATCGTCAGGGAATTTTGCCCGATACTCACTCTCTAGATCGCTAATGCTGGACTCTGAAAGCTCCCAGATTTCACTGAACAGATCTGACTTGTCTTTAAAATGCCAGTAAATCGCTCCCCGCGTGACACCTGCGGCCTGAGCAATCTGTGCCAGCGAGGTCGATGAAACACCCTGCTGAGAGAACAAACGCATTGCCACATCCAGAATGTGTTGTCGGGTTTCCAGCGCTTGTTGTTTAGTTTTTCGTGCCATAGGTGGGTGAATTTACAGGAGTCAGATTTACATACATTTGTGAATGTATGTACCATAGCATGACGATAATATAAACGCAGCAATGGGTTTTTGGACTCAGGACCATTGATCAATTTGAAATCGGACACTAGAGGTTTACATATGAACAAAAACAGAGGGTTAACGCCTCTGGCGGTCGTTCTGATGCTCTCAGGCAGCTTAGCGCTTACAGGATGTGACAATAAACAGGCTCAACAAGGAGCTCAGCAGATGCCAGAAGTTGGCGTTGTGACGCTCAAATCCGAACCTCTTCAAATCACTACAGAATTACCCGGCCGTACAAATGCATATCGCATTGCGGAAGTTCGTCCTCAGGTGAGTGGCATTATCCTGAAACGTAACTTTACCGAAGGCGGGGATGTTAAAGCGGGTGAGTCTCTGTATCAGATTGATCCGGCAACCTATCAGGCATCTTATGAAAGCGCCAAAGGCGACCTGGCGAAAGCACAAGCCGCAGCCAAAATCGCCCAGTTGACGCTGAACCGCTACCAAAAACTGCTCGGTACCAAGTACATCAGCCAACAGGATTACGATACCGCCCTGGCAGATGCCCAGCAGGCTAACGCGGCCGTAGTGGCAGCGAAAGCAGCTGTCGAAACCGCCCGCATTAACCTGGCCTATACCAAAGTGACCTCTCCGATTAGCGGTCGTATTGGCAAATCTTCCGTGACGGAAGGGGCACTGGTGCAGAACGGTCAGGCCACTGCGCTGGCGACTGTGCAGCAGCTTGATCCAATCTACGTCGACGTGACCCAGTCGAGCAACGATTTCCTGCGTCTGAAACAGGAGCTGGCTAACGGCACCCTGAAGCAGGAAAACGGCAAAGCCAAAGTGGAACTGGTGACGAACGACGGTATCAAGTTCCCGCAGGAAGGTACGCTGGAATTCTCTGACGTGACGGTCGACCAGACCACCGGCTCCATCACCTTACGTGCGATTTTCCCGAACCCTGACAAGAATCTGCTGCCAGGTATGTTTGTTCGCGCACGTCTGGAAGAAGGGACCAACCCAACCGCCATTCTGGTTCCACAGCAGGGTGTAACCCGTACACCTCGCGGCGATGCGAGCGCACTGGTTGTCGGGGCTGATGACAAAGTCGAAACACGTAATATCACTGCTACACAGGCGATTGGCGATAAATGGCTGGTGACGGAAGGTCTGAAAGATGGCGATCGCGTGATTATTACTGGTTTGCAAAAAGTTCGTCCTGGCGCGCAGGTCAAAGCACAGGAAGTGAAATCTGACGATAAACAACAAGCTTCGGCCGCTGGCCAGTCAGAACAAACCAAGTCTTAACTTAAACAGGAGCCGTTAAGACATGCCTAATTTCTTTATCGATCGCCCCATATTTGCGTGGGTGATCGCCATAATCATCATGCTGGCTGGGGGACTTGCGATCCTGAAGCTGCCTGTCGCGCAATATCCGACCATTGCGCCACCGGCGGTGACAATTTCCGCAACCTACCCAGGGGCTGATGCGAAAACGGTGCAGGATACCGTTACTCAGGTCATCGAACAGAACATGAACGGTATTGATAACCTGATGTACATGTCCTCAAACAGTGACTCCACCGGTACGGTACAGATCACCCTGACCTTCCAGTCAGGTACTGATGCTGACATCGCGCAGGTTCAGGTGCAGAACAAACTGCAGCTGGCGATGCCACTGCTGCCGCAGGAAGTACAACAGCAGGGCGTGAGCGTCGAGAAATCGTCCAGTAGCTTCCTGATGGTTGTCGGCGTTATCAACACCAACGGCACCATGACGCAGGAGGATATTTCCGACTACGTGGGCGCCAACATGAAGGACGCCATTAGCCGTACTTCTGGTGTGGGTGACGTTCAGCTGTTCGGTTCCCAGTATGCAATGCGTATCTGGATGGACCCGAACAAACTGAACAACTTCCAGCTGACGCCGGTTGACGTCATCAGCGCCATCAAAGCCCAGAACGCCCAGGTTGCTGCCGGTCAGTTAGGTGGTACGCCACCGGTGAAAGGCCAGCAGCTTAACGCCTCGATCATCGCGCAAACGCGTCTGACCTCTGCCGCTGAGTTCAGTAAGATCCTGCTGAAAGTGAATCAGGACGGTTCACAGGTTCGCCTGCGCGACGTGGCAAAAGTGGAACTGGGTGGTGAGAACTACGACATCATCGCGAAGTACAACGGCAAACCGGCTTCCGGTCTGGGTATTAAGCTGGCGACAGGCGCTAACGCCCTGGACACCGCTACAGCGATCCGCGCAGAACTGAAGAAGATGGAACCGTACTTCCCGTCAGGCCTGAAGATCGTCTACCCGTATGACACCACGCCGTTCGTTAAAATCTCGATTCACGAAGTGGTTAAAACCCTGGTAGAAGCGATCATCCTGGTATTCCTGGTAATGTATCTGTTCCTGCAAAACTTCCGCGCGACGTTGATTCCAACCATCGCCGTTCCGGTTGTATTGCTCGGTACCTTTGCCATCCTGTCGATATTCGGTTATTCGATAAACACCCTGACGATGTTCGGGATGGTGCTCGCCATCGGCCTGCTGGTGGATGACGCCATCGTGGTAGTAGAGAACGTTGAGCGTGTAATGGCGGAGGAAGGTCTGCCGCCGAAGGAAGCCACCCGTAAATCAATGGGCCAGATCCAGGGCGCGTTGGTCGGTATCGCGATGGTTCTGTCGGCGGTATTTATCCCGATGGCGTTCTTCGGGGGGTCTACCGGTGCGATTTATCGTCAGTTCTCGATTACCATTGTTTCTGCAATGGCGCTGTCGGTACTGGTTGCGTTGATCCTGACACCTGCTCTGTGTGCCACCATGCTGAAGCCAATTCAGAAAGGTGGTCACGGCGAGCATAAAGGGTTCTTCGGCTGGTTTAACCGCATGTTTGATAAGAGTACGCACCACTACACCGACAGCGTGGGCAACATCCTGCGCAGTACCGGTCGTTACCTGCTGCTCTATATCATCATCGTGGTGGGCATGGCCTATCTGTTCGTTCGTCTGCCAAGCTCGTTCCTGCCAGACGAAGATCAGGGCGTGTTCCTGAGTATGGCTCAGCTTCCGGCGGGTGCGACACAAGAACGTACTCAGAAAGTACTGGATGAGATGACCGACTACTACCTCACCAAAGAGAAGGACAACGTTGAATCCGTATTTGCGGTTAACGGCTTTGGTTTTGCGGGTCGTGGTCAGAACACAGGTATTGCCTTCGTTTCTCTGAAAGACTGGTCTGAACGTCCAGGTAAGGAAAACAAGGTCGAGGCGATTACTGGCCGTGCCATGGGCACGTTCTCGAAGATCAAAGATGCGATGGTCTTTGCCTTCAACCTGCCTGCGATTGTTGAACTGGGTACGGCGACCGGTTTCGACTTCCAGCTGATTGACCAGGGTGGTCTGGGTCACGAGAAACTAACGCAGGCACGTAACCAGCTGTTTGGCGAAGTGGCAAAACACCCTGACCTGCTGGTGGGCGTGCGCCCTAACGGCCTGGAAGATACGCCGCAATTCAAAATCGACATTGATCAGGAGAAAGCTCAGGCCCTGGGCGTTTCCATCAGTGACATCAATACCACTCTGGGCGCAGCCTGGGGCGGTAGCTACGTCAACGACTTCATCGACCGTGGTCGTGTGAAGAAAGTGTACGTGATGTCAGAAGCCCAATACCGTATGTTGCCGAACGATATCAATAACTGGTTCGTCCGCGGCAGTAACGGTCAGATGGTACCTTTCTCCGCGTTCTCTACGTCACGCTGGGAATACGGTTCGCCGCGTCTGGAGCGCTATAACGGTCTGCCTTCCATGGAAATTCTGGGTCAGGCTGCTCCGGGTCGAAGCACCGGTGAAGCGATGGCGATGATGGAGCAACTGGCGAGCAAGCTGCCGTCGGGAATTGGCTACGACTGGACCGGTATGTCCTATCAGGAACGTCTGTCCGGTAACCAGGCCCCTGCCCTGTACGCCATTTCACTGATTGTGGTCTTCCTGTGTCTGGCAGCACTGTACGAGAGCTGGTCGATTCCGTTCTCCGTCATGCTGGTGGTTCCGCTGGGGGTTATCGGTGCACTGCTTGCCGCAACCTTCCGTGGCCTGACCAACGACGTGTACTTCCAGGTAGGCCTGCTGACAACCATTGGCTTGTCGGCGAAGAACGCGATACTTATCGTGGAATTCGCCAAAGATCTGATGGAGAAAGAAGGTAAAGGCCTGATTGAGGCGACGCTGGAGGCGGTACGTATGCGTCTGCGTCCAATCCTGATGACGTCTCTGGCGTTTATCCTCGGCGTTATGCCACTGGTTATCAGCTCTGGTGCTGGCTCCGGTGCACAGAACGCAGTAGGTACAGGTGTAATGGGTGGTATGGTCACCGCGACCGTTCTGGCCATCTTCTTCGTACCGGTGTTCTTCGTGGTGGTTCGCCGCCGCTTCAGCCGCAAGAATGAAGATGTTGAACACAGTCATTCAGTAGAGCATCACTGATACCGGTTTCACATGATAAAAAGGCCGCATTAGCGGCCTTTTTCATTTCCTGAAAAAATCATAAAATACGCTTATTGTTTTTCCATTTATTTCCTGCCATGTTTATTAGGCATATCATAATTAACTGATCGCTTAATCGGTGAATTCGGGATTTTTTTAATTTCATTTCCACGCTTAAGCTATTAGGAATATTCCTAACAACAAGTTCGGACAAACAGAACTCCGGACCAGGACGTCTTCCCATCGTTTAAGCTAAACCAATGAAACGTAAGGAAGCGAAAAAAAATTCTTTGTTAATTTAGATCAAAATGTTCACTTCCGGACAAACATTTGCGTAAACGCTCGCAGTCTGCGGTTTTATTTGTAATTTTTCGTAATAGCGCGGTGAAATCTTGAATGGAGTGGCTTATAGTTAGAGATATCAGGAACACAGCACCCATGTGGCTAAGTATGTTGTATCCATCCCGACAATGATGTTCGGTGAGTAAGAAATCACTCAGAAGGGGATGCGCTATGGACGAGTACTCGCCAAAAAGGCATGATATCGCGCAGTTGAAATTTCTCTGCGAATCCTTGTACCATGACTGCCTTGCCAATCTTGATGAAAGCAACCATGGCTGGGTGAACGACCCAACGTCTGCCATCAATTTACAGTTGAATGAGCTTATAGAGCATATCGCAACCTTCGCACTTAATTATAAAATTAAGTACAATGAAGATAATAAGCTCATTGAGCAAATTGATGAATACCTGGATGACACCTTTATGTTGTTCAGCAGTTACGGCATTAACGCCCAGGATTTGCAAAAATGGCGTAAATCGGGAAACCGGCTATTCCGCTGTTTCGTCAACGTGAGCAGAGCTAACCCGGTTAGTCTTTCCTGTTAAAATTATTACAATTACTAAGGTGAATTTATGTCTGATAAACCACTCACAAAGATCGATTATTTGATGCGCTTACGACGCTGTCAGTCAATTGACACGCTCGAACGTGTCATTGAAAAGAATAAATACGAGCTTTCTGATAATGAACTGGCGGTATTTTATTCAGCTGCAGACCATCGTCTTGCTGAGCTGACGATGAATAAGTTGTATGACAAAATTCCTACTTCTGTATGGAAATTTGTTCGTTAATCTTTGAAGTGTGCCTGTAGAGTTCTACGCCACGTTCTGAACTGTATTCACCTATCCAGCTATGCTCCCTGTGCAAAAGCCAGGTCTCCATGTAAAACATGCGCATCAACAACAATGTTGTGACAATAGTCACATCGGTTATTAGGGAACGTTCCCATGTCGAGCGGTTAATATTACCCTGCGGTAAATACGTTCACAGAGGTTTCCAGGATGAGCATTGAAAAACAGAAGATGATTGCAGGTGAACCTTATCGCCCTGGTGATGAGACATTACGGACTGACCGCCTGCGGGCCCGCCATCTGGTTCATCGTTATAACCACACCGCACCTGATGAAAAAACAGAACGCCAGAACATTCTGGCGGAACTTCTGGGAAAAAGCGAAGGGGCTTATATTGAACCGAGCTTCCGATGCGACTACGGATATAACATTTATCTGGGTAAAGACTTTTACGCTAACTTCGACTGCGTGATGCTCGATGTGTGCCCAATTCACATTGGTGATAACTGCATGCTCGCGCCGGGAGTTCATATTTATACGGCAACCCATCCACTGGACGCCGAAGAACGTAATAGCGGCGTGGAGTTTGGCAAACCCGTGAGAATCGGTAACAACGTCTGGATTGGTGGACGTGCGGTCATTAATCCCGGCGTAACCATTGGCGATAATGTAGTGGTGGCCTCCGGCGCTGTCGTGACGAAAGACGTCCCGACCAATGTCGTCGTTGGCGGTAACCCGGCAAAAATCATCAAAAAACTGTAAGGCTGCGGGGAGTCAACTGTTATGGTCTTTTAGCGCCATACTGTTACTTTTTTCAACCAAATGGCTCCCCTAAAATTGACAGATCCCCTGTATTGTCAACTCTCATGAAGGCAAAAAATGACCGAGATACAGCGCCTGCTCACTGCCACCATCGACGAACTTAACCTCCGCGAAAAGCGCGACAATCGCCCGCGCTTTAGCATTAGCTTTATCCGCAAACATCCTGGACTGTTTGTTGCAATGTATGCCGCCTGGCTGGCGACGCTTATTGTGATGCTGAAATCCGAAACGCTGGTGGACTCCGTCTGGCTACTCGTTGTGCTGTTTGTTGTATTTAACGCCTTTTTCTTTTTCGACGTGAATCCCCGCTACCGCTACGAAGATATCGACGTACTCGATTTTCGGGTCTGCTACAACGGCGAATGGTACAACACCCGTTACGTACCAACAGAGCTAATCGACAGCATCATGCACTCTCCGGCTGTCGAAAACGTGCAAAAAGAGAAGCTACAGAAAATGATCTCTACCAAAGGTCAGCTTTCTTTCTACGATGTCTTTACCCTTTCTCGCCCTGTTGCTGCGTAATTAAGGCCTGCAGGCGTCGGATCCCCGGCACAAACTGAGAAGCAGAGGTATTGCCGTAACCTAATACCAGACCGGTTTGCCCCTGCTTTTTCTCCAGGTAATATCCGCTCAATGCAGCGGGGGCCAGCTGAAACGCCCTCGCCTGCTCCACCAGCTTCTGGTCATCAATCCCTTCTATCGCCAGCGTCAGGTGCATTCCGCCCTCGCCAGCAAGAATGCGATGCGGAGTATGAAGCTCCCCGCTCAGCACCTCCCGTAACTGGCGGTAACGTTTACGATAGAGCCGACGCATGGCGGCAAGATGACGGGCATAATGGCCTTCTTCAATAAACAGCGCCAGAGTACGCTGTTCAGCACGGTGTCCACCGCGTAACAGTGCACCAATAGCCGGATGAGCCGCATTTGCCAGCGCCGGGGGTAACACCATGAACCCCATTCTGAGCGACGGAAACAGCGTTTTGCTGAATGTCCCCAGATAGACGACGGGGGCATTCGCTACCATTCCCAACATTGCCGGCACGGGCTCACCGGTGTAACGGAACTCACTGTCGTAATCGTCCTCAATAATCCAGGCGTTATGTTGCCGGGCAAGTTCCAGCAATGCCAGACGCCGCCGCGCACTGAGTACGCTTCCGTAAGGGAATTGATGTGAAGGCGAGGTGAAAATAAGCGAGGGGGAAGGAACATCCAGCCCTTCCCAGCACATTCCCTCGTCATCAACAGGTATTGCCGTCATCTTCAGACCGTTTTTTACAAAAGCACTTTTTGCCCCGCTATATCCGGGATTTTCCACCCACGCGACATCTCCCTGCTCGCTCAACAGCATCGTGCAAAGATTGACGCCTTCAAGCGCGCCTTCCGTTATTACAATCTGGCTGGCGTCACAGTCAATTCCGCGAGACAGGGCAAGATGACGGGCAATGGCCGCCCGCAGCGACGGTTCCCCGGCAGGTGAACCATATCCCAACAGGCTACTCCCCTCCTCCCGCAACACGCGATCGAACAATCTTCGCCACAGCGGTAGAGGAAAATAGTTGATGGCAGGCGTCCCGGGGGTGAATGCCATAACCGGTGTATCCCGGGCCACTGGCGCAGGTAACAAGGAGACCCGCTTTGCGAGCGTGATGGCAGAATCCGGCAATGCCCGGGCGACAGAACGGTGAGCTAACTGT
>NZ_JBKFZX010000002.1:0-323825 GCF_046521465.1 Enterobacter sp. CPE_E863 | reverse complement strand
TAACTTAACTCGTCGGTGATAAGATTTTCATTTGGCAAACTGTTTATAACATATTCTTGCAAATGCTTTTTACGCATTTACCTAAATGCCATAAGCATTCCAGTAAATGCCTTCCTTATTCATTCAAATGCTTTTCGCATGCATCCGAATGCCGGATCCTTTCATAAAGTTACTATAATCAATGAGTTAAAGATGCCGTGATCTTTACTTGAACTCTATTGATCTTTAGTGATCTAAAGAATTGATCTAACCTGTTGAAAACAATGATAAGTCCATATAAAACAAGGAATAGCGCTCCTTTATCAATATCTACAGATCGCAAACGGAAATGAAAGTGGGTTTACTATCATTGTTTTATTCAAGACAGTTTTTATTTTAATTTTATTAAGCAAATTTTTTGAGTTTACCTTTTAGATGTATCAGCCCTATTTGGCAAATTTGAGGTTCATGTATCATGTAGTAAACAGGAGGAAGATATGAACAACAGCAAACATACAGTCATTGAAGTGGATACTAATCTAGTTGAAATTGAAAAGGGATTTAATCCCCGAGAGGCGGTAATCGGAGATTTGTGTTACGAACAAGAACCTGTCAAATCGATGATTGTGTCAATCAAACAAGCCTTTAAGGAAGGAAGGCAGGTTGATATGATCAAGGTCGTAAAAAGAAAAGGTAAATATTTAGTTCGTCAAGGTCATACTCGTTTTCATGGCTTAAAATTAGCAATTTCTGAAGGTGCTAATATTCCAAAATTATCTGTTATCTTAATCGATTATAAAAACGAAATTGAAGAATACCTTGAGAACCTCGATGGTAACAGAAGCAATGGGCTAAATCCGGTTGGGCAAGCTCATGCATTAGCTCATGCTGTTAGTCTCGGGTATTCGGTTGAAGAACTAGCAATGCGATATCAACGATCAACTACCGCAATTCGTAATATGCTAAAAATCCTTGATATGCCATTAGAGCTTCAACGTTTGATTAGCCTAAATCTAATCAAAAAAACGCTCGCCATTGAAATAATGTTAAAATATTCCAACGATCACAAAATGGTTTTAAAACATATAGAAGGTTTCTTACCTGGCGTTAAGAATATTGAGACTACAACGAGCAAAATTGTAGGCATACCTGAACACAATGCAGCTGGAGCAGGACCAGACACCTTAAATAAAGGCGGACCAGAAAAGAAAAATTCGGCAGTCACACGTAAGACTTTGGGTATTAAGCGCCTCTCGCATAAGAAAACAGAACGGCTAAAATCTGAATTTCTTGAGCTTGTGGAAAGTACACATACGGAATCTATAACGAATACTCAAACAGAACTAAAATTTGGTAGAGATAGTGCACACTTGTTCAAAAATGTTGATAGTAAAAATGTAATATTTTCTGATGATGGTGTTCAAATAATCTTGAATGATGAAAAGCTAAATATTTTATTGTCTTTACTTAACGACGAAAATACAGCAATCATTCTTTCTAAACCAAAATTAGAAGAGCTTCTGGAAATTCGAGATCTCCTTAAGGAATAAAAACCCGAGGATTAGTTGAGTGATTAAACCTATAAAGCTGACTCTTATCGATAATTATAATGATTTGCTTCTAACTCATGAAGTCCTTAAACGCAACATGGAAGAGTTAGAACACGGTAAACGTTTTGACCAATTTCCTGAAGGGCATGACCACTATGAAAAAACTGTGAAAGAAGCTGTAGCAATCGTAGAGGCACGTTTGGAGGTGTTTCGAAAATGAAATCTCTTTTCTTTACTCTTGATGGTCATATGGTACCAGCCTCAGTGAATGTATCCCTTAACGGAGATGGAAATTATTATGCACCTATCGAAAGAGAATGTAACGAATGTGCGGGCACAGGCCACAAAGGGGCTGATGTATGTGAAAAGTGTCATGGGGTGCAAACAGTTGGACCCATTATTGAAAAATTAGTGGTACTAGAGCCAATTACCTTTCTCGATAACATTCCGGAACTGCGTGTTAACCCAACACTCGAAGCATGGAAATCCAGAAACCACGTACTTATTGAGAAAGCAAAAAAGGCTAACACTAAGTTTTCTAATAGTATATTGGCGCAACTAGACAATAACCGTTTTTTGACAGAACGCCAGCTGGATTGTTTCTTTACAACCTTTGATGTGATGTTGTCTGAAACTCCGGAAAATGAACAAGAAATTTTAAAACATAGCTACAATATCGGCCAGGTCATAAGCATTGAACTAACATTTACTGAAGTCAGGGCCGCGTACGCAAAAAGTAAAGGGAGTTATTTTTTTACATTTACTGGTAAAGTTAGAAATGACGGGATCGCTTTAACGGCCGATAAACAGGATCACATTTTATTGGGTGAACGTTATCATTTGACTGGAAAAGTCAGAAAATTCTATGATTTTGATTCGAAAAATTATGCTGCAATAACAGTTTTTAAGTTAAGTAAACTCCAAGACAGTTAAATGTTTTACTGCTTAAATATAGAGCCAAGACTTAAACTGTCGTTAGGACTCACTCACGTAATATTGTTGCTTACGCAATGGGTTTTATCCCTCATAAAGATCTGCGAGTATAAATCTTTTACATTTAAATTCCCCTCTATCACAACCTTTTCAATAGTAAAAAAATGATAATCTTATTAATTATAATTTTTAATTTTTTGTATACCAATACCATACAGTTAAGGCTAAAAGGTGATGATGGAGATGGACTTTAAAATGCACAATGATCTGGGTCTCGGTTTCATTTGTAAAAATGCAAGAACATCGTCAAAGCCAACGTTAAGAAAAGTTACTTTTCCGGTAAGCGCATATGAAACGTCTAAGCTTTCTTTAACCGGTTTTCAATGCCCCACAGCCTGCCGATTTCCTTTTTTTGTGCTATGCATGATAATCCATAACCATCTTTCGTCTGCATGCCCTATCAACCAAAATGAATGTTCAAATCATATATCGCAATTTTCTATCGACATTAAAGTACAAGATTGGCTTAGCCGTTCAAGAGTAGCGTTTATTGATTTCCATAATCTAAGAAATACAGATAAAACCACATTAATAACAGTGGAACATCTTGAAGCTTTACTTACTGTTATGTCAACTACTCTTGTCGCTTACGCTCCATATTCAAAAAAGAGACTTAACTTTAGCTTTCTAAATTCATTTACTTTGTCTAAAACTTCTCAAAGTTACACATTAACTTTCCCGGTAGTTCTCAGTCCGCTTTTAGATGCTCTTGGCGGTTTCATTCAGGAATGCATAACCGAAAAATTGTTAAAACGACGAAATTCGAATTTCATGGTTTACGAGTATCTTAAACGTTCAGGCCAGAGCTCTCATAAAGTGGAGGACATTAATAACGACTTACAGCTTAAAACTCTAAATATAAGACTTATGAGCGTCCTTACTGGGCTTTCTCAGCAAGGACTCATTTCATTTATTTGCGAAGGAAAGAGGGGCGACCGGAGAATAGAAGAGCTTCAGTTTATACCTTATGTTCAACGAACTCACCCTGAGGTATTAACTTTTCAGGAATGGATTAGCCCCGTTGATTAGAATTAACTCTATTTCAGCACGGCCAGTATTTCTGTTTCCGTTTTCCGTGTATTTGGCTTACTTCCTACGGATCGGTAAGCGCTGAGTCTGTGTATGACGAATCCACGCTCTTCATAGAGGCCCAAAGTGAATGGTGTCAGGCTATTTGATATCGCAACAGCAGCGCCTTTTCTGTGAGCGTCAACGAGCATATTTGCTAACAGCACGTGGTCGCTTTGGCTGAACGGTTTACCATCGTAACTGACAAAACTAGTTTTGCTTGTTTTGTCATATGGCGGATCACAATAAATCTGATCTCCTTCGCCGGTTGCGGCCAGAGTCTCCTCAAAACCAGCGGTGATCAGTTCAATACCTGAAAGACGAAATGAAAGGTAGTCTATTTTATTGAAGTCAAGCTTCAGTTCTGTATGTTTCCCCCAGGGCACTGAATAGATTCTTTCTGAGTTATAGCGGCACATACCGTTATAGCCCAGGCGATTCAGGGAGTAAAACAAAGCCGCTCTTTGAAGCGGTTGACCAGAAATACAGGTTTTGTTGAAACGGTCCCTCATCTCATAGTAGTCCTTTTCGACAAAGGTTTTATCCGCTAGGTTTTGGACCTGATTTATAAAGTTAGTTTTCTGTCTTTGAATAGTCCTGTATAGGTTGATCAAGTCTGGATTGCTATCTGCAAGCAATGCATTTTGTGCAAACATGTTCAGAAAAACGGCACCACCGCCTATAAAGGGTTCTACCCACCGGCAACTATGATCGTGTGGGTAGTGATGGCTGATGAAAGGCATCAGTTTCGTTTTTCCACCAGCCCATTTGATTATCGGCATGTGTCTGAGATGTCGAGTCAAAGTGTCTATACCTGAGAGAGAAATTTAGGTGCTGGTATCGTACCTAACCACGGGCTTTAACTAATAACTTAGGGAGCAAAAAAAAGTTGTTTAAGACGCACAGTTTTGACTTTCAGCATTGCGGATTTATAAGATTTTTCCTCACTGATACCTGAACTTTATGTTTTGGATTTATGTCTTTGTTTATGAAGCGATTTTGATGCCATCACAAGAAATGGGGAGCCCTCTTTTTTTGTGAAAAATCAGAATAGGCTCAAAAAGTACCTTTTTTGCGAAAAATTATGGATTTTTTTTTCGGTAGTATCCCCGCTACGCAGAAAGTAAGCAGAAAAATGTAACGGAGCCCCTATGAGTGTTTTACTGACAGAACCTACACAGCAAGCTAATGACAAGGTCTTTAAAACGGCCCATGTTGCCTTTTCAGTAGTTACTGGCACAGGTCGTTACGTCACTGGGCTTAAACAGTTCCGTGATGCAAACCCTGAACTTTGTACTGAAGTAAGTGACCAGAAAGCATGGGCTATCCACCCTTCAGTAATTCAGGTCACGCCAGGCTTCAACTCCCGCGAAATGGGAATGGGTGACGATTACTATAAGCTCCCTGAGGTTGAAGAACACATCTACAACATCAAGAATGCCTACATTCGAGGTGACTATGTAGACCCTATCCGAGTACGTGTCATTGATGGGGTACCTTTTGTTCGCCAGGGGCACTGCCGTTTAAAAGCCGCAATGATGGCATGTGATGAAGATCATGACATCACAATCCTTTGCGTTGAGATTAAAGAAGATGAAATTGGCTGTGAGCTCGCGACCATTGATGGTAACCGTGGTCTTGCGCTTTCTCCTGTTGCGCTTGGCGAGTCCTATCGTCGCCTACATTCTCTTGCTGGCTGGTCACTCGAACGAATTGCTCAACGTGAAAATAAAAGCCCGACGACCATCAGTTCTCTTATCCGCCTGACAACCTGTTCTGTTGTTATCAAGAAATGGATTCATGCTGACGCTATTTCGTATGTTAACGTGCTTTCACTGATCGATGAGCTCGGTGAAACAGAAGCAATTTCACGTATCAAGAAGATGATCGCGGAACTTGAGCAGGCCGATGCGAATGGCATCACGGTGAAAAAAACCCAACATGGTCAGGTACGAGTCAGACCTTCAGACTTCAAGCCAGCACGGATTCCGCCGGTTATTGCCACAAAAGCCGTAGAAGGCGTCAAACTCATCACCACCAGCTTATTACAGAAACTGGGGGATATTGAATTGCCGGAGATGACAGATTCAAGTGCTGACGAAGAAATCAACATTACGTTGAACCGCAGTACTCTGGAGATGCTGAGAAATCTTTCAAAAGAGATCACAGAATCAGAGAACAAGCAG
This sequence comes from Enterobacter sp. CPE_E863, assembly GCF_046521465.1. Classification (NCBI taxonomy): domain Bacteria; kingdom Pseudomonadati; phylum Pseudomonadota; class Gammaproteobacteria; order Enterobacterales; family Enterobacteriaceae; genus Enterobacter; species Enterobacter sp. CPE_E863. Next base: position 318,049 of record NZ_JBKFZX010000002.1, on the reverse strand, counting down.
CTTCGCCGTGCGGAGAATCGTCAGGCAAAACTTAATGGTGAGAAGCCAAAATACCCACGTAAAAAAAATGCTAAGAAGGCAGGGGAAGAGACCGATCAGGATACTGACCCACAGCCGGACGCAGAATAATTTACTTTTGGCAAAGTGTTGGTTTTGTCAGAGTCATTAAGGATTCAGGCTTTTTGCCCGCCTTTTTTAAACCTCCATGTATCGTTCTTGCCCCGTTTATGCGGGGCTTTTTTTTTGCTTCTTTCTATGAGTTGACATCTTTAAGTTTTATTCAGAGACATAAAAAACTTTTTCGTGTCACTGAACCTATTAGGTTACAGAGCGACGTTGCTATCCTGGTAAAAGTTTTTTCTAAAGGACCGGTAAAATGTCATCTCTTGATTCTGAAGCTAAACCCGATAATGCAGGTCACAGCGTACTGGCTTTAACAACCTCTCATAGCCTGGTGGTTAGCTCTTCTGAAACATTTCTTCCAGATATGCGCAAAGAGCTCGGCATTATCGCGGATCTTGTTGAGTCCTATAATGATGAACTCTGCTTGTTGAAACACATGGCTGTCCAGTTCAAAACCCACAATCACCAGAAACTTTATTCTTATCTCTCAGGCTACAACCACAGTATCTCTGAAGCGGATGCCTTGTTCGCGGAAAACGCTCTGAGATCTGAATACTGGAAACGCGTTATGGCACTCACTGATGTTTTGCCTATCATGTCGGATGCCAAACGTAACGAATGGGATAAGCAGTTTACGGCCGACCGCTATATTATGCCGCCTCAGGTGATCCCTGATTTCACAGCTGACGCTGTAGTAGGCACAGTCGTTGCTTTGCTTAATGACCGCAATCAATTTATTAAAGAAAGGGTTTACGACGTCTTCCAGTCTCTGAGCCGCAGTCATAAGACAAACAAAGCTTTTGGGTTCTCCACCCGCATGATCACTACCGGAGTTTGCGAGCCGTCTAAATACCCCTGGCAGAAATTAAGGGTGGATTTTAAAGAGTCTGGCATTTCACCACTGAGCGAGCTCCGCGTTATATGCGCATTCTTCCGTGGCGAACAGGTGAAGGCGATCCATAACACCAAATCATTGGTTGAGGCGTTGGTCGAACATGAGGGGTTCAGAAAATGGATCTGCATCGATGGCAACAGTATTCGTTTCAGGGTTTACAAAAATGGATCAATGCATATTGACGTCCACCCTGATATCGCCGAGCGGCTTAACAATATTTTATCAGCTATCGTACCGCTGGCATTACCTGCCGACCGCATGGCTCATAGCAAGAAATCTTTGGAGGCATTCCCTGTACTTAAGCAGTGCATCGACTTTGATACCCGGATGCAGCTTTCTGAACTAATGTTTAAAAATGACGGGGACAATAAATGGAGTTGCTGGACATCTTTAGGGTCTCTCGCCGAACGCAAATCTTCGAGTGTTGCCGCTGACACCCTTCGGTTCTTAGGGGCAACAGTAACAAAATACGATGTGACATTTTCCTATGATCCGTGTGAGGTTATTCGTTACATCGGCCAGATAGGGGAGATGCCTGATATTGTATCGCATCAGTTTTACCCTTCATCTTGCCGAATCAGCGAATATGTATATTCCCTGCTCGGTGCAGGGGAAGGGGATACCCTCCTGGAGCCTAATATTGGCCATGCGGATTTGCTTAAATCATTCCCTGCCGGTGTGATCGTTACTGGCATCGAGCTTGATACTTTGAATTGCCTTATCTCCCGGGCTAAGGGATACGATACGACAGAAGCTGACTTCCTCACATGGTCTAAGTCTAATCAACAGAAGAAGTTTGATTATGTCGTGATGAACCCACCTTTTGCCGATAACCGGGCCAGGCTGCATCTCCAGGCAGCTGCATCTCATCTCGCAGCCGGGGGATCTCTAGCAGCCGTTCTTCCATTATCTCTTCAGGGGCTCGATAACCTTCTGGGGGAAGAATTCCGGACGGAATGGATGGACGTTTTTGAGAACGAGTTTGAAAACACGACCGTTTCGGTTCGCATCCTGTACGCCGAACGTATTCAACAAGAGGAAGTCCTATGAGCAACCAACCCACCAGCCTGCCAGAAGAAGATATTGAGTTTGTTATGGATACCTTTCAGAGGAGCATGGGTAAATCCAAACCTGTCAGGGATACTCAAATAGAGGGCGAGAAACCGCAAAGTAAAGAGTCCGCAAACTCAACTGAAAACCCCGGTTATGAAGAATTCTTTTAATTACGCTCATGATATCCTGGTGCAGTTATTTAGAATGATATTTGAGGGATGGGGGACATTGTGATTAAAAGGCGTAACATTCGACGATCAGTTTATGGATTGCTTATTGTTCTTATCGCCGGAAATGTGTGGTTAGGCCTTAGAGCTGATAAAATTCATAAAGTGCGTTATCAGGATTTCTGGTCACCGGCAACTGTGATTAAAGTAACTGTAATGCCTTCAACGAATGAAATCCAGCTCAGTGGTAAAATCCCTAAATCGGTAAGAGTTTCAAACAATTATGTTGAGTACTCGTTACCGGGCACACTCTCGGACAAGACCATTTACCGAAGCGTGTTAGAAGATGAGATGCTCACTTTGCTTAATGCTGGAGGTCAACTTGAAGTTAAATACACTCTGGACAAGCAGACAAATCGAACTAAGGTATGCACTAAGTGCTTACGGGTGATTAAAGATATTAACCATCAATATTCAGCCACTGAGGTAAAGCATGGGCAGTCCTAAATTTGAAATTGCTGAGCAAATTAAAATGTGGATCGTTGTTTATCTAGTTTGCTTTTTAGCACTTTACTGTGTGTTAAGCGCTCTACATGCGCTTTATGATCCGCTAAATTTACCTGCCCTGACGTGGCCTATCAGCTGGTTCGTGGTGCCTGAAATGACAAGTTTTGGCAGTGCATTATTAGCTTTTGTCCTAACGCCAGGCCTTTGCTCTATAATTGCTGTTTTATTCGGTAAGTCTACCTTTAAAAAAGCTAAAACAAAAATATAGAGTTAATTAGATTGGTGGCTCAGGTTTATAAAACCTCTCACTAGAGAGGTTTATTTATTATTTTTGACTGAGATTAACAGCGTTTTCCATAAATGTATCAATAACAACCGTAAGAGACTGGCTGGTACCATGGCTATACTCAGGCCAAGGTAAAAAAGGATATGAAGAATACGCCATCAACATGATACTGGTTGGGCAACGCCAGTCCGTTGGAACACCTTTACTGTAATGGACAATCATAGCCGGGCGACTACAATCAATATCTCCAGCGTTTTTATCGAGTACGAAAGTAGCCAGAACGCCGGTGTCCTTCTGGGATACGAAAACAAGGCTGTCAGTAAAAATAAAGGCCATTAAGGAAGAGGCCAGGAAAGCGCCAGTAAATAAGGACTTCTTCTCTTTCCAAACGCGTCGAGCATATAACCCCATTAGCGCTACCGCTGAAACCATTCCGGACCACTGAGCACCCAAAGAAAAATCTGTTACTGTTTTAGATGTCATACTTTCATTAATAGTAATCATTGCGACAATGAATGGTGATGCAATTCCAAGTGTTGCTAGGACTATCAGCGATATTTCAGACCGGTTTTCTTTAGCGGATCCTTTACTTATTGCAGACATTGCTCTGAACATAACGAATGTACTGTTGAGCATCAGAAAACAGCATAAGAGCATGTATAACATTGGGTTTCCTCAACCTAGAAGTGATGGTTACCCTGTTATTTTACATAAATTTGACTCAACAGATGCTTTTAAAATCTCGCTTCCTTGAATTTAAAAACATATCAGCACAATTGGCAAACATAAAGGAGCAGCGTCTATCAAAAGTTACTTTTATGATTGGTTGAATACTCATTTTGAAGGCTAAAATCCAAAAAAGTGGGTACAAAAAGTTACTTTTGCGTCATCCAGATGCACTGCCGCCATTTTGCATTCTGTACGTTGGTTGCTTTCTCACTTGATGTCTCTTTTAACAGGCAAATTATCACTTTATCCGACCGGACCTTGTAGGCTGAATCCGTAGAATAAGGCTATAACCTATTCCCGGAGCATCATATGCGTAAAACTCTAATTGGCTGCATGGTTGCAACTGCCCTTGCTACTGTATCTTCGGCACATGCTCAGGTATTTAGCTACTCATTTACAGATACCAATAAGGCTGTTCGGAATATTAAGCCTGCAACACAAACATATCTTAATCCCGCTGGTGTTTTGACTCTGAACTTGATATCGGGTCTTGATCGGTACGAGCGAGTGACGGTCACACGAGACAGCGATAAAAAGGTTATGTATTCCTCCGTCTCGACCAAAACGAGCGTTGCAGATCGTATCGTTGCTGCCGATGGAACAGAATACTATGGAAAGGATATGGTTCTACCGGCGCTCGGAGAAGGGACCTTTACTGTAGTCAATGAAACTCTGGATATTCGCCAGACTGTAGTGAGCACATCTACTTATCATTTCATCGTTGATACAACTCCTCCACGCTATAAGAGTATTTATCCGAGTCAAAACGCAGGTTACGACATGGTACTTTCTGGGCCACTTTGGGAGTTGGGCCGAGGCGGTAGTGGCCAGTTTTCTATATTTGCAGACGGTATTGAGGATGCTAGTGGAATTGCCAAGATCCGTCTTGTCATTAAACGAAGTAATGGTTCTGTGGTCTCCGACAATAACCTGAGTTATGACACAGCCAATAAACGTGCGTTCTATCCGTGGATTAAAGATATGAACACCCAGGCTGGCATGCCCTCAAGTGATCTTGATGAAGAATTCACCTTCAATTTCATCGTTACGGACCTGGCAGGAAATACGCTTAACATTCCTCCCCAGCGGTTTTTATATGACGATCAAATGGGAGAATTTACGCCATTTGCAGTTCATGACTCACGTGTAAGCACCAGTGTTGTACCCGGCATTTCTTCGGGATACGTCCCGTTTAAACGAGGCCTTACAGTGCTGGAAAACCCCTACAAGTTGGTTATACGTATCCCAAGAACTAACTGGAAGCCATATCGAAATGGTGGCATGAGCATTACCAATAACTATGGCGGAGTACAGGTCCTTTCCGAAGATGCCACCTATGTCTACGTGGAAGTTAAGCTGCCACAGGGTGCCTTAGATGGAAACTACTATAGACCTGTGAATACATATCAATGGTCTGGAGGAGATCTTGGTCAGTATGCCAGCTGGCTCAACTGGGATCCTGCCTCTGTAAAGAGTCCGGCTTGGGGAAGTTCACCCATAGAACGACAAAAGGCTGATGGAACATGGTTCAACAGCGTAAACTGGAACCTGTTCAAGGCATCTGATATGCCTATAAAACTTACTAATATCCGGTTCAATGTACAGGCTAGGCCATATGATCAAAAAATCACTGGCGGAGCAACATGCAGTATTCCAGCTGGCTCAACAACCTGTACCGTCTCTTTGCCCCAGGATATTATAAATGGCACTACCGGCTATCTTCATAGTGGCTATGAAGTAAGGTCAACCACCGAAGCAACCTTCTTTGCCCCTATATGGGAGAATATAGCCTGGCATACACTGGGTCCCTCCGTCACTGGATTTGATTACATTGAAACCACCAACATTCTCCAGGTTTACGTGAATCAACCTGGAGATGGTTCATATTTCGACCATGTTTATGTAAATCGAGTTTGGTTGTCAGATAAAAACCGTAACAACGCAGAAATAAGCGTAACCGGCAAACAAACAGGTAGAAATATGGCGTCTGGGAACTACACGTATGAGTTCAACATGAAAGAGGTACCAGAAGGCAGTTATAACGTGGTAATTAATGCCCAAGATACATTCAACAATACCGGTAACCTCCCTTATCAAACTGTTGTCGTTGATAATACAGCACCATCTGTAAGTATTAGCTACGAAGGAAAACCGATCAGCAAAAACGTAACAGTATATGGGCTGGAGAACGTCCGTATACAGCTCACCGATGCTCTAACTAAACCATCCTTAAGCCGTATGACTCTTCGCGGTGGCCCTGTTTCTGATGCGGTGGAATTGTCTTGGGTGAATCTGGGAAACAACCTGTATGCACCTAATTATCCCAAGATCTTTCCGTCTCTTAATGAAGGCGAAACATACACTCTCACAGTTCAGGCCAAAGATGAGATGAACAACGTTAAAGAAAGCTCAGTCGAATTTAACTACCTTCCAAACAATCTCGTCAGGCTAGAGAATCTGAAAACCTTAGCTGTCAATGCTTCTCTCAAAACATCTGACAATACTCCTCTGGCTGTTCTGTATGCCAGCCAGCTGCGTAAAAAGGATGGTTCAATCGCTACAGGGCTTCAGGACGCAGTGCTTACTGTCCGTAAGGACGCTGCATTCGGCGTGACTGTAAATGGTGTTTCTGCGATGCCAGGTGAAAGCAAAGAGCTTCAACTGGATTTGGGGCTCGGGGACAGCCGTAGCTTTCCTATTTTCCCTGCTGTATCCGGCCTTACAGGCAGATCTGAGTTCATGATTAACATTGAAGAATTAAAATAAAGCAGGGCTGTTTTGCTGAAGCACAACGGCCGTCTTCTGATGCGCCGTAGCCCATGTTGTTGCAAATCAGTCCGACGTTCATTGCGTAAGTAACGCTTACTGCGGACCATGGTAGTGATTAGACTCACTACCATGGTCATTTCACCACATATCTTCTCTGCATTGCTCTTGTTGGGCAGACTAGTAACTCGTCACTAAATTGCAGCTTTTGTCTTGCTAAGTCGCTGGTATAACTGCACTACGAAATCGTCAAAAGATTTTATCCCTCATGTAGATCCAATAAATGATCCCAAAGGTGCCAGAGAGTACAAAGAAGATCCCGGTACGCTGTAGGCCGCATGGTTACTGGGCTGGAGCATTGTCACTGACAACAGTAGCGACATAAGTGACAACGGGAGTGACTTAAAAGACAATGGTAGAGACTATTTCGACGTTGGTAATGATTTTAAGTGACAATGGTAGTGAGGTTAGACTTAAACTTCCACTGTAAGGTAAGGTGACTCGCATTATTTAAATAAATTATTACTTTCAATTACTTGCGACACGAGTCTGCATGTATGCTTCTATTTCTCAAAAATTTATCCACCGAAAATGCCTGTGGCTGTGATTTAGCTTTGACGACAGTTTTTATCAGGGAGGCAAGTTGAGACCTGTATAAGAACTAAGCATTTATTTATCCCCATTTTCCACAAGGTAGTTCCAATAATTAGTACCTTAGTGTTCCTGATAGATCAAAAGAGATCCCCGCTGCCTCCAGGCCAGACGGCACAAGGCCTGAGACGTGATCAGTGACAACAGTAGTGATTATTTTGACATTGGTAGTGATTATTATAACGTTGGTAATGAGTTTTTTGACATCAGTAGTGATCAGAGCGACAATAGTAGTGACTTTTCATTAGATCTTTTTAACTTGATCTGATCCGTTGTTGATAAGAGTTGCAGGTCATTGTATGCAAAGAGTTTTTGCCAAGTTTTAATGAGTGGAGTCGTTTTTTTAGGTAGAACTTATGCACAGATATGGATCATCACAATGATCCATCCAGTGACATAGAGTTCGCTGGGGCTTACTATTCACCAATCTGTTTACACATTCAGTGATAACTTATTATGACTAAAGAGAAAGATACTGAGCAGCAGGACCTGGTCACCAGGGCTTTCTCTGTTAGAGAGAAAGAATCAGGTAAAGACATCATTTTGCGTCCTAACAGCAACCGTACGGTGCAGTCTATTGCTTTGATGCGGCTCGGGCTGTTCGTCCCATCACCAAAGAGTGTGGGGCGTCAAAATCGGGAATATAAAACGGTTGGCTTTGACGCAACGAAAGAGTTACAGACGCTCTCTTTAATGGAGAGCGAGGGGTTCACCAATATTTCAATTGTCGGTGAGCGTCTTGATATGTCAGTAGATTTTAAGACGTGGATGGGCATCATTCGAACCTATGCCAATCATCCGATTAACAATGACACGATAAGCTTAAAATTCACTGAATTCCTCAAGCTATGTACGCCTGAAAATTATCGCTCATCTACAGCGTCCAGAAAACGTATAGACGCCTCCTTACGCAGGTTAGCATCCGTTACCTTGTCGTTCACCAGTAATAACTCGTCCAAAGTCTATACAACGCATCTGGTACAGTCTGCCCTGTTAGACCCGGAATCAGATCAGGTTGTCCTTCAGGTTGATCCTAAGATTTTCGAGCTCTATCAATACGATCATAAGGTTTTGATGCAGCTGAAGGCAATTAAGGAGTTGGCCAAGAAGGAAAGCGCCCAGGCTCTCTATACGTTCATAGAGTCATTACCGCCAAATCCTATACCGATATCCCTTACTCGGCTGAAAAATCGTCTGAACCTCAAAACACGAGCAAATAGTCAGAATGCTACCGTGAGAAAGGCTCTTGAAGAGTTGGCATCGATAGGATACCTCCAGTACACCGAAATTAAGAAAGACGGAAAAGTATACTTCCAGATTCATAAGCGGGATCCCGATCTGAATTTGAACAATACTCAGCCTCCTTTAGAAGTGGTTGAAGATGAAGAAGAGAACTCAGGGTCTTCTGTTTTAGAAGGTGAGTTATGCCCACCAGCTGACCCGATAGACGGCGATGATGTTCTTACCGTCCATGATTTAACCGCTGAAGAACTGCGCTATATTCGTAGTCTTCGAAGCCAGAAAAAGAACAGCAACGCCAGCTAAAGTTAACCCGGCGGTTCAGGCTCCGGGTGCTAAATTACTTCTTCGATTTTCGTTAGTCCCAGCCCGCTCTTTCACGTCAACGGTAATGAGTCAAAAGTCATTACCGTTGTCATTGTTCTCTACCACCCTATGTAGATCGAGATTGCGAATTCAACGCTTTCTCCTGAGTCACCTGTTAACACCCGGTTTCTACGCTTTACTTCATTGGCCAGTACATCCAACGGAAAATATCGTAACGGGGTGACAATGGCAGTGAGTTGACCCACTCACTACCATCGACATTCAAATCCCGGCTTCTCTGGTAGCTATAGTGACAATGGTAATGATGTGTACCTTACTGGCATTGTCATTGTCCTCCGAGTGTGCGTTCAGCTTTGGGAGGACACCGGAACTTAATGCGGCGAGTCACGGCCATTGTGAATCTCGATTGGATTGGCGAATACGGCTTCCGGTTGGGCCAGATGTCAATGGTTATGCTTCATCCAGCTCATTACTGTAGTCATTGCCGTTCAGCTGAGCTGATGCTCCTCTCATTCTATGTGGCGACAACGGTAGTGAGCCCAGAAAGTGACTACCGTTGTCATGGCCGTCCAGTAGAGCGGGTCAACCTCTTAAATCACAGGGTGACAACGGTATTGAGCCCAGAAAGTCACTACCGTTGTCATGGACGTCTGGTTAAGCGGATCTACCTCTCAATTCACAGGGTGACAATGGTAGTGAGCCCAGCAAGTCACTACCGTTGTCATAGTCGTCCCGTTGAGCAGATCAACCTCTTAACTTACAGGATGACAACGGTAGTGAGCCTATTAAGTCATTACCGTTGTCATTGCCATCCAGAAGAGCGGATGATCCTCTCAATTCATACGGCGACAATGGCACTGAGCCCAGCAAGTCACTTCCGTTGTCATAGCCTTCCAGAAGAGCAGATGAGCCTCTTAATTAACAGGGTGACAACGGTAGTGAGCTCATTAAGTCATTACTATTGTCATGGCCGTACAGCTGAGCTGATCATCCTCTCAATTCACACGCCGACAATGGTAGTGAGCTATTAAAGTCACTACCATTGTCATAGACGTCCAGTTAAGTGGACCATCCTCTCAATACACACGGTGACAACGGTAGTGAGCCATTAGAATCACTACCGTTGTCATTGCTTTTCAGGTGCACTGATAAGGCTCTCAATAGACACGACGACAATGGCAGTGAGCAATTAGAGTCACTTCCGTTGTCATTGCTTTCAGCTGAGCTGATAAGGTACGTCATTTACACGATGACAATGGCAGTGAGCCAATCGAGTCACTACCGTTGTTAATGCCGACCAACCGAGGGAAGGGTCCGCTCAAAGAACTGAGTGACAACAGTAGTGAGATCATCCAATCACTACCATTGTCAGCTTAAACCTGTAGGACGAAGAGGCTTGTCCGATAAAATGACGACAATGGAAATGAGCCTATCCATCACTACCACTGTCATTAAAGTCCAGCGGTTCAACGTTAATCAGTAGCTCCGGATGACAATGGTTGTGAGTCAGGCAATTCCCAAGCATTAAGTGACAGCAGCGTAACACCTCTAAGCTCACTCCTGTTGTCAGGGGTTAGGGTATTGAGTCTCTACCGTCGTCAGTGTTTCTGAGACACCAGTATTGCAGATCACTACAATTGTCACTTAAGTATCGACGGGGGAATAGATGCAAGTGACTGGCTAACCAGTACCAGTTTAGATTCAAAACGATCCCATCTTTGTGGATGCACTTGAGTAAGCTCGTATGACGATATGTCAGAGAAGTGACAACGGGAGTGAGTTGCCGGACTCACTACCGTTGTCATCCCCGGTTGAAGGAAGAGGATCCCCGGGGCTGTATATTTACCGGGTATCCTTACTCAAGGGTTTCGACACTCACTCCCATTGTCGTAATCAACGAGTGTGCATTGTCTTTTAAAAGCATCGCTGGAAACGTACGATTAAAGTAACTTTTCTTTCGGTTCTTCCTTGCGAATCTCTGAAGACGTACTGGCTGATCGGAGTCAAGGAGGGCAGTAAAATTGAAGCCGTCAGTTTTACTGTCGGCTCCGGGTAGTTACTTCAACTCGTCGATCTGAATCATGAATTCTGAGGTGCCAACTTTCCCATTTTCGGAAGGATAAACGGGTAACAGAAGATTATCCCCCTGGCCCATATCTATTTGCACCTCAACTGACTCACCTGGAGCCGCCTGTGCCCCGTTAAATTTAATACCGAAGGCTGCATCCTTCCGCACAGTCAGCGTTGCGTTCTGGACCCCTTTAGCAATTTCTCCATTTGTCTTACGCAGAACGTTAGTGGACAGGTACGCAAGGGGTACGCCATCTGTCGTTTTGAGAGGCGAACTGACCGATAATGTGCGTAGATTATGTAACTGCACAAGGTTATTCGGTAGATAACTGAACTTCTGAGTATAGGTTTTGGTATTCGACTGACTATCGGCAACTGTTACGCTAATTGAATAATTTTCAGATGGTTCGAAATTTGGGAACAGCCTCGGATACTCAGGCATGTATGTATCTTTGCCTGCCGGTGACCACGTAAGCTCAACGTTATCAGCTGTGGGGCCACCTACGAGCTGAAGACGGGTTATCCTCGGGGTTGTCAGATTATCTGCCAGAGCGATCCTGAGGTTCTCCAGGCCGTACACTACCGTATCGTCTTTTACCGGCTTTCCGTCGAATGTTATGGCCACTGTCGGAGGAGTGTTATCCAGAGCAATTTCTCCGAAAGTTTTATTGGTCTGGTTCTGGAAGAAGTCCCTGATGTTGACCTCAACGTTGTATTTTCCTTCAGACTGACGGGATAAATCATAAGCAATCGTGTAGTTACCTGAGATACGAGATTTGATTACGCCTGTGGGTGACATCCGGGTACCGGTGTTCTTATCGGAAAGATAAAATTCCCTCAATGAGACCGAGTCGAACCAGTTACCATCGCCTTCAAGTGACGCCAGTACATCCAGCTGCTTGTTAGTCTCGTCATATGATATCGAGTTTATTACCGGCAGTTGTTTATTGTTCCAGCGTGTCATAATCCATTGCTCAGACCGCAAAATGGGATTGCTGATGCTGCGAACGAAGTAAAGGATCCTATTGTAGCCCTGGGTACCCAAGGCCATATCAAACGTCTCAGGCGCTTCACACGAGGTTTTTCCTGCCGGAATGGTGCAGGTCGCCTTACCGCCGATCTCTTGTGCAAAGGGCCGGGCTTCAACGTTAAAACGAAGTCGGGAAATTTTAATTGGCAGTCGTGATGAAGCCACACTCTCAAAATCCTTCCACTTAACCCAGTTCCCCTTATCATCGAGGAAATCTACCCAGGTACCCGCAAATGCAGGCGTTTGGTTTGCAGATGGGTTTAGAACGAGGCTGTATGACGGATAATACCCTCCCCACTGGCCAAAGTTCGCCATACGAGCCATATCCCCATTAATTGAGCCATAGGGAAGAGTCATTTCAACATAAGCATAAGTGCTGTCTACAGCTATCTCTTTGGGGGCGGAATATTGATTGATGAACTGAAGCCCACCTTCTGAATAAGCACGGTAGTTAGATTTTGGGATCCGGTAGACTAATCGAATAGGGTTTTCGTTAACGACCATACCGGCTTTGTAAGCCGGATAATTAGAAACCCCGGGTACGACGCTGGAAGACGTATTTGGATCATGAACGGCCCACAGTGTCATCTCACCCAGCGTGTTGTCGTAGCGAAATTTTTGAGTTGGCAGCGTTCGGCTATTACCTGCGTTATCGAAGATAACAACTTTTGCAGTAAAGTCTTCATCCAGGTTGCTGTCTGGTATTCCGGTTCCCTTAACTGAATTCTTAGAGTAAGTGTGGTACATCTTTTGGCCGGATACGTCATACTGCATCTGTGTAGTGCTGTAGAGGCTACCGTCCTGCCTGTAAATATATATTAGGCCCTTATCAATACCATTTGCATCACTTACGCCCGAAGAGGTGAAGTCATACTGCCCCGTTGCCTCTAATCCAAGCTTCCACACGTCACCAGCGGTAGAGCCAGAACCAGTATTAGCGGTAAGAGCATTTGCCGCTGGAGGGGTGACATCAATTAGCCAGTTATAGTTATAGGTCGCTACAGGCTTCTGATTGAGATCTAACACGTTTATCTGAACGACAAATTTGCCTTCACCCAAAGCAGGCAAAGTTACTTTTTTGCCGTAGAACTCACTACCGTCAGCAGCTGTTAGTCGGTCTGATACACCCGTCCGTGTAGTCGTAGTATTAAGAATGACAGTTCCAGTGTCTTTCGTGACTTTGACATTAACGAAACGATCAAGACCTGAAATAAGTGTCAAAGTTACCGGTGATGCCGGATTAAGCATAAGACGAGAAGACGGGGCGTGGATCTCAATACCGTTCGTGTCTTTAAAGGCCGATTCATATATCTGAGCTGGGGCCTGAACAGACATACCGAGTCCGGCTACAGCAGTAATAAAAGCGAGATGTTTCATTCTTATTCCCCTTTAGGTTTGGTGTTATTTTAAGCTTTTCCTAAAGGTCACTATGTTCGTAAAAGTATAAAAAACTTCTCCATATGGTGCTCGAAATTACAAATCTATAATTTGCCTTTCGACAAACCTTATTGTGCGTTCAGGACGGAAATCTTTCTTTTTGGAATTACATCTGACATTTCTGTGGTGTCCAAACTGGCAACGATTGCAAAACTTATAACATTAGCCTGAAACTATCGGCATCCACATATCGCATTAAGTGATGCTTTTACTTTGTGTAAAAAAGAATCAGGATAAATTAGGTATGTCAGATATAAATGCGTTAACGGACGGCATATATGAATCAAAACCTGGCGGCATTACGCCACCAGTCGAGAGGGGAGTGAACCTCAGTCAGTACGTCTACCTTCGTTCCGCAAGGCGCTTCTTGTTGTGAATTACAAACTGCCCTGGCGAGAACTGCATCATTTCACCCCTAGCAACACACGTGCCTCTTCAACGGTTTGCCAAGAAGGCATTGCTACGCCAGATTGAGTGCCGTTGCCCCTGCGCTCACCTGTGTCACATTCTACATAAAGACGCATCAGCATCGCTTCTGTTTCAGCGGCCCGGCTATTATCCATTACCAGTTCTGCTGCGCGTCGTAGCTGTTCTGGAATGTCATTCCACATTCCCGCACCACTTCTGTCTTTGTTAGTGAGCAAGTCTTCAATAGCAGATGAAGCCATGTTAAGCAGGTCAGCCGAAACTAAAGGCATCGGCGGGGCGGTATAGAGGATTCGACGTCTTCCGCGTCTGTCTGGATCGTATTTATCATAAAAAGCTTTGTTCACATCTTCCCAGTGCCACTGAAGTTGCCCGGTTGCGTCATGGTGGCAAAACTCGCACTGATAAACAGGCGCAATCGACATAACTGCCTTTCCAATACGTGCCAGTACAGCAACTTCGTCAGCTCTGAGACTCATTGCTTCGCTTGGGTTACTACCCTCGGCAAATTCCAAAATTTGTTCAATACGTTCTGGTGTGAAAGTGGTCATAGGCTTTGAAAACATATTTTTCCAGTTGTGCTTACCATATCATCAGGCATTAGGAGCGTTAGCGAATAATTAACAGGTCAGGACCAAAACTAAATCCTTCCCCCATACGGTCTTCATGACGGGAGACATATGCCTTACCGTATTTCTCCAGATCCTGTAAGCGATCTTTTGCCAGATTCCACGAGTATTCCTGGCCCCACACGGGTCCGTCACGCCCGTCAAAGCGGTCAGGTTTACAATTTGCTTTCAGAAGAGCGTAGACATGCTCCACCGTGGGTAGCTGCAAAGCACTATTAGCCTGAGAAACGGCAGTATGCGTCATTTCTGTTCACTCTTTATTGATTTAGTCAGTTAAGCCGGTCAGGTAACTTTAACCGGCTACTCGTATTAAGATTTCTTTCCGGTTGCTTGTCAGTTAGCGGCGAAGATCAATTTCAAGGCGGGCTGTTTTGACCTTTGTTCCGGACTCCCTAAATGTATCATCCGGAAGAGGCGAAATTTGTCCGCCAAGTTGTTTGACTCGCTCCCTGAGCGCTTTTGTCAGTGTGTCTTCCCGGAACAATACCCCAGCTGACAGAATGGCCTGTAAGCGACCTCGCTTAGCGAGCATTGCGATGGCATGCATGACTTGTTTAACGTCAGAGCGTTTAAGGAATGGTGGATTCATAACGATAACATCAAAAGTTTCATCGGGCTGGTACCCAAGAAAGTCGGTATGCACCAGCTCGACTCCTGTGCTAAGGACACTATCGTTCTTCACTGCAAGGAATCGCTCATCGTTCAATTCGATCCCGGTAATCAATGCATCCGGAGCCGCCAGTTTTAAGGCTTTCAGAATGCGGCCATCACCAAACTCTGGCTCCAGTACACGCTCCCCGGCAGCTGGTTCAGCGCGTAGAACCATATCTGTGACTAAATTCTCAGGTGTAGGGAAGAAATTGAACAGATCTCGTGGGATGTCAACCGAACCTGTCAGAATGATTTGCTCGATACGCTCAGCTGCATCCGCCGTAAAAATATGTGCCTGCTCTTTTCGGTTCCATTTGCCACCGGCGGCTTCGAGCACTTTGTTTGTCTTAACATAAATGCTGCGGTCGAGCTGGTCGGCCAGGAAAAGAAAGTTCCCTTCAGCACGGCAGCGAGATAAGACGTTCAGAACTTCAGTTGAGATTTGCATTAAAACTCCATTAAGAGGATTTACCCGCCTGGCGGCAGCGGGTTGGTTACTTAAACGGGACAATTCAGATTTGGCCTTGGTTAGTCGGCAGACAACAGCAGGGATGGGCTGTTATAAGAGAAGCGGTCAACGGGAGCCTTATCAAATCGCTGACCGCTTGCATCAGGGGTCAGAACGAGTCCGTTATGGGCGCAATGAATGTGGAGCAACATATCCCCGCCGGTGTTGATGTGTAAGGCAGGCACACCCTGATCGATTTCGAACATGACACCAAAACAGGGGTTACCTTCCTTGTTAACAACTTCACAGTGGATGTTATGTTGGCCGGTAACGCTGACCTGATAGGCCTGACTGTCCTCTTCTGGCAGTGTTTCCTCCTCCAGGCGCCAGTCCTGAAGTGTGAGGCTAATTTCAGGGGTGTCATGCTCTTTCTGAAGAGCCTGGATACCTTTACGGAACAGCTGCATCATTTCAGGAGTAAGGCAGTCTTCCTCAGCTCCAAAATGTTCTTTCCAGCCTTCAGGATCTGCATACATCCAGACGTTTTTAGCGAGCGAAGGTAAGGAAGCATCAGGCTCTACAAGGAGGTGAGGGATGTTCTCTTTGATTCCGAGATAACGTACCGGCTGGCCATTAAGCGGTAACCCATCCGACACTGTAACTTCTGTTCCTGGCAAGACGACGCTGTTTACCAGACCTCCACAATGTTCGGCCACCACGCGGCCTAAATCTGCCATAAACATCCGATGCTTTTCTGGTGAGTCCAGCTCACCAAGGAGTTCAGGTTTAAGCAGTAAACCGGTAATAATCTCAGTCAGTTCACGAGGAGATACTAATTTATACATTTTGTTTTCCTTTTCTGTGTTGGCTTTATATTACCAATCCAGATGCACGAGCTAATAACCTCCAGACAACTTTTTCAAAAATTATTTACTTAAAGCAGGGTGCTAATATGCGCAAGAAATGAATTTAGGAAGGACGGCTTCAAATTTAACTTTTTGGTTTTTTATTTTAGACGGACTTTAAAATAGCATCGTTGATAAAATAATAAACATGGTTTGTTTTTTTGTTTGTATTGACAATCAAATGGGTATAAATTAATTTACTTACATGGCGTATATTTAACGCCACCGCCCCGGCGGCACCGGGCATAAAAGGAAAACCATTTTGAAACCGATGCTCAAAAAAGATTTTTTTTCAGCTATTGAAAACCTTCTCAAAGCTGGCTTTCAACCTCGCTTTTACACTGTTAACAGTGGCCGAATCGGTCTCATTACATTCACTGATAAAAATGGAACAAAACAGGTCGAACAGGTTTATTCCTGCACTTCTTTAGCCGCCAATACTTTTGGAAAGCGCTTCACCACTTGGTTAGAAGAAATTTTTCAAAAGCATAATGAAGAAAAAGTAGCTGATTCCGGGTTCGAGGTTGGTAGCCGTGTCTGGGATAAATTGATGTATACGTTGCGCACCATTTCAGAAATTCGTGCCGGGGGGGTGCTGGTGCTGGATAACGGTGCACAGCGTACACTGGATGAAGTGCAAAAAACGGCACCTGAAACAAACCAGGTGGAGCCAAAGGAAATCTCTTCACTTCAGGAGCTGCTGAACGCTTCCAAAAATCTGGAGCCGACTTCGCCTGAGCTAATTGCGGCTCTTAATGAGGCTCTGTCAACCGCCATAAAACGGTGAATGCAACGGCAGTCTGGCACATCAGGCCTTGTCAGAGATTAGGCCTGAAAAGCACTTACGTACCGATATAACACCTAATTCCCCTCTAAGGAGATTGCCCTAAATGGCGATGAATAAAAAAGAACAAGCCGCGTATGATGAGCTGGTGGCACAGGCCAGAATAAACCGCGCTTTACGCTGGTCTGACTATGGCGTTGAACGCGATATGCCCGTACCAGAGGTCTCGGGGGAATACCAAAACGGCTGGAGCTTCAACACCGCCACTGGCACTGTTTATCCGACATGGAGCGGAACTACGGTTCACGGCACACGGGAAGAGGGAGAGGTTGTCGATGCAACCTCCCGCCGCATGCGAGGCATGAATGGTAGCCAGAACGGCATACCACAATACAGCACCAAAGAACGCGCCCTGAAGGCATTACGCTGTTCGCTTGAAATCAAGTTTGCCATGCAGCTGGATGCCATAGATAAAGCTATCGCAAAAGAAATAGAGCTGTCCACCGCTCGCCGGGAGAGCGATACATCAGATGCCTAGCGGTAAACCATCAATTCAGGCCCGTGATCAGAGGGGCCTTAACGCCCTGAAAGAGGCGGTTCCAGCGACGGCACAACTACAGATGCGGGTTACCCCTGAACGTAAACTGCGTTACGTCAATCAGGCAAAGGCCGAAGGTCTGGGTCTAACAGACTGGGTCCAAAAGCATATGGATAACGTGTGTGATCTGGCAGGCCAGCCTGAAATAACCATGTACAAAGATGATGGAGAAACAAGTGGCCAAAAATAACAACAGTCTCAAACAGCATGTCTTCAATATGCTGTCGGCTGGCAGCGAACTTAAAGAAGTGA
Source organism: Enterobacter sp. CPE_E863 (assembly GCF_046521465.1). NCBI lineage: Bacteria > Pseudomonadati > Pseudomonadota > Gammaproteobacteria > Enterobacterales > Enterobacteriaceae > Enterobacter > Enterobacter sp. CPE_E863. The sequence goes on along the minus strand of NZ_JBKFZX010000002.1, from coordinate 300,076 downwards.
AGCGTTTTCTCACCAGCAAGCGAGTTAAAGCCCGCCTGGCAGTGTCAATGATCCACGAGCAGGCGATTGCTGTGCAGAACACTGAATACCAGAATTATCCGGCTTATAGCTAACTGGTAACAACAATTACAGAGAGATACTTAAAATGAGCGTAAACCCAGAATACACCAGGGTTCAGCATGTCCAGATTATTCGCGAGCGAGATGGGCAGAAGGAAGTTGTTCGAGTCTATGATGAAGATGGCGACGTGGTTCTGTGTTTACCTGCCTACATTCAGGATGAGGAAATAAATCTTATTCTGCGCCGGTTGAATGACGTATATTCAGTCGGATATCGTGTAGGTGATGCAGCCCGCCGCCGCGCCATCAAAAAAGCGCTGGGGGATGATGAGGAGTAAGGCCATTTTTACTGGCAAGATATCTGTATACCGGAGTCTTTAGAGTACGTTCTAATGGCTCCGGATTATTAATACTGTTTTACTCATGCAATAAAAAGCAAACCAAAATTCTTTCGCTAATTCATTTTTAAATGCTCAAATCATTAAATGTAAGGAGCGTTATTTATCAATAGGTATGGCGTTCTTAATGGCTATTAAGCTAGTTCTGCTTTCGCTTGCTTCTGGAAATTAGGGAAACCTAATTTTACCCTATCAAAAAGTAACTTTTCTGGTTTTGTTGCATTCACGTAAACAAAAAAAGTCCCGCCGGGCAGAAAAGAAAAACATCAAAAATAGCTATTTTCCCGAAAAGATCACGAACACTGAAAAAGTATCATGGGGAACCTGATCAGGAGACAACCCATGAAAATCAAACTAGCCCTGCTTATTGCATTTGCAGGTTTCAGCGCAGGAGCTTCCGCTGAAATCGCAGAATTCAGCTTTAAAGATACCCTGAACGTTAAAAAGACCGTATCGCCTGCATCCGTATGGATTAATCCGGTAACGAGCTTTGACGTTGCCGTTATTTCCGGTCTGGACCGTTATATTACGCTCAGTCTGCTGAAAAGTGACGGGAGCCTCATCTGGAGCACGAAAAGCAGCCTGGTTACCGTTGATGACCGTACCACATCTTCGACAGGCTTTGATTATTACGGCAAGACTCTGACCGTACCAGCGATGGGAGAAGATAGCTTCACCCTCAGAGAGGTGATTACCGACTTGCAAGGGAAGGAGGTCTCCCGGCAGGATTACCCGCTTGCAATTGACCGAACGCCTCCGGCAACGGGTACCATAAGTTATACGAGAAATGGGTGGAACTTTGGCAGCGAAGCGATCTTCACTTCAGTACCAGCCGGTATGCAGTACGCCAGCGTCCAGGCACTGGTCTTTAATGGACTGAGTGATAAAGGTTCCGGGCTTGCTAATGCTGAATATTTCATAACCGATGCCGCTGGAGTGGAGCGTAAAAAGCCAGCGGAAATTAATACAGTGGAAGGTAGCGTAACCGTTCAAGTCGCCGACGCAAGCAGCAATGCCCTGGCACCGGAAAACCGCTCTGAATATAAAGTGGGGATCTACCTTTATGACAAAGCGGGAAACAGGAGCGAACTAAGCCGCCGAAGCGTAATTGATCGGGTTAAGCCTGACGATATCATCCAGGTGCAGGACGCCACTACCGGATCATGGGTCTCCTATCAGTCTGGCATGACCGTCTTCCAGAACCCTATTTCCGTACGGGTATTAAGGAAGAAAAGTGACTTTACTGCTGTTAACGGTTCCAAATATGGCTGGGCGGACTCGAATTTCCAGACGTCCGATAGCACTTATAATATCTATACTTTCAAATACATATATCCAAATGTGGGGGATACTTATCATGAATTTCAGACTCTGGCGGGAGGAGTAAGACGAATTCATCATAACTCCCTCAACTTCACTCCAGCCCCGGCGATGGAAATAGCCCCGAAGATAGTGGCTAAAGAGATGTACCGGAGTGATACCAGTGAGTGGTTAACTCAGGCCTCAATCAGCGTTAAAACCGCCACCATTAGCCGCATAAAGGTAACCGCAGAACCCCGACCATACGTGCAAAAGTTCAGAACGGTAAAAAATGCAGCCTGGTTCTGCACTATTCCTGTCGGACAAAGTTCATGCGAGATGACGGTTAACTTCAACTACACCAGTGACAAAGGATTTGAGTATCTGCATCTTTACTCGGGAAAAGATGGTGACAGCATATTCGATGCGCTTGCTGGTAATTTTACGGTTATCTGGGATAACAACCCACCGGTGGTTAATGTCGCTCAGGTAAACAAGGCCTCCAAGACAATCACTATGACGGCCACCGATAATGATCGCGTCAACGCCTGGAACATCAGCTACTGGGATACCAAAGTTTTCGAAGCCACCCTTAAAAATGCCCGGGGGGAAACTTTCACCCTGAAGCCTGTGACTGTCAGTGAAAGCGATTATAAAACCAAAAACGCCACTTTCTCATACGCTGGTCTACCGGACGGGGATTATACGGTTGTTAGCGTGTCTGCCACGGATCTTGTTGGAAACACAGGAACCAAAACGCTTAATGCACCGCTGAAAATTGACTCAACGCTTCCGGTTATTGCGTTCAGCTTTAATGGCGCAGACGCAGAAGGAAAACTGGTTAAAGGGCTTGAGAACCTACGCATAAGCGTTACTGATGCCTCTGGGGATGCTTCCCTGATATCGCTTCAGCTCGCTGGTGGACCTAACTCTGAAAAGGTCACCCTTGCATTCACGCCGCTATCCAAGGATGTCTTTATTCCTGAATACCCCAGAATCTTCCCCAATACTGACGAATCGGGACAGATGTATCATCTGGAGGCTCTGGCTATTGACGAATCAGGTAACCGGACCACTAAAACGCTTAATTTTACCTACCAGCCAGCTAACCTGATTATGCTGGATAATCTCAAGACGCTGGCCACAGCCGTAGCACTGAAAGCAACGGACAACACGCCGCTGGCCATCATCCGAACCAGTGTGTTGCGTCGTCAGGACGGTTCTATCATTACCGGACAGTTAAACGGAACCCTGACTGTTCAGAAAAACGCCCAGTTCGGCGTTACGGTTGCCGGAGTTACGGTCCAGCCTGGTGAAACTAAATCGCTGTCACTGGATCTTGGTAATGGTGAAGAGCGCACATATCCCGTTACTCCCGCTGTAAGTGGTCAATCTGGCACGGCCACATTTGCTATAGAATTCCCTCAAACATAAACCCTACACAAGGGTACGGTAGTATGCCGTACCCTGTTACGCCATCCTCAATGTAAAATGTAGAGTTGAGCATGACTTAATTATTACTTTCTCATTAAGTGTCTCTTAAACTGCAAACGGGAAAGTAATATTCCCGAGACGGGAAGGACTCCTTCCTTTTGGTTATAATCTATGATGCTAAACTGTGTAATTACACCGGAACAATGTCCTCGTTTAAATCGCTGGCACCAGTACATGATTTATCCATGAATGCTTTTTGATGCAATTTTACTTCAGAATGCTCTTAATTTTTTAAACAAATTATATTTGAATCCTTCGTGTATAAATTTGCAGACCCTCTCTCAATGTTTTTTTAAAATATTTACTCTCAGGTTATTAGCCAGTAGATTCATTCTGTCATGATTACTCCAGAACTAACCGGAGGAATCACATTATGACCAAATATTATGATCGCAGTGGAATTGAAATCTCCAGCGCAAAAATCCGCTGTGTTGATTCTGTAAAAGGTACTGCGGAATATACTTTTCGTATTGTTTGCGATAAATGCAATGGGCGGGGAGAGCGTAAGCATTTTTATAGAAGTCGCTGTATGGCTTGTAAAGCCACGGGTTACAGCCTCGAAACGACCCGTACTGCTTACACGCTGAATGCGCTGTACCGCATTAATGCGCAAGCTGCCCGCAAAGTGTCAGCATCCCTGCAAGACGAGCGTTTAAGGACTGAAAGCGCCCACAGTTCTGCGTTCACAGCATGGTGCAGGTCTCATCAAAAAATGGTTGATGCAATCACCCAACAATCCAGTAGTAATAATTTTCTGGAAAGCCTTAAGTCTTCTTTAACCCACCAGCGTCAGTTAAGTGATAAGCAGCTGGCAGTTGCCGCCCGCATTTTAGGTATTCATTAATTCAAAGCCCTTTTAATTTAATTTTAAGGTCAATTATTACGGAGGAACTATGATCCATTCATTTAAAGACAGACGGCTTGAAAAGTTCTTCCGTAATGGAAAAACAACGGCAGGTATTCCTTCTGAAATTATTAACGCAATTCTGTGTCGACTTGAAACGCTGGATAATGTCCAGAGTGAGCGGGAGTTATTATCCAACAGCTTGCGTTATGAACGCTTAAGAATGACGTCAAACCGTTATTCCTCCATTCGAGTAAACTCTAAGTATCGATTATTCTTTGAATGGAATGATGGCGCACATAATGTTCATTTGTCTGCACATGACTATAAATCGCTCATCCATTAAGGTTAAAAATGAAGCTATTTTCAATTTCATCCCGGGATACAAGCATGGACGCGATGTTTTATATCCAGGCCAGTACTAAACAACAGGCAAGTTACATATTTAGTACCCTTTCCCCGAAGCCTACTGCGAACTGCCAGCTTACAGATTTGCAGAATGAGACGGTCGTCCCTTCCATAAGCCCTATTTCGCTTTCACTTAACCCCTGGTCGATCAATTCCCAGTCCCGAACCCGGGAACTGCGTATGGCCACGCATGGTCTTAACCTGATCTGTGCAGTCACGGATGAGCATACCCGTCAGATAGTTGACTTTTGCGATAACCTTGGACAGCAGCTTAAGGATCCGGACGACAAAAGCGCCTGGGTTAAGCTCATTAATTCTGAATGCGCTTTGCTTAATTCTCCGCGTCTCTATCCCGTTCTGCTTGAGCCGGATACACCGGCACAATTTGAAATCTTTGTGCCAGCTCCGGAAGATGGAGAACACGACACGGTCATAGCCAGCGTTGTTAAAGAATGTTTCGGAGATGAATGCCGGTACAGAGTAACGGACAAAGCTTTTGCAATGTCGGAAAAGCCAGTCATCAGGCTGGAAGCTCATTTCAATGACAAACGCGAAAAGGTTTTAGAACTGACCTTTTCCTGTTTCAATCTTTCACTCTCAGCGTCCGTGCATGAAAACCAGCTACGTCAGATTTTGTTACTTTGCGAAGACTTTGGCGTAAGGCTTCAGGGTAGAGCAGGGGCATCCTGCCACGTTAATATGCGCAGTGCTTACCGTCGTCTTGCTCATGTTGGCACCGGCTCTCGCCCAGGTGATGACAGTGATGTGCGGGTCTATACCTCGTTAAAAGAAGAAAAAGATGTTAAGAGGCTGCTTGATAAGTCAACCAGGGGAAGTGAGCTTGTACCGGCGAGGCACGGGCAGCAGTTTAACGGGGTCTTAGTGAATGCCACACCCGCATCGGCCACTACTGGTTTCATTTACCTTTCGCATGATTTTCCGGAAGGCCAGTTTATGATGACAGCCGAGGTGTTGCATGTTGGAATTACACCAGGCGGTATTTACTACATTGAAACACTGGACGGTTACCGGTTTATCGTGACAGCGTTTGAGAAGGGATTAATGAACGGTTTGAGGGAGTTTATAGCTGCAAATGAGGAATATTTTAAGTATTACCGCTGGTCTTAGTATCTGAGCTGAAACCGGTAGGCCAGGGAAGGCAACCGGGAAAATGCAATTTAACCTGATCCTATACCTACGACTATCTTTATCCACTTATAATAGCCTCACCAAATTATAATGCCCGATCACCGCATTTGCTTAAACCTCACATATTCTTCTTATGCTTCCCCTGATAATCTACGACCGAAAGACAAAGGAAAGTGAATACGAAATAAGATTTATGAGCACATAAAAGTTACTTTTCCTTGGTGGCACATCACAAACATTGTGGGTTTCATAATCCTTTTTGTTATTTAAAAAGGATGTGTTCAATTCTAATTAAAGGTGGTATTTTTTTTGAAAGTTTGCTGGGAGGTTATTAGCTGGGGGGATGGGTAACAGTATAATAAGTACAGATGAAAAGGAGGTTTTATGAAAGCGTTAGACGTGGTTTCAACTCAACTCAACTTTATTAATCTGTTGGATCAGGCAGGATATGCTCTTTCAGAAATTGTTGTAAAACGCTTCAGTGCTGCACCAGCCTTTAACGAAGGGCACTGGTTGTTCATTGCAGAGCAGGATAACCGCTACATTGAAGTGGTCTGTATTCTCTCTTTAGCTTCAGAAAGCGGAGAGCAGCATATTGATGTTTTTATTAATATGTTCGAAGACCCGATTGATGATGTTATTTCACGAAACATTGAAACCAAAACCTTTGCGACGCTTTATAAATACATTGAACGTATACCTTTTACTCCGGGTGTAAAGAAAGAATTCTTGAGCAGTATTGAGAACATCAATTTTAGTTAATCAAAAACCACAACTTTTTGCCACCAAGTTATTAGGTAATGCTATCAACCTGATATAATTACCTTAACATGAATATGAGCGGAGCCGGGTTATGTCTAATAATACTGAAGTCATTAGCTGTGATTTATTTTCAACTCTATCTTCACTTAATTTTAGCACCGAGGATATTACAGGTTTGACTCCGGCCAACTTTCGAAAGGGAGCTTTCTTACATGCAAAAATTTCTGCTAGCCAGGCCACGCGAGCGACTGATATTTCCATTCAATTACTCACGGATCGTGTTTCAGGTGAAATGAACTACGTAATAGTAATTGGCAGGCACGAAGGACTCCTGCAAAGCGAAGCAATTGACCCAAACGCTGATAAGCAATACCGGGAAAACCGTTATTCTCGCCATTTTATCTCAGTAACCGATGCCAATACCAAAGCCCTGAAAAAAACCTGCAAGGTAATGAAAACATATATCAAAGAGCAGGCATTTAAGCCTAACACCTGGGGGCACAGTTTCATTAAGGGTTGATTTATTCTTGCCCCGGTGAGCCGGGGCAACGCTAAATTAACCTCAAACTGTGCTGGAGGCACAAATGTCTGAAAAACACTTTATCGTTAAAATCCAGAACCGAAACGGCGACCATGAGAATAGCTATGTTCGGTTACTCGTCAGCGATTGTGAGAAAAATGCTTGCCAGACGGCACTCATTTCAGAGTGCCATGGCGAGCTTGAACAGCTGAGTTTTGAAGACGGTGGGGTTTACGACTACAACGGCGAAAATCACTACAGTGTCAGGAGCTGCGTGGAGGTTGCTCCAGAAGACGTTGCAACTTTGCAACGCTTCCTTTAACACCTGCGACATTTGATTAAATATCGGGCGTCCGCTACAGGATGCCCGTGATTTAAACGATTCCTCAAAGATCGCTGTCACTCCTGATAACTGTATTAAGAGCAGGTTTGTGATAGGTTCAGCGTAACAACATTACTGGAATTTTGGTTGCCTTGATGAAGAGCTGCTTTTCTGATTTACCCGTTAAAGACGGCACGTCCGGAACCTGGAAACTGGACACATTCGAAATTACCGCAGATAAGGCGATGAGCCTCGCCCTTCGTGCCGAGTATACAGGTAATACAGACGAGTTTATCCCGCCCGGTAGATATCGGCGTTTGTCCAACGGCTGGGATGTGGTGATGTCCAATACCCCGATGGAGATCAGAACCTGCCAGGATTTTTTAGAGCGAGCCACCGGGCGCGTGCTCATTAATGGTCTTGGTCTGGGGATGGTGCTTCACGCCATTCTTCAAAAAGAAGATGTAACCCATGTAACAGTAATTGAAAAAGAACAGGACGTTATTAACCTCGTTGCGGCCTCGTTTGCAAACGATCCTCGCGTTGAAATTATCCATGCTGATGCAATGATGTATTGCCCACCAGCAGGCGTCACGTACAACGCATGCTGGCACGACATATGGCCAGACTTCGCAACAGCTAACCTCTCACAGATGGATAAGCTGGAAATTAAGTACCGGGACATCTGTGAATGGCAGGGCTCGTGGGGCAGGGAGGAGTGTGAGCAAAAGCACATTGAGTTTCAAAATCTTGGGGCTGATTGAGTACAACTTTTGAAGGTGTCTCCGCTAAAGAAGACTGGGTCTCTTTGCGCATGCCCAGCTGTGCTGCATGACCTGACAAAGCCTATAAATAAACAGATCGGTTTGATTTAGTAATCCCCCTTCCAACCATCAGGCCGATATTTAAACTGCATCTCCATTAAGGATGGCTGATGAGCACGATTTCTACGGATTTAATTGCACGGATCTACGCAGCCTCCGAATTGCCGTTGAGCAACGACGAGCTTTATCGCGAAGTGCAGCGTGAAACTGGCATGTCGGATGCCGAATTGCACGAACTGAAAGAATTTGGGTCAGATAAAACCAGAACCAGCGGCGTCAAACACAAAGTACGCTGGTTTCAGCAGACTCTTCGGCAGGCCGGAGTCATCGAACGCGTTCCAGAAAAACGGGGCGTCTGGAGATACTCCTCTAAGACGAAAACAAACCTACACGAGTCATGGGAAAAGCTCTGTGTTGTCGGTTTCTCAACTTCTCTTGGGGCATCGGTTTTTGGAAACGCCTATGCCTTCTTCAGCAATATCACAGAGCAAATTCATCTTTGCCTGACCTCGCCGCCTTACCTCCTTCGAAATTCAAGAGACTACGGGCATGGCGGGGGGCGTGGCGAGCAGGTTTATATTGACTGGCTTCTGCGTATCCTCGAACCGATCGTGAAACAGCTTGTACCCGGCGCAAGTGTGGCATTGAATATCACTCAAGATAGCTTTAATAGGGGCAGGCCTTCACGTTCTCTGTATCTGGAGCGTCTGACACTGGCATTATGTGACAAGCTGGGGCTTGAGCTCATGGACAGGCTTCAGTGGGTGAATCGCAGTAAGCCCCCATCGCCAACGCACTGGGCATGTAAGCAACGAGTGCAGCTCTGCTCATCGTATGAGCCTGTGCTGTGGTTTACCAATGATGCGAGTAAGGTTCGTTCAAACAACTTACGTGTACTGCAACCGCATTCAGAGCAGCATCTTAAATTGCAGGCAGCAGGCGGTGAAAATCGCACGACCTTTTATGGTGATGGGGCGTACCAGCTTAAAAGCGGATCCTTTGGAAATAAAACAGAAGGAACGATCCCCAAAAATACTTTGTTTTACGGCAATAGCTGCGCTGATACGAGATTTTGCCATTCCATTGCCCGCGAGCTAGGTTTTCCGCTGCATGGTGCAACGTCTCCTACCAGGCTTGCAGCGTTTCTGATTGAGTTTTTGACAGAGCCGGGAGATCTTGTTGTAGATCCCTTCGCTGGCCTGCATAAAGTTCCCATCGCAGCCGAGCGACTTGGCAGACGTTGGCTGGCGACGGACAAAATCATGGAATGGCTGGCGATTTCCCGAAACCTTTTTACGGCCGCACCGGGATATAAGAGTAACCCCATGCTGGACGAGCTCGCCGAACTGTATCGGGCTTAATGCAAGTTAACGGTTTTGATAAAGTGGTTTGAAGCGACAAGCGGTTTATTCATTTTGCATTGTTTCTACCATAAAATGACAATATTAACGGCTTAGCATACGCCGCAGAGATAATTAGGGTGCCATTCATTTCCGGTTGTCTGTATTAACGAGTGTATTCAATATTCACTTGTTTCTCCGATATAGACCCAACAAAAAAAACTGATGGTTGTGATACAGAACTTGTTGAATTAACATCCGGTACATTAACTATATTGGTAATTTAGACGGTTTCTAAATTAAAGGTGGACAGATATGAAGTCAGATACAGAAATGGTTTCTCCTATCGAGTTGCACATTGGCGATCATGTCCAGCGGCATGGTGCTTTATTTGAGGTTATGCATATTGTTGAATCCGAATGCGATATTCCCGGCGGCATCCGGGTAGCAGCATGCATTTCACGGGTTATCGGTGACGTTACGGGCAATATTCCTCGTGGTTGGCTGGAAACACCGAAGCGTATGGCTGAGCGAGGAGTTAAGTGGGCGACGAGTCTGCCTGAGGGGCTTTACTTTAACATCCAGGGGAACGCACATGCGAAAGTAAGCCGGGTTATTCGTAATGTGACTAATTGAAACTTTTTTCTGAATTGCGGTGTAAAAGTTACTTTTCACCGCATCGTTTTCCCTAACTACTAAATCAGAGCTTCTCTGAAATAAGCGGATTTAACCGCTAGCGATTTATTCAGGCCATTTTATTCTAATCATTATCCTACACTTCAAAAATATTCATTATTTTTTCTTCTGACCTATTAGCCAGAATTCTCGATTCGGTATCATTTACTTACGGTAAATCTTTTGAAAACGAGGTAAATGGCATGCATTCTCAGGATCCTATCACGAAATTAACCCAGACGTTGCAACGCGACGATGGTTCTCAGGTTCGTATTGTAGCGCAGCGGGGATATGGAAGTGGGCTTACAGCCTCGCTTGATGTGTACGTTCTCCGTCGTGATTCCTCTGAAAGCAACTGGTCACTGTGCGGAAAAGATCCTCACCCAGAGTGGAGAAAGATGTCAGTAGATGAGTATCAGAAATTTGGACGCTCTGAAATGCTGCGTTATGCCACACCAGGTGAAATTCTCAGGGTGGCATCCGCTATTGGCCAGCCAATGAGCTTCCTCGATGGCAACCCTGCGTTTTAGCCCGAACCCTGGCGACGCCTTTTAAACCGGCGTCATTCTTTTTACGAGCAACAGACGGAGAAAAAATGAATCTGAACGAACGAAGCACGAGCGCAGCAACGCCAGATTTGAGCCGACTTTATCTCATTTCCGGGCGCATTATGTTTGATGATGATGATCAGGCCTACCTGGTCGAAGCCGACTCCCCTGGTGATGCAGAGGAGGCTTTCCGGCATCATATTGCTGACAGTGCCGACGACTTAGAAAAGGTGATTATAGTTTCCTCTACAAGTTTCGCTTCAGCTCACAGCAGTCGCGTAATTTGTCGGCCTGCCGTGAAGTAATTTCAACTTCCAATGATATTTCCCTCTTTATAAAAGCCGCCGTCTGGCGGTTTTTATTTGCAAAAATGAATATTAATCCTGAATGATATTAATTTAAGATGAGGTAGTGTTCATATTCTTCTTCTTAATATTTTTTCTAAAAAAACGCCTTCAGGTTATTAGTTGGTATTAGTGTATTTGTTATGATCTTCTCATCAAATACATTAATTAAATAATCAAGGAGTCAACTGTGGCAGATAATTATACTCAGGCGTCGTTTATTATTCCCTGCACTCAGGAGCAGGCAAAAATGGCACAAGAAGCAATCACATTCGTTACCGAAGCAGAAATTGCAGAAGGTGAGCGTTTGCTTGATAAGCCACTGACAGATTGTTCTCTGACTGAGAAGCTGATCCTCAGTATTATCGAGAACCACCCTGAGTATGACCCTTCTGAGCCGAGCTTTGGGCAACCATCCTGCCCAGACTGCAATTATGAACTGTTGTTCGCAACAGAAGTTACCAGCAGTGGGCTGGCAGTTTTTCATGGAGAGACCATTGATCTTGACCATGCAATTTGCCTCACAACTGCCGTGCTGTCGGTATTCGACCTCTCGGAAATGGTAACAATTACTGCTGCATTTACATGCAGTAAAAGCCGGACAGATGAATTTGGGGGTATGACTATTCTGGTCACAAAGGATACCCACTATTACCAGGATGGCTGTCAGTTTTCTCGTCTCATGAATGAGGCTCACAAAGCCGGTATCCAGTATGCTCTGTGTAAAGTGACGCATTACCACGGTGAGAGCAGCTATGTGGCAAGCTATGTCCTGAGCTGCGACGTAGCGGATTCAGCCCAGGAGGTCGTTAACAAACGACTGAAGGCATGTGCCGGAAAAGAGCCAGAAGACGGAATCTATATTCTGTGTGAAGAAGACAACACTAGTCTTTCGGTCGAACTCGTTACAGAACTGTCTCCGCTCGATTACGACAAGCTGAGCAAGCTTCTCCCTTCCCTTGACACCCTTTGCGGCGCTTAAGCCTGCCAATTACCGTAGCCACCGGTTTCCCCGGTGGCCTGGAGCCTGCCATGACCAATAAATTCATAGTTTCTACCGTTGATTGTATCAATGAATTTGCAAGTGACGTTCCGCAGAGTGTTTCCTTACGGATAGATACAATGCTTGAACAGCGTATCCGCAAATTGGCGGCATACGTGAAAGAAAACGATCTTCATTTAACTGAGTTTTACTTCTATGACGCTAACTGGTCATTTTGTGGTGAAGATGAAATTCAAGAAATAAAAGACATGGATGAATATAAGCATAGCGACAGCATAAAGCAGGAAGCGATGCTGCGGGAAGTAATGCCATCAGCACGTACGGAATGCCCGGTTATTAGGGTGATGAAAGATTCATTTCAGCTTTCAGCTCTACCACGCCATTGTGGTGATGACATGACTCTTAACACTCCTTTTATTCCGCTGTCTGAGTTGAAAACAAATAATACGGCATTTATTACGCCGCCAACCTATAACTAATAGCTGTGCCGGGTGATTAAATTACAATGGATTATTTTTATATATATTGACATTAAATCCGCGTGATTTTGATTTAATATAATTTCGCTAAATGGTTGCGCTGTAGTTATTTTAAAGTTCTAATAATATCAGTGATGCAGCATATACCGTGGTTCAGGAAAATATATGTTTATTGAAAAAAGCGACTCATTCCTTGAATTATCCTCAGAAGTTATTTTTCCTGAGGCGGCTAATGCTGCCATTTTGAAACATGATAAATGGGCGGATGTTTGGGAGACCCTGACAACCGATGCCGATCTGAACTATACCGATGAAAAGGAGACTGTGAGTCTTTCTTCTCTGGTCATGTCAGCCACATCTGCTATTTATCAGGCTATTACGGACGGCTGGACAATGTGCGTGGGATACAGTGGCGGCAAAGACTCCCATTCTCTTCTGCACCTGTTTCTGATGGCATTGATCAGGGCAGTACGTAACGGCACAAATATCAGCGAACATCATTTCATTCAGATGTCCGATACGCTGATCGAAAACCCTGAGATGCACTATCAGGCTTCACAGGTTCTCAACCAGCTCAGAATGTTCATTGCTGAACACCAGCTACCGGTCACAGTCCTTGTCGCCCGACCGTCTCTTACGCAGAGCTGGGTCGGCCGCATTCTGACTGGGCGCGGACTTCCGACCTGGACTAATTCTTCTACCCGACAGTGCTCAACCGACTACAAAATCGCGCCCCTGCGCCAGGCCAAAGCTCGTTACCTGAAAAACGCCCCGGCATCCGTTCGAAGCAGGGTACTCGCTTACTCTTGTTTTTATGTATTTAGAGTTAAACTCTACTTTTCTATTTTTAGAATTCAAGCTATTCATCGTAATTGAGAGATATCCTTTTAATGTTCAGCAAGCCTGTTAAAAGCACTTTATCTGAACCGCGTTTTGCCTAAATCCTGCTCAATATATACTCTCCCTGAGTTCTGAAATCCTCAAATTCCCCAATCTTAAAGCATTGATACATAGATGATGTCAGATAATGCGCAATCATCTCACCGCCAATATGGATCCGTTCCGGGTGTGGGTATGTCGCCTGTATAGCCCTTTGTTCATTCATCATTACAGGAATTGTCTGCAACAAATCCCCATCCAAGATTTGGCACTCAGGTTTTACTCCTGTTCCGTATTGTAATTGCTCTGATTCGAAATCATGGACTGAGCGATAGGCGAACGAAACGATATTTCCTGTTTCCTCGCAAATTGCGAACTGATAAACACTGGTTGTCACCGTTGAAGAAGAGGGAATTGCATGGTCATGCTTGTATTGTTTCCACAGCCTCCTTAGACAGGCCGATGTATGATAATTGAGATTTTGTATACCTGATACGACCATTCTGGTTGATGCTTCAAGCAACCAGGTGTTAGAAAATCCACCTGCCCCCGTTCCTGCTATGATGGTTCTTAGCTGGGGGATGTAACCTGCTTTGGAAACAAAAGATAACGGCTCCCCATTATCGGTGACGGCAAGGGTATCTGTTACAATCAGTGCTTGTGCTTCGTCTGTATAAAATATCAGTGATGACATATTTTCCTCATCCAGAAAAGACATTACATGAATCACAGAACAGGTCACTACAACCACGTGAAAGGGAGTCAGACCATTTTCCAGAGGTAAATATATTCTTGTGTTTGGACGCGTTGCGGTTCTCTGTAAAAAATATATAGCACAAACAAAAGTCCCCGCAGGGATAAATATAGTTATATGCGCTTTTTCTGCTGGCTTTTACAATTGAAAGTGACAGGTAAACGAAATGTGTTACAGGTTTCTTTTGCTTTTCGTTGGGTTCTGTATATGCGAATTTACCCTGTGTGTTATTTTTGCAATGGACTCAGGCTGTATTCAATCAATTAAGGTTTACTTCTGGCATTAAGATGTATCCGTTGCCTGTTTTTTAAGGGCACGGTTTGTGCCGGGAAATGAAAATCACATCTTAAGTTCTTCACTCAAAGGATTTGTGATGTTTATCACGTATGGTCCGGGTAACGTGTTGAGGTCAATGTATTGCATCGTGATGGTGTCGTTACATCTTTTACTTTCCTCCTGATTTGCATATTCACTCCCGGCAACCTGGTTGTTTGTTTTTTCTTCTTCCGGATTTATAGTGTAGGCATGAGGTGGCGTTTCAGGGCGACAGACTGTGAGGATAATCATTAACATTCATGCGCGTTATGGGCGTGTCAGCAAACTGGATGCAACAGAGCCGAAACTGAAATTTGAACCCGGATTTCTGTATGCTGAAATACCTTATATTAGCGGCATCCAGAATCGAAAACTGAGCCGATATGTACACTTTTATCTTATGGATAAAGCTATCCTGCAGGCCAGGGATTTAAAGCCTTTAGCCCGGGCATTTTTACGCTGGATAAGGTGGCTGGAGGATAACGGACTTGACCCTTTCACCCCGGGAACGTTGAAATACCAAAGCCCTACATATGGCTTCAGGGAGTATCTTCTGGGGGCCGTAAGGCAGGGGCGCATCGCCTCATCCACCGCGGCGGTGTACATCAGCGTTATCCGACGGTTTTACGTATTTCTGGGCAAGTGTGGTGAGCTGGCTGCCAGCTCATTTTTTACGTTGGTCGAAAAAGTCGTTGACGGGCGACGCAAGGTGATAAGTTCGGATCTTGCCATCAGGATAACCAGCACAACAAAAAGGACAATCAACCCACTGAATGATGCAGAGGTTCATATCCTGGATGAGGCACTGAAATCTGAGTCCGGGTTGTTCAGTTTAATGATTGTGCTGATGAAAAATTGTGGGCTACGGCTGGATGAAATGCTGACCCTGCCGTCGTCACTCTTTACTGAAGAGTACCTTGCCAGTGTCCCTGTATCTGAGTTGACCATCAGGGGGCTTCATATTGGTCCGAGATGCGGAGTTCATACGAAGTTTGGGATGACGCGAGAACTCTTCATCACCAGACGATTGTACGAGCAGGTTCTGGATTATCTGGCGGATGAGGAGTATGAAAAGAAGATCCAAAAATGGCGTGCACGACAGGGTGGGGAAGGGCGGCACGAGCCTTTATTTTTAATGGCAAACGGGAAACGGATGTCTGAAAAAGCCTTTTACTCCCGCTGGTACAGTTTTCGCCATCGCCTGGCCCGGTCTGCTCCGGGAAATGTGTTCAGACATAAACCCCATGATTTGCGGGCAACGTTTGCGACCCATTTTTTACGCTCGGCACTGAGTTGCTATCCCGATCAGGCCGCAAATGCGCTGGGTACAGTAAAATACTGGATGGGCCATAAAAGCGAAAATACGACGATGAAATACATCGTCTTTCTTCAGCAAAACCAGATTTCTGATGCAGTCGCCGGGGTCATGGACGCATTGATTGACGGTGCTGCAGGTCGCGATGGAGCCATATATGAGCCGGAGTGAAACGCAGATAACGTGGATGGCCGAAAATGTGCTGTCATGGGAGACGGTCAGCGGACACATCACTCAGCGGGATCTGAACCGATATTATTTACTTGACGTTTATCTTCAGGCTCATTTTTCAGATTATGTGTTGCTCCCCGGATGGTTTAGTGAACATTCGCATCTTGCCCGCCCTGAAAAACGCGATTTTATTGCCTCTCTGAAACGATTTCTTCTGTCTTACCGTCCCGCCGGAAGGTTAACCATTTTCCGTTATCTCAATATGTTTTTTATATGGCAGTCAGTCAATCAGTATGACTATGGCACGGCTGAAGGCGTTGAAATGTATATTAAACATCTCATGAACGATATTCGTCGGCGAAAAATTTCAGTCAGGATGGCAAGACACTACTTGTCCGTGGTCAACCGGTTTTTGCTTACGGGCGGGCAGATTCAGAGGCGGTATGAATATGAATTCTTACCGAAAGGAACGTATCAGCAGCAGGGAAGGGATAGCTATACCAGGAATGAACTTTCCGAGATCCTGAGGCAGTTGTCATCCATGAATGAGTTCCTTGCGGGATGTATCCGGGAGCATATCGCTAAATCGGAAAAAGGGGTGCGGCATTTCTCACCGTCTTTGCTGGCACCTGTTTATGAAGCGTATTTCCGGTATCCGGGAGAGAACGGGGTCAGCAGGGCAGAGATCATCATCAGGGACGTTCTGGAAAATTACTTTCTTACTTCTTTTTTTCTGTTCTGTTACCACACATGGGGAAACACCTCTCAGGTTCTGGGTCTGACGCGGGATGATATACATCTGGATGAAAAGGGTATCAGCACTGATTATGTTTATAAGGGGAGAGCGAATAAGTATATACGTCTGACGATAGGTAAATCGGAGTATGTGACCAAACGTGCGGGCTATTACTGGTTTCTGTCTTTTATCAGGCTCAGGGACGACATCGTTAACTATCTGCTTTCCGCAGATAACTTCCCTCCGGTACAGGCGCTGTTTCTGAGTGAGCCGCAGGTGAAATTCCGTAAGCTTTATTCTCTTAATCCCAGTCATCTGACTAAATTTTCTAACTCTGAGGGGGCGTGGGCCACGATGCGGCAGCTTAATCCCTCGCTTCCATCAATTACCGTTTCTGGCTTGCGCAAAACGTCTGAGCAGTATACGGACAGAACATTAAAGAATGGTCTGATTACGGCGGAAAAAGCACAGCATAACTGGGGCACTTACAGGCGGAATTATGCTGCAGGTAACCCACAGGGGGCGAAGGAAAACTTCAGTGCTGCACTTGATACGCTTATGAATCAGGGGATTGCGACACGTGCGTTATCCGAGCGGGTAAAAGTTGCTGATGAGCTGGGGATCGATCTGCGTGGAAGCGATGAGGGTGTGGATCTTTTATTGAATGGCCTGGGATGTCGATCGCAGGAGCCGCCTACAGATATTGAATTGCGCTTTATAAAAAAGCAAAAACGATTTGGCCGGACACCAAAGGCTTGTGCGGATTTTTCTCATTGTGTCGAATGTTCAAAAAGTTGCGTTGTGGAAACGCTGGAGTCTGTATGGCTCCTGCTGTCATTCAGGCATGCTATCGAGTATGGAAAACCGTTGTACATCGGTTCGGTCAATGCTGTGGAGCGTTATGAAACGTTACTCCTGAAGATTGATTTACGGCTTGGGCTGGTAGATGAGGCGACCCTGAAAAAAGCGCGCGTTAAACTTCAGCGAGAAGGTGTGGCTCCGGTATGGCAGATTTGAAGAAAAAAGAGGTAAGCCGTAGTCGAATGGCGGAGTTTCCTGCCGGAACGCCGCTTCGTTCAGGGGATGAGTTTCCGACTGAGGATATCATCTGTGAGGCACTAGAAAACAAAAGCTTTGAACGTCTGAATAACTGCCTGGTTATCGCCAGCTCAGATGAACATGATATGCGTTTTATCAATGAGGAGACGCTGAATATTTATTTCAGGGATGATGTCTGGACCAATCGCTATGTCAGAACCCATATTGGTGAAACGTTAAGAACCGTTAATTTTTCAGGCATACGGGATCCTGAACTGCGTCTTGAAGCCAAAATCATCTCAGCCAGCCTGCTCTGGATTGTCGGCAGGACCGCGAAGACGCAGTCACTGATCCGGAAATGTGCAAACATTGTGGCGGGAGCCCGTATTATTGAGTCTATGGGGTATCGCAGTCTGTTTCAGCTTCGTTTTCCGCTTGTCCGGAATGCTTTCATTGTAAAGATGAAGGAGGAGGATGAGCACGGCAGGAAGCGTTCTGAAAGAACATTACGTAATTACTTTATGGACCTGGCGGATATCTCGCTGACAGGTCATACCCGTCTTCGAAAATACGGTTACTTTCCTGATATTAGCTTCGACAGTTACAACAGTGTGGATGATTCAAACCAGACATATTGTATGCCTTTCAGTCTTATGATGTCTGTCTGGGAAGGGCTGATTACTGAACTGGATGCTGAAATCAGTGATTTCGATTTTGACGGGTTTTCCCGGCTGTGCGCTATCATAAACGGTTTTTATGATTCGCCTTACTATACGTCGATGCTGGAAGCCCGTAAAAGAGGGACAGCAAAAAGCATACCGGATTACCGGGCCGCGTATTACTACAATATTGTTGCCGGGGAAATTCGGGCGCTTTTCGCGACACTTGGCCCCGGGATGCAGGGCTGGTTCTCGGTACATAAAAATAAGCGCTGGAGATCTGATTTTATTGGCGTTGATCACATAAAGCTGAACACCTGGCATTTTGAGCTGACGTTAAAAGTCATGAATGTGATACAGGCCATGTCGGGGATGAGACACAGCGAAGTGCTTGGCGTGATGCACGGTTCACTGATTTATGATGGTGATATCCTGGGACTTCGTTCGGTGTTGCATAAGTTCGCCCCGGAAGGTGGAAGTCACGAAGACTGGGTTGTTTGTCGCTATGTGGAAAAGCCTTTTCAGCATTTACGCAGAATTAATCAAATCATGACAGGCCTGGACGGGAAGACGCTGGACAATGTTCCATTGTCTTTAAATATCAGGTCGTGGTTCTCGGAGCAAAAACTCTCTTTTATGGGGACGCAGCGCCAGACTGAGTGGGCAAAGAAATTTGTGAAAAGACACCATCTGTTCATCCGACGTGACCATATTGATGAGTTCAGGCTTTTAAATCCAAACATACGTGATGATGAACGCGTTGCGATGGAGATTCGGGAGGGGGCTTTCTGGCCATTGCGAACCCATCAGTTTCGCCGTTCACTTGCTGTACACCTCAGGCGTCTTGATCTGATTTCTACTAATGATCTTATCCGGCAGTTTAAGCACTTAATCAGAGGCATGACGGAGTGGTATATGTCCGGTGCACTCAACGCTTCGCATTTTAGCCGGGCGATCCCTCAGGCATTCGCTGCCGAGATTGAAAGGGTTGATACCGAACTCTCAGCTTCCAGGGCTGTTTCTTATCAGCATGAAGGCCTGCTTTATGGCGAAGGCGGGAAGTTACTGATGTCCCAGAGAGGTGGGCACTTACATCAGATGACGTTTCCTACACTGAAAAAAGCGATGAGCATGGCTAAACGAGGCGGGCAAAAACTGGTATCTCTTGGAAACGGTTTTTATTGCATGAATGGCCATGACTGCGAGTTTAAGGCGGTTGTTCAGTCAGCGTCCTGCAATCCGGGATGTGAGAACATGCTGGCCGGAGCTGATTCTGTTCCCGTGTGGAAACGCAGGATGGCTCATTATGACAACCTTCTGGAGATTGCCGTGCGAAATAATGCTCCTCAGGCTGACAGGGATTTTCTGATGCTTGAGAGAGATTTTTATGCAGATGCTGTCCGCTTTTTTGAAAAGGATGAATAGAGCATGACGAACGAACAGTCGGGGGTTAAAAAAACACAGGCAAGAGCAGAGCAGGCCCTGAGGGAACTGATGTTATCAGGGGAGCGTATCAGCCAGTATGCTGTGGAAAAACGAGCGGGGCTGGCAAACGGCACCCTGAATTATAACTGTCCTGAGTACAGGCAGGTCAGGGAGGCTATCCGCAGTCTGAAAAAAACGTGCCAGGGCACCGCGCCGGTTGATGAGCAGGGCATTGAGCAGCAGATCAAGCTGAAAGAAAAGTATCGCCGTCAGAGAAATGAGCTGAGGGAAGAAATCAAAAAGATGATGGCTGAAAATGTAGAGCTGTTACATAACCTTATACTTTTACAGCAGTATGTCAGGGAGCTTGAACGCAACACCGGGAGGGAGAAAGGGGACGTCATTCCGTTCTCGGGTGGTGTCAGGGACTGAGGCTATACTGAACGGAAGGACGCGAGGTGAATCGCCACGCGTTTAACAGACACCTCAGAGTCATTTAAGATGACTTAAAGAGAGGTGCCCATGAGCGGTAAGCGTTATCCTGAAGAGTTTAAAACTGAAGCAGTCAAACAGGTTGTTGATCGCGGTTATTCTGTTGCCAGCGTTGCAACACGTCTCGATATCACCACCCACAGCCTTTATGCCTGGATAAAGAAGTACGGTCCGGATTCTTCCACTAATAAAGAACAGTCAGATGCTCAGGCCGAGATCCGCCGTCTCCAGAAAGAGCTGAAACGGGTTACCGACGAACGGGACATATTAAAAAAAGCCGCGGCGTACTTCGCAAAGCTGTCCGACTGAGGTACGCCTTTATCCGTGACAACTCCTGTTGCTGGCCTGTTCGCCTGCTCTGTCGGGTGCTGGATGTTCATCCCAGTGGTTTTTACGCCTGGCTTCAGCAGCCGCATTCACAACGCCATCAGGCAGACCTGAGACGTAAGCGTCGTCTCAGCACCGTCTGGCAGATCCTGATATTCCTGAGAGGATAGTGGACACCAAATATGGTGGACGCTATCCATGAAATCATTAACCGCAGTGCGTAAAAAAAGCCCTAATTATCCCGTTGAGTTCAAAATCAAAATGGTTGAACTCTCGCATCGACCAGAGATCTCCGTAGCGCAACTCGCTCGTGAGCATGGGATCAACGATAATTTGCTGTTCAAGTGGCGCCAGTACTGGCGCGAAGGAAAACTACGTCCTCCTTCAACAACAGAAAACAACGTGCCTGAGCTGCTCCCGATAACACTTGATACCGAAGATGTTGTCCCTGCAACCTCCCCCCGGTCACAACCTGTAGCTGCTGCGGCACCTGAATCACTCAATATCAGCTGTGAAGTGACGTTCCGGCACGGATCACTCCGTCTGAATGGTGCCATCAGCGAAAATATCCTGAACCTGCTGATACGGGAGCTCAAACGTTGATCCCATTACCATCAGGGACAAAGATCTGGCTGGTCGCTGGCATCACCGATATGAGAAACGGCTTCAACGGCCTGGCGGCAAAGGTGCAGACGACGCTGAAAGACGATCCGATGTCAGGTCACGTTTTTATCTTCCGTGGGCGTAATGGCAGTCAGGTAAAGCTCCTCTGGTCTACCGGCGATGGACTGTGTCTGCTGACCAAACGGCTGGAGCGCGGCCGCTTCGCCTGGCCGTCAGCCCGGGATGGCAAAGTGTTCCTCACACCGGCACAGCTGGCGATGCTCCTTGAAGGTATCGACTGGCGGCAGCCTAAAAGACTGCTTACGTCACTGACTATGTTGTAGGCCTCTTTATCCTGGTCGACGCTGAATGAGCCTGGTAATATACCCGGTATGAACAGCTTACTTCCTGACGATATCGATGAACTGAAACGTCTCCTTGCCGAACAGGAGGCGCTGAACCGTGCCCTTCAGGAAAAGCTGAACGAGCGTGAACGCGAAATAGATCACCTGCAGGCGCAACTGGATAAGCTGCGCCGGATGAACTTCGGCAGCCGCTCCGAAAAAGTCTCCCGCCGTATCGCGCAGATGGAAGCCGACCTTAAGCAGTTGCAGAAAGAAAGCGATACCCTTACCGGCCGGGTGGATGACCCGGCCGTGCAGCGCCCGCTGCGGCAGACCCGTACCCGCAAACCGTTCCCTGAATCACTTCCCCGTGACGAAAAACGGCTGCTGCCGGCAGCGTCATGCTGCCCGGAATGTGGTGGTGCGCTGAGTTACCTGGGTGAAGATGCCGCCGAACAGCTGGAGCTGATGCGCAGCGCCTTCCGGGTTATCCGGACAGTACGTGAAAAGCATGCCTGTACTCAGTGCGATGCCATCGTGCAGGCCCCCGCGCCTTCACGTCCCATCGAGCGGGGTATCGCCGGACCGGGGCTGCTGGCCCGCGTGCTGAGTTCAAAGTATGCAGAACATACCCCGCTGTACCGGCAGTCAGAAATATACAGCCGCCAGGGTGTGGAGCTGAGCCGCTCACTGCTGTCGGGCTGGGTGGATGCATGCTGCCGGCTGCTGTCACCGCTGGAAGAGGCGCTTCAGGGCTATGTCCTGACCGACGGTAAACTCCATGCCGATGACACCCCGGTCCAGGTGCTGCTGCCGGGCAATAAGAAGACGAAGACCGGGCGGTTGTGGACGTATGTTCGTGATGACCGCAACGCTGGATCAGCAGTCGCGCCGGCGGTGTGGTTCGCTTACAGCCCGGACAGAAAAGGCATCCACCCTCAGACCCATCTTGCAGGGTTCAGTGGTGTGCTGCAGGCCGATGCGTACGCCGGGTTCAACGAGCTGTACCGCGATGGCCAGATAACGGAAGCCGCCTGCTGGGCTCACGCCCGCCGTAAAATCCACGATGTGCACGTCCGCACACCGTCGGCGCTGACGGATGAAGCCCTGAAGCGTATCGGCGAGCTGTATGCCGTTGAAGCGGAGATAAGGGGAATGCCGGCGAAGCGACGCCTTGCAGAACGTCAGCAAAAAGCTAAACCGCGGCTGAAATCCCTGGAAAGCTGGCTGCGTGAAAAGGTGAAAACGCTGTCGCGACACTCAGAACTGGCGAAAGCGTTCACGTACGTACTGAACCAGTGGCCGGCGCTGGCTTACTATACTGACGACGGCTGGGCCGAGGCAGATAACAACATAGCTGAGAATGCGCTACGGATGGTCAGCCTGGGCCGCAAAAACTACCTGTTCTTCGGTTCGGATCATGGAGGAGAGCGGGGAGCGCTGCTGTACAGCCTGATCGGGACATGCAAACTGAACGGAGTGGAGCCAGAAAGCTACCTCCGTCACGTCCTTAACGTCATAGCGGACTGGCCGATAAACCGGGTCAGCGAACTACTCCCCTGGCGCGTAGCACTGCCAACTGAATAACACATCCCCGTCAATACGGTTCTCGCTGCACGCTTACCCTGAGACTGACAGGACAGATTAAACAGTTCTGGCTGGAATCGGGATGCGTCTATGGTTATCGCAAAATCCATCTGGATCTGCGTGACAGCGGGCAACAGTGCGGAGTAAACAGAGTCTGGAGACTGATGAAACGTGTCGGAATAAAGGCTCAGGTCGGATACCGAAGCCCGCGGGCACGTAAAGGCGAGGCCAGTATCGTGTCACCCAACAGGCTCCAGCGACAGTTCAATCCGGATGCTCCTGATGAGCGTTGGGTAACGGACATAACCTACATCAGGACCCACGAAGGCTGGCTGTATCTTGCCGTTGTTGTTGATCTGTTCTCACGCAAAATTATCGGCTGGTCCATGCAATCCCGGATGACAAAGGACATTGTCCTGAACGCACTGCTGATGGCTGTATGGCGGCGTAATCCCGAAAAACAGGTGCTGGTTCATTCGGATCAGGGCAGTCAGTACACAAGCCATGAGTGGCAGTCGTTCCTGAAATCACACGGCCTGGAGGGTAGCATGAGCCGTCGCGGTAACTGCCATGATAATGCGGTTGCAGAAAGTTTTTTCCAGTTGTTGAAACGTGAACGGATAAAGAAAAAGATCTACGGAACGCGGGAAGAAGCCCGCAGTGATATTTTTGATTACATCGAAATGTTTTATAACAGTAAGCGTCGGCATGGTTCTAGCGAACAGATGTCACCGACAGAATATGAAAACCAGTATTATCAACGGCTCGGAAGTGTCTAGATTATCCGTGGCGATTCACTAGGGTTACCTAATTCACCTATGTCTACTTCTGGCACAATGCAGAAATGAGATAGATTTACTTTATCCGCTTCTCGCTCAAAGCTGTCCGTAATCCCCTGCCTGCTTAAAAAAACCGGATTAACGTGTGATGTTTTTACGTTTTCCAGGCAGCCTTCATCGGTAAGTACCTGTCTTACAGACTTCAATGCACTTAGTTAAGAAACATCCTAATCGTCCTTTCGCCGATCGCGAGATCTGTTATGGCAGCTAAACTCGATTGATACCCCAATCCGCCGGGCAGCATTTCCTTTCCGCACGCAAGAAGGAGAAGATCATGAAAGCAGTAATTTACAACGGTCCTTATGATGTAAAAGTAAAAGACGTACCGGATGCGAAAATTGTCCGCCCCACGGATGTACTCGTCCGCATCACCACCACCAACATTTGTGGGTCGGACTTGCACATGTATGAGGGCCGGACCAGCTTTGAACAGGGACGGATTCTGGGTCACGAAAACCTGGGTGAAGTGGTCGAAATTGGCTCAGGCGTTGAACGTATTAAGGTGGGCGACTATGTTTGTCTGCCGTTTAACGTGGGATGTGGTTTTTGCGAAAACTGTGAAAAAGGTCTGACCGGCTTTTGTCTCACTACCAATCCGGGTTCGGCAGGCGCAGCTTATGGTTTTGCTGAAATGGGTCCCTGGGAGGGGGCAGGCGGAACTGCTTCGGGTGCCATTTGCCGACTTTAACTGCCTTGTTCTTCCCCCTGATGCGGCAGAAAAAGAAGATGATTATGTGATGCTCTCTGACATTTTTCCTACCGGCTGGCATGCAACAGAACTTGCCGGATTGAAGCCTGGTGAAAGCGTGGCCATTTATGGCGCGGGGCCGGTCGGTTTGATGGCAGCTCATTCGGCGATCATTAAAGGTGCTTCACAGGTGTTTGTGGTTGATACGCACACAGACCGGTTGGCTCTGGCTGAAAAAATGGGGGCGACGGGCATCAATGCTACTGGCGATGAAGCTGTACAAAAAATTCTCGACCTGACGGATGGACGCGGTACGGATTGTGGCTGCGAATGTGTTGGCTATCAGTGCTGTAACAAACATGGCCATGAAGATAACTCTGTCACCATGAACAGTCTTGTTGCGTCGACGAAAGCAACCGGGGGAATTGGTGTGGTTGGCGTCTTTATTCCTCAGGATCCGGGGGCTGAATCGGAGCTTGCCAGAGAGGGTAAGATGCCATTTGATTTTGGGAGTTTCTGGTTTAAAGGACAGGCAATCCGTACCGGCCAGGCGAACGTTAAGGCCTATAACCGTCAGCTGTCTCGCCTCATCCATCACGATAAAGCCAGTCCGGGCAAAATAATTTCTCATCGTCTTTCGCTTGAAGAGGCTCCTGCCGGATATAAGCACTTCGATGAGCGGGATGAAGGATGGACGAAGGTTATCCTTAAGCCTTAAATAGAGTTATCCGGTATGAGAAAGCAAAAACCGGGAAAGAATGTATGACTTTTGACAGGGTGCAATAAAATATCCTGTCAGGGCGTTATTATTCATACTTTCAGCTGCCAGGTGATGCTGCCAACTTACTGATTTAGTGTATGATGGTGTTTTTGAGGTGCTCCAGTGGCTTCTGTTTCTATCAGCTGTCCCTCCTGTTCAGCTACTGACGGGGTGGTGCGTAACGGCAAAAGCACCGCCGGACATCAGCGCTATCTCTGCTCTCACTGCCGTAAAACATGGCAACTGCAGTTCACTTACACCGCTTCTCAACCCGGTACGCACCAGAAAATCATTGATATGGCCATGAATGGCGTTGGATGCCGGGCAACCGCCCGCATTATGGGCGTTGGCCTCAACACGATTTTACGTCACTTAAAAACTCAGGCCGCAGTCGGTAACCTCGCGCATACAGCCGGGCAGTGACGTCATCGTCTGCGCGGAAATGGACGAACAGTGGGGATACGTCGGGGCTAAATCGCGCCAGCGCTGGCTGTTTTACGCGTATGACAGGCTCCGGAAGACGGTTTGCGCACGTATTCGGTGAACGCACTATGGCGACGCTGGGGCGTCTTATGAGCCTGCTGTCACCCTTTGACGTGGTGATATGGATGACGGATGGCTGGCCGCTGTATGAATCCCGCCTGAAGGGAAAGCTGCACGTAATCAGCAAGCGATATACGCAGCGAATTGAGCGGCATAACCTGAATCTGAGGCAGCACCTGGCACGGCTGGGACGGAAGTCGCTGTCGCTCACAAAATCGGTGGAGCTGCATGACAAAGTCATCGGGCATTATCTGAACATAAAACACTATCAATAAGTTGGAGTCATTACCCTTTTTCAACTTCTGATGGATGCGAGTGATTGAACTCATACATTAATGTTTTCCCACGAAGTCTTTTTCAGGTAAGCCTTCGCACATATCGGTAAATAGCTTGCCTGCTTTTATTTTTCTGTCATCGACATGTTCATTTTTAACATTCCGTCCTGATAAGTTGGTCGGATAAGGCGCTCGCGCCGTATCCGACATTAATTTCTTAAGCGACTTCATTCACCTGGCGACGCAGCAGAGAAAGTGGGCCGGGGCCGCTAAGCGTGAACACGGAAATTAAGGTGAAGCCCAGCGCCACCAGACCCAGCACCAGGTAAGCGCCCTGGAAACCGATGCTTTCATACATATTGCCCGCCAGAATAGACATAAAAATCATCGCCAGTTGCTTAAAGAAGCAGAAACAGACCAGATAAATCGTCGCTGAAAAACGCACTTCAAACTGGCTGGTAATATATTTAAAAAGCAGCCCACCAGCAGGAACGGTACTTCAAACATATGCAGCGTTTTCAGAATAACCACTTCCAGTGCTGAGGTAGCGAACGATGAGCCAATAATACGTACTGACATAATAGTGCCAGCCAGCAGCAGGGCGTTTTTCCCACCGATGCGATTAATGATCAGTGGCGCAAAAACATAATCGAGGCGTTAAGTAATTCGCCCATTGTCGTTACGTAGCCAAATACCCGCGTACCCTGTTCACCGGTAGCAAAGAACGAAGTAAAGAAATTAGCAAACTGTTGGTCAAAAACATCGTAGGTGCAGGAAACGCCAATAACATACAGTGACAAAAACCACAGTTTTGGCTGTCTGAACAGTTCCAGCGCCAGCTTAAGGCTAAATGCCGAATGGTTGGCACCTACCGCATTGGCAACCGTGGCAGAAGAGGGCGCATCCGTTTTGGCGAAAAAGAGTAAAACGGCGAGGATGAATGCACAGCCAGAACCCAGCCAGAAAACAAACTGATTATTGAGGTGAACATGATGCCGACAATCGAGGCACACAGCGCCCAGCCAACACAGCCAAACATCCGCGCGCGACCATATTCGAAATTACTGCGACGGCTGACTTTCTCGATAAATGCCTCTACTGCTGGCGCACCGGCGTTAAAACAAAAGCCTAGATAAATACCACCAACAATCGATCCTACTAAAATGTTGTATTGTAACAGTGGCCCGAAGATAAAAATAAAGAACGGCGCAAACATCACTAACATGCCGGTAATAATCCACAGCAGGTATTTGCGCAGCCCGAGTTTGTCAGAAAGCAGACCAAACAGCGGTTGGAATAATAGCGAGAACAGAGAAATAGCGGCAAAAATAATACCCGTATCACTTTTGCTGATATGGTTGATGTCATGTAGCCAAATCGGGAAAAACGGGAAGTAGGCTCCCATGATAAAAAAGTAAAAAAAAGAATAAACCGAACATCCAAAAGTTTGTGTTTTTAAATAGTACATAATGGATTTCCTTACGCGAAATACGGGCAGACATGGCCTGCCCGGTTATTATTATTTTTGACACCAGAGCAACTGGTAATGGTAGCTACCGGCGCTAAGGTGGAATTCCGCCGACACTGACGGGCTCCAGGAGTCGTCGCCACCAATCCCCATATGGAAACCGTCGATATTCAGCCATGTGCCTTCTTCCGCGTGCAGCAGATGGCGATGGCTGGTTTCCATCAGTTGCTGTTGACTGTAGCGGCTGATGTTGAACTGGAAGTCGCCGCGCCACTGGTGTGGGCCATAATTCAATTCGCGCGTCCCGCAGCGCAGACCGTTTTCGCTCGGGAAGACGTACGGGGTATACATGTCTGACAATGGCAGATCCCAGCGGTCAAAACAGGCCGCAGTAAGGCGGTCGGGATAGTTTTCTTGCGGCCCTAATCCGAGCCAGTTTACCCGCTCTGCTACCTGCGCCAGCTGGCAGGTCAGGCCAATCCGCGCCGGATGTGGCGTATTGCTCGCCACTTCAACATCAACGGTAATCGCCATTTGACCACTTCCATCAATCCGGTAGGTTTTCCGGCTGATAAATAAGGTTTTCCCCTGATGCTGCCACGCGTGGACCGTGGTAATCAGCACCGCGTCGGCAAGCGTATCTGCCGTGCACTGCAACAACGCTGCTTCGGCCTGGTAATGGCCCGCCGCCTTCCAGCGTTCGACCCAGGCGTTAGGGTCAATGCGGGTCGCTTCACTTACGCCAATGTCGTTATCCAGCGGTGCGCGGGTGAACTGATCGCGCAGCGGCGTCAGCAGTTGTTTTTATCGCCAATCCACATCTGTGAAAGAAAGCCTGACTGGCGGTTAAATTGCCAACGCTTATTATCCAGCTCGATGCAAAAATCCGTTTCGCTGGTGGTCAGTTGCGGGATGGCGTGGGGCGCGGAGGGGAGTGTCACGCTGAGGTTTTCCGCCAGACGCCACTGCTGCCAGGCGCTGATGTGTCCGGCTGCTGACCATGTGGTCGCGTTCGGTTGCACTACGTGAACCGTTAGCCAGAGTTGTCCGGCGCTCTCCGGCTGCGGTAGTTCAGGCAGTTCAATCAACTGTTTACCTTGTGGAGCGACATCCAGAGGCACTTCACCGCTTGCCAGCGGCTTGCCATCCAGCGCCACCATCCAGTGCAGGAGCTCGTTATCGCTATGACGGAACAGGTATTCGCTGGTCACTTCGATGGTTCGCCCGGATAAACTGAACTGGAAAAACTGCTGCTGGTGTTTTGCTTCCGTCAGCGCCGGATGCGGCGTGCGGTCTGCAAAGACCAGACCGTTCATGCAGAACTGGCGATCATTCGGCGTATCGCCAAAATCACCGCCGTAAGCCGACCACGGATTGCCATTTTCATCATATTTAATCAGCGACTGATCCACCCAGTCCCAGACGAAGCCGCCCTGTAAACGGGGGTACTGACGAAACGCCTGCCAGTATTTAGCGAAGCCGCCAAGACTGTTACCCATCGCGTGGGCGTATTCGCAAAGGATCAGCGGGCGCGTCTCTCCAGGCAACGAAAGCCATTTTTTGATGGACCATTTCGGCACAGCCGGGAAGGGCTGGTCTTCATCCACGCGCGCGTACATCGGGCAAATAATATCGGTTGCGAAGGTGTCGGCTCCGCCGCCTTCATACTGTACCGGGCGGGAAGGATCGACAGATTTGATCCAGCGATAGAGTGCGTCGTGATTAGCGCCGTGGCCTGATTCATTCCCCAGCGACCAGATGATCACACTCGGGTGATTACGATCGCGCTGCACCATTCGCGTTACGCGTTCGCTCATCGCGGGTAGCCAGCGCGGATCATCGGTCAGACGATTCATTGGCACCATGCCGTGGGTTTCAATGTTGGCTTCATCCACCACATACAGGCCGTAGTGGTCGCACAGCGTGTACCACAGCGGATGGTTCGGATAATGCGAACAGCGCACGGCGTTAAAGTTGTTCTGCTTCATCAGCAGGATATCCTGCACCATCGTCTGCTCATCCATGACCTGACCATGCAGAGGATGATGCTCGTGACGGTTAACGCCGCGAATCAGCAACGGCTTGCCGTTCAGCAGCAGCAGACCATTTTCAATCCGCACCTCGCGGAAACCGACACATCGCAGGCTTCTGCTTCAATCAGCGTGCCGTCGGCGGTGTGCAGTTCAACCACCGCACGATAGAGATTCGGGATTTCGGCGCTCCACAGTTTCGGGTTTTCGACGTTCAGACGTAGGGTGACGTGATCGGCATAACCACCACGCTCATCGATAATTTCACCGCCGAAAGGCGCGGTGCCGCTGGCGACCTGCGTTTCACCCTGCCACAAAGAAACCGTCACCCGCAGCTCATCGCGCAGCTCGCCGTACATCTGAACGTCTGCCTCCAGTACAGCGCGGCTGAAATCATCATTAAAGTGAGTGGCTACATGGAAATCGCTGATTTGCGTGCTCGGTTTATGCAGCAACGAGACGTCACGGAAAATGCCGCTCATCCGCCACATATCCTGATCTTCCAGATAACTGCCGTCACTCCAGCGCAGCACCATCACCGCGAGGCGGTTTTCTCCGGCGTGTAAAAATGCGCTCAGGTCAAATTCAGACGGCAAACGACTGTCCTGTCCGTAACCGACCCAGCGCCCGTTGCACCACAAATGAAACGCCGAGTTAACACCATCAAAAATAATTCGCGTCTGGCCTTCCTGTAGCCAGCTTTCATCAACATTAAATGTGAGCGAGTAACAACCCGTCGGATTCTCCGTGGGAACATACGGCGGATTGACCGCAATGGGATAGGTCACGTTGGTGTAGATAGGCGCATCGTAACCGTGCATCTGCCAGTTTGAGGGGACGATGACAGTATCGGCGTCAGGAAGATCGCGCTCCAGCCAGCTTTCTGGTACCGCTTCTGGTGCCGGAAACCAGGCAAAGCGCCATTCACCATTCAGGCTGCGCGACTCTTGGGAAGGGCGATCGGTGCGAGCCTCTTCGCTATTACGCCAGCTGGCGAAAGGGGGATGTGCCGCAAGGCGATTAAGTTGGGTAACGCCAGGGTTTTCCCAGTCACGACGTTGTAATACGACGGCCAGTGAATCCGTAATCATTGTCATAGTTGTATCCTGCGTGAATTGTTATCCGCTCACATTTTCGCATAACATACGAGCCGGACACATAGAGTGTAAAGCCTGGGGTGCCTAATGAGTGAGCTGACTCACATTAATTGCGTTGCGCTCACTGCCCGCTTTCAAGTCGGGAAACTTGTCGTGCCAGCTGCATTAAGGAATCTGCCAACGTGCGGGGAGAGGTGGTTTGCGTATTGGGCGCCAGGGTGGTTTTTCTTTTCACCAGTGAGACGGGCAACAGCTGATTGCTCTTCACCGCCTGGCCCTGAGAGAGTTTCAGCAAGCGGTCCACGCTGGTTTGCCCCAGCAGGCGAAAATCCTGTTTGATGGTGGTTAACGGCGGGATATAACACGAGCTGTCTTCGGTATCGTCGTATCCCACTACCGAGATATCCGCACCAACGCGCAACCCGGACTCGGTAATGGCGCGCATTGCGCCCAGCGCCATCTGATCGTTGGCAACCAGCATCGCAGTGGGAACGATGCCCTCATTTAGCATTTGCATGGTTTGTTGAAAACCGGACATGGCACTCCAGTCGCCTTCCCGTTCCGCTATCGGATGAATTTGATTGCGAGTGAGATATTTATGCCAGCCCGCCAGACGCAGACGCGCCGAGACAGAACTTAATGGGCCCGCTAACAGCGCGATTTGCTGGTGACCCAATGCGACCAGATGCTCCACGCCCAGTCGCGTACCGTCTTCATGGGAGAAAATAATACTGTTGATGGGAGTCTGGTCAGAGACATCAAGAAATAACGCCGGAACATTAGCGCAGGCAGCTTCCACAGCAATGGCATCCTGGTCATCCAGCGGATAGTTAATGATCAGCCCACTGACGCGTTGCGCGAGAAGATTGTGCACCGCCGCTTTACAGGCTTCGACGCCGCTTCGTTCTACCATCGACACCACCACGCTGGCACCCAGTTGATCGGCGCGAGATTTAATCGCCGCGACAATTTGCGACGGCGCGTGCAGGGCCAGACTGGAGGTAGCAACGCCAATCAGCAACGACTGTTTCCCCGCCAGTTGTTGTGCCACGCGGTTGGGAATGTAGTTCAGCTGCGCCATCGCCGCTTCCACCTTTTCCCGCGTTTTCGCAGAGACGTGGCTGGCCTGGTTCACCACGCGGGAAACGGTCTGATAAGAGACACCGGGCATACTCTGCGACATCGTATAGCGTTACTGGTTTCACATTTACCACCCTGAATTGACTCTCTTCGGGTGCTATCATGCCATACCACGAAATGTTTTGCGCCATTCGGAGGGGGCACGCCGAAGTGAGATTCAAAATGCCGACGTCAGTTCACAGGTGGGTAATGATACCAACGTGTTGATTTCGTATTTTCACTGACACCAGGATCATCCTGATGTTACAAGGATTGAATGACTACAGATTAAAATAGTCATCAACAGGTTGACAGCATTACCGTTTTTTTCGT
Source organism: Enterobacter sp. CPE_E863 (assembly GCF_046521465.1). Classification (NCBI taxonomy): domain Bacteria; kingdom Pseudomonadati; phylum Pseudomonadota; class Gammaproteobacteria; order Enterobacterales; family Enterobacteriaceae; genus Enterobacter; species Enterobacter sp. CPE_E863. The sequence goes on along the minus strand of NZ_JBKFZX010000002.1, from coordinate 267,811 downwards.
CTCATTTTTATCGTATTCGGGTGTCTGTCTGTACCATGCAGACGCTCGCTTTTTGTAATGCCAGCTAAAGAAACAGGCTTAACGTAGGATATTTAATGAGATGGTCACTCCCTCCTTCCCGGTACTATGCTGAGGACAGGCTTTCATTCGGAGAACTATCATGGAAAACATTGCGCTCATTGGTATCGATCTGGGTAAAAACTCTTTCCATATTCATTGCCAGGATCGTCGCGGGAAGGCTGTTTACCGTAAAAAATTTACCCGGCCAAAGTTGATCGAATTTTTGGCGACATGCCCCGCTACAACCATCGCAATGGAAGCCTGTGGCGGTTCTCACTTTATGGCACGCAAGTTGGAAGAGTTGGGGCATTCCCCAAAGCTGATATCACCACAATTTGTCCGCCCGTTCGTTAAAAGCAATAAAAACGACTTTGTCGACGCCGAAGCTATTTGTGAAGCTGCATCGCGTCCGTCTATGCGTTTTGTGCAGCCCAGAACGGAATCTCAGCAGGCAATGCGGGCTCTGCATCGTGTCCGTGAATCCCTGGTTCAGGATAAGGTAAAAACAACCAATCAAATGCATGCTTTTCTGCTGGAATTTGGCATTAGCGTTCCCCGAGGAGCTGCCGTTATTAGCCGACTGAGTACCATTCTTGAGGATAATAGTTTGCCTCTTTACCTCAGCCAGTTATTGCTGAAATTACAACAGCATTATCACTATCTTGTTGAGCAGATTAAAGATTTGGAATCCCAGTTGAAACGAAAGTTGGACGAAGATGAGGTTGGACAGCGCTTGCTGAGCATTCCCTGCGTCGGAACACTGACAGCGAGTACTATTTCAACTGAGATTGGCGACGGGAAGCAGTACGCCAGCAGCCGTGACTTTGCGGCGGCAACAGGGCTTGTACCTCGGCAGTACAGCACGGGAGGTAGGACGACATTGCTGGGAATTAGTAAGCGAGGTAATAAAAGATCCGAACTTTGTTGGTTCAATGTGCCAGGGTATTCATACAAAAACTGGAACACCAGTCTGGCAAATTGGCCGATTGGGTCAGGGATTTACTGTGCCGGAAAAGCAACTTTGTCGTCACTTGTGCTCTGGCAAACAAGCTGGCCAGAATAGCCTGGGCCCTAACGGCACGACAGCAAACTTATGTAGCATAACGGCAGAAATACACCGGTTTAAAGAATTACTGATCTGGTTTTGCGAATACTGATATTGATGATACTAACGGCCCACCGGCCTGTTGAGGAACCTGTAAAACGGAAAGGCTCATTGAAGCCGTATATTTTCTGGAGGTTCATCAGGCGCGGAACTCATCAAGGCGCGGGAATAAAATCCCATTCAGACGCCGGATAGATTCAAGCAAGCCAACTTGTCGTCAAAATCGGTGTTGCAAAAACGGGAGTGACCATAGATTCCGTTTGCCAAGCGGCCCCCATATTGAATGGCTGACGGTACTGGATTTCGATGAGATAAAAATAGACCGTATTTTTATTGCCAATATTGATGACCCGGTGAAGCGAGCGCTACTTGTTTCTGTGGTGAAAGGGTTACGTGGTACTGGCAAACCACTGGTGTTTGAAGGGGTGGAAACGCCAGGACAGTTTGAATTCGTCCGTTCTCTTGGCCCCGGTTACCTAGTTCAGGGCTGGTATACCGGAAAACCCGAAACAATATCTGCGATGAATATTCAGGGTTAAAACGATACGGGGCCCGGCCCGTATCGGCAACCCGACCCGTCAGCGTATCGCTTTCTGTCTGAAGCCGGTTCAGGTCGGCTTCTATCTGCGCGATGCGGCGGGAGATTTATTCAGAACGACTGCCGAAGTTCATCCGGCGAATCTTATCCAGCTGCGCCTGCAGATGGTCTATTTCGCGCTCCCGGTCGGCCTGCTTTTCCAGCAGGGCGCGGTTCAGCGCTTCCTGTTCGGACAGGCGCTGTTTCAGCAGAAGGATGTCGTCAGGGGAGGTGGGCTTTGTTGAATAAATCGAACTTTTGCTGAGTTGAAGGATCAGATCACGCATCTTCCCGACAACGCAGACCGTTCCGTGGCAAAGCAAAAGTTCAAAATCACCAACTGGCCCACCTACAATAAAGCCCTCATCAACCGTGGCTCCATAACTTTCTGGCTGGATGATGAAGCTATTCAGGCCTGGTATGAGTCGGCAACGCCTTCATCACGGGGAAGACCTCAGCGCTATTCTGATCTCGCCATCACCACCGTTCTGGTCATTAAACGCGTGTTCAGGTTGACCCTGCGGGCTGCACAGGGTTTTATTGATTCCATTTTTACACTGATGAATGTTCCGTTGCGCTGCCCGGATTACACCAGTGTCAGCAAGCGCGCAAAGTCGGTTAATGTCAGTTTCAAAACGCCCACCCGGGGTGAAATCGCGCATCTGGTGATTGATTCCACCGGGCTGAAGGTCTTTGGTGAAGGCGAATGGAAAGTCAAAAAACATGGCCAGGAACGCCGCCGTATCTGGCGAAAGTTGCATCTGGCAGTTGACAGCAACACACATGAAATCATCTGTGCAGACCTGTCGCTGAACAATGTGACGGACTCAGAAGCCTTCCCGGGTCTTATCCGGCAGACTCACAGAAAAATCAGGGCAGCATCGGCAGACGGCGCTTACGACACCCGGCTCTGTCACGATGAACTGCGGCGTAAGAAAATCAGCGCGCTTATCCCGCCCCGAAAAGGCGCGGGTTACTGGCCCGGTGAATATGCAGACCGTAACCGTGCTGTTGCGAATCAGCGGCTGACCGGGAGTAATGCGCGGTGGAAATGGACAACAGATTATAACCGTCGCTCGATAGCGGAAACGGCGATGTACCGGGTAAAACAGCTGTTCGGAGGTTCACTGACACTGCGTGACTACGATGGTCAGGTTGCAGAGGCTATGGCCCTGGTACGAGCGCTGAACAAAATGACGAAAGCAGGTATGCCTGAAAGCGTGCGTATTGCCTGAAAACACAACCCGCTACGGGGGAGACTTACCCGAAATCTGATTTATTCAACAAAGCCGGGGAGAGCATGAAAATGATGGATATGAGCGGTCACGATCAGGCCGCAATGTCCCATGAAATGATGCAAAACGGCAATTCTGCTGCCCATCAGGACATGGCTGAAATGCATAAAAAAATGATGAAATCCAAACCTGAGAACACCCAAGAAACTGCTAAGCCATTTTCCGAAATGAACGAGCATGAGAAAGCCGCTGTTGTGCATGAGAAGGCGAATAATGGTCTATCTTCCGTTATTCATCAGCAGCAGGCTGAAAAGCATCGCAGCCAGATCACCCAGAATTAACCCGCAGCTCCACTTGTCAGACCCTCATTTGACGCCGAAGTCACTGGCTTACGCTCCCGTCCGGGAGCGTTTTTTTCCCATATATCAAACTTTAACTCGTAAGCGTGCAGCGAGAACCGTATTGACGGGGATGTGTTATTCAGTTGGCAGTGCTACGCGCCAGGGGAGTAGTTCGCTGACCCGGTTTATCGGCCAGTCCGCTATGACGTTAAGGACGTGACGGAGGTAGCTTTCTGGCTCCACTCCGTTCAGTTTGCATGTCCCGATCAGGCTGTACAGCAGCGCTCCCCGCTCTCCTCCATGATCCGAACCGAAGAACAGGTAGTTTTTGCGGCCCAGGCTGACCATCCGTAGCGCATTCTCAGCTATGTTGTTATCTGCCTCGGCCCAGCCGTCGTCAGTATAGTAAGCCAGCGCCGGCCACTGGTTCAGTACGTACGTGAACGCTTTCGCCAGTTCTGAGTGTCGCGACAGCGTTTTCACCTTTCACGCAGCCAGCTTTCCAGGGATTTCAGCCGCGGTTTAGCTTTTTGCTGACGTTCTGCAAGGCGTCGCTTCGCCGGCATTCCCCTTATCTCCGCTTCAACGGCATACAGCTCGCCGATACGCTTCAGGGCTTCATCCGTCAGCGCCGACGGTGTGCGGACGTGCACATCGTGGATTTTACGGCGGGCGTGAGCCCAGCAGGCGGCTTCCGTTATCTGGCCATCGCGGTACAGCTCGTTGAACCCGGCGTACGCATCGGCCTGCAGCACACCACTGAACCCTGCAAGATGGGTCTGAGGGTGGATGCCTTTTCTGTCCGGGCTGTAAGCGAACCACACCGCCGGCGCGACTGCTGATCCAGCGTTGCGGTCATCACGAACATACGTCCACAACCGCCCGGTCTTCGTCTTCTTATTGCCCGGCAGCAGCACTGGACCGGGGTGTCATCGGCATGGAGTTTACCGTCGGTCAGGACATAGCCCTGAAGCGCCTCTTCCAGCGGTGACAGCAGCCGGCAGCATGCATCCACCCAGCCCGACAGCAGTGAGCGGCTCAGCTCCACACCCTGGCGGCTGTATATTTCTGACTGCCGGTACAGCGGGGTATGTTCTGCATACTTTGAACTCAGCACGCGGGCCAGCAGCCCCGGTCCGGCGATACCCGCTCGATGGGACGTGAAGGCGCGGGGGCCTGCACGATGGCATCGCACTGAGTACAGGCATGCTTTTCACGTACTGTCCGGATAACCCGGAAGGCGCTGCGCATCAGCTCCAGCTGTTCGGCGGCATCTTCACCCAGGTAACTCAGCGCACCACCACATTCCGGGCAGCATGACGCTGCCGGCAGCAGCCGTTTTTCGTCACGGGGAAGTGATTCAGGGAACGGTTTGCGGGTACGGGTCTGCCGCAGCGGGCGCTGCACGGCCGGGTCATCCACCCGGCCGGTAAGGGTATCGCTTTCTTTCTGCAACTGCTTAAGGTCGGCTTCCATCTGCGCGATACGGCGGGAGACTTTTTCGGAGCGGCTGCCGAAGTTCATCCGGCGCAGCTTATCCAGTTGCGCCTGCAGGTGATCTATTTCGCGTTCACGCTCGTTCAGCTTTTCCTGAAGGGCACGGTTCAGCGCCTCCTGTTCGGCAAGGAGACGTTTCAGTTCATCGATATCGTCAGGAAAGCTGTTCATACCGGGTATATTACCAGGCTCATTCAGCGTCGACCAGGATAAAGAGGCCTACAACATAGTCAGTGACGTAAGCAGTCTTTTAGGCTGCCGCCAGTCGATACCTTCAAGGAGCATCGCCAGCTGTGCCGGTGTGAGGAACACTTTGCCATCCCGGGCTGACGGCCAGGCGAAGCGGCCGCGCTCCAGCCGTTTGGTCAGCAGACACAGTCCATCGCCGGTAGACCAGAGGAGCTTTACCTGACTGCCATTACGCCCACGGAAGATAAAAACGTGACCTGACATCGGATCGTCTTTCAGCGTCGTCTGCACCTTTGCCGCCAGGCCGTTGAAGCCGTTTCTCATATCGGTGATGCCAGCGACCAGCCAGATCTTTGTCCCTGATGGTAATGGGATCAACGTTTGAGCTCCCGTATCAGCAGGTTCAGGATATTTTCGCTGATGGCACCATTCAGACGGAGTGATCCGTGCCGGAACGTCACTTCACAGCTGATATTGAGTGATTCAGGTGCCGCAGCAGCTACAGGTTGTGACCGGGGGGAGGTTGCAGGGACAACATCTTCGGTATCAAGTGTTATCGGGAGCAGCTCAGGCACGTTGTTTTCTGTTGTTGAAGGAGGACGTAGTTTTCCTTCGCGCCAGTACTGGCGCCACTTGAACAGCAAATTATCGTTGATCCCATGCTCACGAGCGAGTTGCGCTACGGAGATCTCTGGTCGATGCGAGAGTTCAACCATTTTGATTTTGAACTCAACGGGATAATTAGGGCTTTTTTTACGCACTGCGGTTAATGATTTCATGGATAGCGTCCACCATATTTGGTGTCCACTATCCTCTCAGGAATATCAGGATCTGCCAGACGGTGCTGAGACGACGCTTACTTTAACTCTGAAGAGGTGGAAGTATCTGACCAACACTGTCACGTAACGCCAGATAACTACAAAAACACCTCAGGTGAACGTAAGCGTTAAGTGAGCGCCGTATTGACGGCTATTTATTGGTGAGATCTACGTTCCATGGCAGCAGTTCGGCCACTTTGTTGATGGGCCACTCCGGCAATACGCTCAGGATATGGCGAAGGTAACCCTCTGGATCGATACCGTTCAGCCTGCACGTTCCGATCAGACCATACAGCAGGGCACCACGTTCACCACCATGATCACTGCCGAAGAAGATGTAGTTTTTCTTGCCCAGACAGACCGCTCGTAGCGCGCGCTCAGCAGCGTTATTATCCGGCTCTGCCAGACCATCATCGCAGTAGTAACACAGGGCATCCCACTGGTTCAGTGCATAAGCGAACGCCTCGCCTAACCGGGATTTTTTCGACAGAGTGGCACTTTTCTCCACCAACCAGTCATGCAGGGATATCAGCAACGGTTAACTTCGGGACCGTCTGGCGGCCAGCCGCTGAGATGCCGGAAGGCCGCGTATTTCCTCTTCTATCGCGTATAACTCACTGATGCGCTTCAGAGCCTCCTCTGCTGTGGCCGTCCGGGTGCTGATATAGACGTCATGGATTTTGCGCCGCGCATGAGCCCAGCATGCCGCTTCTGTCAACGGGCCACCTTCACGCTCTGCGCTGAACAACCTGTCGTACCCTGCGAAGGCATCTGCCTGCAGCACGCCATGATAGTGCCGAAGATGTTGCTGAGGGTGTTTCCCCTGTCGGTCCGGTGAGAAGGCGAACCATGCCGCTGGCGGATCTGATGAACCCGCGCTTCTGTTATCACGGACATATGTCCAGATACGCCCGGTTTTCGTCTTCTTTCTGCCCGGCGCCAGCACGGGCACCGGAGTGTCATCCGTATGCAGTTTGCGGCAGTCCATCACGTAGTGGTAGAGGGCTTCATCCAGCGGGGCCATTAACCGGCAGCACGCATCCACCCAGTTGGAGAGCAGCGCACGACTCAGATCCACACCCTGACGGGCAAAGATTTCGCACTGGCGATACAGCGGCAGGTGTTCACAGTATTTGGCCGTTAACACGCGGGCCAGCAGACCCGGCCCGGCGATGCCCCGGTCGATAGGACGTGAGGGCGCTGGCGCTTCAACGACGCAGTCGCATCGGGTACAGGCCTTTTTCACCCTGACCGTGCGGATCACTTTCAGGGCGCTGGAGACCAGCTCCAGTTGCTCCGCGCTGACTTCGCTGAGATAGGCCATATCACTACCGCAACCAGGACAGCTGGTTTCAGCTGGCTCCAGTCTGTTTATTTCGCGGGGAAGATGTTCCGGTAACGGGCGACGATGACGGGACTGGCGCAACTGACGCGGAACCTGCTGATCATTGTCCCGGCCGTTGTAACGATCGCTTTGCTGCTCCTGCTGTTTCAGCAGGGCTTCGGCTTCTTCGACCTGCCGGCGTAGCTTTTCTGAACGGGTACCGAACAGCATTCGGCGCAGTTTTTCTATCTGAGCCCGCAGATGTTCTATTTCACGCTCTTCGTTCTCTATTTTCTCTTCTGCGCGGGCCAGCGCTGAACGCAGGAACGACTCAGTCTCAGCAACGAGACTGAGCTGGCTGTCTTTCTGGCGAAGCGCGTCTTCCAGCGCAGCGATACGGGCGAGATAGTCCTGACTCATGACCCCATTTATAATGCGGTCATGCGCTTTTTACAACATCGTCAGTGAGTTAAGGCGTGCAGTTTTAGGTTTCCGCCAGTCCAGCTTATCGAGGAGCATGGCGAGTTGTGAGCGGGTGATGGCGATTTTGCCGTCGCGTACAGCAGGCCAGACGAACTGTCCCTCTTCCAGACGTTTGGTAAACAGACACAGACCGTCAGCATCAGCCCAGAGGATCCTCACGGTGTCACCTTTACGACCACGGAAGATAAACAGGTGGCCGGAGAACGGATTGTCATCAAGAACATGCTGGACCAGTTCGCCCAGACCATTGAAGGACTTACGCATATCGGTGACCCCGGCAACCAGCCAGATACGAGTGCCTGACGGTAAGGGTATCATCGGCTCCTCCCGCTCAGCTCGCGGATCAGCGTTTTCAGAAGTGCAGGTGATAAATCCCCGGACAGACGCAGGCTGGCACCGCCGACAGTCACCTCGCATGTCATGGCCTCGCGGCAGGCTGGAGCGGCGGGTTCATAGTGCGGCTCAGCATGGTGTGACAGGACCATATCAGGCAGGACAACGGGGATAACAGAGTCTTGCTCTCTGATTGACCGTTGTATTTCATCGGGCAGAAGATGTCTGTAACGCTGGCGCCAGGTAAACAGCAGATTGTCATTAATTCCATTATCCCGCGCCAACCGGGCAACACAGGCTCCAGGCTGATATGAAGTGGTTTACTGAATTTGGCCACCTGAACAGAGGTGATATGCTCACCTCAGAACAACACAGGTGTCATAATGAAAAAAAGAAATTTCAGCGCAGAGTTTAAACGCGAATCCGCTCAACTGGTCGTTGACCAGAACTACACCGTGGCAGATGCAGCCAGCGCTATGGATGTCGGCCTTTCCACAATGACGCGATGGGTGAAACAATTACGTGATGAACGGCAGGGCAAAACACCAAAAGCCTCCCCCATTACCCCGGAACAAATTGAAATCCGTGAGCTCAGGAAAAAGCTACAACGTATTGAAATGGAAAATGAAATATTAAAAAAGGCTACCGCGCTCTTGATGTCAGACTCCCTGAACAGTTCTCGATAATCGGGAAACTCAGGGCGCGTTATCCTGTGGCCACTCTCTGCCATGTGTTCGGGGTTCATCGCAGCAGCTACAAATACTGGAAAAACCGTCCTGAAAAGCCAGACGGCAGACGGGCTGTATTACGCAGTCAGGTACTTGAACTGCATGGCATCAGCCACGGCTCTGCCGGAGCAAGAAGCATCGCCACAATGGCAACCCAGAGAGGTTACCAGATGGGGCGCTGGCTTGCTGGCAGACTCATGAAAGAGCTGGGGCTGGTCAGTTGCCAGCAGCCGACTCACCGGTATAAGCGTGGCGGTCATGAGCACGTTGCTATCCCGAATCATCTTGAGCGACAGTTCGCCGTAACGGAACCAAATCAGGTGTGGTGCGGTGATGTGACCTATATCTGGACGGGTAAGCGCTGGGCGTACCTCGCCGTTGTTCTCGACCTGTTCGCAAGAAAACCAGTGGGCTGGGCCATGCCGTTCTCGCCGGACAGCAGGCTCACCATGAAAGCACTGGAAATGGCATGGGAAACCCGTGGTAAGCCCGTCGGGGTGATGTTCCACAGCGATAGTAATAATGCCGATGTCAGTCTTTACCACCACTTAGTTTGCCGTTTAACCAGATTGGTGTGATTACTGATGCAGTGAAGACCTTCCCGCATCCTGACTCACACAGCGATCGACCTTTTGTGTCCTGCCCTGGACCCGTCGGTTGCCGGAAGCGCCTTCATGCGAGGCATCTCCTCACCGATGCGCGTGACTCAAGAAGGGCCTGACGGCTTGTCTCGTTACTGTCCTGTCCAGGTTATCTGTCTGGAGATTCAACTCTGTTTCCTCACAGGAGCTCTGTCATGGTTGATAAAGTTACCGAAGCTGCCGTTGTGGGTGGCGTGGATACACATAAAGATTTGCACGTTGCCGCTGTCGTAGATCAGAACAATAAAGTCCTTGGGACTCAGTATTTCTCCACAACACGACAAGGTTACCGGCAGATGCTGGCATGGATGACCTCGTTTGGGACATTAAAGCGAATTGGTGTTGAGTGCACAGGTACCTATGGTTCCGGTTTGCTTCGTTATTTTCAGAACGCCGGGTTAGAAGTTCTTGAGGTGACTGCTCCAGACCGGATGGAGCGACGCAAACGGGGTAAAAGTGACACAATTGATGCTGAATGTGCCGCTCATGCAGCATTCTCAGGCATCAGGACAGTTACTCCCAAAACGCGTGATGGCATGATTGAGTCCCTGCGGGTATTAAAAACTTGCCGAAAAACAGCAATATCAGCCCGCAGAGTCGCTCTCCAGATTATCCATTCAAATATTATCTCTGCCCCGGATGAATTACGTGAACAGCTCAGAAATATGACGCGCATGCAGCTCATCAGGACCCTGGGTTCCTGGAGACCTGATGCCAGTGAATACCGCAATGTAACCAACGTTTATCGCATTTCATTAAAGTCCCTTGCCCGACGCTATCTCGAGTTACATGACGAAATCGCTGATCTGGATGTCATGATTGCGGCAATTGTCGACGAGTTGGCACCTGAGCTGATTAAACGTAATGCTATCGGATACGAAAGCGCTTCACAGTTGCTGATCACTGCCGGAGACAATCCTCAACGGTTAAGATCAGAATCAGGATTTGCGGCACTGTGTGGTGTCAGCCCGGTCCCCGTTTCTTCTGGAAAAACGAACCGTTACCGACTTAATCGTGGTGGAGATCGTGCTGCAAATAGTGCACTTCACATCATCGCCATCGGACGCTTACGAACTGACGCAAAAACAAAGGAATATGTCGCCAGGCGTGTAGCCGAAGGACATACAAAAATGGAAGCGATACGCTGTCTAAAGCGATATATCTCCCGCGAAGTTTACACGTTACTGCGCAATCAAAACAGGCGGATCAACAGTATCCCGATAACAGCTTGACTCTTAGAAGGGCGTCCAGGGCAGCCAGTACGGCAGTGACGACTGGCAGCGCTTCTACCGGGCCAATAACCTGGCGCCGAGCATGAGCCGGCGTGGCAACTGCTGGGATAATGCGGTGGCCGAATCGTTCTTCAGTTCGCTGAAAAAAGAACGGATCAGAAAACGCATATATAAAACCAGGGATCTGGCCCGGGCGGATCTTCGATTACATTGAAGTCTTCTATAACCGGTCCCGGCGCCACAGCCACCTCGGCGGCGTCAGTCCGGAGGCCTTCGAACAGGCCTCGTCGTGAGGACAGGATTTGTCTACAGGCGTGGGGTCAGTCCAAACTATAGGGCAGGATCGTCTACCGGGGCGGGGTCAGTCCATCAACGGCTCGGAAGTGTCTAGATTATCCGTGGCTATTCACCGGGGCAAACAGGCCGATCAGGAACGACATAAGAAAGTTCTGTATTACCGACAGGTCAAGAAACTGAGCATAAGAGAAACTGCTGAAGCCACCAGTTACAGTACATCTCAGGTCTGCAGGGTTCAGGCCCTGTTCAGGCCTGAAAATTAAGCACATTTTCTGAGGCTGGAAATCAACTCATGCTGACAGCCTGAGCCTGTTGGCATGGTAAGCAATGTGCTCACCAATAAAGCTGGAAATGAAATAATAGCTGTGGTCGTATCCAGTATGATATCGGAACGACGCATTGAGGTTCATCTCATTGCATACTCTCTCAAGGATTTTGGTGCGCAGTTGCTCTTCATAAAAGGCGTCACTCAGCCCCTGATCAATGAAGATTTCTGGTAATTTTTCACCCTGTAAAATGAGGCTGACTGGATCGTAGGCTTCCCACGTTTTTCTGTTTTCACCCAGGTAAGCGCTAAATGCCTGTTGCCCCCATGGCACCTGAGAAGGCGATACTATCGGGGAAAATGCTGATACGCTCACATATTCACCAGGATTTCGCAGAGCCAGCACCAGAGCACCCAGCCCTCCCATAGAATGACCGGATATAGATTTTCTTGCCGTTGCAGGAAAATGATTCATGACGACATCCGGAAGCTCTCTGAGAATATAGTCATACATCCTGTAATGAACATTCCACGGCTGTTCCGTCGCGTTCAGATAAAAACCGGCCCCCTGGCCAAGATCGTAACTGTCGGCATCCGGGACATTATTACCCCGGGGACTGGTATCCGGGACAACAACGATGACGTTATGCCGGGCTGCATAATGCTGCATACCTGATTTGGTGATGAAATTCTGCTCAGTACAGGTCAGGCCCGACAACCAGTATAGTACCGGCAGTTTTTCTGTTACTGCTTTGGGAGGAAGATACACACCGAAATTCATTTCACAATTAAGGGATTGTGAATAATGCCGGTACACGTTTTGCCAGCCGCCAGAGCTGGCATGCTGCTCAATGAGTTCCATCAGCCGTTATCTCATGGTTATTTCCCCTGACCGAAGCCAGGGGAAGTATCTTTAAATCCGGACGTCAGATAAACGTATACGCCGTGATTTTGTTACCCGCCGGATCCCGCAGGTAGGCAGCATAGGCCCCGGGAAGGTGACCACGCGGGCCAGGTTGACCTTCATCAGCTCCACCGGCGGCAAGGCCGGCAGCATGGAAAGCATCAACCTCTTCCGGGGTGGCAGCAGCGAAGCCGACAGTCACCCCGTTAGCGGAAGGTGCTTCACCGTTGCCCGGACGGGCAATGATAAATGCCGGCTTTTCGCGGCCATAGAGTACCCAGCCGTTGCCAAACGGGCCGAGGTTATTGATACCAAGCGTGCCCAGGACGACATCGTAAAATGCGGAGGATTTCTCGACATCGGCTGCGCCAATGAACACATGAGAAAAGATGCCGTCACCAGAAATTACCGGAGTTGTCATTTTCCACTTCCTTCAGTTTGAGTTGATTAAAATTCTGATGGGATCAGTAATGAATCACTGTCCGGATAGATTTGCCTTCATGCATAAGCTCGAAGGCGTCATTGATTTCATCCAGTGTCATCGTATGGGTTACAAATGGCTCAAGGTCAATATCCCCCTTCATGGCATCCTCGACCATACCGGGGAGCTGAGTGCGGCCTTTTACTCCGCCAAACGCGGAACCTTTCCATACGCGCCCGGTGACCAGCTGGAAAGGACGGGTGGAAATCTCCTGTCCGGCCCCTGCGACACCAATGACAACGGACTGCCCCCACCCACGGTGAGCACTTTCCAGCGCTGCACGCATGACGTTAACGTTACCGATACATTCAAAGGTATGGTCAATACCCCACTTGTTGATATCCAGCAGAACATCTTTAATCGGTTTGTCATAATCATTCGGGTTAATGCAGTCAGTGGCCCCGAACTGACGGGCCAGGTCAAATTTTGTCGGATTAGTATCGATAGCGATAATACGTCCCGCTTTTGCCTGACGGGCCCCCTGTACCGCAGCCAGACCAATTGCCCCCAGACCAAAAATGGCAACTGAATCGCCCGGCTGCACTTTAGCCGTGTTATGGACGGCGCCAATACCGGTAGTCACGCCACAACCCAACAGGCAGACGTGTTCATGGTTCGCCTCCGGGTTAATTTTTGCCAGAGAAACCTCGGCCACAACGGTGTATTCACTGAATGTGGAACATCCCATGTAGTGGTAAAGAGGCTGACCGTTGTATGAAAAGCGAGTGGTCCCGTCAGGCATCAGTCCTTTGCCCTGAGTCTCGCGAACCGATACACAGAGGTTCGTTTTACCGGACTGGCAGAATTCACACTCCCCGCATTCAGCGGTGTAGAGCGGAATAACATGGTCACCCGGCTTCACACTGGTGACGCCTTCACCAACTTCAACGACGATACCGGCTCCCTCGTGGCCGAGAACCACCGGGAAAACGCCCTCAGGGTCATTCCCTGAGAGGGTAAAGGCATCGGTATGGCAGACACCTGTGTGGGTGTTTTTAATCAGCACCTCGCCTTTTTTAGGCGGAGCAACATCAATTTCAACAATCTCCAGGGGCTTCCCTGGTGCAAATGCAACAGCGGCACGTGATTTCATACGTAATATATCCTCAATGTAATAATGGCCTCACCTATTTAAGATAGGCACGAACCAGCTCAATCGTATCGTCAACTGATTTACTGACTTCATGACTGTAGCTGTCATTCTGGTCAAAGGTTTCCCGTATGTGGCTCTCCAGCACCTCTGCCATCAGTCCGTTAGCGGCGCCCCGGACGGCGGCGATTTGCTGGAGAACGGAACGGCATTCAGCGCCACTTTCAAGTGCTCTTTCCAGAGCATCAATCTGACCCCGGATACGGCGAACCCGGGTTAGGACCTTTTTTTTCTCTTCAGGAGTACTGGGCATTGCTTACCTCACTGCTCTGTATTTCTTATACTATAGGGGAGTATTACATTAAGATCAACACATACCCCACTATAGTATAATAAATATATCAGAGCACCGGTAATGACTCCAACTTACTGATAGTGTTTATGTTCAGATAATGCCCGATGACTTTGTCATGCAGCTCCACCGATTTTGAGAAAGACAGTGACTTCCTGCCCAGCCTTGCCAGATGCTGCCTCAGATTCAGGTTATGCCGCTCAATGCGCTGCGTATATCGCTTGCTGATAACGTGCAGTTCTCCCTTCAGGCGTGATTCATAAAGCGGCCAGCCATCCGTCATCCATACCACGACCTCAAAGGCCGACAGCAGGCCCAGAAGACGCTCCAGCGTGACCAACGTGCGTTCACCGAATACGTGCGCCACAACCGTCCTCCGTATCCTGTCATACGCGTAAAACAACCAGCGCTGGCGTGATTTAGCGCCGACGTAACCCCACTGTTCGTCCATTTCCGCGCAAACAATAACGTCACTGCCCGGTTGTATGCGTGAGTTTACCGACTGCGGCCTGAGTTTTTAAGTGTCGTAAAATCGTGTTGAGGCCAACGCCCATAATGCGTGCACTGGCGCGACATCCGACGCCATTCATGGCCCATATCAATAATTTTCTGGTGTGTACCGGGCTGAGAGGCGATGTAAGTGAACTGTAGCTGCCATGTTTTACGGCAGTGAGAGCAGAGATAGCGCTGATGTCCGGCAGTACTTTTACCGTTACGCACCACGCCTTCAGTAGCTGAACAGGAGGGACAGCTGATAGAAACAGAAGCCACTGGAGCACCTCAAAAACACCATCATACACTAAATCAGTAAGTTGGCACCCTTACCCTGTATAGGTACTCTCTGTTTTTCGTGGCCTGCCTCGCCCACGAATTTCGCCAGTCATGACTTTGCTCCTGCATTTTATTAACGGAAAAGAATAAGTGATTTTGCGCGGAGGCTTCAATCAGTTTATCCCCGGCGGTGACGAGGTGGCCACCTATGCCGACTGGACAGGGGACTGACTATTGCCATAACGCCATCGCAGGTTGCTTCAGTAAACCTGCTAATCCCGTACAATGGCGAATTCGCTATATCCGCTTCTCGCACTTAGCTGCCATAAATCGGCCAGGCAATCACAGGTCATTTCTGTCTCGCAAAGAAGGTGCCGTTTCTGCTTTGCGTTGACACCCCTAAATATTAGAATTAAAAGGAGAGAGTTACTGGAAAAAGGCAGCGGAGGCAGTGACAATCGTGGCTTGAAGCCACTACTCGATGGATGCGGACATGTAGTTGGCGTCATTCGACAAAACTAGCAAACTTCTAATAGTCACCATTTCTCCCGTCTGGCGGGAGTGCTGTCAAATGCCCCCCTCATCTCTGTGTGGGAAATGAAGGGTGAAGGGGAAATAG
Source organism: Enterobacter sp. CPE_E863 (assembly GCF_046521465.1). Classification (NCBI taxonomy): domain Bacteria; kingdom Pseudomonadati; phylum Pseudomonadota; class Gammaproteobacteria; order Enterobacterales; family Enterobacteriaceae; genus Enterobacter; species Enterobacter sp. CPE_E863. Next base: position 252,469 of record NZ_JBKFZX010000002.1, on the reverse strand, counting down.
ATGACAGCGTTATTTCTACGCCCAGAATACTGAATACCTTGTACAGACGATCAATACTGGCGCTAGCAGGGTTTGCTTCCAGGCGGGCATAGGTTTGCTGCGTTACGCCAAGCCTCTCAGACACATCTTTTTGCGTGAAGCCCTTGATTTTGCGAAACCCGATTAGCACAGGTCTGAGCTGGTTCAGCGTTTTTATCGGGAACTGATTATTCATAAGTGACCTGCCTCGCAGACTGAGTAGGGAGTACCGCCCTGTAATACAGCAGGTAAGGTGTATTTTGTGTTATACAGACTATAGGCTGTAAAACCTTTATTGAAAAGATGCTGATGTTCCAGGGGCATGCCGAGCATGGACGATTTTCTGCGGGGCGGTATTTCGCTACGGGGGAGATTGCGTTCGGGCAATGTACCGGTGTAAAAAACGTCAATTTTTCAAAACCGCTGTTATCGGGATAAGCTGAAAACTCCGAAGGCAGACACAGCCACGAATAATGTCAGACTTAAGCTCTGTAGCTGTCTTCTTTTGCCTGTAAATAACGTCTAGTTTGACTCTGATGAAGGCTGTACCAGGCAGAGAACATGTCACTCTCGGGGCCGGATGATAAAATGTGTTCAACTGGCTGGGCAGGGTAATAGCGAAGAACGTTCTCTGAAATTCGATTCAGCTCAGCGTAACGTGCGCTGTAGGTATGTATAATCCATTGCATCAATTTTGCATCCGTATTATTCGCAGATTACACACAAGAAGCTTAACAATGGCTGAAAGAGTGAGCAGGGATATGTAACAAAAACAAGGGCTTCAAGATGAACTGGATAAAACCGGAGCAGAGCAAGCCCTGTTCCGGTTTGTCAGGCTTTGGAATTTCTTCCAGGCCCCTGCAGCTAGTCACAACAAACACATTAATGTTTTCATTGCTTCAATTCAATATTATTGTGTGAAAGGGATTCCATCGAAATCGGCTTATGCATGCTTAAAACTAAACTGCCCCGGCTGCAGTCATTTGGTTGCTGTGGGCTCTGTACTGTGTCTAATAGTGAAAGAATCTTACGTTATAACGAAGGAAATTGCTGAATGACTCTACGATTGCAGACGGAATCACCCGCTGACCAGGATATGTTTAGAGGCAGCAGTCATGAAAAAGTTGCAGAGAATGTGGCTCAGATCATCAGGACACCTGATGTCAATATTATTGGTCTGGAAGGTGAGCTGGGTTCAGGTAAGTCAACAATATTGAAGTTCCTGCAGAAAAAGCTTAAAGATGATTTTACGTTCATTAACTTTGATGCAGAACGTTACCATCATGGCTCAACTAAAAAAGCGCTTATCGATGTCATCCACCACGGGGTCAGCCTACAATGTCCGGGCTCCCGGGATGTGTTGGATAAGTATAAAAATCTGGCTCTGGGTAACATCGTTGAATACGACAAGAGGGTCAGCAGCAGGCTAAGCTGGTTGACCGTCGTTTTTATTTTACTGTCATTGCTTTCCGTGCAGATGCTTCGTTATGTGCTAACAGACCTTAATCAATATTTTACTAACAAGGAGTCATTATTAGGGTGGCTTTTTTATGTTGAGGTGGCCGCGTTTCTTTCTCCTGCCATTATGGTCGCAGGACTGGCATGCCTGCAGAACATGGAATGGTACAGAAAGAAAGGGTATTCGAGTATTGGTGATTTGTTCAAACGCAACAGTACTGACAGGATTGAAGAGACTTGGCTAGTTAATAAGGAGGTCGGAGCTATTGAGCTGGCTGAAGCTCTGCAGGGATTTACCTCCAAAGAGGTCATTTCCCATGGAGATCGCTTCATCCTTATCATTGATAATCTGGACCGAATCAGTGCAGACAAAGTGAAAGAGCTCTGGAGTGATATGGAGCTTATTGCCGGAGCCACTCATGAACACTTCAGGATAGTGGTGCCCTATTCGGCAAGACAGGTTTCAGCCTCACTTTCTGTGGCGGGTTTCAGCGGGCGTGAGTTTATTGCAAAGCGGATTCCTGTAAGTTTTCAGGTTCCTCCTCTTATTTCGGCAGGATGGCAGGAAGCGTTAAGGCAGTACTGGAAAGAAACAGTAAATGAGGATGCAGGGATAGCGTGCCGGGAAGCAACGGTGTTGCTTGAGCGCTGGAAACCCTCTGAGTATCCTCGTATCACACCGCGATTAATGAAGAAGTTTGTTAATGATATTCATATTCTGAACCTTACCGTTCCTGCAACAGAAGATCATCGCCATATTCTTATTGCTCTCTACTTACTGGTGGTCAGATACGGGGAGCGAGATATTAAAGTATTACTTCGCGATCCCAAAGCTAGTCAGACCGAACCCGGTATTGCTCCGGATGATTTTGACGAGATGCTCTCGCTAACTTATCAACAAATATCCCGAATTTTTAATAACGATACAGAAAGATGGAGCGAATTTCTGATGAGCATCCACTATCAGTCCACGGTGGAGCTTGCCAGGAGCGAGTTGCTTGATACGCCTCTTAAAGACGCGATTGGTGCTATAAATATCCCACGGCTTGAAGAACTGACGGCCTTGTGGGGTTTCGCTGAAGCATGGCAGCGAGTGGCACCACATATTCAGATGCGAGACTGGCTGGTTTCTTATAGCCGGATGGATGAGAAGTGTCAGGCTCTCGCCGAACCGCAACTCAAAGTCGCAGTGCAAATGCTGAATCAGAGTTATGCTGTTTCACTCAGAGAAAAGAATGATGAAGGTTTCGTATTGAGTCTGCAGAAACTGATGGCTGACGGGCGGATAAGCCTAGAGCCTTTCGTCGAAAGGCAAATATCGTTTATTGTGAGTAAACTTGATGAAATTCAGGATTCAGAAAAATTGGAGGCTGAATCCACGAAGACGTTGCTGCAGGAAGGGCTTTGTTGAATAAATCGAACTTTTGCTGAGTTGAAGGATCAGATCACGCATCTTCCCGACAACGCAGACCGTTCCGTGGCAAAGCAAAAGTTCAAAATCACCAACTGGCCCACCTACAATAAAGCCCTCATCAACCGTGGCTCCATAACTTTCTGGCTGGATGATGAAGCTATTCAGGCCTGGTATGAGTCGGCAACGCCTTCATCACGGGGAAGACCTCAGCGCTATTCTGATCTCGCCATCACCACCGTTCTGGTCATTAAACGCGTGTTCAGGTTGACCCTGCGGGCTGCACAGGGGTTTTATTGATTCCATTTTTACACTGATGAATGTTCCGTTGCGCTGCCCGGATTACACCAGTGTCAGCAAGCGCGCAAAGTCGGTTAATGTCAGTTAAAACGCCCACCCGGGGTGAAATCGCGCATCTGGTGATTGATTCCACCGGGCTGAAGGTCTTTGGTGAAGGCGAATGGAAAGTCAAAAAACATGGCCAGGAACGCCGCCGTATCTGGCGAAAGTTGCATCTGGCAGTTGACAGCAACACACATGAAATCATCTGTGCAGACCTGTCGCTGAACAATGTGACGGACTCAGAAGCCTTCCCGGGTCTTATCCGGCAGACTCACAGAAAAATCAGGGCAGCATCGGCAGACGGCGCTTACGACACCCGGCTCTGTCACGATGAACTGCGGCGTAAGAAAATCAGCGCGCTTATCCCGCCCCGAAAAGGCGCGGGTTACTGGCCCGGTGAATATGCAGACCGTAACCGTGCTGTTGCGAATCAGCGGCTGACCGGGAGTAATGCGCGGTGGAAATGGACAACAGATTATAACCGTCGCTCGATAGCGGAAACGGCGATGTACCGGGTAAAACAGCTGTTCGGAGGTTCACTGACACTGCGTGACTACGATGGTCAGGTTGCAGAGGCTATGGCCCTGGTACGAGCGCTGAACAAAATGACGAAAGCAGGTATGCCTGAAAGCGTGCGTATTGCCTGAAAACACAACCCGCTACGGGGAGACTTACCCGAAATCTGATTTATTCAACAAAGCCACCGCAAAAACGTTTTCGGTCACCCCAGATCAGATCTATGACCCGGCATGCTATCCGGGGGGAGCCCTCCTTAACGCTGAGGGACAGACTGAAGAAGAGGCGCGTAAAGCTGGTAGGGTTTTCTTTCCCTCATCCTCAAAAATTGCCAGCACACATCTGGTGCCAAAAGTGCTTCTCGCGCACAGTCATGGTGTATACCTGATCACTAATGCTGAGCTTGAGGGCTCTCCCGCATCCCGCGATACTGTGGCTTACGCCCAGGGGATGAATCCAAAACTGGATGAGGACTGGGATTACGCTTGTGATGCCGCTTTGGGTGGGTCTGATTGTAGCTATACCATTCCCGTTGAGTGGCTGGAGTTAGCGGTAGAGCAGGGTTTTCAGGAGTTTCGACTTCGAATGAGTGAAACCAATATCAAACTTGTCAGCAAATAGTATGTCCTTGCTGTATCCAGTCAAACATTGTCCGCCAGTCGAGCTGCTGGCGGATTGTTTTATATAAGGCCGGGAAGGTATGTCAGGTTTAAGCAGTTCCGCCCAGAAGCTTACAAGGGCGCAGATTTACGTGTTAAGACGGATGGCATCCGGCACGATCTATGATATCTCTGGCAATTTCAGACGGGCCAGAGAACGGCGTACGTTTATGGGGAATCCTGATGATGTGACGTGCAGGAGCTCTCCGGTCCTGTTCCGGCTGGGCCTCGTGGAGTTATGCCAGCCAGTAAGGCATCTGGAGCCAGGTTTATACTATCGGCTCAAGTTGAGCTCCTCAGGGCATGAAGCTCTTAAGGCGAACGCACACCTCTAACATTTGAGATAGTTCGTTCGCAGCCAGGAAAGTAACTTTCATCTCAAGTGTGACCCTTACTACCTCATTTATGAGTAAAACCCCCCTCTGATATGTCGAAAATGCTCATTTATACGAAAATAGTTTCTCTTCAGGTGTGATGTAATTACTGAGAATTCTCCCTGAATGGAAGGCAACCGATGAAAATGTTTTTTACCCCTTATGTTCGTATCGTTTTCTATTTTTGCGCATTGATTTTTATTGTTTACAGTTTCAGTGATTTTTTCCAGGGCGTCCCTGACAGCACCTTCTTCAGTGCGGTCATCACGCTACTTGTTATCGGAACCATTGTTGCCCGGCATCTGGATCGCAAAAAATCTCTCAAATATACTTCACAGATTTAAGTTTCCACTCAGGCCACTCTCGGGTGGCTTTTATAATTTAATAAGGACCGGTTCATGCATAACCACGAAATTCAGACCATTGCTATATTTAGTGCCCAGTATAAAAACATCGAAGATGCTGAAAATGCAGGTGCTTTATATTCAGTAGATATTGAATATCCGATGACACTAAATGATTTATCGCGGCTTTGCGACTCTATTGCCGAAGCAGTAGGTGTGCCTGGCGGCGTCAAATACCAGTTCGTGTCCCAGCCGGAAGCGCATGAAACCAGCTTCTGATAACCAGTAACCAAACTGCCTAAAAGCAGGTGCAAAGCCATGAAACAAACAAAGTCTTCTATGTCACGTATTGTGCAGCTGTACGACGGGAGCCGATACGGAAACTGCGAGCAGGCTGATAACGAAGGAGAGCTTTTTACGGTGGTGTTGAATAAGCCTTCGCAGATCGATGACATCCGTAAAATCGTAGACACAACCGCCGAAGTACTTGGCAAAGCTTTGCCAGTACTCCTCTTTTAAAGCTTACATCCGTGAAGGATAATTACGGTCTTACTACTTTCAGTTTTTCATTCCAGTGCCGTCCATTTTAATTTATCGATTTTAAGCGGTCGGCGCTATTTCATTGTTTCTTTTCCGACTGTAATTCCTTATATATAGGAATATTTCAAAGAATTTATCTCAGGTTATTTGTGGCGTGGTGCCAGTTGTTATAATGATTCCACATAATCTGGAGAGTCAATCATGATCACATCTCTAATGAATTTCCGCGATTTAACCGGAGAGGCAGTCATCCAGGCGCGGCAATGCGTTATTAATGCTGAGATCGAAGCGGCCCGGGAAAAGGTAATTCATGCTCGTTCGTTATTCAAAGCGGGTATACATAATGTTGTAAACGGTAGTTCTGGCATTAAGGCTGCGGCAGCACATTTTCTGGTGATAAAACGTTTACAGACTGACACTCGGTATCTGGACGCGGTTATCACTGATAACCTTTGCATGTTTTCTCCTGAGGGTTATCTGTATCTGTTTATGCAACAACGTTATTTCCTATAAAACAATGGGTTAGGTAAGTATCTTTCCATTAAAAACATTAAAAAGGTGACTTGATGAAACCATTTGGACTTGCCGGAAAACCCCGGCCCGAACCTTGCGGCTGCTGCTGGTATACCCGTGAGGACTGCCCTTACGTCAGCGCAAAACAGATCTATCGCCGCAGGCAGCGCAAGGCAGAACGCCAGCGTCAGCGCAGCACCATTGTGATGGCCGTTTCTGAATTTCGCTGACCTCTTCTGGAAATATCATTTTTTCTCCAGAAGAATTTTAAAATAAAGGGAAATCTTTTCACGGGTATCTGATGTTTATTGTTTATGGTAAATTGCGCCACATTAATTGTTTGTGGCGCAGTTCGTGATGGCTTAAGGATATAATATGAAAATCAGCCAGCTGGAATCCGGGATGCAGGTTTGGTCTGTAACCCGTACCAAAATGGGAAATACCACCATTTCAACGGTCATTGTCCACCCCGTTGTCATTATTGAAATTCATGATAACCATGTGATTGCTCGCTGGAACGGCAATGCACCACGTCGGTTTGGAGAAACGGCTATCAGGGGCTGGAAGAAGGAGAAGCCACTGCTTGTCCGTGAGCCTTTCGGAAATGTTCGTCTGGCCACCCGGGCTGAAAAAACCGCTATGCAGGAAAAAGAGTAATACCCCCTTTTAGCACCCACAATTTCACCGTCCATCTGCCTTTAACCTTGCCTGTTATTAACGGAATCCTTTCTGACTGGGCGGATCCCACGCATAACCTGAACTGTTGGCTAACCGTCTTACAGCCAAATTCCCTCCTTTATCTGGCAGGAGTGCGTCCGTGAGCTCTGTATGATCTACGTGTTTGTTAAGTAGAGCACATAACAGGAGTGGGGTATGACTGAATTAAATAAAAGCCCGTCCGGTTTTTCCGGAGCTGATGTCAGTAAAGAACAGGCTGCCATAAGGGCACTTGTAGAAAGAGTAGTGACCAACTATCGCAGCCGGACAGCACCTGATCGGGTTCAAAAGGCTTCGGTAGCGTTTAATGGGGGATTAATCCTGACCCTGATGCTGGCCTTGACGCTATTGGGCTACCTTGTGGCGGAATTGCTCAGGGGGTATGTTGCGGATAGTTCACCCTATGTGCCCGGTCTAAGTTATTCGCAATTTTCGATGCTTATGGTCGTTGAGCTGTGTCTATGCTTTCTTGCATGGTTTTTGGTTGTCACAGGGGACTATCCCCGGCCGTGGATATTTCAGGTAGTCCCGATGGAGCAGTACTGGTTCTTTGACGAAGTGGATGACGACGATCTTGCCCGGCTTTCCTGTAACCCTTACATCAAGCGCTGGCTACTTGATGAAATGTCCGGTATTCATCGACTGACCTACACGAGGCTGCATGATCGACTGGAGCGCATCTGTAATATTGCATCCCATCTCGAATACAGCCGTATTCAGGCACATAAGATTTCCCTAATCAACGGAAGCAGTGCCTCCTGATCCTACCATTGCATCCGGAAATTAAACGGGCAGGAACTGCACTGTATGTTCCGACCCAGCAGCTGCCCGTTACCCTTTTCTTTAGTATAAAATGACTTTCGCCGACAACCGGAAGTGAATCATGTCAAATAAATGAAAAATCAGTAATTTATGTAGGCGGGGTGTTTGGCTGATCAGGGCAGGGTGGTATAATAACGCTGGTGCTGGAGGCTTTTGCCCCAGCCAGCGGTAACACTGTTTGACTGTGGTAAAAGCAGAAAGCCCCGAGTAATTTTTCAATTAACCTGTACTGCACCCATTTTGTTGGACGATGAAATGGAATAGTCCCTGATATGTCAAAGCCAAAATACCCCTTCGAAAAGCGCCTTGAAGTCGTGAATCACTACTTCACAACTGATGATGGTTACAGGATCATCTCTGCACGTTTTGGTGTGCCTCGAACCCAGGTCAGGACGTGGGTTGCCCTCTATGAAAAACATGGAGAAAAAGGTTTAATTCCCAAACCTAAAGGCGTTAGTGCTGATCCAGAGTTGCGCATTAAGGTCGTGAAAGCCGTGACCGAGCAGCAGATGTCCCTCAATCAGGCTGCTGCTCACTTTATGCTTGCTGGTAGTGGTTCTGTAGCCAAGTGGCTGAAAGTCTATGAGGAGCACGGAGAAGCTGGTTTACGCGCACTCAAGATCGGCACCAAAAGAAACATTACAATGTCAGTTGATCCAGAAAAAGCGGCGTTAGCATTGGAGCTGTCGAAAGACCGACGTATTGAGGATCTTGAAAGACAAGTTCGATTCCTTGAAATGCGGCTTACGTATCTAAAAAAGCTGAAAGCCTTAGCTCATCCCGCGAAAAAGTGAAAGTACTCAACGAGCTAAGGCAGTTTTACCCTCTTGATGAGCTTCTCAAGGCAGCGGAGATACCGCGCAGTACGTTTTATTACCATCTAAAGGCTCTCAGCAAGCCTGATAAGTATGCGGATGTTAAAAAGCGTATTGGTGAGATTTATCACGAGAATAAAGGTCGTTACGGATACCGTAGGGTAACGTTGTCTCTCCATCGAGACGGGGAACGGATTAACCATAAAGCCGTTCAGCGCCTGATGGGAACCCTCTCGCTTAAGGCAGCGATTAAGGTCAAGCGATACAGCTCCTACAGAGGAGAGGTAGGGCAAACCGCCCCCAATGTTCTCCAAAGGGATTTCAAGGCTACACGGCCAAACGAGAAGTGGGTTACCGACGTTACTGAATTTGCAGTCAATGGGCGAAAGCTGTATTTGTCTCCAGTAATAGATCTCTTCAACAACGAAGTTATTTCTTACAGCCTGTCGGAAAGACCTGTGATGAACATGGTCGAGAATATGCTCGATCAGGCATTCAAAAAGCTTAAGCCTCACGAGCATCCTATTCTGCACTCTGACCAGGGATGGCAGTATCGTATGAGAAGGTATCAAAACATCCTTAAAGAACAAGGCATTACACAGAGCATGTCCAGAAAAGGCAATTGTCTGGATAATGCAGTCGTGGAATGTTTCTTTGGAACCTTAAAGTCGGAGTGTTTTTATCTTGACGAGTTCAGTAATATAAGCGAACTGAAGGATGCTGTTACGGAATATATTGACTACTACAACAGCAGAAGAATTAGCCTGAAATTAAAAGGTCTGAGTCCAATTGAATATCGAACCCAGACCTATGTGCCTCGTGTTTAACTGTCCAACTTTTTGGGGTCAGTACAACCCGAGGCCCCTGTATGCTAGTCACATTCAGAGTAGCCTCTTGCCTGCTTAAATGCAAGGAGAAGAAGGCCATGAAAATGCCGAACCAACCCATTGTTTTGTGCATATTAATAGTTTGTTTAACGCTGTTGATATTCACCTGGCTCACACGAAACTCGCTTTGCGAGTTGCGGATGAAAGACGGAACAAGGGAGGTATCTGCTATCCTGGCCTACGAATCCGGTAAGTAGCTGACAAAGAGGGGGGCAACCCCCTCTTTTCGGGGTGTGGATTAGTATGCCATCGGCACCTTTTGAAAGGGTTTCTCCAGTCGGGGAAACCCTTTTTTCCTCCCGTCTTGTGGCATATAGCCTTTTGTATAAATCAAGAACCAGACCCAAAGAGTCCCACTTCACGCAAACCGTTCAAAAGCCTTAGTGTAATCCAGTCGGGAAAAATTTCACCGGTGCTCGTCCGGGCACGTACCGGAAACAATGGACTTCTCACTGGTCGGTAGCTCATAGAACGTAGCCATTGCGGTCAGTCCTTATTCTGTACCCAGTAGAGTTTTATGGCCGTCTGGCAAATCGTTCAAACATTGTCATTTCTGTTCTCGCTGCATCCGGTCAAATGATACGGTGAATTCAGCTCATGGGCATTCGCATCGCAGTCTACGAAGGCACCAGAAGTTTGAGGATGTTACGCAAAGAACAGTTATCAGGTTTGCTGGTGGGCGTAATGCCTACCTCTACTTTACTTCATAGGGATTCTTCTGCGGGGAAGCAAGAATTGACTCAACGTTGTCCGGTCGTACCAGATTTGTCGCGGAAAGCGCCTTTTTGTGAGGGGGGCCGCAGCGCTAAACCTTTTCCTGGAACGACATGAAGGACAGCAGAGCGTCCGCCCTGGAGGACAGCTCAATACAGTCTCCACGCTGCGGTTCTATCTCTTCGTCAATGGTTTCATTGTACCAAATACGCAGCCGCCATCCCTTCGCAGGGAAAGCGCTCTGCATCGCCAGGACCATCCCCTCCGGCGACAGCAGTTCTCGACAGAGGTAGCAGGCCCCGATCCGGGTTGAATCCCGCAGCCACATTACGGGATACTCTTTAACCAGTTGGTCATACACGCATTCTGCCATATGAAAGTAATTTTCGTCAGCCCTGCAAAAATCACACATTCGATTTCCTTAAATGGTGTTCATCGAGATAATTCAGAAAGTTGATTCGCCAAACTACGGGGCATTTCTTTAATGGCGGAGCTTTACATCACTATTTCTGTCATTTTCAAATCCGCCGGATACAGCAATAATTGCACCGAACAGCGGTTTGAACTGCAATGCATCCGTAGGGTATGCGACAATAATAAGGCTCTTCCCGTACTCTTAAAAATGGAAGAGTTTAAAACCCATACTGCTGGGATGAGCGAAGCACGGTACATTATGCCAGCGTATAAGGGCCGTCATAACTTGTTTTTTTCTAGAACACGGCGAAGTTTTCTTACCTGGGAAGCTGTGGAAAGCGTACCGGTTCGGGGATGGCATGCGCTTGCCTTTTCACCTGGTTTGAGTACATAGGCTAATGCCAGCTCGTTCAGAGCCGCCTCAGCTTTCAACAGGGCCTCAATGGCCGTGTTCAGGTATACAGTTCGGCTCTCATGGTTCATCAGGATTTTCCTCACAAGGGTAAAAATGACAGGCGATACCTGCCGTTTACCCTTTGTCTCCGTTAAGAATGGCATCACGGCAGGCTTCCCAGATTACCTGGGCATTAGCATCACACTCCACGAACCCGCCGCACTGATCGTATATCACCTGGTATACCTCAGGGGGAATCTTCCCAGGCGCAACCGGAGTTGAGCGTTTGCCTTTATGAATCTCATCTGCGGTATCACAGACAGCGTCGAGATGCCGCGACATCCACTCAGATAATTTCAGACCCTCTCGATTTGCCTGTTTTACATAGCGAACCTTTCTGGAAACCGTAGATCGCATCTGAATCTGTGTCACAGCTGGCACATCTTCTTTCATGGCATTCTGTAATGCAGCTTTGGGCTTTTTCATGTTCATGGTTGCTTTAAATTATTCTGGAGTTCGTCTGATATAAATGCTGACGTGATCTGTCAGCGTCGCTTAAATAGTTTATCGCCTTCCGCCAGTTCGCCGTTGAGCTGTTCAATCACGCTCCAGATGAGCCGATCATCCGGCGTTGAGCCTGCACACACTTTCACGACCGCCACGGGTCTAAATTCTTCAGGGTCTGCCTGCCCGGAGGTGAAGAGCCTGCTCTCAATCCAGTGGGCCCCCTCTGTGCAGCAGTGGCAACTGGTTTCAGGTGGTTCATCCAGACCGTCCACTCCACAGGCTGAGCAGGTGAACAGTTTGCGAGACCCACCAGCCAGTGGCGTATCGCAAGCTGCTGGAAGTGCGCCAGCATTGCGCCAGTACAGCACATGATTTGAATCGTAGCAGTGTCCATGAAGCAGAAGCGAAACGCCGCAACTGCGAGTTTCAATGGCTTTGCCTGTGCCAAGGTATTGCCCGATCTCGTCCCATACGTCCACTAAGGTGTCAGGCAGCGGACGCGTAACAGGGAACTTAGCGCAGTCGTCCGGGGTGCCTTTAATGCAGCAGAGGGCCGAATACGCAAGCTCCTGCATTTCGTAGGAGTACTGACCACATACCACGCGTTCCAGTTTGTCGATTAGTTGTTCTTTATTCATCATACTCAGCCTTATTAAACAAATTCATTACGCCACTGGCACCATCTGGCCGGAGCAGACTGCGGCCCGGTAGTAGAGCCGCAGGGGGTGTCGCTGGACTAACAGGTGCTCAGTGAGTCCCGCACTTCCTCATGACTGGTCATTTTCAGAAGAAGCTTTCCAGGGCAGCGTGGTTCCGCCTGTGAACGGGTGACGTCTTCGTTGATTGCCTGGATATGAGCAGATTCAACGGTCCGACGCTGTACGACATGGTTGCTCAGGTTGAATTCGCACTGGAGCCTTCTGGCATCAGAATCCGCGTTCATTGCAATACGTTCATCAAAGCGGCGGTTCATTCGCAGAGCCTCTTCGTGAGCTGCATCAACAAGGGTGCGTCTGGTGACATAGTCGTTACCAGCAAAAAACGATAGCTGAGCGTGTTCCGAAGAGTAGTCGGAGCTTCCCTTACAACGGGCAATCGCGGCTTCAGAGTGCAGGATTAATGAACTCAACCGTGAACAGACGTCATTGATGGTGCCGGTTTTCAGACAGTCGTGGATAAGTGTCCAGGCGGAAATGCTCAGCGGGCGGCTGGTGATCACATAGGGATTGTAATGATCAACCGTTACGATAGTACGCAGTGAATGAAGCGATTCGGACTGCGTACGTAAGTCACGGCGAACAGTACATGCCACCGAGGCAACATCTTTACATTCTTTGTCGGACATCGAGTCCAGTACGCGGATCTCCACCTCTGCCGCCTTTGAGGCGATATGCGCACTAATCTCACCCTTAAGACGTTTGTAGTCAGCCTTGAAGCTTCCCACGCTGTCAATATCGATCCAGTAACCACAGCTGTAACCAGCATTACCAAACTCGTCATCTTTCTCATAGTTCGGACAGCCGTCATTGCTCCAGCCAGCTTTTTCCAGCAGCTCGTCAATAGCGACCAGCTCAGCCATTGGTGCATGTTCGATAATGAAATAATGGACACGGCCCCAGGCATATGCGCGTGAACGGCCATCAACAGAAGTATCAGAAGTCGTCTGACGGGAAAGTTTCATGAGGTACTCCAGTTCTGCCCGGTACCGCCGGGGCGGTGGTGCGAAAGCCGCACCATGAATGACACTATGATCCTCCTAACTTCTATTGTCAATACAATTGAAGTGGCGTTGTATTTATTCATTATTTGGACCCGGCTCGTACGGAACGACCGTCGGGACTTGCCAATTATTCTGCGGTGAGCAGGGGGAAGGGAACATCCCACCGCTTGTTTCAAGATGTACAGCCAAGGAGGGCGCAGAATGCCTGACAGAATCATCGTGCAGCGGTAGCGAAAGACCTGACAAACGGGAAAAGTATCCTTTTATTCCAAAGCCAACCTCAGCTTTTAATGTCGCCAGTACGTTTCTTAAACATGCCAAATCGGTCTCTTATACGGCCGGATGGGCCCGATGAAAACGATAAAATGAGAAACAGAACCCGACACATCGCTGCTCTCTGGGAAAGCCGGTCAGCAGATGGAGCGCCAGGAACTAAATCCGCTGGTTTTAATAATGATTGAGGAGAACAAGATGAAAGATAACAAGACACGTCCTGTAGACTCGTATGCTCATGCTGATTTCATGGAGTCCGTCTTCAGCAACCTCAGGGCTTTCTGTGATGCGGAATGCCAGCGGCTAACTGCCGGTTATCCCCCAACTGTCAAACCAGAACAGCAAAGCACTGACGGCCAGCTGTCGGCGGCATAAATCATTACCTGCCAGTTCGTTCAAATTTCCGCTTCCTTAAGCCCGGGCCAAAAGCCCGGCTCAATCCAAAAACTGAACGTACCGGTTTACCTCTATATCTCCTCAATCCCCTGCGACTTACAAGAGACCCGCACCGGTTTAGCCATTCCTGTCCTGCCACTCTCTCATCACTGGCCCAGACAACCGGAAAAGTAACTTTTCTCTCCGACTCACCTTCTGAACCAGCTATTTTGCTTAAACGTAAAAACGGCCCACTGTTGTGAAGATTTAAAACGGACGGATCGAGTAGTATTGTCTCAGGAATTTTTTTTAAGAAAAGTTACTTTTTCTTCTGTGCAACCTATTAGAAAAAATGTCGAACCTGGTATTGTTGTGTTGTAGCGCAGTTAAACAACCAACCAAAAGAGAGAACAAAAATGTCCGCAATCGAAACTGAAGTAAAAAACAACAGCAACGAAATCAGCCTTCGTGGTTACCTGGAACGCACTGGTAACGGTGCCCGTAAAGGTAACGGCCTTATCATTGACCCTTCGGTTGTTGTAGAGCAGGAAGGCTTTAACACCCGCACGGCCGGTATGGGCGAGCTCTACTATTCAATGCCTCACGTTGTGGAACACCTGAACAGCCTGGCCGATGCCTACATGGAAGACCCGTTCAGCGTGACGCCTATCGTTGTTCAGATGGTTAATGGCGTACCTGTACTGCGTCAGGGGGCTTGCCGTATCCGTTCCATCGCTATTGCAAACCGCCAGCTGGAAGCAGAAGGGCGTGAACGCATTACTCGTATTCGCTGCGAAGAGTTTCGCGGTAGCGCTTCAAAAGCAGAACTCTTCACCCTGACCGGCAACTCCAACCTGGCGCTGTCTGTCGTAGCTGAAGCGCTTTCAATTAAGCGTCTTGTTGAAGATAAAGAAGAGCCTAAGACCTTTGCGGAACTGGCAAAAAAACGTGGTAAATCAGAGCAGCATCTTCGCCAGATGGTTCGCGTACTGGACCTGCCTTCTGAACTACAGACCATGCTTGTGAGCGATCAGGTGAGCATGTACGTTGCGCTGGACGAGTATATGTACAGCGGTGAGGATGCGGTAGATAACATCAACAAGGCGATCTCCATCTATGGTAAAGCGACGAAAAACACGCTGAAATTCGTCAAAGCTGCCAAGGTAGAAGAGCGCATGGCAGATCCGCAGACTCCGGAAAACTCCGGTGATGAGCAACCGGCAGGTAATGCTACCGTTAACACCCCGGTACCGGATCAACTGAATGATGAAAGCAATACAGAGACGCTGGTTACGCCACCGGTACAGGAACCAGCTCCGGCTCCAAAGGACAGCGCTCCTAAACAGAACCCGGCAGGTAAAGCACCATCCATGTCCAGCGTTCTGAACAAAAAGACCGTGACCGTCATTGCCGACACCGCGATCCCGATTTTTGAACGTATTGCTGAAGAAGCCAAGCTTAAAGAAGGTGAATCTGTCAGCACTGATACTTACACGCTTGTTCTGACCAATGATGAAATGAACGATATCATCAATGCTCATGCTGACCTGAAAGAGTACCTGCGTAAGCATGCTGAGAAGATGAATAAGGGACAGGCATGATTTTCTGACCGACCCCTCCATCCGGACGGGTCGGTAACTTTTTCAGGACAAGGGGAAACAGGGCAATGAAGAAGGCTTTTATCAACGTAGACAAGACTAACCCACTGCCAGTCCTGACGGATTCGGTGACCCGGGTAAGTATTCAGTGCACGGCAAAAGATGAAAACGGGGCAGGGATCGAAGTGAACATCCTCGACCTGATTCAGGATCATGATACGGATGAAGTGAAAGTGCAGTTTGGGAGCTCGCCTGTTCAGGCTCTGGCGATGCTCCGCCGGGTTATGACAGCACTGGAAAAGCAGGCAAATGCAGAACTGCAACAGAATTCCTGCTCGCGTATGCAGTAAACGGTAAAAGCAGAATGTTCCCTACTGGATAAACCCGGTGGACCTCACGGAGAGCAAGTCACCGAATGGTTCACTGTTAAGTGATATACATCCGGATTTATAAGGTTTTGCAGCATCCGAATAGGCAATAAATAGAATTATTTTGATTTATCTCAGCAAGGAAATGGAAAGCTACCAGATTTTAGGATAGCGAAATGCCTGTATCGCTACTCTGCTGAATTAGAAATGATTTTAAACGCAATGCATAATGATAGAATAGCAATGCCTTTAATTATTTGTCACGTCTGAATTATATGTAGACTTACGGAGAGGATATGGTAATTACTTATTCATTATCGGAAACGTTTAATATGTTTTTACGCGAGATTATTGCATCTGGACTTGCAGTTTTTTGCGCATGGTGCGTTTTGTGTCTTTTCTCTGATCAGGAACGAGGTAAAGAGGTTCCTGTTTCTATGAAAAAAATAACTTCAAAGTCAGCTTTCTCCTACTTTATCAGTTCTCAAATTGCCGCTTTTATTATCTCCTTGTTGGGTTCAATCTTAAGCACGAAATGGGACAACATCGTCTGGAATGATGAAATAAGACAGTTTTATCTGCATGTAGGATTTGGGCTGGTAGCTTGTGTATTCTGTCTGCTTGTAATCTTGCATGAGAAATTTATCAAAAGAAATTTAAATGTTTATTCTGGTTATTGTGGTTCACTGGCAGTTAGTCTCACAGGAATCTTTGTACTTTGTGCGTTATATCTGACATTTTCATTACCATTTCATTATGAAGAACGTCTACTTAATGATGCATCCTTGGTGGCTTCGGATGGCGTTGAAAATTCAGTCGTTTTTGCAGACGGTCGTTACTGGGTTTTTGAACTGGGCTTACCATATTTCAAACAGTCATTGCTCAAAGAGGTAAGAAGGGGCAGGTACCAGCTAATCTGCACTACAGAAAAAAAACCAACATGCTGGTCTGGCAAAAAACTTCCCGAAAAACCAACCTCTTTGAAAGCTAGTTCATAAAGATTTAAACTGCTCGCTTAAATCCACACTGGTCCAATTTTGAAAATTTATTGTGTTTTTAAAAGAAATTACAGTGTGGGTTATTAGCCAGTAGGTCGGAGTTTTATATAATACCCAAAAACACAGGAGGTATTATGAAAACCAATCTGGCCTATGCATCTAATTGCTCCGATTCTGTCTACTCCTATATTTATCAGGCACTGCAACAACGCTCTGGTGCCGAGAATGAAAGCCTTTATCAGCAGGCCATTTCCAGCTGCTGCACAGATAAACAAAAAAAGAAACTGGCCGGGTATTATGCCGGTCCATGGCAGCTGCTATTCAACGCGTGGTGTAACAATCGCGTCCCTAACACAGCGGTGCTGGCCCTTTTACTCCAGCAGTGCTTATCTCATTTCCAGTGCGAAGAAGTGATCGCAGCCTGGCAGTAACCCTATCAAGCCCCTTCGTATAGCGGAGGGGCAGGAGATATCTCATGTACAGAAACGACAGAAACGTGGATTCCTTCAACCTGGTTAATGCTCTTCAGCCGGTCTTTCGTAACACCGGCTGTGGGATGTTTGAATATGATCGTAAAAAGCAGAATGAAACCGCTGATTCAATCTTACGAGCGTTGGCGTTAAATGCCGATTTCGCGAGGGCCTTAAAACAGTACGTCCGGATTAATTCTGTACGACGGGTTGTTCAGTTCGATGACGGCTCGGTTCGCTATGGTATTCATGCCGAATTTGAAGGGCATAATAAAATTAATTCCTTCCGTATTTTTAAAGATGAAGATACAGACGCATTTGACTCCTATTTTTATTCGGTTTGCGATAATAAAGCTGAGCTGGTGGATTTTAAAATGGACTCTCTCGATATTCAATTGCAGGCAGTTTTTGAAAAGGTGACAGGTATTTTTCTGTCACATTAAATATTCAAATTTTCAATCCTCGGGCTGATAGACAAAAAACGCACTTTAGAATATAGATGAGATGAATATGAAAAACGTAAATATTTTGGATACCGATATTGCGGCCATTAATGCTCTTTCTGGCGTAGAACTGACTGACTTTCTCACTGCCGGGTATCAGGTAAACTGGTTAGGAGAAAGGGAGGTTTCGCTGGTGGGCTTTCCGTGTTTAGCAAGCAACAAGCAGCCGGTAGAAGTTGGTCCCGGCATTTTCATTAATCGCGTGTACAGCAGAGACAGCCAGTCTCTGAGCGGGAAATTGCGCTATGACCTGTCTAATGGTCTGGCAACGAGTGCATTTTCATTTTTCTCCCAGTCAGGCTGGTATGGGGGATTCCGTGTCGTATCTTTCCGTGACAACGGGCCAGCTGCGTTAATCAACATTGGTATTGTCCATGAGAATGTTTTGAATGCATTTTGTGCTGACTTCCCCCGGGCCAATGTGAGCGTAACCCGTTTTCATTGTGGCATGACGCTTGAGCAGATCCGAATGTTCATTTCAGACACTGCTTACGATATGCCGCTTTATAACAACGAGTCTGACTTTCGCAGGCTCGCCAGTTAGCATGGAGGCTGACTTCAGTGCTTACGCCTAAAAGCCGGTGAGCGAGGTGGCGGAACCGGTTGGCTTCGCCCAGTCTTACTTACTTCTCTCAAGGTACTGCGCTGCAAGCGTACGTAAAAAAAGTAAGTAGCTAAATGGCGTGAGCGATTAGTTCTATACGGGAAGAAGTCATAGTATTCTGAAATGATAGTTATCTCATACGAACGATAGTAATGGAGTTTCTTAATGGGCGTTGATATCTGCTGGCGATTTCAAAGGGAAGAAAAGCCTGGTAAATGGATTAATTTATCAAGCAATTATAAAGGGGACCGATCATATCTCCACTTTGCCTGGCTCGGATTTGATGTAGATCGTGAAAGGGCGAGCACATCAGCAGTTTTTATCCACGCATTACGCGGATTACCTGATGATATACCGTCCGAAGATGATGATTTATTCGGTGAACATTCATACTCATGGCTGACTTCGGAAGAAATTTTGTCAGCCATACCACCCGATAACGCCGGAGAGGTGATCCAGGAATTTGTCGAAGAAGTAAAGCGTCTCCACGTGGAGAACGGCAGCGTCCGTTTCGTCTTTGGATTTGAAGGGTAACCCGTAAGAAAGTAGCTATCTTACCCGGCTAGGTCTCCAATCTCTCAGATGCTCAAAGAGGGCCGGGCATGGTGCCCACACATCCCCTACCATTCCGATTTGATATTCGTCTAATACACCCTTTAAAGAAAACAAGCAGACGGCAATGAGACGTCGGATTAGCGTCAGCAAATATGAGACGTCAGTAGTCGATGTTTGTCCTGCGGAACGTGAATCTGTTTACAAGGGGTAAAGCCGTACCATCCATGAGGGCTCAGAGAGCCGGGGTCTCCTCCAGATCACTGGAAGTTATTGACTCTGGCAGGCCTATCCCTATGACTTTTTCCCGGATGGCAAATTAAGAGCGAACAGGGCCAAATTAGTACTCTTTTCTAAACGGAAATACTGAATCACCCTGATATAACTGGTCTCTCACAAGACAGGAGATCATCAATGGAACGTGTAATATTTTCAGTAATCTTTTTTATGATGCTGGGCGTACCTTTTTACCTTCTTTATAAAATTGCCCGGGACATTTTTGGTACCGCCGGTGCTGGTGAGCCTGCACAATTGCCTCAGGGCAAGCAAAGACGCTCAGGAGGCGCTGGTTCGGGTTCGATCTGGCAAGGACACCATCTACAGGGGAGCAGCCATTTGAACCCCCTCGGAGGTGATTGTAATGGTGAAAATAGCATAGCTGGTGGTTGTGATGGTGGCGGTGGAGGAGGTGACGGAGGTGGTGGTGGTGACTGATAGCCTGCAACTTTAACTATCAGGATGAAACCCATGTCCAGCAACCGGAAAAAGAATTCATTTCAACCGAAAAGCCCTGCCTTAAAGTGAAGCGTATTAAACGTGAAGGATGCTGAATTAGAGGGTATCGGTTTTATACTGAAGCGTAACTGGAAGAAGGATCTGAAATTAACTATTACGGAAAAGTAACTTTCTGACTCACCACGTACGCCCCTCGGTTATGCCATACAGTTTGATACGAAAACAGATCAGTAAGTAGATTGCTATACGCCGGAGAGAAGTCTATTTTTCATGCACCGAACCTGTTTGGCCTGCAATGGAAGCAGGTATAATAATCACATACAAAGGAGGGCATTATGAATACATTTTTATACGTGCTTTTGGCCTGGATTGTTGTGCTTTTTATCGCCAACAAACTGCTCGCAAGACGTAAGCCCAATACGGTTAAAATCCTGGTACAGCGCAACGGGAAAGCCGCAGAGGTTGATGCTGTAGTGGTTCAGGGTTCAAAGAGAGCTAACAACAGTTCTGTTGCGGACAGCGACGCGGTAGATAGTTATTTTGAAATGAATCCTTACTCCCGCGAAAACCAGGCGAATGGTTGGGCTATGCTGGCCAGAGACGATGACCAGCTTAAATAATCAGTTGAGTGTGATGTGTAAAGCAGCTTAAAACTCTAAATGGACGAACAGGGGAGGTGACAAAGATGACAACCAATACAACAACGACCACCTACCGCTCAGAAGAAATCGTGCCGTTCAGACGGCCCAAAGGGGATCTGGATAGTCGGTATATGCCTCAGGTGTATGCAATGGTGCGGAACTGGGCAAGTAACCCTGCTCAATATGGTGAGGGTGTACTGGCCTCCTACCGCCAACCGGCAGTAAACCTTGCCTACCAGGTAAAAGGAACTCGTGTTGTTTTAATTCTGGTACCAGTAGAGTGCGAGCCACCTGGAGTGATAATGACGGAAACAGTCCTGTGGCCGTCACTATCACTTGTAGAAGTCTTGCAGACCTTGCAGGAGGCCTGGCAAAATATTCCGGCGTTAAACCCCTGACGACTTCTGTCAATATCACCGGCTAGTGATTTACCTCTCTGCTGGTGGTCAGCCCGCCTAAGTTCAAATTATCTCTTTCTAAATTAGCCCGGATAAAAATCGGTCCCTCTAAAATAGCCTGCCCTGAGTAGGCTACGTCATACAAAGCGTTGGCCAGTCACCAGCTGGCTGGTGGCCATAATGCTCCACAGGATAAACCGTATCAGAACTACGCAAAGAAAAAGCCCCAACAATTTACCGATGGGGCCTTTTGCAGACATTTTACAGCCTTACCAATGATAGAGCGCTAAGGCTTCTGCTTAGTGAACAGACTTGCCCACAGATAATGGATAAAGTTGAGCAGAATGTATGTTACTCGTTGCTCGAATTTCATCGGGGCTTTGTACTTTGTCGTTATGTTATGAATATGAGTAAGGTCCGTATAGAGCCCTGGCGACTTCCTTGTTGACTTCAACACCGAACAGATGTGCTGAACAGACTCCGGTGTGAACAACCGTAGCCCTCGTCGTTGTTTGACTTTATGGATAAAATCGTCCATCCCCATACATAACCATTCCGGCTTGATGCCATCAAACTTACAACGTCCGTTTATGATGACGACATTGATACATTCCAGTTCTCTAGCCTTAAGAGCAGACTGAATAGCCCTGATGTGCCCCTGGTTTTGCTTAAACGGGTTCTGCAACTTGAGGGTTCGGGACTGAGTCCATTTCCGCCAGTGGCTTTCCTCCAGAGTACCGTAGAGCTTGCCTACGTAGTTTTTCTGCTCTATGACGTATATACCATGTGGGGCTACGAGAATGTGATCAACCTGCGTAGTGCTATGAGCCGACAACTGAAAGGTGAGATCACTAAGTAGCCCCTGAGCTTCTTCAGGAAGCCCAGATTCAATTGCCTTTGCAGTCCGCCGTTCCGCTATGGCAGAGGTCATAAATCCCAACAGACACAGCAACACGACGAAAATAAGGATAATGAAAGCTACCCCCGTAATGCTCCACAGCAGATTGAAAGCATCCATGTTACCTCACAGAGGGGTAGCTGGTGGCATTAACAGATTCTACTAAGCGGGTAGTGGTACCGGTAAGGCTCTCAATATTTGAAGACAGGCTCATCAGCATGCCGAGTGCAGAACGGAGATTACGATGAGGCTCATTGTAGTTTTTGAACGTGTCAGTGGAGTACATTTTTGAAAGACGTGTACGGATCTCTACTGACGTAAGATCTCCATCCACCAGGCCGTACTTAACTGCCTGAGGTGTTGGCCATACACGGCCTGAATAGAGAGAAACAGCATCGGCATCATGACGCGAGAGAAGCTTTTTACCCCGTCCAAGTTCAACATCAGTTATAAATTTTTCATGCATCGTGTTCAGGATCTCCTTCTGCATGAACTCCCTCGTTGAATCGGACAATGGGTGGAAGGGGTCAAGAGCATCTTTGAACTCACCGGCCGTAAGGGGCTCATTCTTGACGCCTACTGTGCTCATGATCTCTGACAGATTCCAGTGGTCCATACGCACACCGATAGAACCGATCAGGGCATTACTGTCGGCATAAATTGCATCAGCGGGCGATACCGCGTAATAGCATGCGGATGCGCATATGCCTTTCACACTAACGATGATTGGTTTATATGAGTCTGCGATATCAGAGAAAAAACGACCGGTACCGCTGGAGAGTACTTCGAGGGAGTTTTGCTTCGACCGTGCTTCATCGCCACGTTCTGTGCTCCCGGTTTTGTTACTCTTGTCAGCGGCTACAGATGAAAGAGAGCCACCGGCATCTGATACGCGTTCAATCTGTGGCTGGTGGTTTTTAAGCGCGTTTATCTGGCGGTAAATAATGATGGCGTCAGAGGGACCACCACCACCTGACTCTGCCTCGATAATAACTGCTTTGGCATGGGGATTATTGTAAGCTTTGGCAAGAGCTGTTGCGATCACTGTTCCATCGCCCGTTTCCGAGCCGGTACCCATCTCGCCAGAAATCCGTATTACAGCTATATGGTCTTTCTTCCCTTCAGCGTCCTGCCATTGTTCGTAAAGATTGTAGAAAGAAAACCCTACAGCGGTCATGGCAATTAGCGACATAGCAACTTTTGCCGTGGTATGAATGCGAAACATCTTATAAAAACGGTCAGCGTTATCATTGAGCGATTCTTTGATATTTGTAGGGGACTTCCTTTTTTTACTGCTTAACATCTGACCACCTTTACATGAGTTTTTGAAAGTTAGACCACAAGCGATTCAATGCAATTCCCAGTATCAATAAAGCGACTGGTGGGAAAAGTTGAGCGATATTGTTAAATAGTGACATATTTGGCATGACCAGGTAGACCATCGTTAAAGCACTGATCACCCAAAATGCTCGAAACCAAATACGATAAAACTGAACTGTAACCTTACCAAATACGTACCTCTTCAATTTCCACTGGTACATTCCATCTGCTAGCATGGCAAATAGATAGGGCAGAAAAACGATTAGCCACCCCAGGATTAAGTTCCACCGGAAAATGGACTGATAAAGTAAGAGGGGTATGTTTTTGGCCATAGTGTAATTAATAGAGGTAAATTTTTCAGCAACAATGTTAATACCTCTGGCTGGTTTTTTGGTGTCAGGGATCAGAATAGTATTCAGATAGTCAATTAACTTATAGTCATGTACCAACCAATTTAAAGTCGCTTCACTATTTGCAATGACAGACTTCCAACGGTCATTTGATATGATGGACCGGCTTGCATTAACCTCCTGAGTAATCTGATATTTGAGCTCCTCAGTATTCTGGAAAGCCAAGCTGTAACCAAAATAAATGACCATGCCAAAAAAAAGCATTGTTCTGAGCACTGCTGCCCTGCTTGTATTATCCGCAGCCATTGCTTTCCCTCCATTCACGAAAAAGAGCTAGCCTCTGATCGTGATTGCAATAGTTGTTACGCCACATCGTCGGGATACCCAGGAGCCAGTGGTACTGTTTAGGTATGATTTGGTCGATGAGGCTTAACTCCGCCAGTTCTTTATGCTCTGCGCTTTTCCACTCGATCTGTCCCACATCAGGAACAAATACAGCGGTCCTTGCTTTTGCGGCCTGGCGGGAAAATTCTATAAAGTTGATGCCCCACGGCGTCCAGTATCTGTACTGCTCGTTTAGGCCGATGTTAAACACCGGCAGAGAAAGAGTTGAGTCGGCAAAAGCCGAAATCACATTTTTGCAGACTCTTGGACTATCTATTTTTTCCTGTTCGGTTTTGAGATGAGTCAGCAGTGCACGGTCAATAATGCTGTTAAAGGTGTTTGTATAAAGGCCATTAGGGTCAGGAAGCTGATCTATGGCAGTAATGATTTTAAATTTTAACCGAGAAAGAAAGGGAGAGTCCTCAATAGTAACTATATGACTATGTGTTGTTTCTGGATGAATCTGGGGTTTGATGCGCTGTACTTGTTTAAAAGAGACACTACCTGGCAAATTAATGAATGCGCCCACCGTGCGTGTTAAATCGACGAAATAAGGCAAAAGATAACAACCAAGCATACGGGCATTCTTTTTTACAAGATCACACCGTACGTCATTGTTATCGAAAGAAATACGGAAACTAACGAATTTACGTTCAGGACCTTCGCTGGTGGTCAGTGATTGAATCCATTCATGGCATGATCCTTGTGGTACCGACCAGTAGCTGGTTTCACGGTCCCCAAAGGGATCAGTCGTGATCAACTCTCCCTTTAAAAGGAAAAGCTCAGACAGGGTATTTGCCATGGAGAATAGGGAATCGATATCGTTGCTCTGACAAAATTTTCCCAAATGATGAAACGCGTTTTTTTCTATCATAGTTAGCCGATCTCGAACTTCCTGAGAATCTGCGTACTTTAAACCCAAAGACTGAAAGCGCCTTTTTACGAGCGAGCGACATTTGCTGACTTTTAGTGCAGAGCTTAAAATTTGCTGGCGCGTCAGGACAATTTTTTCATCCATCAATGCAACTTCCTTAGAAATTTATTAAGATTTTTGATATCGAGATTTTGACGCAAAGTAACTTTTCCGGCCTTCTTGAAAAGCATTTCCGACAGAGTTGTGTTTGGCTTCATTTGTTTCTCAGCAACAGCAATAGGGATTTGGCCTACAACCTTCCTGCCATCTTGAAGCCTGGCAACTATGTGAAACATAGGGACCTGACCCAAGAGATCCTTTGGAATACTCTCTTCTAAAGTTGTCTGCTTTCTTTCTGAGATTGAACCTGAGAAGTTATTATGCGGCAAAGATGTTTCTGAACCGGTCGTATAAGTGACCATATTTGTGCTTATCGCACTCTTACCAAAGTTCTCTACAACAAGCGTCTGAGTAGGAGTATCGTTGACTCGCAAGCTTATATAATTGTTGCAGAGCCCCGTAATTCGATTGGCAGTTTCAACACTTGCCGCAGCAATAAAGTCGGAGATGGTTTGGGTGCAAATAAACAGTGCAATTTTCGCTGCACGACCCTGCGCCAGAAGGTTAATCATAGGGTTGTTAATGGCTGAGTGTGCCTCATCAACAAAAATACTTATCCTGGAATTAGCTGACATATCACCATCTTGAGCGTTGTAGCGACTACCGGCACAGGAGGTCAGATCTGACATTATTAATTGAGAAATAGCAGCTGCTGTATCGGGGTTTGAAAGGCCATCAAGCGAAATGTATAGCACCCCGCCAGTGCTGAACATCCCTTCGCTTGTTACAATTTCTCTTGATGATACTGAGTTCGGGTTAGGAGATAAAAGCTCATTTAAAGGTTTTTCAATGAGCATATCGAAAACAGGCATAATACCTGCGGTCATTTTAGCCATATGCTCTGGGTCGGACATTGAGTAATCAATAAGCTGGGAAACAGTATCTAACCAGTCTATTTGTTCGGACCCCTCGTAATTCATGAAATGAGCCGTAAACCATTCAGCGAGACGCTTGAAACGTACCGGCAAGGTATCGTTAGCGACGTACTTAACTTTTTCGGTCCAGACATCGTAACCATAATATCTCGCGTAACATGACTCCATTACCTTGACTGTAAGATTCACAATAGACATGTGGCTTTTCATGTTCTTGTGAATCAGATAAATAGAAGGCTTTTTCTCTATGTAAGAAAGCCCGGAAATCACATTGGAAACGAGAGCCTTGGCATACTGAACGAATGGGTTAACCTCACCGGGAACTGTCACCAAGCTCAAAAGACGAGATGTTAGGTCAGAAACATTAGTATAGGTGTTGCAGACATCAATACAGACCGAAGATGCTGGCTGGCCAGGATGAAATTTATAGAAAGGAAGACCGAGGGTCTTAGCCTCTTCCATTAGAGATTCTCGCCACTCTGCATCGTTCTTTGGATCTATGACAACAACAACATGACCAAGATGAAGCATGCTAATGCTTAGTAAACGCTGTAGCACCGTTTTCCCGGTACCCACGTTTCCGGTTATCAGAGTATGACCAAACCAATTGTCTTCAGTTACAAATATGGGTTCCCTACGTTCCACAGCAAAAATTGCATTGCTGCCGCCCATCTTACGAGCCATTGCGTCAAAATGTCTCTTAATTGGGTTGAAGACGAATGGCAACTCGATCTCACGTTTATCACTGGAGAGGTTAGCTATTTGATATGCCCGATCCGCATGTTCCGGACCCCACTCAAACCCATCACAAAAATAGGACTTTCGCTCGGGTATATCCTTATTTTTATTTTGATAATCCTGAACCAGTTGACGATACTTTCGCTCATTGGAGAAAAAGTTACTTTTGTTAATTACACGCAGTGAATCAAGACTAACGAACATGAAATGTCGCTTGAATACACGCCAATGAGCCATCAAAAATGGCGCTGCTGTTTTGCAACGATAAAGGCACAGCAAAAAAAGCAATATTGAGGTGAACAGAACTATTGGGGCGATGTCCAGTCCGTCTGAAGAAAGTCCCATATAAAGCATAGAAACCGAACAAATCAAAAGTATTGAGGCACTACGATACTCAAGAATAGGCCGATAAAAATTCTCTTGTGCATGGAGGTTAGTCCTCTTCGAATCTGACATTATAGGTTCCCAGCCTCTTTCAGGTTATTGATAATTCGTTCAATGTCCACTTTCGCCCGGTCTGATGCGGCCAGCAAAGTAGGCATGTTAAATGCATGGCATTTTGTATTGATCACAGCACCAGAATTAACGAGGTACTGAGGAAGCTTATTGAAAAGATCTTGAGCCTCTAACTGCGACCCAAATTTTTCCACGCAAGATTGGGTCAGATAGAGAGTATTAGGAGTACTTACCATAAATCTGTTTTTGCGCTTTCTTTTAAACGCCACCTCCATTTTGGACAGAATTTGATGCAGTACTAACGCAATTTCTACAAATTCAAGCTCTGTAACGTCACCTTCGCTTATAAGCGAGAATTCACCATTTTGGTCTGATTCAGTAGATGCAAAGACTTTACTGTTCAGATTGTGACCAGAAACAGGTGATGCTGGTTTTTGTACTTCTGCTTTGTCCGATGATTTATTCCGGTTGCGCTTGGGATTTTGTTTTTCTACCGGTGCTGTTGGGGCGAACAGTCTGGCCAGTGCTGGCGAAAGATGATGCCCCTTAGCGTCTGTGGGCGCATGCTCTCCATTTGATTCTTCAAGTACAGGAGGTAAGGCGGGCTCTTCACTTGCCATCACACTGGTTGCGGCTGCTTCGGTCTGGGAATACACAACTTCAGCTGGTGGTGGGCAGTTACCCTCAGTATCTGGTTCTGAGTTTTCTTGTCCTACAGAAACATCCATAGAGCGTTCATTCGTACCCTGGGGATCAGCGTTCTGTTCTCGGTTAAGTTCTGGTAATTCTGACGGCTCGGAGAGAAGCTTTTCATTATGGACCGAAGAGCTTGTTGCACAACTACCGACTTCTGGCCGAGAAACACTAAGCTGTGAGAAATCGGTATAATCAATGATCTCATGCTCTTCATCTTCTTTCTCAAAAAGATGTTGATAATGTTCATATTCCACAGCCTCAGTTTTCAGCGGACCAGTCGCGGATGCACTATCGGTTCCATGATATTCCACGTCGCCAGAATGTTCTTCGACTGCATTTACACGTGGGGGAGGCAGCTCAAGCGTTTGCTTTGGACGTGGGGCAGAGTTTTCAACAGAAGACTCATCATTAATCACTAATGCCTGATACATAGAAGTATTGAAAAGTGACTTTAAAGTTGTTGGCCTTCTTGGCTCATGATAGGTGAGCTGGAACCCGGCGCAGTTATCGCCGAGCTGGACTAAACGCAGATCGTCAATGTCCCTTACTATCCACATTCCATCGAGAGAGCCTTCTCTGAATGTCAGTTGGAAATAGGGCTCTTCACTGAATGCTTTTTCATCTAATCCCGGCAGCAATGCCATAGTGGTATCTATGTTGAGGTAGGGGACAGCATCAACACACACTATATAGTCATTGGAAAGTGGAGCGCTTAAAAGGAGTTCATGAAGTTGGTTGACCAGGACATGGGATTCCGTGTCCTTTGCCGATTCATCTTCACTTTCTTCTATATCAGGAATGACAGGATCAGCTGCTTCCTCACCCTCAGATTTAACTATCTGCGTGTCATTATCAATTTCATTATCACTTTCGGCTTTCTTCTCAAAATCGTCGGATGAGCCTTCATTTTTCTTAGAATGTATATCAACATCAATAGAGGCAGAGGAGCGGCCTAAATCATTAACCTTAAGAACAGCCGTCTCAACAGTATCAGTAATTTTAGTTATAACGTCCCGACCGGGCACTGGTCTTCTGTATTCAGTAACTGTTTTTTGCTCGTCAATGTAAATAAAGTCTTTATTGGCATTAACGCTAAAAAGACCCGGCACTGAGTCAGGGATTTTATAGGAATCAAAGATTAAACCAATCCACCTTAGCTTAAGAAGGTTATAGAATTCTAGTTTCCCTATCCCATTTCTAAAGATGTTTGATATTTCGTTTTCCGAATAGATACCCGGAATGAAGTAGTGAACGACACGCTCATCATCATAGGGCTCGACGTAACCACGTTGAACTAGGGATTCTACCAATACGGTCTTACCAGCCTCTCCCTGAGGGAAGTTATATTTATGTAATTCGAAATCATTGAGAACAAAATCAAGGAATGCGTTCTCGTTAAGGTATACCTCACCATTTACGATAATGATGTGCATAGGCTTAGCATTGTAATTGTTGATATTGATACTGGTAAAGTTGTGCTTGATGGTACTAATGGCCCTTGCTGCTGCATCATTAGAACGCAGACCCATGATAGGGTCACGTAAAACATTAAGGTCTGTACCAGTAGAATAGAAATCAGCGGTCCTCACGCATTTAGACAAAAAGTCATTCCCATCAGTATAAACGTTTAGGGCGGTGATCATTTTTGAATAAACACGTTCTTTATTTACCCGATCCAAAAATGCAAGACATACCGGGTTTAGGATTCGCTCAAGGAAAACGCTGGACCAGATATTATGTTGATTATGAATACGCTTTCGCCAGTGGATTTCGTATTCAACCACGTCATTTTCACGTGCCCAGTCAAGAAGACTTTGTGAGCTTGGCGTCCAAATGATCGGACTAGCTAAATTCAGGCTTACAATGTCGAGATCGTAAACCTTTCCGGCATCATGGACTAAACCACAGATAAACGCAGCATAGAGATATACTTTTCTACGGACTACTTCTTCATCTTGATATCCGATTGGTCTCAGTTCTGAGTGATGCGCATTTTTTAAAGAGAGTATGGCCACTTCCAGGCTGTGAGAAAGTAACCCACCAATACCATTATGATGATGATTTTCGGAAGCTGGCAAAAGATGTATCCAGCGAACATATTCAACCAAGGGCTTTAAAACTAAATTAGTAAATGTATATGCATCGTCCCTGATGTCGCTATCGCTGATAGCTAACATCATTGAAATTGAGTGCAGCTTTTCCCGATACAGAGACAGGATTGACTGTTCATTAAATGTCTGTATGCCCGTCGGACGAGTTGGATACTCGATGAATTTCAGGACTTCTGGATTTGGATGATCAGGAACAGTGTACTTCTGATCTCCTAGAATCTGCGCAAAAGGAGAGAGGCTTGATATATCCTCAATCATTACAGAGGTTGCATCATTCTCCTGAGATGAGAATATCCCCAAAATCCGTTTAATACATAAATACAGCGCCCTGAAATTCATCATCATACCTTATCGACGTTTGCCTGACAGTTCGGCTGCAATGTATGCCTGCACACTTTTATATTGCATTACTTTGGTGATGAACTCTGCTGGACTGTATGGCCCATCCTTACGGCGAGAAACATTCAGAGTCTTTTTCACATTCTCAACATATAAATTAATACTCTTTATAATGTTGTGAGACATAACCGGATAGTCGCTTACAGCCAGTAAACCCAATGAGTTGTACTCATACATTGTGTTCATGAGCTGGTTCATCTCGAAGATGTACTTGTAAAACCTCATGGTGTTGTGGTTATTGAAGTTGAGTTGTACTGGTTCAAAACTGAAAGGTACAAACTGAGTTGATGACATGAATGAGTCATTCTTGTCGAACTCAATTGACTTAATATAAGCAACAAGATTTTCTTTCATCTTATTGTTTTCTTCATGCAGCTCGTTGAACCAATCCTGAATAGCCTGAACAAGGTCAGGATGTTTAACTGCATCAACCGTTTTAAAGAGAGAGGAAATAGCGATACTCACATCATCAAAACCTCTGATGACTGCTCCATTTCTGGCAGTTAAAAACCGGTTAAAGTCTGGGGTGCCGGGGTTAATAATAACTTTGGCCATACCCTGGTGCTCTGGTCTACGTTGAGTAGAAGTTTGAGCGTTTACGCCTTGCTTTTTATTTGAACCTTTTACCATTACATCTTTTGGTTCAATGTTAATACGCTCATTGTCCGTGATAATTGCGTCGTTCATTGTGCCACCTTAGTTTTTGAGTATTGACGGATTTTTCGTCCAAGTTCGATATATGCTGAATGATAGAGCTCAAGCATTTCTCTGTAAGGCTCCAGCAATGCTTCCGTTTCAGAAATCATTTCGTATTCCCAGCTGGCATGGTTTACAAAACAGTTCTTAGAATATTTTCCACTTTTCATTGGTTGCACCCGTTTTGACATGTGGCTAGGCGCTCTTGTTTTATAAGGGCTGAACTGATGCCAAGTGATCGTTACTTTTCTGGCATTACCAATTAGCTCAACTTTTGGTGCGTAAGAACCCAGGTACTCCCTCTTTGGAACTTTGCTATGTCGGGTAAGGTTAATCTCTTGGTGGTTTCGTTCCTTCCACTTGATCCAGTATTTTGTAATGAGATCTTCAGCCTCAACACGCAAACCTTCAATCTGAGCACGTAAATTTTTACGTGTTAGCTCTATAGAACTTATAAGATTTGAATTACTCATGACGCCTCCTGATGTGAAATTACTATACCGGAGGAAATTTCCGTTTTTTTTCACGAACAGAAGATTTTTGAATGCTCTTTGATGAGGGAATTGAACAGATGTAATGCACTCGCTGTTTCCCCCATTCGGGAGGGGCCTTCAGAAACAGTAACAGCGAGTTTAGCCTCACTTCCATCGCTACCCCCTAAAGTTACTTTTGACAGAATGACCATTGTGGATTATTGCTTTTGATAATGTGCATTGCTCTATTAAAGTTATACATATATCTAGTGCCACTTTTCCAAAAAAAATGACCCTATGGAACTTTGTCCATAGTGACACTTTTATAAAAAGTGACCCTATGACGACATTACATAGGGTCACTTTTCAAACATAAGTGACCCTATGTGAGGCATTCATAGGGTCACTTTTCTTTGTTTAGTGATCCTATGTAAGCATGAGGTTGATGAAAAGTAAAAATGTCAGTTTATGACGGTCAGTGAAAGACGTCGTTATTCTAATCCAACGTTGGGAGGGGCTGGATTTAGGTTTTTTTTTAATCGCTTCACATTTCGTTAGCATGCGCAGGAATTTTTGATAAAATTCTGGTTAGTTTGGTTAAAAAGTGTTACAAGTAAGCGGTGTGGTTGAAGGGATAGATTTAAGGCTTATTCAAGCCTTAAGAAAATACTAAAAGTTACTTTTCACCCTACCGAACACCTAACAAAAAATCCATGTTGAAGATTTGAACAATTGTAATGGCGCAAGGACAATCAGCACATGTCAGAATCTGATAATTTAACTCGTAGCTTACTCGGTAAACTTTTCCGCACTGAGATTTCGCTTATTCGTAGTTACCGTGCATTTTTAATGTTATTGCCTGTGCATGGATCTTCTGCATATCAAACTGGGACTCCTCTTCTCCAGCGTCGCCTATTTGGGAAAGGATTTAGTACAGCCGCTGATTTAGCTTTTGAAGTGGAAACACGTCCAGGTAGTTTTTTGGTTCCGCGTACACTCGGAAAGGAAATTACATGGGAGAGGTTTTTTTCTGCGGTCTTGGACGGTGATTCCAATGTAATTCGTGAATATGATACAAATGATATTGACTATGGTATTTACGATGCCGGTGAAAAAGTGACTTTTCTGAATGGTACAGTGGATATCTATAATCCCAAGAAGATTCATGAGTTGCGTTCTAAATGTGTTGATATACAGAATGACTACTTTATGCAGGTGTTCTTTATCTCAATGCTCGCACCAGAGTTTGTAAGTATTTTCTTTGGTTTAAAACCAACTACAGCTGATGCTATTAAAGACATTGGTTATTCATCGTTAAAAACAATTAACGATGTCGTTCTTTTCCCACGTACAATTGCTTTCTCACAAGGGCATATTGAAGAGAGTGTTTCACTTAAAACGAAAGTTTTTGCCTGGGCTTATGAATTGTCTGCTGACATCCGGTTAGGAAAAGTTAGTGATGATTTGATGGAACTATTACGTTATGACACTATGTTCACCAGTCACCGTCAGGATGTGTTCAACACTTTAACAAATAAAGTTATGTTAAAGGATTATTGATATGGCAAAGGTCGATCAAACAAAAGCTAATGCTCTATTGCGAGCAGCAAGAACTATGTCGCTTGGGGCAAATAAAAATACAATACGAATTTTGTACGGTAATCATGTTGCTGAAAATATCGATTTTGAGCCTGGTGCAAAAACAAAACTCAAAAAAGGTATCCGGGGCTGGAGCAAACGCACAGATAACCGCCGAGCCTTTTCTGCTGTTATTGATGTCGCAGTTAACTATTTTGGTTTTGATCCAATAAATCCGGAAGCGAGTTTTCGGCAAATTGACTTCAACCGAATAATGAGTGTCCTTCATAATCTGGGATACTTTGTATGCGCACCGGAAGTTAATAAAATAATAGAAATCCTTACTTCTATGAAAGAAATTGAAGAACTAGGTGCCTGCGAAAAATGTAAACGCCCATACATTGTGCCAGTGACAAATGATGCTCATTGTCCACGTTGCAGATTATCTTCAACTGCTTCAGCCATAGAGAGGTATTCTCAAGAAGAATTAGATTAAATTTAAAAAAGATATCGCGAAACTTGCCTTGTCTGAATCTAAATATTGACTTAAGTCAAATTCTGTTGTTTGCTTTACAATCAAATATTAGTTACAACTTAAATATCAACTCTTGACAAGTAAAGATATAATTTGATTTTTCTTTATTCAGTTTTTCTTCGTTCCAAAAATGTGCACCTTTTTTTCTGTTGAAAACGTAAAACTACTTAGGTTCTCAAAACCTTCTATGCATGACGACTTCTTAATCGCTTTCAATTAATATATTTTATATTCTTGTCTAAGTTCGCTTCTTTGATCCTTAGCTATTCCTTTTTTGAAATATAGAAACAGCATTACTTGTGATGATTTTTTTCAGCTCTAAATACACCTGTTTTCAAAGCAATATTTGCTTTTAGATATTCGATAAAACCATGTTTTTGTTACACCGGATTTTTGACAACGTGCAAGATGGATGATCTTTCCATCACCGAGACTATCTTCTTAGTCAGCACTCCTTTTCCGTCCTTTTCAACATAAAAACGACCATGCTATACGAGCTCTAACCTTTTTTTTGTATGCCATCATAACCGCATCAGAAAAGGAGAACGGTCTATGACTCGTATTGCATTAGCGCCTTCAAAGATGGTTTTGCTTATGTCTTTGGTAATTACTGGTGCCCACGCCAGCCCTGAGCAACCCCTAATAAAAGATACGCCCTTTGTATCTGGCCAGGCTTATAAGAAGGGTTTCTTCTGGTATGACGATCCTGCTAAAAAAAGCGAAGCTGAAGAAGAAGAGGTTTTGCCACCAACCGGTGCTGCTAGCTCGCCTTCAAAAGAGGAAATGGTAGATTTAAATTCAAAATGGCTAAAAGAGAATATGCCTCGACTGTTAACGCAGGCAATGGATAACCCTACCGCAGAAAATCTATCACGTTATTACACGGCGCAAAGGTTAATGCTGGATATCAGTACGCGTTTTTCTGACAAATCAAAAGATTATTTTCTTAAAAACCCGATGATGTCTGAAAAACGCAGGCAACCAGTGGAAAAGGTGGCACTGGATGCTCACCGCACTGTTGTTGAAAAAAATCAGCAAACGGTAATGAAAGATATCTTTACTAAGTCAGGTTTATTTTTCTTTTTCCAGAGTACTTGCCAGTTTTGCCACGAAGAAAGCCAAATACTTCAATTTATGCAGAACTATTATTCGGTAGATATTCTTCCAATCAGTATGGATGGAAGGCCATTGCATAATGGCCTTTTTCAGGATTTTAACATCCCCAACGCACAAATTATTGATCAATTTAAAATTCGAGAGGTACCTACAATTTTCCTGGTTTCAAAGGATGGGACATCAGCTCAGCGCATTAGTGAAGGCATGATCTCCGCTGATGAATTAAAGAACACTATTATACTTGCCGCGAAGGGCATGAATCTGATCGATGACGCTTCGTTCCAGTCAACTCTAGATATTAAAAGGCAATATACCATCGGCGATGATGGCGTTATTACCGTTAATAAATCCGAAATGGAATCAGACCCATTCCTACTTCAAAAAATAATGGACCAAAAACTCGAAGGCTATGACATGCCTACGGCCGATCCGGTCAATTATCTCAATGCTGGCGGCAGTTTTGGAGGCACTTATGCGCAGTAATGCCGTTTTCAACTTCAAAAAGTTACTTTTGTCTCTTTCTGTTTGTGCTGCAATTTTAGCCCCGACTGCAAATGCAGACAACGCAATGCGTAACATTTTCAATGGCATGATGACGTCTACCAGCCCGGCCACCTTTTCCACAGCAACCCGTACAGGCATAGTTGGCGGGTCAATGTCTTACCGAACAACAAACGTTAATACCAACCTTGTTTCCATGTCGTTTCCAAAAGCTTCTGTCGGTTGTAACGGTATTGACGTTTTTCTTGGGTCCTTCAGCATGATCAACGGGGACCAGCTTGTGCAGGTGGCCCGTGGTATTGCCCAGGGTGCGGCTATCTATGCTTTTAACGTTGCTGTTTCAGCTATTTGTGCTGACTGTGCTGCAACGATTAATGACATCCAAAACAAACTGCAAGCGCTAAATAAATTTGCGAAAGATTCATGCAATGCAACTTACTCTTTCCTTTCTGAAAACGTGGGTACGCCAAGCCAGTTCGCTAACTCAGTTAGCTCTGGACCAGCCTCAATTCTGGGATCGATTAATGGTCTTATTCCTGATTTTGGCTCATCGATGACAAAGTCACCTGAAGCTGTCACTTCTCAGGTTAAAGCAAAGGATCCCGAAGAGTTCGCTGAAAAATTCAGTGGTAACCTCTTCTATATGTCGTTCATGGATATTGATAAGGGAACGATGAACATCGGAGGGGTAACGGAGTTATCCGGTTATAAACTGGCAGAACAACTTATGTCTCTCGTAGGTACTGTCATTATCAACTGGGATAGCAAAGGCGAAAAAGCGGGAATGGAAGTCCGCCCGTCTACCATGACTGTCACGGATTACATCATGGGGCCACCAGCTGGCGGATCAATTAAAATGCTCAAGTGTTCTCCGGCACCAGATCCATCATCCCCACGAAAGGCTCAGTGCCTTGTCATGTCAGAAGTTAATGACGGTGGTTTTAAGGGATTGAAGGATACCATTTCTGATCTTCTTTTAAACGTACAGAAAAAAATCATCAACGACGTTCGTGTTTCAGATGATGAATTACGCATTATCTCCTATATCGGCATCCCGACCATTATCGACTCTTTGCAAACATTCGAAGCACCGGAAGGGTACGCATACATTCAGGACATCAGCACTATTGCTGCGACGAGCCTCGTAATCAACATGTTGCGCCAGGTTGAGGCCAAAATTTCAACCATGAGCATACCGAGTGAGTCGCTGTCGGGTAAAAGGGATGATCTCAACCGATTAACAGACAATCTCTCAAAACAGGTTAAAGCCGCCTATGAGCTATCGCACAGCCAGGTCGGTACCAGCTCGGACGTCATTTCAACCTGGGATAACCGTCGCCTGCAACGGAAGGCTTTCACTGAAAGTATTCGTGGCACACGTAACTGAGGTCTGACATGGATTACAACATATATACCCTGGGTGATATTGATTTTGTCTGGTCGGCTTTTACCGGTATTGCCCTGATCTTTTCTCAATATACTGGTGTAAAAGAGTTCCTGACCACGGCCGCCGTTGTAGCAGGTGTGAGCCTATTCTATAAAACGTGGCTATGGCTTCAGGCTCCGACCAAAAATGAATTACCGTTTTTCTCCTGGTTTTTGGGGTTGATCCTTTTCATGATGGCAATGGTTCGAGTGGATGTAACTATTGAATCTGTAAAGTCGGGAGAGGTCAGAAACGTCGACGGAATTCCAATTTTTATTGCTGCGATGGCAACCGTCACCACTAACTTAAGCCAGGGTTTGCTGAAGGATTATAAAACAGCGTTTGATCCGCTTTCTCCGGTGGACCTGTCTGCAACAACTCTGGACGATGACATCACCCTCGGTCCGATGATCCGATTCGTGAAGTTTTTGCAATGGGGCGGCGATAGCCAGGGCTACTGTTCCGCATTTCCTGAACCGGCCAGCGGGCTAGGGCCAATGAACGTATGTGCTACCGTTCAGTCTCTTGCATACAACTGCCTGAAGGCTACCCAAAACTCAAGCGCAAATATTGCCGGTAAAGAAACTATTTTTAACGATATTTTCTCAGCTAATCTGGCAGATAGCATGGACCGGATTAATCAGGCGATGAAAGGCGCACTGAAGAATGCCTCTGCCAGTATTGTTGGCGCTAACGGTTCAAAATCTGGTACGTGTGATGAGGTCTGGTCAACTGTGAAACAGGTTACCAGTACAGCTGAAGCTCGCCAGACTATTTCCCTTATAGGACAGACAAACGGCATCCTTACTCCAGACGAAGCAAATGGTGCACCTACCGGCGCAAGCTTTACTGATGTTATGGCGTCAGCAAATGGTATGTACGGTAAGGCTATTGGTTCGTATGACGCCACCCTGAACCTGTTCATTATGAATGAGCTCAGAAATGGCGCAAGCAAATATAAGACCCCACTCGGTCTGGCTTCCGATATGCAGTTGTTTGAGGCTTCTCTGAAGCGAACCAACACAATGGCTTCACAGGGCCAGTTGTGGTTACAACTGTCGGGAGCAGCAATCGCATTCCTTGAAATGTTTGCTTATATGGTTGCTCCATTTGCTTTGCTTATGCTGCTGGCGTTAGGTGGTAATGGTGTTGCCGCTGCGGCGAAATATTTGCAACTTATCCTCTTCGTGAATATGTGGCCGCTTACGGCAGTAATGGTCAACGCGTATGTGAAGAAAGTCGCGACGGCCGACTTGGATACCTGGAGCACCCTCAACAGCCAGAATAATGCCGTCACGTGGATGGGACTCCCAGGGCTTGCGGAAACATACAGTTCATACCTGTCTGTTGCTTCCGCCCTCTATGCTCTGATTCCGGTACTCACATTATTCCTGATGACACAGTCGATTCACCCGATGATGAATGCGGTTAAGGGAGTGACCCCCGATGCGCCGGTGGATACTGGTCATGTAACGCCCAAAGTATGGGATGGCCCTAACAGCGGTAAATCTTCATTTGGTGACGTGACACGAACCGCCTTAACCAGTACCGGTCAGGGATACAGCGATGGCGGCGCAGTTGATTCAAGTAATTTCCGTCTTGGAATGTGGAATGCTGGTTCAAGTATCGCTAACAGCCAGGGACAAGGATCAGCTGTAACCTCATCAGTTATGAGTGCGGCAAGTAATTCATTCCAGGCTGGTTACAGTCAGATGAGCGAAATTGGAAGGTCAGGACAGTCGAGCCAGCAGTTCTCAACCAACCTGCAAACAATGAAGCAGATCTCGGATAAGATTGGTGCCTCTGTAGCAGAAGGTATTGCAACGAAACATGGGGTGAGTGCGTCTCAGATGGCCAGCATTGCTTCAAATGTTATTCTCAACGCTGGGCTTAATGGAGGTGTTGGAACTGGCAATGGAGCCGGGCTGAAAGCGGCTGTAGCAGGGCAATTGAGTAGCGGTGCATCTAAGACCAATACAGGCAGTGACTCGCTTTCAAATGACCTTTCAAAAGCAATCACGAATCAGCTTAGCCAGGATTCTGCGTTAACTGACCAGTTCAGTAAAGCGGCGTCTCAGGTAAGCAGCGATCAGATATCCAATACTAATGCGTTTAAAGAAGCATCGTCGAAAATGAACCAGGCGACACAGACGATGGCGCAAAATATTTCTACATCGGTTTCGACTAACGCAAGCTCCAATAGTGGAATGAGCCTTGATTCTAAACAAAGCATTAACCTGGACAGGTTCTCCGATTCTATTCGCAACAAAAACTTCAGTGATGATGATGTAAGGAATTTTGCTCGTAAGAATGGGCTGGATGAGAATGCGTTTATGGAGAAATTCAACTCCTATAACGATACCTTCAAGGCCAGTAATCAGCTTGGATCGCAGCTTCAACGTACTGACGCGCTTGTGGCTGCAACCCGAGATTTCAGTGAGCAAAAAATTGCGATTGATACCGCCCGGGGAGAGACGGCCGAAAGTAATAAACAGGATCTCCGTGAAACCTCCAGCCTGCTTAAAAGTCTGGTTTCCGACTTCGGTGGTAATGCACAGCAGCTGCTACCTATCACCAATCAGCTCGACAGAATTTCAGGTGACGGGTCAGGAATTAATACTATCACTCAGGCACAGGATAGAACTCCTGACAGCGTAAATACGTCTGGCGTGATGAGTGCGTCACGCGTAGGGGAACTGGGTGGAAGTGTAGATTCGCAGGCTAAACTCGGTCTTTCCTCCAACGCTCAGGACGCGACACAGCATGTCCCTGGAAAAAGTGAAGCTGGCTTTACTCCGTATAACCTTGATAACGCGGGCAAAGGCGATATTCAGGGAATACATAACAACAACGTGGGCCGCACTTATTCTGATGAAGAAAGGAATGTGCTTAATTCTCTCGAAAAGAATGGACCTGTACTGAATAATCAGGGTGTAGAGAAAGTCGTCAATTCGGGTCAGGATGTCAGAAATGCAGAAGGCACATTTAACGATCTGGAAAAGGTTGGAGGTCGGGTGGTTGGTGATGGAATGGATCAACGAGCCACTGCTTTGAACAGTATGTATCAGAGCGGGCAAGTTCGTGGCTTATCTAATAACACTGATAACTACTTTAGTCGTGTTGCCAACAACCCGAACTTAAGCCGGGACGATAAGCGAGCTGAATTGGCACAGCAAGCTGTCTTTACCTATGGTGCCAGCACCATGGCTACCGGTGCCGAAAGAGAGCAGCTCAAAGCGGATACCCAGAAGATCCTTAATGAACTGGGTAACTATAACGTTAACTGGAGTATGAATGACGTTAAGAGCATCCATAGCAGTTTCAACACTCATAACAGAGCTGATGGTTCACTTGAGTCAGTCGTACGGGCAAACCTGGGAGAAGGTGGGTCGGGCGGTGGTCTCGTTGGTAACCGCACTCAGACCGTCACAGATCGCTTGGTTGGGGAAAAGATAGAGGCCAACACTGAGCGGGGCGCGATTTCTGGTGCGCTACTCGGGGGCCAGCAATTTGTTTCGGATACGCTAACCAGCGTTGGGGCGAAACCGGTAAATGAGATGCTTACGGGAGCGGGCATCCTTCAAACCCAGACATCGATAGCAAATGATGCCTCTAACCCTGCAAATATGCCTGATTCTCTCCAGGGTAAAGTCCTTAATCACATGCAGATGTCTGATGGCGTCGCAGCTGTAAGTGACCGGTATCAGAGTATTAGCAGCGACGGCGTTTCGACTTATGCGAATGCAGCGCAGAACTCTGAAAGGGCTATCCGGCAGCAATTGACGGATGACCCACGCTTTGGGCCTCAGAAAGCAGATGAATTCATTCAGTACATGAAGTCAGAGCTGAGCAACACAAATGAGCCTTACCAGTCACGTGTCGATAAAGCGGATCAGTGGCTTAATGAAAATAAAAAATAAGGGAGGTTGAATATAACCTCCTGAAATGACTATCAATAGATTGTAAATTACTGCTAAACAATTAAGGCCGCAAAGTATGTGTTTGCGGCCTTTTTTTCAGAAGTACCGCTCTTGCGGAACATTCAACTGACGGTTTGAATCAGTGAAGACAAAAATCTATCAAACTCTGTATGAGATTCAATAACATAATCAGTAGATGCTTTGTCTCTTATCTGAAAGCAGTCGTCTGCAAAACTATAAGCGAAAAGTGACATGCCATCTTCTCCGATTAACACCTTATCAGTGAGATTTGGGTCAACGTAGATTTCATTGTCTCGTGCTTCAAAGTTGCGTATGTAAATATTTGACCACAATAGATTTTCGTTCTCTGCCTGAACAAGGTTATAAAACGTAAGTCCGTTGTACTCAAAACCATCCATAGCATTAAACACTTGGGCATAATCAAGCCTGGTTTTAATGAGTTTCTGTATATCTATATAGGCGCTCTTTTTGTGATCTGCCCACTCCACTGGAGGCGGATTGCAGATTAAGTCTTTCAAGACTTCCGGGGCTACCGGGCTGGCTAAAGGGTAGTGATCTGCAACCATCAACCTCTTTAAGCTGCTGAGTAGTTGAGTTAAATCTTTCATGAGCGCCTCTTACTTTCCTACCGGGTAGATAACACCGTTCGGCGATGGCCATAGAACTTTGGTGCTTGAATTATACGGTAGATCCTTCGTAATGATGGATTGTGCTTTCGACAGTGCTGAATGGTATGGTGAATTCTGAATAAGTACCAGGTTGTCTATAGCGTTTGTGCCACCATCATCAAGAGGGATCTTGTGGTGAACCTGCCACCCAGAGGGGACCTTGCCTGTTGCAAGTTTCATCAAATCGTTAGGTTCAAACGTAGCCAGGGCATCTGGGTGGTCTGAAAGTGATTTAAGGAAGTTAGGGCGTACAGTATTGTTGAATTGTCCACGGAGAGCTAAATATTCAGCTCTGTCTCGGCGCATGTAGTTCAATTCGCTAACATTCATATCATCGAGCAAAACGTGTGCTTTTTTGTAC
Organism: Enterobacter sp. CPE_E863; assembly: GCF_046521465.1. Lineage (NCBI taxonomy): Bacteria > Pseudomonadati > Pseudomonadota > Gammaproteobacteria > Enterobacterales > Enterobacteriaceae > Enterobacter > Enterobacter sp. CPE_E863. Next base: position 211,234 of record NZ_JBKFZX010000002.1, on the reverse strand, counting down.
TTGCCGAGATAACTTGTCAATTCATCCGCAGACCTTGGATTTCGGATAACCAGAAGTGAAGCCGCTGCAACCAGCATACCTGAAGTTGTTTCGTTCAATACCTGGTCATAGCCTTCAACAGCTTCGCCGCCAAGTTGTTCAGCCGTATGTCGAAATCCCTCCACATTTCCATTATAAAGCCCGCCAGCTGCGAGAAGACGACCAGCCGCTTTGGAATTAATGGTTTTTGTTGATTGGGCGTGCTGTGCTGGTGTCGTTGATCGAACGTAATACCCCGGGCGTTTCAACTGACGAGAGATGATATCGCGCAGACGGGTAAAGAGGGACAGGGGCAGGTCATTGCGTAGGTTGCCATTTGATATAACCCCCGGCCCGGCATTGCCGGTTATGTCTTTTCTAAGCAGAACGATCTTACCGTATCTGATGTCGTCAAGCGTATCGCGGTAAGCGAGCCAGGGGCGTTGATGGTGGAACTGGTGATACCGGCTGACAAACTGTGTATATCCCTGCGGTAAATTCCATTCCTGAATAATCCGGTTTGGCAGGGCGGTATCTTCGAGGTCATGTACCGCCGTGGCCGGATGTATGATGTGGGGAATATCCTCAAGGTATATGTCATCCAGTGACTTAGCCTGACAGTGATGCAGCATAATGTCCCTTTCTTGTCGAATTCATATGAGACATTATTGCGTATGGTATAAAACAATCAATCCTAAAGTGGATGGGCGTACGAGATCAGCAGTGACAGGGTAAAAGGAAAGTTACTTTGTTCATCAGCGTCCCATGAGCTGATGGTACCTTGCGTTAAGAGCTGCAAGGTCAGATTCGGTGAGGCCCGTGTAATAATCGGTTTTGTGCAAATGCGGATAACCGGCCGGAAATAATGATTCGTCGTCATCAAGGCAGATAAATGCTTTAACTCGATGTGAAAAGACAAAGTCCTCACACTCGGCAGCCCGCACACCAGTCTGTCCGTGTTTTAAATATACCGAACCGGTTGCACCTATGATTTTGTCTCTATAAGGCACCCGGAACAGAGATTTCAGATAACTTGTATTAGCGCACTCACGCCATGAGCTGGAGATAACAATCACCATGGCAGGGCAGTTATCCAGCAATTTCTCTAACAGTGGCATTCGCTCAAAGGTTTCATTTTTACACCTGTGGCAAACCCCATCGAAATCTAAGAAAAGCACGACATGCGAATCAGGGAGAGGGGCCCATAAACCAGCTGTTGTTTCTTCATGAACACATACTTCTTCATGATGAGGGTTTTTCTGGATCAAGAAAGAAGAGAGAATCTTAAATAAATTTCTTGCAGAAGAAGACAATATATTACTCCTGAGTCAGTGTGAAATATTTGTGGTGGTTTACCCAAGCCACTCGATGATCTTCTGTAATATCGGGTTGTATTTATTTAACAACAGGAGTCGGGTTTTGCTCCGGGACATTTTTAGCTATATGGCCATTGTATCGAGGAGGTTGCTGGGTCCATTGATAAAGCTCACCCATCCCGTTACGCTGCTGGATCCGGCGATTGTACTTTACCATGAAGTTAAATATGTACTTTGCACGTACCTTTGGGGTTTTGCTGTTGTAATCTGCAATCCCTTCAAACACATTGCCCTTGCGATCAACAATTTTTCTATAGAGCCACCATGTTCCAACCCAGAAACTTGCGCAAGCATCGTAAGCCAGAACCCGCCACGTTACCGTCGGGAAATGCTTTTTTATTTCAGGTAGATTGGATGAGTTGATCTGCATTGGGCCAATATCATAAGTGCCGTTAGTATTCCTGCTGAAAGTACCAACCTTACCGCCTTCATTGTCAAACAACGTAAAAACCAGTTCAGCATCAATTCCGAAGTAGCGGGCGGCATCCGTAATGCACTGAGTGTAAATCTCATCAGGAACGGGAATAGGTTTCACATCATCTGCTGGTGGTGTAAACACAACGATTTCTCCACTGAATCTACGTTTTATCTATTCTCCCATATATCTATCGACTTTCTTTCGGCTTTACCCGTTGATTTAAGCGTTTAAGCAAAATTCTGGAATTTTGGGGCGTGATAATATTAGTGCTCGATTTAAGGAGCGGAAATGAAAAAAATTATTAAGGCATCGGTATTACTTCTTTCATTAAGTACCGCCTTCACGATGAATGCCGAGCCGGTTAATACAATGGTACTGCCAGATGCAGCCCGGGATAAGCTCAAAGCCATTGGGCTTTCAATCGAGCACGTCGAACCCTCGCCAGTAAAAGATATTTTTACGGTGATTTCCAGGGAGGGGGTAAGTTACGTGAGCAAAGACGGAGATTACATTTTTACCGGAAGCTTATTCCACGTGAAAGGTAAAGATGTGGTAAACACCACTGAGCAGGCCATTTTAATGGGCGTCCGGGAATTCGCATCCAAAACAAAATCCATCGACTACAAATCACCAAACGAAAAATACCGGCTTGCTATCTTTACCGATATAACCTGTGGATACTGCCAAAAACTGCATCATGATCTGAAGTCTTATCTTGATGCCGGTATTTCGATTAAGTTTCTTGCATTCCCACGTGCAGGACTGAACTCGGTAGTAGCCGGGAACATGGCCAAAATCTGGTGTTCAGCAAAGCCAAACGAAGCTCTGGATGCAGCGATGAATCCGGTTTCAACTATCCCGGAAGGACGTCCTGATGAGGCTTGCTTAAACATTATCAAATCGCATTTCCAGGTGGCCTCAACAATCCCGCTGCAAGGTACTCCTACCATGGTGACACTAAGCGGCAAACCGCAGTTATTTACGGGGTGGCTGAGCCCGGAAAACCTGGTGACCCAAATGGGCGCTGCGCAAAAGTAACTTTTCCGACTGTAAGAGGTGTGTATGAAATCTACTTTACTGAGTACGTTAATGCTGGTTGCTGTAGGTGTACAGCCCGTTTTCGCTGCACAATGTCAGTACGGAGCCTGTGGAACGGAAAACGATCCCGGAATCGGATTTCTGATGTCATCGGTACAAATGGATAAAGGTGAACATCTAAAGGAACTCTCTGGTGTTGCGACCACAGGTGACACCATCTCTAAAAAGATGGAAAGCTACCTGGGAAATAAAAAGCTCAAGGTAAACACCGACAGTACCCGCAAGGGGCCGGGTAATACCACCATCAGGCCTACAGATGAGCTCGCCCCAACGAGGCAACTAAAAGTTATCCGGCCCGAACTGGTAAAAAATCCCGATTCGCAGCTCGTGGTAGCTTTCAATGAGCGCCTGGCCTGATTTATTGACTGAGAGCGTCCAGAAGGAAAAAAGATGTCGATACTCAGTAGCTTCGTCATCAGAGCAACGGGGATACCTGACAAAAAGTATCTCCGGGATCCCGTAATAAAACGTTGTTATAAACGTCTGAGTCGTAGGGTGCCTGCTCTAATGACGGGGTGGCTTCTGTGCATTCTGGGTTCAGGGTATGTCAGTATGGCACTGGAACAGCCTGATAGCACTGTATTACTCAGTCTGCTGCTGTTGTATGTTATGTCAGGCATTTTACTGATGCAGTTCCAGTATATGTATTCAGAGCGAAGCATAGGCTACAAGTTCTACCTGGAAGTGCTTATGAATGCAGCTGCCAGTACTCAACATAAAGAACAGTTACAGTATCTGTTCATTAATAAGCCCAATTCCATCACGATGGGCGATCTTTACCGACTTTATGATTTTAATGGGGGAGGGCGATAGCCACGTTAATGTGCGTGTCCAAAAGTCACTTTTGAACATTCTCTTCCCGCCGTCTGCTTTCAGTTCCAGGGGATCACTGCAACATAATTTCCGGAACGCAGCGGCGCATCAAATTTATCAGTAAAGGCGTCGATCATTGCTGAATAAGCAATGCTGTCTGACGGCACAGGTGCATTGCTTTGCATACTCACTTTCAGAACCTGCTTTGCTCCTTTCGCTGACGGGTATACCTCGACATCCAGCTGTCGCATATAGTGCATCTGCGACATCGTCTCAGTGCCTATTACCCCATCGACTGGCTTGTAGTCATAGTCAGTATGCAATTCGCCATGCTTGTCAGTTCTCGTTGTCTTTTTATCTACAACGTAGCCTGTCACCCCAGTAAGAAGCTGCTCGCTATACTGCATGTTCTCCTGTGAGCTGCTGATTCGGAACCTGAGCACATAATCTGGCTGGTGAGTGGAAATAATGACTCCTTTTTTTGCTAATCCATCAGCAAAACGGCCTGAAAACATTCTGGACTGAATACTTTCGTCCGGAGGGACTATCTGAAACCTTTTATTTGTAACAGGACGAGGCATTAGATCGTACGCATCTACCTGGTTTGCGAAATGATATCCGCATCCACTCAAAAGCATTGCGGTTGTGAGTATAAAGCCCTGCCTAATCATCCTTTAATCTCCAAAAAGCATTGTTTCACGAATAATTCCGATTTACCGGGCCAGTATAATCCATCGCAGGTTAATAACTAACAGGCTGAAAAGCATAAAGGTAGCTATGTCTAAAGAATTTTATTTAAAACCGATGGCCACGATTTTAATTTCTGCGGTTATTGCTACCGCTGCCTCGGCGTTAATCACGGCAACTTATTTTAAACCGAAGGTGCTCAGTGAGGAAGAAATTGGCAAAATTGCCGCTACTTACCTGGTAAAAAATCCCCATTATTTAGTGGAAGCAGGTAAGGCGCTGGAAAATCAGAACGTGAGTGCCTCAGTGGAACGAATAATTCCATATGCGCCAGCTCTGCTGGATACCAAGGAGACGCCAAACATCGGCCCTGATGACGCCGACGTCGCGGTAATCGAGTTCTTCGACTATCAGTGTATTTACTGCATGCGGGTTACACCTGTTGTTGAATCGGTAATGAATCAGAGCAAAGATGTAAAATTCTTCTTTAAAGAATTCCCGATTTTTGCCGGTTCAAAACCTGTATCTGCCATGGGGGCCGCTACGGGTCTGCACGTCTATCAGAATTTCGGTGCTGAAGCCTATCGTAAGTACCACAACAACCTGATGGCTGTGGCTCATACCTTCATGACCTCTCAACGCAAATTCGAACTCACTGACTTTAATACTGTGGTGGAAAAGTCAGGGTTTAACAGCACGTTTTCTGACAGGGAAAAAAACCGGTATGAAAACGTGATCTCCGGCAATATGCAGCTGGGCGAAGCGCTCGGGATCACCGGCACACCCGGTTTCATCATTATGAATATGAAAAAGCCGAATGCGGCGACTACCACATTTATCCCCGGGGCTATGGACGCAGCAACTTTGCAGGGCGCAATCGAAAAAGCTCGCGGGGCCTAAAGTTACTTTCACATTTGATGAGTACGGCCATGCCGGTCATGGCCGCTACGCTTTTACAACGAGTAATTCATCCCAGCGGGTCGTATATCTCGGTGATAGCATGGCCTGCTTCATACGAAAATCCTGTTGAATGCCTTCCCCCAGTAAAAACAGAGCTCCGCGCTTTTCTTTATTGAACCGGTCCATAACTTTCATCAGTGCCTGACTGCCAGGCCTGGCCGGGCGAGTATCAAACAGGCTGAGTTGCTCTGTGCCGTCAGTCATAGCGGAGAGCATTACCCCTGCTTTCGCATACGCTATCCCGGGTCTGTAAATGCGGTTCAGGATGGTCATGGCTGCATCAACCAGATCGCGGGTGTCCTGTGTAGCGGTAAGCGGCTCGATACCACAATTGCTGTAGCGGTTTTCACCTTGCGCATAATTGCTACTCTGAATGAAGACTGTGATTTGACGGGTCCACGAGCCATCCTTGCGCAGCTGCTCTGCCGCCCGGGCGGTAAAAAATGAAACTGCCTCATGTAGCTTGCCTATCTCATTAAGGCGCTGACCAAAACTTCTGGAAACGATAATCTGTTGCCTGACAGGAGGAGACTCGTGCAGCCGGAAACATGGTTCGCCATGCAGTTCCCGCCAGGTACGCTCGATTTCAACGCCAAAGCTTTTACGTAAAAAGCGAACGTCGCTATTATAAAAATCACCGGCAGTGATGATCCCGAAAGCCGACAGGCGTTCACTAATCTTTCGACCAATACCCCATATTTCTCTGGTACTGATCAGGCTCAGGAGCTTCCTGATCCTGGCCTGATCAGTCAAAACTACAACCCCGCCTGTAGCTGCCCATCGTTTGCTCGCATAGGTGCATAATTTAGCGAGGGTTTTGGTGCTTGAACAACCCACACCACAGGTAAGGGACAGATTATGAAGAAGTGTACTTCTGATCAACCGGCCGTAATCTTCATAATCTATTATCTTGTTCATGTTTTTCAATAACATGAAATTTTCATCTATGCTATATCGACTCGATTGAGGCGCGAAGCTTTCCAGCGTTTCATGGAAGCGATTTGAGTAGTCTTCATACAAAGTAAAGTTAGAGCTCCTGACTTCGATCCGGTGTTGCTGAATCAAATCCCTGCACTTAAAAATTGGGGTCCCACGCTTAATACCAACGCTTTTAGCCAGTTTATTCATTGCAATGACGGACGAATCGTTATTGCTGGCTATGATGAGCGGCTTTTTTGACAGCTTGGGATCCATCGCACACTCAAATGCCGCATAGGCTCCGTTAATATCAACGTGCATGTACATGGCTGAACTGATTCAGTGCAAAGGTGACGACGCCCCATATCTCAAGGGATTCAGGATTTACACGTATCGGCTTATAGGCTGGATTAGAAGGCATCAAAAGCAGCTCAGGATACGTGTGTAAGATCTTTACCGTAAACTCTCCATCCACCAGCGCAACGACGATAGAGCCGTGTCGTGCTGTTAAAGACCGATCCACAACCAGTATTGCTCCATCATTGATACCGGCATTGATCATACTGAGGCCCGCCGCCCTGACAAAGAAGGTTGAGGGGCGGTTGCGGACTACATATTCATGCAAATTTAATTCATTATCTTCATGCCCGGCGCACGGACTCATCACTCCACAGCTTAGTAAATCACTGAAAAAAGGTGCCATTTCGTAAGGCTTGTTGCTAATGTGCTCAAGGATAACAGACATAGCTACACTCGAATTCTTGTACTGTATGTATAAACAGTATTGCGAGTTGAAGAGAAAAGATCAAATCTCTCCGGTAACGCTATCAAGCCTGACGAAAAATTAAGCTTTATCATAAACATCAAAAACCATCTTTTACCGATAATGGCGAGCTGGCCTACGAAGAAGGTATACAAGCTAGGATGAAAGGATTCTGATGCTCCTCCCACCAAATTTTTTATCTCCTGAAGACCAGGCTGAGTACGATGCTTATATGGCAAGGTTCAGCGAGGTAAATCACTATTATGAGCATTGCACTGTCCCCGTGATTGACTGGTTTTTTAAACAAGCAACCGAGGCGCTGCATCATGGTCTATGGTTACCGGCCTGTACGAGCTTTCTGAATGGGATCGAAACATCACTCAGGGTTACGCTGAAGTTGAAATCAACTGTTAACGTTCAGCAGTCAGTTCCTGTACTGGTGGACTTAGATGGTACGTCAGTAATGAGTAACGCTTTAATGCGAAAGGCTAAGCAGGAAGGGATGCCGATAGAATTACTGTCATTTCCAGCCGAGAAGAATATGTTGGCAAAGATAGACGCTGGTAAAAAACCTGAAGCAGATATCGTCAGGCTTAGAAATAGTCTATGCCATGGCAACATTCTGGAGTTCATTATGAGTGTTAAAGTCGGTTCTCCAGATCCCATACGAATTTTTACTCCTGGTAACTGCTGTGGTTTAGCGCTTTTACTTTCGGCCTTATCGAAGAAATGGACGGTAGGCTTGCATCAATACTGGATCGACAACAATCTGACGTCCTGCTGAAACCTCATAAATCATGCCTACTAAAGTCACGTGCAAAAAAACGTTGTAGCATGATATGTTTAAAGTCAAAACAGTGGGTTCTATGTTTTGACGGCAAACATGATATAACTAATACTTCATAAGTAGATATCAATAGTCATAATGGAGTGAACTATGAAATTAAAAAATATTCTGCTGTGTGCGATGATGTCAGTCGCTTTTGGCTCCTCTGCTAATACTACACATAAAGTTGAAAACGAACCTATCCCAAACATTATTCTTGATGGTAAGGTTGATGATATTTGTAAAGATGCAAGCATCCGAACTGAACTTAATCATGATAAAGCAAAGGAACTGGTAACCACCAACCTGAAGCAGGCATTACCATTAAATACGGTACCGGATAAGTTGGATGAAGTTGCAGAAGCCTTTGTAAACCGCGACAAAGGCGCTTCAGAAACAGCAGACCATTGCCTTGTTAATGTACGTAATAAATACTGGGAAATGTATCCCTCTGAAGATAAGTAGCATTTATTATTAAAGGCTTCACTTAAGAAGCCTTTTTTAACCCTTTGCGAAACCTGCTTTAAAAGCAATGCGCTATTCATATCTAAGAATCTATTTAATTAATGAATAATAGTGGACGGATTCATTTCTAGTGAATGCCGAAGTTGGTGTTTTTTGAGTTATTAGACGGTAAGTGCAATCTGGTATGATTCACCTAACATACGAATCTGGAAGGAAAGGTATATGGGTGACCTGGTCAGCAAAAATAACATTGACCGTTTAGAGCGATTTCATTCTTTGCTGGCGGGTCAGTACTGGACGTCCACTGACAGCATCCCTGAAGAGGGTATTGTGGCAGGGGATACGCTGCTCATTACGTCTTTGCGTTACGTTGAAGATAAGCTGCACACAGTGATTCTACGCGCCCATCCCCGCGTTTACGGTCAGACTGTAGCTATTGTCACTGAAGACAGCAGCGGCAACCGTAGGGAACGTGGCAAAGAAATGCGAGAGCATCGCTTCCTGGTTAAGGATTTTCTGTCCAGTTTTGTATTTGAACCCGACCATAAGGTAATCCGGGATGCTGAACTCAGACAAGCTCAGGAAGAAGTGAATAGCCTACAGGCATCGCTTACAGCCCTCGTGAGCGATGCTCAGGGGCTCCGTGACCTTGCGATTGAGCAATTAGGTACAGATGACCGTGAAAACCCTGTGACGGGCCTTAGCGTTGCGTTAGTGCCCCCACAAGAGCAGCAGGCGGTAACCTCACTGGCGATTGGATCAGTTCAAAATGCTCTGTCCTCTGGTATTTCAGATACCCGCATTGAACAAATCAGAGAAGCGGCCTTAAAAGAAGGGCAGATCAGCACAGCCATCAGCAAAATCATCACACAACGAACGCAGGCAATCGCTAATGCCAGCAAAAGAATGCTGCCCTATTTCGAGGAAGTTGCAGCGGCAAGTCTGGCCACTACAGAAGAAGCCATGGAATATGTGAAGAAAATCCACGATGGCGTTGGCAGTCTGGAACTGTATACCGGCAAAGACGTTGAGGTAGTGAATATCGTGAAGGGTGAATCCGCTCCATCACACCTCCCGCTCCAGGTCGTTCAGGCAAAGCTGATGGTGGATGAAGAGCTGGCCGTATGGTGCGATCTCGATAGCTGGTTCGACTTCTCTGATATGGAAAAATTTCATGAAACTTTACGAACCAGCCCCGGGCTGGTGGAGCAGATTTTTCCGTCCGAACGTTCCATCGTATGTATGGCCACAACACGACGTTATATCGATTACCGCGATCCCTGGGAAAATCATGTCCGCAATGACAGGAACCGGGTTGTATTCCTTCTGGTCCGGGACGGTCAAAATATTCATCAGGTTTACTCTTCGGTAGAAAGCCATCTTGGGGCTTCGCAGCTATTCCCTTCCGCCAGCGAACAGGAAGCACATTTCCAGGGGATTGATGGCAGCACCATAAAGTTTGAGGACGTCAGTTATACCGACCGACTGAAGCAGCATGATCTTATGGCACTTCACTACCGTCGTTTCCTGATCCTTATCTGCGGCCTCGATCACCGGCTCAAACTATTTGGTGATTTCTATGATACCAATACCCCTTACAGTTTTCTGAGCCTTGAGTTCCAGGAACGGTACTTCCAATTTCTGCACGACAAAGACGGTTCTGGCCTTTTGGGTATGGCTGAGACACGGCCGTCTCTGCAAAGTTATCTTGAACAGGCAAACTCATGCCTTCAGTCCGGATCCCGGGTAATGTGCAACTGGGATTCGTTGATGAACCCAGTGACAGCACCAGGAGCAGTTCAGGAAGACAACAGCTACTCTGGCTATAAATGGCTTGGGAGAACCCATAAAAACTATGAGCCGGTTATTGCATTCCGTCAGGGAGACGATATCTGTGTCAACGCAACAGTAAACAGATACTCAACGGATCGAGATTTCAATTGTAAGGTGAATTTGTCTTTATTTAAGGAGTCCAGCAGGAATGATGCTGAACTGGGTTTCCTGTGCATGGATACCATTAAAGCGGAGGAGCTCGAATGGTACATTCACAGACGTAAATTCAGGTCTAATCACCTGTTTTACATTCGCTTCTTCAAGATGGCTTTAAATTATATTCGTGCCGAGCGTGAGGCAGAAGAACCTTACCGGCAGATGCTGAGCCAGGCTCTGGCCGATGGAAATATTGGCCAGCCTAATCTGAGATCAGAGTTGATAGATCGATGCATTGTAGCCTGGCGAGCTGATAACAGGGGGGCGACGCTGGAAGCTGCCATGAGTACAGAGAAGGGCTCCAAAGAGCTCCTGAACCAGCTCTATATGCTCGCTGATGTGGGGCTCAAACATCTTCCCGGGGTTCGTAATTTTATTAGCAGCAAAGGCTATGAGCTGGTCAGGTTATCGGTAAATGCTTCAGGGAAACTTGTTGCATATGCCGCACCAGCAAATTTTGAATGCGACAACCGGATGGAAGGGCATGCCTGGGTTCATCGAATGGTACTTGCTACATCCCGAAATGTCTTAAACGTCACTCATCAACGTTTTGCGAAAATGAAACACTTCTTACCAGCTGAAAACACCCTGTTCGAAGATGAACAGCTGGTGGCCACATGGTCGGGCAAAAAGACTGCTTTCAAAAGCTTCGAAGAGAAGCAGCGTTATTTTGATACATGCTCCCGTGGCGCTCAGGCTCTTAAGCAGTTTTTAAAGCTGAACGATCCGGTGATTTACACCAATCTGCTTGGCCAGTGGATTGAGGCCTATGAAAGTATCAATGAAACCAGTGAGTACGTACAGCAAGTAAGCCTAATGGCTCCTGTTGCGGTCAAGAGCGAAAAAGGTAAAGCCAGCCTCATCTATATTGGCACTAAAGACCTGGCCGACTGGTTTTATCAGAAAGCGCCGACACCCGAGTTGCAGGCGCTGTTCCTTGAGGAATACCTGTCCAAATTTGAAAATAAAGAGGTCAATAAAGAAAAGCTACTTTCACGCAGAAATACCGCTCTGTCTCTCAGTTTTTACACCATGGACAACGGGGAAGTACCAGATGAAATCCTCGTCACCAAATCAGTTGATAATGCCAGACGGTGGTATTCAGGAATGTTCACAAGCATGCCAACGATGTTAAATGACCAGTGGTCCTGCCATGTTGCGCATTTTTCCCGTAACGGAAAACTCTATTTGACGCCTGATCTGGTCACTGATGAAGGGGAACCTGGTTTTGATGAAATACTCGGGTATCCGCGCCCGGAGGGGCTGGTACCGGTAACCGTGTGTGAGTTTGAAATTGACCACTTTAACCGACGTGGCATTGATGCGAATGGTGATAAGGTGAATATTACACAGTGGGTCGATATTTATCAGGGTGAGCGTGAGGTTACGGAACTGCTGGGGCCTATTTCTGAAGAAGGGGTGAACATCAAAACCTACAGGATGGACACTCTTGAGCAGGCGATGAAAAACATCTCCCGGGGCTCGACGCGCCTCAGACCGTCAACGGAGAATAGCGAGTGGCAACAGCCAGCAGAAGGTGTGAGCCGCTATGTACTTCGGTCATGGTAAAACGCGGGGGCAGGTGCCATCAAAACATCAAACAAAAAGCCATTACAGGCTCAAAGACCCCTTATCGCTCAAATTTGAAAGAGATAAGGCTTTATGATGGCAACGAGGATTATCACCCATCTCGCCGGAGTAACTGGCATAAAAATTGTTTAATCTTTATGCCAGCGCTTCGGCATTTGCTGGCAAGGAGACAGTGTTGAAAGACCATATCGTACCCCCACGAAAAACTAGCGCGAGTTTATCTTATCAACTCAAACGTATTGGGCGCATGCTCCTTCTTTTACTGAGCTTGGCTTTTATAGTTTACGGATTCGTACTGGCTTTCCATCCGCCGCTAACAACCTGGCTACTTCAACCCGGTGGACACTTTGCCCCAGATGACCGATTCATACTGGTTAGTGTTAAGGTTCAGTTTACAACCGGAATAATGGGGCTAATTGTTTGGCGCTTATGGTAAAAGTGGCAAGCAATGATGGGAGAAGGATAACGTTGCTCAGCTCAATCCGGTTTACTGATTGCTTAAATAGAAGGCAGTCATGCCTACATCAGAAAGGAGAAGCATAGATGGTAGAAGCACGTTATCAAGGCAAGCCTGTTAGCAGTCTTCCTGAAGAAGCTTTTGCTGAAGGGTTATCGCGATCCGGTTTAAGCCCCGTTCTGCTACTGGCATCCCCGACCACAGTACCCGTTACCACGGATGAGCGCTGGTGGCTCGCAAAGGAAAACGTGTCAGGACATTACGGCAGGATTTTTTATGCTGCGGTGCGGGAGTTGGTCATAAGGTCGGATATCATCTCAGTAGTGAGAAGTATTGCAGATGAGAATTTCACGTCCGAACATATGGGGTACTTCGAGCGACTTACCTCTGATGAAAAAGAAGTCGTGTTTAGTGATTACCTGCGCACTCTCGCTGAAGGCGGTCTTACCTGCACTGAGAAGAATCTCGTCAAACTGACGCAAGATTTATACCCGATTGATGCAACTCCTGACAACATTAGAAAGCTATCCACGGACAGGGATGCACTGAACGAACTACACATCGATGGTATGGTACTTTTTATTACCGGCCCTGCGCTTTGATTATGGAGATAATACATGCGGTGTTATCCCTGTTAAGGGTTAAGGTAACATTCTTCTAGAATTACAGAAAAATAGAGGTCTAACATGATAGTAAATAAAAACAGGTTTATGCATAAAAACGGGAAAAGGTTTAAGTCCATCGGAAGGTATTTAAGATTTTGGCAAGCAGTAGCGTCCTCTGGTTTACCCATGGACATGGTAATACGGGAAAAACCATATCAACTTATGGTCGCTTTGATTGCTTTATATACGGCCATCCCTGTTGTTACAATAGTAATTTTATCTGGTCAGCAATCGCATAAGTTGGAACTAATTGCTGTGCATTTCAGTACAATTATCACGATGGTGTTTGTTTTGCGTCGAAAGATGGGGAAACGTTGGCTGGATTTATTTGAAGAAAAATTAGCCATTTATAAACCTAATGATAAACTCGCGCTTAGCGAATTACACGAAAGCATACGTGAGAAAAATGGGCTAGACTTGCAGGATTTACAAGATTGGTACTGGAAAGAGAAGATGACATATGAGTATCACAAAGAACGTAAAACAACTATAAGCTATCAAAAATTCAAGTAGCGTTTTAAAATGACAGGGGAGGGCTATTGTGATTTATTAAGTCGGCAAGGTTATTAGGTAGGGGTGTTCAATATGATAAATTCTTCGAGTGAGGTTATTTCAAGAGTTGTTCTGGGCCTTTGAGATAGCTAATTATCATTACAGACTTTATCGAAAGGTATGAATTATGAACATTACCGACAAAGAACTTAGCTCAAATACAGTGAGACAGTATGGATGGAACTTAGGAGAGTTCAATCACTCAACGCCTTTTACATCTCATTTTATTTATATCACCGACTATCATAAAGATAATACATGGATGATTTCACTTTCGCAGGAGGATTTTAATACAACCAAAATTTTAACATCGTTAAGTCTAGGGAAGGTGCGAACAAGTTCCTGATATGAGATCATCATATTCATCCGGAGCGCATCCCAGAGGGACATCATGAGCCATTAACTCACCTTCGCCGATAGTGAATTCAGCACTAAGCGCCGTCAGACCCGAAAAGAGATTTTCCTCTCCCGCATGGAGCAGATTCTGCCATGGCAGAATATGACCGCTGTCATCGAGCCGTTTTATCCCAAGGCGGGCAATGGCCGACGGCCCTATCCGCTGGAGACCATGCTGCGTATTCACTGCATGCAGCATTGGTACAACCTGAGCGACGGTGCCATGGAAGATGCCCTGTACGAAATCGCCTCCATGCGCCTGTTTGCCCGATTATCCCTGGATAGCGCCCTGCCGGATCGCACCACCATCATGAATTTCCGCCACCTGCTCGAGCAGCATCAACTGGCCCGTCAATTGTTCAAGACCATCAATCGCTGGCTGGCCGAAGCAGGCGTCATGATGACCCAAGGCACTTTGGTGGATGCCACCATCATTGAGGCACCCAGCTCTAGCAAGAACAAAGAGCAGCAACGCGATCCGGAGATGCATCAGACCAAGAAAGGCAATCAGTGGCACTTTGGCATGAAGGCCCACATTGGTGTCGATGCCAAGAGTGGCCTGACCCACAGCCTAGTCACCACCGCGGCCAACGAGCATGACCTCAATCAGCTGGGTAATCTGCTTCATGGAGAGGAGCAATTTGTCTCAGCCGATGCCGGCTACCAAGGAGCGCCACAGCGCGAGGAGCTGGCCGAGGTGGATGTGGACTGGCTGATCGCCGAGCGTCCCGGCAAGGTAAAAACCTTGAAGCAGCATCCGCGCAAGAACAAAACGGCCATCAACATCGAATACATGAAAGCCAGCATCCGTGCCAAGGTGGAGCACCCGTTTCGCATCATCAAGCGGCAGTTCGGCTTCGTGAAAGCCAGATACAAGGGGCTGCTGAAAAACGATAACCAACTGGCGATGTTATTCACCCTGGCCAACCTGTTTCGGGTGGACCAAATGATACGTCAGTGGGAGAGATCTCAGTAAAAACCGGAAATAACGCCAGAAATGGTGGAAAAAATAGCCTAAATAGGCTGATTCGATGTGTTTGCGGGAAAAAAATCGGCCCAGATCCGCGAAATTTTAATCAGCGAGTCAGCTTGGGAAGAAATGACCTGCTTATTCGCACCTTCCCTAGATGCCTGTGTATCCATGCTCGGAAAGATACTAAAAAAAATGTCTAACAAAAACGGTATCTCACAAACGGAAGAATCTGAATTCGCATTTCTTTTAACAAACTATATTAAACAGACTTTGACTTTTAGAGAATGGCAACGCAATGCTGACGGAAATCAACGACTGCACTTTCTTATTAATATCTACGGTGCAAAAGAAGACGGTGGCGAAGTGGTTTTAAGACCATTTATTGTAAATCCTGATGAATTAATGCTTACTCCAGCGGATGTCGTTGAATTTAATTCGCAGGTTATCAACGTTGATCGGCAGCGTCATCCTGAGTGGTTCCGTTAACTGGTCACAAGGGTTAAGAGCCTGAAAGGCTGCGATAGTGTATACGCAGCCTATTCTGTATAGCCGTCGCGTAATAATTGTTCTAAATGACTATCGACCGTTTCCTGATCACCAGGAATATATCGTGGCCATCCTGTTATATCGTTGACGCGTTTCACTATGTATGGATGAAACCCAAACTGCTCGGAAGTGATGTCAATATAATATTGCACTTCTTCGAAGTTCAATTCACACCAATAATGGCCAAAGCCACCACTCTCTGTAAATATACCGCCATCATCTGCACCGTTACCCCCACGAACAACAGCATCTAGACCTTTAGTTTTTGCTAAATAACATACAAGATAGCTTGCAAAAAGGCATGTGCCTTTCGTCTTCTTTGTGCCGCACTCCGTCAAAACTGAAAGTAGCTTTTCATGCGCCACTCGTGCAATGCCTGATACCAATTCCGGGGACATGTCTGCTCCAATGAAATTATTAGATCGACTTAAACAGGTAATATGTAATTAGGCATTACGATAAGTCGTGCCCTATTGGTTGGTACATCGTAAGAAAAGTAACTTTTCTAATCCCAGCCTGCACTCCGGGAATGCTTCTAACCTGAATAAATCACGGGGGCAGTGCTGGATACTTGTCAACTGTATTTGGATTCACAGGCTAACTATTTTTATACAGTTTAAGTGAATAAAACTTACTTAAAGCAGCGAACCACGCCGAAAGTGTAATGAGGAATACCGCCAATTCATCAGAACCATTTTTGATAGCACTGAGTAGAGCGATTAGTCCAAGGAACACCGAAAGAAAGACTAGTATTGCGGGTAAAAGTTTATACATGATAGACGTTCCTTTTAAAGGTTCAGATAGGTAGACCAACGCAGATAACGTCGGAATTGCCTGTTGTAAGATTACGCTCATTTAATTATTTTTATAACCTATGAATCCGCGTATAATTTCATTTGTAGTAATCTTCGTAATATATATCTGATAGACATTGATCTTTTTAATGTCTTGTTGACTCACAACACCATATAAGCAACTCTTAGATTGGTTTAACACAGCGCTTCCACTAACTCCATTTTGATAAAAAGCAGTCAAACCATCAGAACCAACTATTCCTTTATAATAGTAGGTTGAGTCGGGGGAAGCATACGTATTTGAAAGCGTATTATACATTCCCGATAGAACCCAAACAGACTCACCTGGAGCTAGAACATTATCACATACTGGAAGCTTCCAATTAGGTGGGGCTTTGACAATAGTATTTTTTTCTACTTTTAAAAGAGCGAGGTCCCGGTTCTTAGGATCATCAATATTGATAACTGTTGCTGGTTGGCTCCCATTCCTTGTTATTATACTTAGACTATAATCCTTGCTTGCATCAAGCCATAAATGTGAAGCTGTAAGAATATGTTGTTCATCGATCCAAGTACCTGAGCCGGAGATTGTCTTATTTCCAGACTTGATTTGAATTTTTACAGCTGAGTCCGAAAGCTCAAAATCATTGTGGTGCATACTTTGTTTATGAGGATTATCGGTGGAACAAGCAGAAATCAGTAAGGCTGAAAGAGCTAAAACCTTTCTATACATAGTCAGTTTCCTTCGAATAAGGCGAGTTTGGTTTCTAGAATATTTTATCCAGCGAGGAATTCTTCTAACGTGCTATCTTGGTACTGGGGATATATCTGCTTCATCATGCCAAAAGCAGCAACCGCTACGCTTTCTAAGTCGGAATAGAATTTAGGCTCCGTATTAAGATCATCACCATTCTTCAGAACGCCCTCGAAGCAGCTATAATCATTTCCGAACTCTTGAACAATAATCCAGCGCCCATCACGGAAACCTACGAGCATAACCGCTGAATTAGGATAGTCGCCAGCAGGCGTTAGCCAATCAAAGTGATAGTGCTTTATCGTATCATATTTCAGATGTACATTCATTATTCCTCCGTTGGCGATTACATTATTTGAGTTTTTTCATGGACTCTAAAGAAGCGAGGTAGGAATTATAGCGATCACCAAATTTTTCTTTCGCACGCTTAACGCGCATTTTCTCCGCGAGCTCAGTCTTGTTTTCTGCCTGGTAGGTCCTATTATTTTGCGTCTTTACTTCGGCCCCTGGGCCTGCTGCGTACGTTTTGTTTTTCTCGCTAATACACGCTCGGCATTTACTCTTGAGGCCAAACTTGCCCTTGAGCTCTTTTCCAAACTGTTCAAAGGGTTTAACTTGCTGACATGATTTGCATTTTTTAAAGCCCGGGGGGAGGTAGGTGTCAGCCATGAGCTGCTCCAGTAGGTATTGATTATAGGTGATTTTAACTTAAAGACGACGTCACTTTCAAATAAATCGACTACTTAACGCTGATCTTACATAATCCTGATTATGCGCACTTAAGTTGTTAGAACCATTTAGTAATGTCACTTTTTATCCAGATAGAAACGTCACCTTAGAGTAAGCTAAACTGAATGCAATTCTAAGGGGCTCAACGCATGTTGGTGACCATGTCAGATAAAGAGATCCACCGCCTACCGGTGATACAGGCAGTTTGTGAAAAGCGTCTACGCCGTCGTGATGCAGCATCACAGCTTGGCATTTCAGAACGTCAGGCGCAACGACTTATCAATCGTTACCGAGTTTCTGGTGCTGAAGGACTTGTCAGCCGCAAACGCGGCCAGCCCAGCAACCGCCGGTTGACCGAATCTCTCAAACTACGAGTACTCACGCTGATACGTGAAAACTACAGTGACTTTGGGCCCACACTGGCCGCAGAAAAACTCAGAGAGCGCCATAATATCCGGCTTTCAATCGAGACCGTCCGCAACTGGATGACGTCTGACGGACTCTGGGTCCCGCATGCTCGCCGTAAGTCACGGGTTTATCAACCCCGACATCGGCGTGATTGTCTGGGTGAACTTATCCAGATCGACGGCTCCCACCATGACTGGTTTGAAGGCCGTGCGCCAAAATGCTGCCTGCTGGTCTTTATCGATGATGCCACCGGGCGTCTGATGCATTTGCGGTTCAGCGAGTCAGAAACAGCCTTTGACTACATGCTGGCAACCCGGGAATACATCGAGCAGCATGGGAAGCCGGTATCGCTGTACAGTGACAAACACGCAATATTTCGCGTCAGTGGTCCGGAGAAACGCAATACCACCGTTACCCAGTTCGGACGTGTGCTTTATGACCTGGCAATCGAGCTTATTTGTGCCAACAGCTCTGAAGCTAAAGGCCGCGTGGAACGTGCGAATCAGACACTTCAGGATCGGCTGATCAAAGAAATGCGTCTGGAAGGTATAACCGGCATTGAGGCCGCAAATGCCTGGCTTGCCACTTTCATCGCTGACTTTAACAGCCGGTTTTCACGACCGGCTAAGTTCCCCAAAGATTTGCATCGTCCGGTGCAGGAAAGCCCCGATGAATTAAGAGACATCTTTGCCTGGCATGATGTTCGTACCGTGTCGAAATCACTGACCTTCCAGTACGATAAGATCCTTTATCTCATGGACACCACAGAAGAAAATAGCCGTCTTGCCGGTGAAAAAATTAAAGTACTGGATTATCCCGATGGCACCCTCGCCTTCCTCTATGGGCACCGGAGCCTTAAGTGCCAGGCATTTGATAAGCTGGCCTGTGTCGACCAGGGGCAGATTGTTGATAACAAACGTCTCGGGACTGTACTCCGACTGGCTCAGGTAAAACAGGATGAGCGGGAAAGCGAAGGCAAACGGGAACGAAGCAAAAAATCGCCCAGCCGTAAGGCTCAGGTGCGCATCCAGGAACAGCTCCGGGCTATCAATCCCGTTCTGGCAGACCCGAGCTTGTTTGTGGCAAGTTCAAAGCGATAGAATCGACCATCAGTGCTGCAAAGTACCGGAACAGTGAGTCCCCAAAAGGATACTTGAGATGATTAAATTCCCGACTACAAAGCGCGTTGATTTGTATAAAACTGCTGTCAGCTCTGAGCAATTACATCTAGATCTGGTTGCGGCTCAGGAGTTCATGTTCGATGCCTGGGAAAATGATGACCTGGAAGTTGTGCTGAAACTCATCAGAAAAGCTATCAAGAAATCCCCGCTCTGTGCTGACGCATACTCATTCTACTGCGAGATATCTCAAGAACCTCCTGAGTCAAAAATCGGGAAGCTGGAGACTGCTTTGTACGCAGCCAGCATTGCACTTGGCGAGGATTTTCAGGAGTTCGCAGGACGTTTGGGATTTGTCGAAACACGTCCATATATGAGCAAAAGCAGCTTTGGCTGAGGCCTTATGGGAGTCTGGTAATTTTTATCCGGCTATGGCTCATAGCCGCGAAATGCTGAAGCTCAACCCGAACGATAACCAGGGGATTCGTCATTTATTAGCGAACTATTACCTTGAGCTTGAAATGGTGGATGATCTGGCCTTGCTACTGGACGATTATCCTGGGGATATGCGTTCGTTTTTCAGTATACACGCGCCCTACTCGCCTACCGACAGTCATCCCCGGATGCCGATGATATCGCTAAAGCTGCGATTGATTCTAATAGACACATCCCCGGCTTGTTATCGAAGTGCAGATTACAGATCAAGTCTAACAGTGGATATATCACGTTAGGTGGAATGGATGAAGCCATTTATTATGTGAATCATAATATAAAGCCTTGGATTCGCACCTCTGGCGCAATTGATTGGATTGTAAATAATTCATTAAGTAAAATATAAGGATTTAGTTTTAATGTTTAATCTAATTATGGGCGGAGAACCTGACTATTTTGAACATTGGCCCATGTATGAACGGGTTAGTGGGAGTTGTGATTTTCCTATATCACGTATGTTAGAAGGCACCTCTGATGACATCCGGTTGAAGTTAACGCCTTTGAATGATAAAGCATTATCTTATATTGAGAAATTACCTACGCTTTTTATGTCAGAACTTTATTCCCGAGACAATGTTGAATACATTACTTTGCGACTTGGTGTAATTTCAAATCTACGAACAGTTAACAAAAATGTTGAGTTTGATTTCAGAATCACTCACTCACAAGATGATGTCGTAGTGATAAACAAAGAGTTATATCAAACAGCTTTAGAATTAGGTGCATATGGGCTGAAACGGACTCACTGGGGAATAAAAGCACGTGATTTAAATCAAACATTAGCACTTCTAAATATAACGACAAGAAGTACACCACTTCCTCCTACTGAAGCACTTCCTGATGAAGTTGATAACTACCCAATAATAGATAATGTTCAAAGTTTCATGGCGCGTGTTTTAGAACAAGATCATGAAGAAGATGCAGAAATATTTTATCGTGGACATTCTGATGTATCTTACGAGTTGGCTCCATCAGTTTTCAGGAAAAACAAAAAGGTAACTTCAAGCATTTGCACAGTGAATCAAATTTAGTCCGTGAAGCCCTAACAGCAAGGCCAACTGAGTTTGTTGATGATAAAACAATGCTAGACAAGTTAGTAAGGATGCAACACTACGGACTACCAACTCGTTTGTTGGATATAACATCAAATCCACTAATCGCTCTGTATTTCGCTTGTTGCGACATTAGTAATAATGAAAATACAAATGAGGTTGATGGACATGTTATTATTTTCAAAACAAAAAGGGATCGTATAAAATTCTTTGACTCTGATACAGTAAGTTGCATATCAAATATATCAATGCTAAGTCAAACACTGAAAGATCAGCTGGATTGTAAAATGGACAAGGAGGCTTTCAATAAAACTGAAGCTTGTCAAAAACTCATACATTACATTAAAGATGAAAAACCTTATTTTAAAGATGTAATTATACCATCAGATTTGGAAAGGTTAATTTTCGTTAAAGGAAGAAATAATAATGAAAGGATGTCATCACAGTCAGGTGCATTCTTATTATTTGGGAATAATGCTGTTTATCCCGATTTAGTTTCAAACCCTGATGATGCTATGCAAGAGTTTAAAGTAGAAAAAATAGTGATCAGAAACAAAGCTAGAATACTTAAGGAACTCGCAAGGTTAAACATTACAGATGCGACAGTTTATCAAGGCATGGAAAGGACAATGAAACTAATTGCGGCCAAATTTTCCGCAGGAGATTGATCTTCATGTGGTTTTTTGACACACTAGCCTGTCGCTACTGGCATTGGTCCCTTGTATGCTAAGCATATGAACTCTGGTGTGTGTTGGACAGGAGCAATTAACCAGTCGTATAGTAAAATTTGAATGTAAAAATATAAAACAAGGAGTTGAGAATGAACCCCATTACTTTGAGTGAAATGAGTGATGAAGATGAAGAGGTAAAAATCATTTCTTCATATGAACCTCAAGATGATGAGATTGCGATCGTTTTTGATAGTTCAAAAATTACTGGAGGTAATGCACTGGATTTTTTCCAGTTCACCAAGCAATCACATTCTAATGTTAAAGTGTACGGAGATTCTAATGGTGTTTCGTACCTGCAATTAAACAGTATAACGTTAGCGTTAGGCACTTTCTTTGCCACATCAGTAATGATACCTTTTTTAGTAAATCTTGTTTCAAATTATATTCAGAAAAAAATTGATAACTTTGGAACTAGAGATATAGACGTTAAAGTCTCTATAATTAAAAAAAATAAATCAGGAAAACATGTGAAATACACTGTTTCTGGAAAAGTAGACGATGTTTTAAAAGTAATTAACAAAATCAAATAAAAATCTATATAGATATTATGAATATTCACGAAAAGTTAAAGCGTTGGATGTGTATTACTCAAGAAGATAGTGCTATTCTTGATTATCTTAATGCTGAGTTAAAAAAAGCTCAATCCTTGAGCTTGAATAATGAATCAAACAGATTGTTTTTATACAAAACAATTTTACTAGCCCATTTAAAATATATTCAAGTCATTAATTTACTTACAAGAGGTGATTTTTATGAAGCATGGGTAGAACTTGAAAGGATAGAAATAGATTTAATACATGGCTTTGTTGAATAAATCAGATTTCGGGTAAGTCTCCCCGTAGCGGGTTGTGTTTTCAGGCAATACGCACGCTTTCAGGCATACCTGCTTTCGTCATTTTGTTCAGCGCTCGTACCAGGGCCATAGCCTCTGCAACCTGACCATCGTAGTCACGCAGTGTCAGTGAACCTCCGAACAGCTGTTTTACCCGGTACATCGCCGTTTCCGCTATCGAGCGACGGTTATAATCTGTTGTCCATTTCCACCGCGCATTACTCCCGGTCAGCCGCTGATTCGCAACAGCACGGTTACGGTCTGCATATTCACCGGGCCAGTAACCCGCGCCTTTTCGGGGCGGGATAAGCGCGCTGATTTTCTTACGCCGCAGTTCATCGTGACAGAGCCGGGTGTCGTAAGCGCCGTCTGCCGATGCTGCCCTGATTTTTTCTGTGAGTCTGCCGGATAAGACCGGGAAGGCTTCTGAGTCCGTCACATTGTTCAGCGACAGGTCTGCACAGATGATTTCATGTGTGTTGCTGTCAACTGCCAGATGCAACTTTCGCCAGATACGGCGGCGTTCCTGGCCATGTTTTTTGACTTTCCATTCGCCTTCACCAAAGACCTTCAGCCCGGTGGAATCAATCACCAGATGCGCGATTTCACCCCGGGTGGGCGTTTTGAAACTGACATTAACCGACTTTGCGCGCTTGCTGACACTGGTGTAATCCGGGCAGCGCAACGGAACATTCATCAGTGTAAAAATGGAATCAATAAAACCCTGTGCAGCCCGCAGGGTCAACCTGAACACGCGTTTAATGACCAGAACGGTGGTGATGGCGAGATCAGAATAGCGCTGAGGTCTTCCCCGTGATGAAGGCGTTGCCGACTCATACCAGGCCTGAATAGCTTCATCATCCAGCCAGAAAGTTATGGAGCCACGGTTGATGAGGGCTTTATTGTAGGTGGGCCAGTTGGTGATTTTGAACTTTTGCTTTGCCACGGAACGGTCTGCGTTGTCGGGAAGATGCGTGATCTGATCCTTCAACTCAGCAAAAGTTCGATTTATTCAACAAAGCCTTAATACATATTAAAGAAAATAATGAGTTTCTGCCTGAGGTTAATTTCTATGGTGTTAACTTCTTAGCGAGAATGGTATGTAATTGGCAGGCGTTATTCCCATATAAAATCTTCGGTAGTTCTCGTGAAATAATAAAAGAAGTGAAATGTTCAGTATGTAATACAACCCGTAGTTTTATTAATGATTGTGGTCATGTTAAAAATAAACTTTATAATGGAGTTCTTTGCTTTGATGAAGTGATCGATTTTGAATTAATTACTTATGACATAGTTAGTAATCCCGTTAACAAATGTAGTGTTTTTTTCTCCAATGATGGTGATCATTATAACTATTCAACTTTAATTAGTGTTGTCAAATACATACAATCCCCACATCAAATTTTCAATATTACGACCTGGAGATTTAAGGCGAAAGAACATGATGGAGTATTATCGCCAGAAAATATTTGTCCATGTGGAGATTCTTTAAAAAAATATGCAGATTGTTGTTTGCCACGTAATGGTATTTATAAAAAACATATAGATATTTGGTTTCCCTTCCCGTTGAATGTAGAACCTATTTAGAACCAGATATTCAATAACTAAAGATCCCGTTGACACAGATATTTCCATATTAAGATGTTTTCGTTATATTTTTATTCCAGTCTTTCATATTTAACTTTTGCTTTATTAATTGGTTGAGTGGGATAACGCAGCAGTCACATTAATATGATTACATAGGCTGAAAGTGCCCTTTCTATCTTGCACAAAGAGGTGACATTTTAAACTTGCTTTGACATAAGTTGTAGTAGCAAAGTTGTAATGTCCGATAATGGCTAAGTTAAGATGTCCGGCGTGTATAATCAAGTAAGGATTACCATGACGGCTCTCGCAGCGGAGTTTTTCACATTGGATGAAGTTAACCGACTCAAAATCATTCAGGATGTCATCGACCGGCGTCTGACAACACAAATGGCAGCTCAGCGGCTTGGTATCTCCGACCGTCAGTGCCGTCGTCTGCTTGCGCGTTATCGTGAAGATGGTCCGATTGGCATGACCAGCCGCCGTCGTGGTAAATCCAGTAACAACCAGTTGCCTCAGGGACTGGCCGCATACGCGCTGAACATTATTCGCGAACGCTATAACGATTTCGGTCCGACGCTGGCCTGTGAAAAACTGTCTGAGGTGCACGGTGTTCATCTTTCCAAAGAAACCGTCCGTAAGCTGATGACTCAGGCCAGTCTGTGGGTCCCACGTAAGCAACGTGCGCCAAAAATTCAGCAACCTCGTTACCGCCGTGCCTGTGCCGGTGAACTCATACAAATCGACGGCTGCGACCACCACTGGTTTGAAAATCGGGGACCTAAGTGTACGGCACTGGTTTACGTTGATGACGCAACCAGTCGTTTAATGCAGCTTCTTTTCGTGAAATCTGAGTCTACTTTCACCTATTTTGAAGCGACCCGGGGCTATATTGAAAAACATGGCAAACCGCTTGCGCTGTACAGCGACAAAGCCAGCGTATTCAGGATCAACAATAAAAATGCAACCGGCGGCGACGGCGATACCCAGTTTGGCCGTGCGATGCATGAACTGAACATTCAGACCATTTGTGCAGAAACCAGTGCTGCCAAAGGCCGCGTTGAACGGGCGCACCTGACGCTTCAGGACCGACTGGTCAAGGAGCTCAGGCTCCAGGGCATCAGTTCCATGGAAGCTGCGAACGCATTTGCCGAAGAGTTCATGAACGATTACAACCGTCGTTTCGCAAAAGCGCCTCGCCAGGCGTTTGATGTTCATCGGGAACTGGATGTCGATGACGATCTTGATATGGTATTTAACTGGCGTGAAGCTCGTAAAGTGTCGAAATCACTCACAGTGCAATACGACAAAGTCCTTTATCTGATTGAAGACAGCGAATTCAGTCGTCGGGCGATTGGTAAATACATCGATGTCTGGCATTACCCGGATGGACATAAAGAGCTCCGGCTTAATGGCGTATCACTTCCCTACTCCACCTATGACAAGCTTTCTGAAATCGATCAGGGGGCCATTGTGGATAACAAACGTCTGGGGCGGGCCCTGGAAATGGCGCAGCTGGTCCAGGCCGAGCGGGATAATAACCGGTCGCAATCCGTACCATCCGGAGACGGCCCTTCTCGCAGGCGTAAAGCTCCCACGACGAAGAAATCCCAGCGTTCCCTGGATCAGGACGATATGTTCAATGCCCTGGTGAAACTTCAGTCACGCTCTGAAGAGATATTTGGGAAGAAACCGATTTAAAGCCCGGTAATCCATCCGGGCATGCCTGGCTGTCAGATTTTGGCCTGATTGACCCGTGCCGCGAGCTCCTGATGACTCTCTTTCCTTTCGCTGTAGCGGTCGGACAGGTAGGCTGTGTGCCCTTTCAGGAGTAACGTCATTTTGAACAACTCTTCGGTAACGTCGACAATCCTGTCATACCAGGGTGAGGGTTTCATGCGCCCTTCATCATCAAATTCCTGCCATGCCTTTGGCACTGACGACTGATTGGGGATGGTGAACATCCGCATCCAGCGGCCAAGTATCCGCATCTGATTGACCGTGTTAAACGACTGTGAACCACCACAAACCTGCATGACGGCCAGCGTTTTACCCTGGGAAGGACGAACAGCACCTTCACTCAGGGGTATCCAGTCAATCTGGGCCTTCATCACCGAGCTCATGGCGCCATGTCTTTCCGGAGAACTCCAGACCATTCCGTCACACCACCTGACCAGCTCGCGGAGTTCAAGCACTTTGGGGTGACTTTCGGGCGCATCATCGGGTAACGGCAGACCGGATGGGTTAAATATTTTCACCTCAGCCCCCATCTTTGCCAGCAACCGCCCGGCCTCTTCCGCTGCAAAACGACTGTAGGACCGCTCTCGTACTGAACCGTACAGGATGAGAATTCGCGGCATGGTTTCGTTGTTGCCCGTAAGTTTGCTGGCAAGCGCATCATCAAAATAAGCCGGTTCGATTGCTGGTAAGTCGGTCATAAAAAATCTCCATTTCATAAGCTATGCTTTAAAAGTTATCACATATGAAATACCATATGTATTGTTATTTTTTTACGAGGTTAAGCATGCTACAGCCTGTTCAGCTTTTTAAACTGCTCGCCGACGAGACCCGTTCAACTATCGTGATGCTTCTCAGGGAGTCCGGTGAAATGTGCGTCTGTGACATCTGTGCGGCAACCGCAGAGTCTCAGCCAAAAATTTCTCGCCATATGGCCCTTTTACGTGAAGCCGAGCTGGTCATCGACCGTCGCGAAGGAAAATGGGTGCATTACCGACTGTCGCCACACATGCCAGCATGGGCTGCGGGTATTATTGATACAGCCTGGAACTGTGAACGAGAAAACATACGCAACAAGCTCAGTAGCGTGGCATCTGTCTCCTGCTGATGGCGATATATATATCCGAATAAACAAATGTGAATGGAGTTTCTGATGTTACTGGCTGGTGCTATCTTTTTATTCACGCTCGTCCTGGTTATCTGGCAACCCAGAGGGCTGGGGATTGGCTGGAGTGCCTCACTGGGCGCAATTCTGGCATTGCTGACTGGCGTCGTTCATCTGGGGGATATTCCGGTGGTCTGGCAGATAGTGTGGAATGCGACCGCCACCTTTATCGCCGTGATCATCATCAGTCTTCTGCTCGACGAATCCGGCTTCTTTGAATGGGCCGCGCTGCACGTTGCCCGTTGGGGGAATGGCCGGGGGCGGCTGCTCTTCACCTGGATCGTCCTGCTTGGTGCGATGGTTGCGGCACTGTTTGCCAACGACGGTGCGGCACTGATCCTGACACCTATCGTTATCGCGATGCTGCTGGCGCTGGGATTCAGCCGGGGAGCAACCTTAGCGTTTATCATGGCCGCAGGGTTTATCGCTGACACGGCAAGCCTGCCACTGATTGTCTCAAACCTGGTGAATATCGTCTCGGCGGATTTCTTTAAGCTTGGTTTCTCAGAATATGCCGCCGTGATGGTCCCGGTTAACCTGGCCGCGATTGCGGCTACGCTGGTGATGCTGCATCTGTTTTTCCGTAAGGACATTCCCGCCGTTTACGACGTTTCTCTGTTGAAAGAACCGAAAGACGCTATACGTGATGTGAATACCTTTAAAACCGGCTGGCTGGTTCTGGTGTTGCTTCTGGTGGGATTCTTCGGACTGGAGCCGCTGGGCGTACCGGTCAGTTTGGTCGCAGCCGCTGGTGCATTGCTTCTGTTTGCTGTTGCGAAAAAAGGGCATGCCATTAACACCGGTAAGGTGCTGCGTGGTGCGCCCTGGCAAATCGTTATCTTCTCGCTGGGGATGTACCTGGTGGTCTACGGCTTACGAAATGCCGGTCTGACCCACTATCTCTCTTCCTTGCTGAATCAGCTGGCAGAGCAGGGATTGTGGGCGGCAACGCTGGGTACGGGCTTCCTGACGGCCTTCCTGTCATCAGTGATGAACAATATGCCGACCGTGCTGGTCGGGGCGCTGTCGATTGATGGCAGCACAGCGACCGGTGTTATCAAAGAAGCGATGATTTACGCCAACGTCATCGGCAGCGACCTGGGGCCAAAAATTACCCCTATCGGCAGTCTGGCAACGTTACTGTGGCTGCACGTTCTGTCGCAGAAAAATATCAAAATTACCTGGGGATATTACTTCCGGGTGGGCATTGTCATGACAATCCCCGTGCTGTTTGTCACGCTTGCAGCACTGGCGCTTCGTCTGTCTTTCACTTTGTAATGAGATACTGATATGAGCAACATTACCATTTATCACAACCCGGCCTGCGGCACGTCACGCAATACCCTTGAAATGATCCGCAACAGCGGTACAGAGCCGACCGTTATTCATTATCTTGAAACCCCACCATCACGAGCTGAGCTGGTAAAACTCATTGCGGATATGGGGATCACGGTACGAGCGCTGCTGCGTAAGAATGTCGAACCTTTTGAAGCGTTAGGGCTGGCGGAAGACCGCTTTACTGACGAGCAGTTAATCGATTTTATGTTGCAGCACCCTGTTCTGATCAATCGCCCTATCGTGGTAACGCCGCTGGGTACCCGGCTATGCCGCCCTTCTGAAGTCGTGCTGGATATTCTTCCCGATGCGCAGAAAAGCGCGTTCACGAAAGAGGACGGTGAGAAGGTAGTTGATGAAAAAGGTAACCGGCTGAACTAAACGTGTTCTTGTGACGAAGGGCGAGAGAACTCGCCCTTTTTTATTTAAGATAATCAGTGCTAACGGAGGATAAGAAGCGGTTGTTGCGTCTTTTGCAGCATTTCGGAGGTATGACTACCGATAAAGAACTGCCGCAACCTGGAATGACCGTAGGCCCCCATCACTATCAGATCGACAGCATTTTCCTCGGCGTAACGAATAAGCGCGTCCCCGACTGATTGCCCGGTAAGATGTGTTGTGCTGTTTTCTATATCCGCGTCACGTAAAATTTGCTGTGCGGTCAGCAGCTCTTCCTTCTTACCGTTTACCATGACAAGGTGGCACTCCAGCCCCCTGAGTAAGGGACTCATCGTCAGACGTTCCAGGTTACTCCTGCTTTCTTCACTGCCATCATAAGCCAGCATGACTCTGGAAGGCACTGAGTAGTTCTCCGGAACAACCAGTAGGGGTTTCTTTTGCAGACGAATAACGCTTTCCAGATGAGAGCCTACCGGATGCTGGCTACCCCGACGCCCCAGCACCATGAGACGAAGGTCGCTCAGCTCTGCCAGAACTTCATCCGGTGTACCGTGTTTTTGCATCAAAAGCACATCCGGGCTTCCCTGTTTTTGAAGCAGTTCAGCACAACTTTCCAGTATTGCTTTCCCCTGGGCCATCAGCAGGCGATTACGTTGCCCTTCAATTTCTACCAGCTCATCGGTCAGCAATTGCTGACTGTCTATGCCGAGAGTGCCGGTCAGGTCTGACACTACCGGGGTGCTGTCTTTTTCGATAACGTGCAACAGTGCTAGCTGTGATTGCAAAGTGCGGGCTGCCCACGCCGCATATTCACACACTGACCGCGTTGAAAGTGAACCGTCCACACAGGCTGTAACAGTATTATTCATAGTTTTCCCTCCAGTCTGTTAATGACCGCCCATCAGTTTTTCGACTTCTTCAGGTTTATCGTGAACACCAAACCGGTCAACGATGGTGCGGGTGGCTTCATTCATCCCACGTATTTCAACCCCGGCGCCCTCTCTACGGAACTTAATGACCACCTTATCCAGGGCGCTGACGGACGTGATGTCCCAGAAATGGGCATGTGAAACGTCTATCACCACATTCTCAATCGCTTCACGGAAATCAAAGTGGCTCGTAAAGCGGTCTGCTGATGCAAAGAATACCTGGCCGGTGACGGTATACGTCCGGCTCGTCCCCTCCAGAACTGAGGTTACACGCATGAACCGGGATACTTTAGTGGCAAAATTGAGCGAAGCAATCAGTACACCGGTCAGCACACCGAAGGCCAGATTATGTGTTGCCACCACAACCGCGACGGTGGCAAGCATGACCACGCTGGTTGAAAGGGGGTGTGTCCGCAGGTTGGCAATGGAGCGCCAGGAGAATGTCCCGATGGAAACCATAATCATCACCGCGACCAGCGCTGCCATCGGAATTTGGGAGACCCAGTTGCGCAGGAACACAATCAGGCAAAGCAGCACCACGCCCGCCGTGAGGGTTGAAAGTCGTCCGCGTCCACCGGATTTTACGTTGATAACAGATTGCCCAATCATCGCGCAGCCTGCCATTCCTCCGATAAAGGATGTGCAGATGTTCGCGATGCCCTGAGCTTTGCACTCCCTGTTTTTGTCGCTTGGCGTGTCGGTCATGTCATCCACGATAGTGGCGGTCATCATCGACTCAAGCAGGCCAACCACCGCAAGCCCCGCAGAATATGGCAGGATGATGAGCAGCGTCTGAAGATTTAAAGGCACGTCCGGGAGCAGGAAGACCGGCAGACTGTCGGGAAGTTTCCCCATATCCCCGACGGTTCGCACATCCAGATGCAGCCACATGGCAATCCCAGTCAGCACCACGATGCACACAAGCGGTGAAGGAATGGTTTTGTTGATATAAGGGAAGAGATAGATGATCCCCAGCCCTGCCGCAGTCATGGCATAAACATGCCATGTCACATTGGTCAGCTCAGGCAACTGGGCCATAAAAATCAGTATTGCCAGTGCATTAACAAACCCCGTGACCACTGAGCGTGAAACAAAACGCATCAGCCCGCCAAGCTTCAGATATCCGGCTATCAGCTGGAATACCCCGGTCAGTATGGAGGCAGCCAGTAAATACTGTAAGCCATGATCTTTCACCAGCGTCACCATCAGGAGAGCCATTGCACCGGTGGAGGACGAAATCATCGCCGGACGTCCGCCAAAGAAGGCCATAACGAGAGGAATACAGAACGCCGAGTAGAGGCCCACCTGGGGATCAACACCGGCGATAATGGAAAAGGCGATCGCTTCTGGAATGAGTGCGAGCGCGACAACAATACCGGCCAGAACGTCACCACGGACGTTACCCAGCCAGTCCTTACGCGTCGAGGACAGCAACATAGTAATTTCTCAGTTTTTAGATACAGTCAGCCCTGGAGGGCTACATTTTTACGTACGGTAAAGCACATCCGCAGACGGGATGTTATTGAGTGCGTGCTGAGGCTTGCTCAGTACGACAGAGGAAGGAAAAACTCAGGGTGGCGTAATACGCATAGCGGTTGTCAGATTCTCCATAGCGGATGTGTATATATTGTCGGCTCTGTTGTCAGGAAGAACTTACAGAACACGTCGCGTTTGAACATGAAACACTTCAAAGCAGCCCAATACTACAAATAAAGCGAATACGGGGTCAACCCAACAAGGTACTCAAACGAAGAGGTTAAGATGCGATTTTTATCCAGGAATTCAATATTATCAAAGGACATTTGAACTTTGCCCCACCCCGGACATCTCTACTTAGCTTTGACATAAGTTATTGATTCATATGTGGTTATTTTTTAACATTTACGTTTCACGTACTGATAGATTGCCTTTGAAGCCAACGCTGACCGTCATTCATCTTGATCAGGAATTTGGGCATCTTCTAAAAACACCTTTGTACGGTAATCATCTTTCCAGCCTAACCAAACTGAATCTTCACCACCGGAAGAAACAACTTTACGGTTTCCTGTGAGATTATCAGCCTGTTCTAAGCATATTGACTGCATATCAATGAGCAAATCAGCTTCTGCGACTTCCGTGCCGCCGATCGTTTCATAGCCGGAAATCAGAACAATTGCCTCAGGGTCTCTTTCGTTCAGCATGGCGATCAACTCTTTCACTTTCATTTTAAGATACCAGTAGTTTATTTGTGTGCATTGCTGATGGATTTTATAGTGCTGCCGACCTTTTTCAAGGTGCTTCCGTTGCTTCCAACGATCATGCTAACGACCTTGTTGTCTGACCTGGTATTGCCGTGGTCATCCTTTTAGAGAAATGCTCCAAAGATCAACATGGCGGCATAGGTTTTCCAGCTTGACCAATCAATCGTGGAACCAAGCAACAGATAGAATGCCAGGGCTACCAGCCCCGGCTTTACTACTAGCGCGATTATTATGGTGAAGATAGACTCATCGCGTTCGCCTTTAAGTATTTTATACCGCGTAATTAAACTGTCGTTTTTCATGTAGCATCCGTTATAGTTATTAAAGTCCTGCATTAGAAGTTGTTATTTGCCGAAGTTACCTTGTATGAGTTAACTGTGGATCCAAAAATACAAAATATAAGCTGTGCCAATTGAAAGGATTAGAAAAGCACAGTTACTAATAAAATCTACTAATGCTTGTAGCTTCTTTATTCTCACAATTGCTGGACCGTGTTCAGTAGAGGTACTACTCAGCCCTTTTGTTCTGGCACTCTCTGCTTTTCTGAAAAAATTGTAATGCAATCCTGACCGCAAGCAAAACCATGCCAAACCAGTCGTTATTACGATATTTATGTAGAAAGCATATTGAATCATTTGTTCAGTTTCGAAGCTTTCCATTGAAAACCCTTTGTTGAAATGTTGAATAAAATTATTTTTAGTAAATGTAAGCAATAAATAGAACGAATATTAATAGTGAAAGATGCAATGCCAACATCTGCTTATGATGCCTTATGAGGATTTCTTCCTTCGCATTCATTAAATCGTACATCTCATCAATATTTTTATTGCTGGTATATTCGAGACGTTCATCACGAAGTAATTTGAACTTTACCAATACGACAAGTGATTTAATAATAAAGCTCGTAAGCATAACAGTTATAGACAAAAATAAAAAATAGGCCAAATTCATATATCACTCCATGGAGATTAATAGAAAAATTTATAATAAGTAATCTCATAGAGCATTACTTGAATCTTCTTCCCATACTAAGGACTCACCGAGAAACTTAGTTAAAGATGATTTGGCATACTGTGGTTCGGAAAAAAAACGTGGGAACCAGCCGTCAAAGCTTTGGGTACCATTGTGACGATTTTCAGGCGAGACTGATAAGCGGTACCCGTCTTCGTAAGGTGAAATGCTAAATGTGTATCCATCATCTGTCTTTGAGATCAGCGTTTTGCATGTCATATGACTGTTTGCTCACAAAGTTACTTTTCTAAGATATCGAAAAGTGTGGATTAGATCATCATTCAGATAGTCTTTTCATCACAAACTTTCCTGCCCACATTATCACAATTATAAAGGTAATAAAACCGATCTGCTCCCAACGTAAATTGGTTTGCTGTTCGGAATCATCCAAATGAATTGCATAAATGTAACATCCGAAGGTAAGCGTGAGTGGAACAACAAGCATCCCTACCTTTTTAGTAATATTTCCAATAAACCACCAATAAAGAACCCAGGAAATAATAGAAGAATAAAAAATTGCTTCTGAAACTATCATATGTAACCTCTTGAATTAGTCGATGCTGTGGGTAAATAAACCCGGACCGTCAAATGATGCAATTGCAAAATATTTAGTAACCATGAATCCTTCGGTTATCTATTTCAGCCATGTATGCAGTAGGCTTTTTTAAGAGATAGATTGGTGAAACGACATTCGTTTTGACTTTATAAGCCAGAATGAAAACACCTGCGGAGCTTGCCATAAGTACCGCAAGAAGAATAGATACCGTTAACTCCTTTGGTGTTTGTATCACCGAAAGAAGAAACAATGCGCTTATGGCTGCAAAAATCCAGCAATATAATGATGCATCCATAAAACCAGCTACAACACTCGATCCAAAAAAAAACCAAAATAAACTTATTAAGATTACTGAGTTTTCATTCATGTCTGTTCCTTGTTATTACTAATTATATTATGCTTTATAGTTGACCGTCAGACTACCCACGGGTTTTGACGAACAAAGTCACGCACTCCATTTATACATGCTTTTGAGATGACTTCAAAATAAGGATGGTTTGATGGAATCATATTCCCGGTATTATCAAGAAGCATAATAGTCCCTAAAGACCGAACCAGTTGATATTCATTGAGCTTACGCTTTAGCAAAGTTTGCAATCTATAAATTGTCTCACCGGAACTGTTACCTTCGATACCTACAACAGAGACCGTACAGTTCACTTCCTGATTATCAGATTGATAATCGAACCAGTAATTTTCGTTGCAATTTCCTTTTTGCGCATGCTCAATTTTGCCAGGCCATTTTACCCATAAAGAAGAGTTGTTTTTAGATCGTAAGATCTGCTTCAGCGTTTCCAATGGATTTTTTTCATCAACCTCAGACCAGGCCGAAATAAATTCTTTCTGCATTGCCTTAGGGTCTATAACGGCAATGAAATCAAATTCCTCTTTATTGATAGAGTTGGCTCGATCTTTGAGATAAAACAGACCGAGTTTATATCCCTTTTCACTTTTCCAGTTTGCTCCCACAGGCTGATAGTCTGTATTTATAAACGGTTTGAAAGTGTGAGTGTCGGGAGAAAAAATTACTGAGGGTGCCAGCACCCGGCCTCGGTATCGTATTGGATTTACAAATATTTTTTCCCCGTCACATAACATTTCAATAATTGCTTTTGTCACAACTACTGAAATAGAAGGTCTACATGTATTTTGATTTATTTCCCCGAGGTGCGCCAAACTTCCATCCTCACTCTTCAACACCTTTGTAAGGCAAGTCGGGCAATACTGTTGATCTCTATAATAAACAGGCATGGTTAGACGACCGGAATCGTTTAGTACCAACTGAAGTAACGGATGAGGCTCTTTCATCATGGTTATTTCTTCCCTTTCACCTTTCTGGGCTTTTCGTTTGCCTGTCTCCACTGCCATGGTGGGACAGGGTTGGTGTCTGCCCATAACCCTTTTGCCTCCTTTTGTGCTGCGGATTCATATTTGATATAGCCAGGGACAATGGCGTTATCTTCGAACCGATAAACCCACGCATATCCACTGTCCACCATAGAGGCATTGATATCATATCCATCTAACCAGATGGTACCTAACATACGGCCATAGATATCCGTACCATGGTCTATCACGGTAACGATTTTAGTTGCTATAGCTGTGGTTAAGGCCTGTTTTGCTTTTTGGCCAAAAGCCTGTTTAGATTCAGGAGCGTCTATACCATACATCCGTATTTTGATGGTTGTGTTTTGAGCATCCAACGCAGTTATGGTGTCACCGTCAACAATCTTAACCACCTTTGCCTCAAAAGTTGTTGAGTTCCCCCAGGACGCCACTGGGAATACAACAATCATGATGGGCAAAAGTAACTTTGTTAAAAAAAACATCATTTCACCTTGATTTGTTGAGTACAGACATGTATCCACAAGCCTATTTACAGGCAGTATTTTAACAAGTCATTATTTCATGGGCGGGCTTAAAACCAATCTTTTTGCAACTTAAAGGCAGAATAATCACAATAAATTTAGAACCTGAACCAAAAAATAATCCAAATTAAGCGTGTTAATCTATCTCAAAGATATTATTCCTGAGAGAGTTTGGATGAAACGTTACACTCATGATCTTGAGACAGACCTGAATGATGTGGATAAAACACCATCTCTGATCCACAAAACTTTGTTAACAGCTTCGACCATTTATGACCTGAAATATCTGGCTCAGGTATTAAATGATGAAAATGGCAGTAATTGGTCCCGTGCATCCCTTAAACGTCAGGTTACATGCATACCTGAGCATTGTGAGCTGAGTATCGCAGATGGACGCTATCTACAGACTTTAATACCTTCACGACCTGCTGATTATGAGGACAGGCACTTTAGCTTTATCGATCTGTTTGCAGGGATAGGTGGACTGCGAAGCGGATTTGATGCCATCGGTGGTAAATGTCTTTTCACGAGCGAATGGAATACTTATTCCAGCCGTACTTACCGGGCGAACTGGTATTGCGATGAGAACGAGCACCGCTTCAATTCAGACATCCGTGACATCACTCTTAGCAACCGGCCCGAGGTTACTGATGACGAGGCATACAAATTTATCGATGCCTCTATCCCGGATCATGATGTTCTTCTTGCGGGATTTCCATGCCAGCCATTCAGCATCGCCGGTGTCAGTAAAAAGAACTCTATGGGTCGCAAACACGGTTTCGAGTGCGACACTCAGGGTACGCTCTTCTTTGATGTGGCCAGGATCATCCGGGCAAAACAACCTGCAATTTTTGTTCTGGAAAACGTAAAAAATCTGAAGAGTCACGATAAGGGTAATACCTTTAACATCATCATGAAAACGCTCGATGAGCTTGGCTACGACGTCGCAAACAGCGAAAGCACGGGCGCGGATGATCCTAAAGTCATCGATGGCCGTCATTTCCGACCCCAGCACCGTGAACGTATCGTCCTTATTGGT
This sequence comes from Enterobacter sp. CPE_E863, assembly GCF_046521465.1. NCBI lineage: Bacteria > Pseudomonadati > Pseudomonadota > Gammaproteobacteria > Enterobacterales > Enterobacteriaceae > Enterobacter > Enterobacter sp. CPE_E863. Next base: position 174,951 of record NZ_JBKFZX010000002.1, on the reverse strand, counting down.
TTTCGCCGCGACCTACGTCTGAAAGACGGTTTTACTCTGAGAGACATTAAAGACTTTTATCCGGACAAGCGCCCTTCTCTCTCAGATTTACTGGATCCGAGCGTAGATAGTAAATACATCCTCTCCCCTAAACTCTGGGAGTACTTATACAACTATGCAAAGAAACATGCGGCAAAAGGCAATGGTTTTGGTTTTGGACTAGTAGATCCTTCCAATGTTAATAGTGTCACCAGAACCCTCTCAAGCCGCTATATGAAAGACGGATCTGAAATTCTTATTGATCGGGGCTGGTCTCATGAACTGGGAGAAACTGATTTCCATAACACATACAACATGGACCGTCGGCCACGCATGCTAACGCCACGTGAATGCAGCAGGCTAATGGGCTTCGATAAACCCGGGGAAAGTGTTTTCCGTATCCCTGTGTCCAATACACAGGCTTACAGACAGTTTGGGAACTCCGTGGTCGTTGATGTCTTTGCGGCCGTCGCCAAACTGCTGAAGTCACGAATTGAATTTGCAGCCTCCCAGCGCTTGCGGCAGTTTTACGACGAAGTCAGCTGACCTGAGCTCCTTCATCAATTTAAATGCTTAAGATTGTTGTAATAATGTCAGAGGTCAACCATGACGTATTTCGAATCAGCTGAAGGTGAGACGGTATCTAAAGAACGAGCATTACAAGAACTGTCCAGGCATTGCGTTCCCGAAACAGATTTCGAAGAATTCTTTAGCGACATGGGCGTAAAGGAACAGTATGACGCTCAGGAAGTGTTGCTCTGGTTGGGATATTAAACTTCCTGTTTAGGAGACTACTATGAGCCAAAAATTCGCAGTGATGATTGCTTACGACGACGATCCAAACGTCAAAAGGTATTCACCTGACTTTCAAACGCAGGATGAGTTTGCTAAAGGGTGGCAGTCGGCTCTTAAAAAGGCACACCACACCTCAGGTCAAAAATCAGTCATCACCTGCGGATGTCGTGGAAAAGGAGAAAAGCGACTTTATGTTCGTGCTTTACCGAACGGTGATGCCTTTATTCTCGTCAAAGCCGCTAACACGGGCATTGAGCATGATCCTTCCTGTGTATTCTTCTCCCTTGATGCCCGGCATACCGGCCTGAAAGGATATGCGAGTGGTGTGGTCCGGATTACAACCGAAGGTGATATGGCTGTAAGGCTCGGTATCGGTATGACAGAGAAAGATCCTCCTGAAAAATCAGAAGTGCCTCCCCTGCCCCATGTTCAGCGACCAGAAGGAGGTCAGGCCTCAATGACCCTCCTGGGCTTGCTTAGTCTTTTGTGGACAGAGTCTGGTCTGAATGTCTGGTACCCGAAAATGGCAGGGAAACGTAACGATTCACTGGTACGGTATCGTCTGCTTGAAACCGCTAAACAAATTCGTACCGGCAGAGCCTGCATAGGTGACCATTTATTCATTGGTGTACCTGACCCGAAACAACCTGTCGCTCAGTCGCAAATTCAGCGTCTTTCATCACAGGCGATGAGTGATAAACGTCTCATGCTCCTGTCAGTTTTACCTCGCTACGATGCTGAAAAGCATGAGAAGCCACTTAAATTTTTACCCCTGCGGAATTTTGGGGGGCTACCGCTGATTTTTTTCAATTCAGAAGTCCATTGGGATAGCGTAAAGAAACGATTTTCATCGGAGTACGCAGCATGGAAATCCGGGGCGAAAATAGTTGTCTTTGCGTTGACGTCACCAGCTGCGGTAACCGGCAGAGGCCCTTCTGTAAGAGCTCATCAAATTGTGCTGATGCACGTTAGCGAGAACTGGATACCTCTGGACTCCTCCTATGAGGCGGTTGTTGCAGAAAAGCTGGATGCAGAGCACCGGCAGTACGTTAAGCCCATGCGTTATGATGCGAGTATTAGTGAGGTGTTCCCTGACTTCTACCTGCTCGACACAAAAAGCGATAAGCCGTTCCCGATGGAAGTATTTGGTATGGCCACTCCTGCTTATCTGGCCCGAAAGCAACTCAAAAAAGATTATTACAACCGTGAATATGGGCCTTATGGATGGTGGCACTGGGATGCGACCACAGCATCTGAAACTATGGTGCTGCCTCATTTTCCAGAATCACGCAAACCTCTTTCAACTGACACACCTGCTTAAAATGGAGAAAAAATGTCCTACATGCTTTCGCTAAGCGAACAGACAAAACTGAACGCTTTCCTGTCAGGGATCCTAGATGATTACAAGACTGGGGTTATCACTCAGATACAAGCTGTTGGTAGAATCGGTAACGTGTTTTCTGCTCTGGAAAGTGGAGACTCAAAAAAGGTAGTGCATTTGTTGACTGAAGGACGAAAACTCCTGCGGACGGGCTGAATGTCCGCAGAAGTTCTTATGTGCCAGGGGATGCAGAGAAGTGTATCAACCTGGCTTCATTTATCATGATGTTTTTCTGCTACGCGGCTGTTTTGACTTTCCAGTACCTCCCCCTGCCATTGCACCAGTTAATGTATCAATGGTGCCTTTCAGGGATTCTGAGATTGTTTTCTCCGCCTCCAGGGTAGCTTCCAGCTTCATTACTTTGGCCTGGAGCGTTTTGAGTTCATTGCTTTGTTCAGCCACTTCCGCTTCATAGCCCTGGCTGACCAAAGTTACTTTATTCAGGTCGGCGCTCAGCGACTCGTTTAGTTTATGGAGTTCAGTAAGTTCGGCATTCACCGCCACCAGGTCACCCTCTTTCCCGGACAGTGCACTTTTCAGCTCAGTACAAAGGTTCTGTGCAGCAATCAATTCCTGTTCAAACCTGTCCCTCTCTGCCTTTGTATCTGACACAGTCTGACTTAACTGGTCGCATTGTCTGGAAAGACCGGCGTTATCAGAACGCTGCGTGTTGATCTCTTCGTTCAGCTTTTTTTGATATTCAAGGTGACCAGCGATCTCTGTTTTACGTTCAGCCAGTTGCTGGGAGAGTGAGTCATTTGACTGCTGTGCGAGGCTCAATTCATGCCGTGTGCTATCTAACTGGTGATGGCAGGTTTCGAGTTCTGCTTCGGCAACATTCAGCCTTGTTTCTAACTCCTTGACGGTACTGTCCCGGATCTCTAATCGACCCTGTAGTGCCTGATTCTCAAGTTTCAGCTCATCCATATCGGTAGCGCTTTGCTCAAGCCGCTGTAACAGCTGCGTTACCTCCTCCTCCAGCTGCATGCTACGTGCTTCAGCTTTTTTAACACTATCATTCTGTATTGCGGTATAGCTTCTACGGTAGTGCCAGGTGATGTACGAGATAATATCGCCGAGTGCAACCTTTACCTCATCGGGTATATCCAGGTAACGGGCCTCTTCAGGAACCTCTTTAACATACTTCTGGTACTCCGCGAACATCTCCTGTGACCTTGCAAACGAGCCGCCAACAGCGTTTCTGAGCCAGTGAACTTTGAAGCTCAGATCGATATTTTCCGGGTTAATTTCTTTCTCTTTGCACAGACGTTCGATTGCATTGAAGTAATCGATCATCGCGATAGATGAGTACCTTGAACGACCCATTTCCTTTGATTTTTCAGTGGATTCGCTGCGGATGTCATTCTGCACCTCTGGCGGGGTAGCATCGTTCAGGCTTTTTTCTTTATCATTTTCAATCATCATTTTTTTCCTGCGGCCGGAAGCTGGTTTGCAAAATATATGCTGATAAGATCGTTCAGAGCATTCAGAAGCGAGATACTGTCGATGCAAATATGAACGTTTCCATTCTCAAACAGGCGACACCGCCAGCCATTCTCATCACTGACCTCGCCTGTGAATTCTGTATTTCTCATGGCCGTCAGCCTGTCGACCATACTCAGCCCACCGCCGGTTGCAGGTGTTGGAGTATCAGAACAGATGCATACAATATTCTCAAAGTCGCGTAAACAAAAGTGATTGTCCTGCGAGAAACCGTTGTACCTCAGCACGTTCACACCAGGAAAAATCCCCCGAAGAACAAGCTTTTTTGGCATTGTATATTGCCTGGCATTGCTTTTGAAACTTCGGTCAAGCTTGTTGAGAACATCAACGAAACCTTCTGCAAGGGTGTCTCGTCTGTTAGCCAGTGCATGCTGTAATGTTCCCTTAACAATCTCCAGGGAAGCGACGGGCGGATCCGTACGAAGGGATTCGTTAAAGGCTTCTTTTTGCTTATGGTTCCAGTACCGGTCCATACCTGTTTCTTCAAAGAGCCTTTTCCACGTTTTACGGTCAATTTCCTTACGCCCCTCCTCGATGGTGCGATCCAGTGACGACGGAAGACCAAATGCGTTGGGCTGCATAATTCTGCTGGTGAAGAGAGAGAGACCGCACAGTTCCGACGCTTCCGAGATTAACCGCATCCCTTCTTCGAATTTCTGCATGGCCATATCCCGGGCGCTGATGAGCTGCCCTGTCCGGCTCGCCGGTACTGGCTCAGAACCCTGGTTTTGAGTCATTTTACACTCCATTTTGGTATGTCAGAACATTTTGATTTGAGCAAAGGTAGGTGTACACAGACATTAAAGTTGTCTCCTTTAACATGAAAAAGACTTTAAAGTTGTCTACTTCTTCAGATAGACCTACTTAACAGGATACTAAGTAGGTCATCTCCTTTCTCGCGTAGCATCTCTCGACGTTCACAGCAGAGGACACGTTTCAAAATGTCATCCAAAATTTTTTTCCATTATCTGACGTTGGGTGATTTTGATGGTCAGCGAGTAGAGGCTTTAACAATGTGGGTTGCCCTGAGCAAAGTAAGGGAAGTAGATGTACCAGAAATGTACGCGTTGCCTTGCATGAAGGGGGGCATCTTAAAGCTCATTGATTAAACAAACTCACTATGCCGCTACAAACAGCCCAAAACCGTCACTTGATAACGTGTTATTTAGATAAATTAATGCTCAGGGCTTTTAGCCAAACTGTCACTTGATGTAAGAATCCAGAACCTTCAGCACAACGTCCAGGTCTTCTTCTCGTTTCTGTTCTTCACTTTCATGAACAATATGTTCAGTCAAATGTCCTTTAATCACTTCACGCAATAAACCATTCACGGCACCACGTATGGCGGCTATTTGTTGCAGTACAGCGGCACATTCGTGAGGTTCATCAAGCATTTTTTTCAGCGCAGCAACCTGCCCCTGGATCTTGCTTGTACGTGCTTTCAGTTTTTGTTTATCGCGGATGGTATGTGACATGTGGGCTCTCACTCTCCTGGATATTTTATGTAACTATACCAGCGTTATTCTACTGGGGGGTAGTATATTTTACTGGGGGGGAGTAGAATCCGGCCTACACTTAATAACCAAGAATGATTCTCATGAACGAATTTACGACACTTCTTCAGCAAGGCAACGCATGGTTTTTCATCCCCAGCGCCATTCTGCTTGGCGCGCTTCATGGACTGGAGCCCGGGCACTCCAAAACAATGATGGCAGCATTCATCATTGCTATAAAAGGCACCGTACGTCAGGCCGTGATGCTGGGTGTCGCGGCAACATTGTCGCACACTGCAGTCGTATGGCTGATTGCTTTTGGAGGGATGTATATCAGTAATAAATTTACCGCAGAATCAGCCGAACCCTGGCTACAGATGGTCTCTTCAGTGATCATCCTTGGTACGGCTTTTTGGATGTTCTGGCGAACCTGGAGCGGTGAGAAAAACTGGCTGGAGGGAATGCAGGAGAATGAACATCATCACCATGACGAAACAAGGTTGATCGATACTGGCCATGGAAAAGTTGAACTGTCCATTTTTGAAGAAGGACAACTTCCCCACTGGCGGCTACGCACTCTTAGTGGCCAAAGATGGGCTTCTGAAGATATCTCATTAACCACACTTCGGGAAAACAGTACGATCTCTCAGACTTTTGAATTTGTTGATCATGGTGATTATCTGGAGTCAACATCTCCCATCCCTGAGCCTCACAGTTTCAACGTACGTCTGTCTCTGGGACATCGTGGTCATGTCCATGACTATGATGTGGCGTTCGCTGAACACGACCATGACCATGACCACTCTGAGCTTGATGGGCTGGATGTGAATTCGAAAGAGTATCAGGACGCTCACGAACTGGCTCATGCCAATGACATAAAACGCCGCTTCGACGGGAAAGAAGTAACCAACGGGCAAATCCTGATATTTGGACTGACAGGAGGGCTTATCCCTTGCCCGGCAGCTATAACTGTATTGTTGATCTGCCTTCAGCTTAAAGCGCTTACGCTGGGTGCCACACTGGTTGTTTGTTTCAGTATCGGCCTGGCATTGACCCTCGTAACGGTTGGAGTGGGTGCGGCGATCAGCGTTCGTCAGGTCGCCAAACGCTGGAGTGGCTTCAATACCATCGCCAGAAGAGCCCCCTATATTTCAAGCGCCCTGATTGCTGCTGTTGGGATTTACATGGGTATACATGGCTGGAATGGGCTGGTGCATTAACACCGGTACTGATGACACACACTCTGGGTACTTACAAAGTACATCCTAAGCGCCACCGTTGAGGTTATGAGCAGAAAAACCCGGAATATAAAGCTGCTCTTTCCGGGACTTGTTGCTGAGGCAGGGATTAAGTAACTGATTAAATCCATTCCCATAAGACTCAATGATAAATGAAAGAATAAAAAAAACGCTCCCGGACGGGAGCGTAAGCCAGTGACTTCGGCGTCAAATGAGGGTCTAACAAGTGGAGCTGCGGGTTAATTCTGGGTGATCTGGCTGCGATGCTTTTCAGCCTGCTGCTGATGAATAACGGAAGACTGACCATTATTCGCCTTCTCGTGCACAACAGCGGCTTTTTCATGCTCGTTCATTTCTGAAAATGACGTTGCTGATTCGTTGGTGGCCCCTGGTTTGCCTTTCATCATTTTTTTATGCATCTCCGCCATGTCCTGGTGGGCAGAAGCGTTGCCGTTTTGCATCATTTCATGGGACATTGCAGCCTGATCGTGTCCGCTCATATCCATCATTGTCATACTGTCTCCCTGAACAGCGCTTTTTTCAGAGGTTGACTGCATCTGATGGGCGGGTGCCTGGGCATTATTTACCTGGTCATGCATGTTCATTGTCTCTGCAGCCATGGCGGATGAAGCGACAGCCATAATGGCAACAAATGATACAAGGATCTTTTTCATGGTTGGGTCTCCGGTGTTTTCATACCCAAACAATCAACGGCTTATAACAGAGAAAGCATTTGATCTCAGGGCGGGTTATTCATCACTCCAGGAACCAGGCGATTGCGTTATCACTCTGCTCCTGATTTATGTATGATTATAAAAAACCGCCTCTGTTTATCGCGTGACTGAATGATGACAATTTTGTCACCTTCCAGGTTTCTCCTGAAGAACGGGATTAATCCATTAACAGGCGCACACTGAACACAATTTCCCGCCCCTGCTGTTCTGCTGACAGCTCGCCGCCATGAGCATGAATGATCGACCTTGTAATTGATAATCCCAGCCCCGCGCCTTCCGTGTTGTGGACCCTTGATGAATCAGCTCGATAGAACCGATCAAACAAACGTTCCAGATTAGCGGGAACCTGGCCGGACATCGTATTCGTAATCATCACGTTCACACAGTCACTGTCACGCTCAAGGTGTATCGCTGTACAGGTGTTATCGGGAGAATACTTGATTGCATTGGAAAGCAGGTTACTGAAAGCACGTCGCAGCATATCGCTGTCTCCGGCAACAACGCCCTCTCCTTCAACGGTGATTGTCTTTCCTGTTTCGTCTGCCAGAGGCTCGAACAGCTCACGTAATTCATTCAGTTCGGCGGCCAGATCCACATCATGTTTATCCAGCTGCAGCAGACCATGCTCTGAACGTGCCAGAAAAAGCATATCACTGGTCATTCGTGACAACCTTTTCAGTTCTTCCAGGTAAGCGAATAAGATTTCGCGGTAATGCGAAACATCCCTTTCCTTAGCCAGTGCAAACTGCGTCTGCATCATCAGATTACTGACCGCTGTGCGCAGCTCATGCGCGATGTCAGACGAGAAATCTGACAGTTTCCGGAATGACCCCTCCAGGCGATCGAACATGTTATTGAACTCCTGCATGGTCTCAGAAATTTCCGGCGGAGCCAAATCGGGATTAAGACGCTGATCCAGGCTGTGTACGGTCATGGAGGAAGCCAGACTGGTCATTTCCCGTAGCGGTTTCAGACCAATACGTGTGGTCAGCCAGCCCAGAAAAACAGAAATAAAGACCAGACCGATATTGAACCAGAACAGCCAGGTACTGAGCTTATCCATAAACAGGGTGTGATACCCAGTATCCGTGGCAACCGTAATGATGACATGTTTGCTTTTACCCTGTTCCGGCGTCACGGCAACCCGCCGCGAGATACTGCGGTACACGGTGTTATTTTCTTCCGTCTGGATCATATAGTCGAGAATATCACCCGACTTATTAAGCAGGACCGCTGGAACAACAGAATTTTTGGCATAGAGTTCAACAATTTTTTCATTTTCCATGTTTTTTATAGAAATGAATAAACCATTGTGCCCTACCATCGCATCGTTTATTTTTTCTGATAATGACTTAATATCCGTTTTGTTCCGGGGTAATGACTCCAACTTATTGATAGTGTTTTATGTTCAGATAATGCCCGATGACTTTGTCATGCAGCTCCACCGATTTTGAGAACGACAGCGACTTCCGTCCCAGCCGTGCCAGGTGCTGCCTCAGATTCAGGTTATGCCGCTCAATTCGCTGCGTATATCGCTTGCTGATTACGTGCAGCTTTCCCTTCAGGCGGGATTCACAGCGGCGGCCAGCCCGTCATCCATATCACCACGTCAAAGGGTGACAGCAGGCTCATAAGACGCCCCAGCGTCGCCATCGTGCGTTCACCGAATACGTGCGCAACAACCGTCTTCCGGAGCCTGTCATACGCGTAAAACAGCCAGCGCTGGCGCGATTTAGCCCCGACGTATCCCCACTGTTCGTCCATTTCCGCGCAGACGATGACGTCACTGCCCGGCTGTATGCGCGAGGTTACCGACTGCGGCCTGAGTTTTTAAATGGCGGAAAATCGTGTTGAGGCCAACGCCCATAATGCGGGCGGTTGCCCGGCATCCAACGCCATTCATGGCCATATCAATGATTTTCTGGTGCGTACCGGGTTGAGAAGCGGTGTAAGTGAACTGCAGTTGCCATGTTTTACGGCAGTGAGAGCAGAGATAGCGCTGATGTCCGGCAGTGCTTTTGCCGTTACGCACCACCCCGTCAGTAGCTGAACAGGAGGGACAGCTGATAGAAACAGAAGCCACTGGAGCACCTCAAAAACACCATCATACACTAAATCAGTAAGTTGGCAGCATCACCCCGCCCTGCCACTCATCGCAGTACTGTTGTAATTCATTAAGCATTCTGCCGACATGGAAGCCATCACAAACGGCATGATGAACCTGAATCGCCAGCGGCATCAGCACCTTGTCGCCTTGCGTATAATATTTGCCCATGGTGAAAACGGGGGCGAAGAAGTTGTCCATATTGGCCACGTTTAAATCAAAACTGGTGAAACTCACCCAGGGATTGGCTGAGACGAAAAACATATTCTCAATAAACCCTTTAGGGAAATAGGCCAGGTTTTCACCGTAACACGCCACATCTTGCGAATATATGTGTAGAAACTGCCGGAAATCGTCGTGGTATTCACTCCAGAGCGATGAAAACGTTTCAGTTTGCTCATGGAAAACGGTGTAACAAGGGTGAACACTATCCCATATCACCAGCTCACCGTCTTTCATTGCCATACGGAATTCCGGATGAGCATTCATCAGGCGGGCAAGAATGTGAATAAAGGCCGGATAAAACTTGTGCTTATTTTTCTTTACGGTCTTTAAAAAGGCCGTAATATCCAGCTGAACGGTCTGGTTATAGGTACATTGAGCAACTGACTGAAATGCCTCAAAATGTTCTTTACGATGCCATTGGGATATATCAACGGTGGTATATCCAGTGATTTTTTTCTCCATTTTAGCTTCCTTAGCTCCTGAAAATCTCGATAACTCAAAAAATACGCCCGGTAGTGATCTTATTTCATTATGGTGAAAGTTGGAACCTCTTACGTGCCGATCAACGTCTCATTTTCGCCAAAAGTTGGCCCCAGGGCTTCCCGGTATCAACAGGGACACCAGGATTTATTTATTCTGCGAAGTGATCTTCCGTCACAGGTATTTATTCGGCGCAAAGTGCGTCGGGTGATGCTGCCAACTTACTGATTTAGTGTATGATGGTGTTTTTGAGGTGCTCCAGTGGCTTCTGTTTCTATCAGCTGTCCCTCCTGTTCAGCTACTGACGGGGTGGTGCGTAACGGCAAAAGCACCGCCGGACATCAGCGCTATCTCTGCTCTCACTGCCGTAAAACATGGCAACTGCAGTTCACTTACACCGCTTCTCAACCCGGTACGCACCAGAAAATCATTGATATGGCCATGAATGGCGTTGGATGCCGGGCAACCGCCCGCATTATGGGCGTTGGCCTCAACACGATTTTCCGCCATTTAAAAACTCAGGCCGCAGTCGGTAACCTCGCGCATACAGCCGGGCAGTGACGTCATCGTCTGCGCGGAAATGGACGAACAGTGGGGATACGTCGGGGCTAAATCGCGCCAGCGCTGGCTGTTTTACGTTACGCGTATGACAGGCTCCGGAAGACGGTTGTTGCGCACGTATTCGGTGAACGCACGATGGCGACGCTGGGGCGTCTTATGAGCCTGCTGTCACCCTTTGACGTGGTGATATGGATGACGGATGGCTGGCCGCTGTATGAATCCCGCCTGAAGGGAAAGCTGCACGTAATCAGCAAGCGATATACGCAGCGAATTGAGCGGCATAACCTGAATCTGAGGCAGCACCTGGCACGGCTGGGACGGAAGTCGCTGTCGTTCTCAAAATCGGTGGAGCTGCATGACAAAGTCATCGGGCATTATCTGAACATAAAACACTATCAATAAGTTGGAGTCATTACCCGCTTAAAAATAATAAAAGCAGACTTGACCTGATAGTTTGGCTGTGAGCAATTATGTGCTTAGTGCATCTAACGCTTGAGTTAAGCCGCGCCGCGAAGCGGCGTCGGCTTGAACGAATTGTTAGACATTATTTGCCGACTACCTTGGTGATCTCGCCTTTCACGTAGTGAACAAATTCTTCCAACTGATCTGCGCGCGAGGCCAAGCGATCTTCTTCTTGTCCAAGATAAGCCTGTCTAGCTTCAAGTATGACGGGCTGATACTGGGCCGGCAGGCGCTCCATTGCCCAGTCGGCAGCGACATCCTTCGGCGCGATTTTGCCGGTTACTGCGCTGTACCAAATGCGGGACAACGTAAGCACTACATTTCGCTCATCGCCAGCCCAGTCGGGCGGCGAGTTCCATAGCGTTAAGGTTTCATTTAGCGCCTCAAATAGATCCTGTTCAGGAACCGGATCAAAGAGTTCCTCCGCCGCTGGACCTACCAAGGCAACGCTATGTTCTCTTGCTTTTGTCAGCAAGATAGCCAGATCAATGTCGATCGTGGCTGGCTCGAAGATACCTGCAAGAATGTCATTGCGCTGCCATTCTCCAAATTGCAGTTCGCGCTTAGCTGGATAACGCCACGGAATGATGTCGTCGTGCACAACAATGGTGACTTCTACAGCGCGGAGAATCTCGCTCTCTCAGGGAAGCCGAAGTTTCCAAAAGGTCGTTGATCAAAGCTCGCCGCGTTGTTTCATCAAGCCTTACGGTCACCGTAACCAGCAAATCAATATCACTGTGTGGCTTCAGGCCGCCATCCACTGCGGAGCCGTACAAATGTACGGCCAGCAACGTCGGTTCGAGATGGCGCTCGATGACGCCAACTACCTCTGATAGTTGAGTCGATACTTCGGCGATCATCGCTTCCCTCATGATGTTTAACTTTGTTTTAGGGCGACTGCCCTGCCCTGCTGCGTAACATCGTTGCTGCTCCATAACATCAAACATCGACCCACGGCGTAACGCGCTTGCTGCTTGGATGCCCGAGGCATAGACTGTACAAAAAAACAGTCATAACAAGCCATGAAAACCGCCACTGCGCCGTTACCACCGCTGCGTTCGGTCAAGGTTCTGGACCAGTTGCGTGAGCGCATACGCTACTTGCATTACAGCTTACCAACCGAACAGGCTTATGTCCACTGGGTTCGTGCCTTCATCCGTTTCCACGGTGTGCGTCACCCGGCAACCTTGGGCAGCAGCGAAGTCGAGGCATTTCTGTCCTGGCTGGCGAACGAGCGCAAGGTTTCGGTCTCCACGCATCGTCAGGCATTGGCGGCCTTGCTGTTCTTCTACGGCAAGGTGCTGTGCACGGATCTGCCCTGGCTTCAGGAGATCGGAAGACCTCGGCCGTCGCGGCGCTTGCCGGTGGTGCTGACCCCGGATGAAGTGGTTCGCATCCTCGGTTTTCTGGAAGGCGAGCATCGTTTGTTCGCCCAGCTTCTGTATGGAACGGGCATGCGGATCAGTGAGGGTTTGCAACTGCGGGTCAAGGATCTGGATTTCGATCACGGCACGATCATCGTGCGGGAGGGCAAGGGCTCCAAGGATCGGGCCTTGATGTTACCCGAGAGCTTGGCACCCAGCCTGCGCGAGCAGCAGCTGTCGCGTGCACGGGCATGGTGGCTGAAGGACCAGGCCGAGGGCCGCAGCGGCGTTGCGCTTCCCGACGCCCTTGAGCGGAAGTATCCGCGCGCCGGGCATTCCTGGCCGTGGTTCTGGGGTTTTTGCGCAGCACACGCATTCGACCGATCCACGGAGCGGTGTCGTGCGTCGCCATCACATGTATGACCAGACCTTTCAGCGCGCCTTCAAACGTGCCGTAGAACAAGCAGGCATCACGAAGCCCGCCACACCGCACACCCTCCGCCACTCGTTCGCGACGGCCTTGCTCCGCAGCGGTTACGACATTCGAACCGTGCAGGATCTGCTCGGCCATTCCGACGTCTCTACGACGATGATTTACACGCATGTGCTGAAAGTTGGCGGTGCCGGAGTGCGCTCACCGCTTGATGCGCTGCCGCCCCTCACTAGTGAGAGGTAGGGCAGCGGGCACTGTTGCAAATAGTCGGTGGTGATAAACTTATCATCCCCTTTTGCTGATGGAGCTGCACATGAACCCATTCAAAGGCCGGCATTTTCAGCGTGACATCATTCTGTGGGCCGTACGCTGGTACTGCAAATACGGCATCAGTTACCGTGAGCTGCAGGAGATGCTGGCTGAACGCGGAGTGAATGTCGATCACTCCACGATTTACCGCTGGGTTCAGCGTTATGCGCCTGAAATGGAAAAACGGCTGCGCTGGTACTGGCGTAACCCTTCCGATCTTTGCCCGTGGCACATGGATGAAACCTACGTGAAGGTCAATGGCCGCTGGGCGTATCTGTACCGGGCCGTCGACAGCCGGGGCCGCACTGTCGATTTTTATCTCTCCTCCCGTCGTAACAGCAAAGCTGCATACCGGTTTCTGGGTAAAATCCTCAACAACGTGAAGAAGTGGCAGATCCCGCGATTCATCAACACGGATAAAGCGCCCGCCTATGGTCGCGCGCTTGCTCTGCTCAAACGCGAAGGCCGGTGCCCGTCTGACGTTGAACACCGACAGATTAAGTACCGGAACAACGTGATTGAATGCGATCATGGCAAACTGAAACGGATAATCGGCGCCACGCTGGGATTTAAATCCATGAAGACGGCTTACGCCACCATCAAAGGTATTGAGGTGATGCGTGCACTACGCAAAGGCCAGGCCTCAGCATTTTATTATGGTGATCCCCTGGGCGAAATGCGCCTGGTAAGCAGAGTTTTTGAAATGTAAGGCCTTTGAATAAGACAAAAGGCTGCCTCATCGCTAACTTTGCAACAGTGCCAGCTGCGGGCCGCTCCCGCCGCGAAGGACGTGCTCGACGCCATCGAGGTGCTGCGCGGCATGAACAGCGACAACGCCCGCAAGGTGCCCGCCGACGCGCCGACCGAGTTCATCAAGCCGCGCTGGCAGAAGCTGGTCATGACCGACACCGGCATCGACCGGCGCTACTACGAACTGTGCGCGCTGTCGGAGATGAAGAACGCGTTGCGTTCCGGCGACATCTGGGTGCAGGGGTCGCGCCAGTTCAAGGACTTCGAGGACTACCTGGTGCCGCCCGCGAAATTCGCCAGCCTCAAGCAGGCCAGCGAATTGCCGCTGGCCGTGGCCACCGACTGCAACCGGTACCTGAACGACCGGCTGACGCTGCTGGAAACACAGCTTGCCACCGTCAACCGTATGGCGACGGCCAACGAGCTGCCGGACGCCATCATCACCGAGTCAGGCTTGAAGATCACGCCGCTCGACGCGGCGGTACCCGACACCGCCCAAGCGCTGATCGACCAGACGGCAATGATCCTGCCGCACGTCAAGATCACCGAACTGCTGCTGGAGGTGGACGAATGGACGGGCTTCACTCGGCATTTCGCGCATCTGAAATCGGGCGACCCGGCCAAAGACAAGAACCTGTTGCTGACCACGATCCTCGCCGACGCGATCAACCTGGGCCTGACCAAGATGGCGGAGTCTTGCCCCGGCACGACCTACGCCAAGCTGGCTTGGCTGCAAGCCTGGCACATCCGCGACGAAACCTACGGGGCGGCGCTGGCCGATCTGGTCAACGCACAGTTCCGCCATCCCTTCGCCGAGCACTGGGGCGACGGCACCACCTCATCGTCGGACGGCCAGAACTTCCGCACCGGCAGCAAGGCCGAGAGCACCGGCCACATCAACCCGAAATACGGGAGCAGCCCAGGGCGGACGTTCTACACCCACATTTCTGACCAGTACGCGCCATTTCACACCAAGGTCGTGAACGTCGGCGTGCGCGATTCGACCTACGTGCTCGACGGCCTGCTGTACCACGAGTCCGACTTGCGGATCGAGGAGCATTACACCGACACGGCGGGCTTCACCGATCACGTCTTCGCCCTGATGCACCTCCTGGGCTTCCGCTTCGCGCCGCGCATCCGCGACCTGGGCGACACCAAGCTCTACATCCCGAAGGGCGACGCCGCCTATGACGCGCTGAAACCCATGATCGGCGGCACGCTCAACATCAAGCACGTCCGCGCCCATTGGGACGAAATCCTGCGGCTGGCCACCTCGATCAAGCAGGGCACGGTGACGGCCTCCCTGATGCTCCGAAAGCTCGGCAGCTACCCACGCCAGAACGGCCTGGCCGTGGCGCTCCGCGAGCTGGGCCGCATCGAGCGCACGCTGTTCATCCTGGACTGGCTGCAAAGCGTGGAACTGCGCCGCCGCGTGCATGCCGGCCTGAACAAGGGCGAGGCGCGCAATGCGCTGGCCAGGGCAGTGTTTTTCAACCGCCTGGGTGAAATCCGCGACCGCAGTTTCGAGCAGCAGCGCTACCGGGCTAGCGGCCTCAATCTGGTAACGGCTGCCGTCGTGTTGTGGAACACGGTCTATCTGGAACGGGCTGCGCACGCGCTGCGTGGCAACGGCCATGCCGTTGATGACGCGCTGTTGCAGTACCTGTCGCCGCTCGGTTGGGAGCACATCAACCTCACCGGCGATTACCTCTGGCGCAGCAGCGCCAAGATCGGCGCGGGCAAGTTCAGGCCGCTACGACCGCTGCAACCGGCTTAGCGTGCTTTATTTAATGAGATGGTCACTCCCTCCTTCCCAGTACTATGCTGAGGACAGGCTTTCATTCGGAGAACCATCATGGAAAACATTGCGCTTATTGGTATCGATCTGGGTAAGAACTCTTTCCATATTCATTGTCAGGATCATCGTGGGAAGGCCGTTTACCGTAAAAAATTCACCCGACCAAAGCTAATCGAATTTCTGGCGACATGCCCGGCAACAACCATCGCGATGGAAGCCTGTGGCGGTTCTCACTTTATGGCACGCAAGCTGGAAGAGTTAGGGCATTTTCCAAAGCTGATATCACCGCAATTTGTCCGCCCATTCGTTAAAAGCAACAAAAATGACTTCGTTGATGCTGAAGCTATCTGTGAAGCAGCATCACGTCCATCTATGCGTTTCGTGCAGCCCAGAACCGAATCTCAGCAGGCAATGCGAGCTCTGCATCGTGTCCGTGAATCCCTGGTTCAGGATAAGGTGAAAACAACTAATCAGATGCATGCTTTTCTGCTGGAATTTGGTATCAGCGTTCCGCGAGGTGCTGCCGTTATTAGTCGACTGAGTACCCTTCTTGAGGACAGTAGTTTGCCTCTTTATCTCAGCCAGTTACTGCTGAAATTACAACAGCATTATCACTATCTTGTTGAGCAGATTAAAGATCTGGAATCTCAGTTGAAACGAAAGTTGGACGAAGATGAGGTTGGACAGCGCTTGCTGAGTATTCCCTGCGTTGGAACGCTGACTGCCAGTACTATTTCAACTGAGATTGGCGACGGGAAGCAGTACGCCAGCAGCCGTGACTTTGCGGCGGCAACAGGGCTGGTACCCCGACAGTACAGCACGGGAGGTCGGACGACATTGTTAGGGATTAGCAAGCGGGGCAACAAAAAGATCCGAACTTTGTTGGTTCAGTGTGCCAGGGTATTCATACAAAAACTGGAACACCAGTCTGGCAAGTTGGCCGACTGGGTCAGGGAGTTGTTGTGTCGGAAAAGCAACTTTGTCGTCACCTGTGCTCTGGCAAACAAGCTGGCCAGAATAGCCTGGGCACTGACGGCGCGACAGCAAACTTACGAAGCATAAAGGCAGAAATACACCAGTTTAAACAATCATTCATCTGGTTTTGCGAATACTGATATTGATGATACTAACGGCCCACCGGCCTGTTGAGGAACCTGTAAAACGGAAAGGCTCATTGAAGCCGTATATTTTCTGGAGGTTCATCAGGCGCGGAACTCATCGAGGCGCGGGAATAAAATCCCATTCAGACGCCGGATAGATTCAAGCAAGCCAACTTGTCGTCAAAATCGGTGTTGCAAAAACGGGAGTGACCATAGATTCCGTTTTCTGAGGCGACCCCCACATAGAGACCTTCCCGGTCATTCACTTTGTAGAGTTTGTCCCTGGGCTTGAGATTGCGCAGCTTGGTATCGGTCAGCATGTACCTTGTCCTTCTTCGTCTCCGATACCCACTCTATTGTAAACAAGACATTTTTATCTTTTATATTCAATGGCTTATTTTCCTGCTAATTGGTAATACCATGAAAAATACCATGCTCAGAAAAGGCTTAACAATATTTTGAAAAATTGCCTACTGAGCGCTGCCGCACAGCTCCATAGGCCGCTTTCCTGGCTTTGCTTCCAGATGTATGCTATTCTGCTCCTGCAGCTAATGGAGCACCGCAAACAGGTTACTCGCCTGGGGATTCCCTTTCGACCCGAGCATCCGTATGAGACTCATGCTCGATTATTATTATTATAGAAGCCCCCATGAATAAATCGCTCATCATTTTCGGCATCGTCAACATAACCTCGGACAGTTTCTCCGATGGAGGCCGGTATCTGGCGCCAGACGCAGCCATTGCGCAGGCGCGTAAGCTGATGGCCGAGGGGGCAGATGTGATCGACCTCGGTCCGGCATCCAGCAATCCCGACGCCGCGCCTGTTTCGTCCGACACAGAAATCGCGCGTATCGCGCCGGTGCTGGACGCGCTCAAGGCAGATGGCATTCCCGTCTCGCTCGACAGTTATCAACCCGCGACGCAAGCCTATGCCTTGTCGCGTGGTGTGGCCTATCTCAATGATATTCGCGGTTTTCCAGACGCTGCGTTCTATCCGCAATTGGCGAAATCATCTGCCAAACTCGTCGTTATGCATTCGGTGCAAGACGGGCAGGCAGATCGGCGCGAGGCACCCGCTGGCGACATCATGGATCACATTGCGGCGTTCTTTGACGCGCGCATCGCGGCGCTGACGGGTGCCGGTATCAAACGCAACCGCCTTGTCCTTGATCCCGGCATGGGGTTTTTCTGGGGCTGCTCCCGAAACCTCGCTCTCGGTGCTGGCGCGGTTCGATGAATTGCGGCTGCGCTTCGATTTGCCGGTGCTTCTGTCTGTTTCGCGCAAATCCTTTCTGCGCGCGCTCACAGGCCGTGGTCCGGGGATGTCGGGGCCGCGACACTCGCTGCAGAGCTTGCCGCCGCCGCAGGTGGAGCTGACTTCATCCGCACACACGAGCCGCGCCCCTTGCGCGACGGGCTGGCGGTATTGGCGGCGCTGAAAGAAACCGCAAGAATTCGTTAACTGCACATTCGGGATATTTCTCTATATTCGCGCTTCATCAGAAAACTGAAGGAACCTCCATTGAATCGAACTAATATTTTTTTGGTGAATCGCATTCTGACTGGTTGCCTGTCAGAGGCGGAGAATCTGGTGATTTTGTTTTTCGACGTGGTGACGGGCATGCCTTCGCGAAAATCGCACCTGCTTCCCGCCGCGGTGAGCTCGCTGGAGAGCGTGACCGCCTCATTTGGCTCAAAGGTCGAGGTGTGGCTTGCCCCGAGGTCATCAACTGGCAGGAGGAACAGGAGGGTGCATGCTTGGTGATAACGGCAATTCCGGGAGTACCGGCGGCTGATCTGTCTGGAGCGGATTTGCTCAAAGCGTGGCCGTCAATGGGGCAGCAACTTGGCGCTGTTCACAGCCTATCGGTTGATCAATGTCCGTTTGAGCGCAGGCTGTCGCGAATGTTCGGACGCGCCGTTGATGTGGTGTCCCGCAATGCCGTCAATCCCGACTTCTTACCGGACGAGGACAAGAGTACGCCGCAGCTCGATCTTTTGGCTCGTGTCGAACGAGAGCTACCGGTGCGGCTCGACCAAGAGCGCACCGATATGGTTGTTTGCCATGGTGATCCCTGCATGCCGAACTTCATGGTGGACCCTAAAACTCTTCAATGCACGGGTCTGATCGACCTTGGGCGGCTCGGAACAGCAGATCGCTATGCCGATTTGGCACTCATGATTGCTAACGCCGAAGAGAACTGGGCAGCGCCAGATGAAGCAGAGCGCGCCTTCGCTGTCCTATTCAATGTATTGGGGATCGAAGCCCCCGACCGCGAACGCCTTGCCTTCTATCTGCGATTGGACCCTCTGACTTGGGGTTGATGTTCATGCCGCCTGTTTTTCCTGCTCATTGGCACGTTTCGCAACCTGTTCTCATTGCGGACACCTTTTCCAGCCTCGTTTGGAAAGTTTCATTGCCAGACGGGACTCCTGCAATCGTCAAGGGATTGAAACCTATAGAAGACATTGCTGATGAACTGCGCGGGGCCGACTATCTGGTATGGCGCAATGGGAGGGGAGCAGTCCGGTTGCTCGGTCGTGAGAACAATCTGATGTTGCTCGAATATGCCGGGGAGCGAATGCTCTCTCACATCGTTGCCGAGCACGGCGACTACCAGGCGACCGAAATTGCAGCGGAACTAATGGCGAAGCTGTATGCCGCATCTGAGGAACCCCTGCCTTCTGCCCTTCTCCCGATCCGGGATCGCTTTGCAGCTTTGTTTCAGCGGGCGCGCGATGATCAAAACGCAGGTTGTCAAACTGACTACGTCCACGCGGCGATTATAGCCGATCAAATGATGAGCAATGCCTCGGAACTGCGTGGGCTACATGGCGATCTGCATCATGAAAACATCATGTTCTCCAGTCGCGGCTGGCTGGTGATAGATCCCGTCGGTCTGGTCGGTGAAGTGGGCTTTGGCGCCGCCAATATGTTCTACGATCCGGCTGACAGAGACGACCTTTGTCTCGATCCTAGACGCATTGCACAGATGGCGGACGCATTCTCTCGTGCGCTGGACGTCGATCCGCGTCGCCTGCTCGACCAGGCGTACGCTTATGGGTGCCTTTCCGCAGCTTGGAACGCGGATGGAGAAGAGGAGCAACGCGATCTAGCTATCGCGGCCGCGATCAAGCAGGTGCGACAGACGTCATACTAGATATCAAGCGACTTCTCCTATCCCCTGGGAACACATCAATCTCACCGGAGAATATCGCTGGCCAAAGCCTTAGCGTAGGATTCCGCCCCTTCCCGCAAACGACCCCAAACAGGAAACGCAGCTGAAACGGGAAGCTCAACACCCACTGACGCATGGGTTGTTCAGGCAGTACTTCATCAACCAGCAAGGCGGCACTTTCGGCCATCCGCCGCGCCCCACAGCTCGGGCAGAAACCGCGACGCTTACAGCTGAAAGCGACCAGGTGCTCGGCGTGGCAAGACTCGCAGCGAACCCGTAGAAAGCCATGCTCCAGCCGCCCGCATTGGAGAAATTCTTCAAATTCCCGTTGCACATAGCCCGGCAATTCCTTTCCCTGCTCTGCCATAAGCGCAGCGAATGCCGGGTAATACTCGTCAACGATCTGATAGAGAAGGGTTTGCTCGGGTCGGTGGCTCTGGTAACGACCAGTATCCCGATCCCGGCTGGCCGTCCTGGCCGCCACATGAGGCATGTTCCGCGTCCTTGCAATACTGTGTTTACATACAGTCTATCGCTTAGCGGAAAGTTCTTTTAGGGGTCTGACGCTCAGTGGAACGAAAACTCACGTTAAGGGATTTTGGTCATGAGATTATCAAAAGGATCTTCACCTAGATCCTTTTAAATTAAAAATGAAGTTTTAAATCAATCTAAAGTATATATGAGTAAACTTGGTCTGACAGTTACCAATGCTTAATCAGTGAGGCACCTATCTCAGCGATCTGTCTATTTCGTTCATCCATAGTTGCCTGACTCCCCGTCGTGTAGATAACTACGATACGGGAGGGCTTACCATCTGGCCCCAGTGCTGCAATGATACCGCGAGACCCACGCTCACCGGCTCCAGATTTATCAGCAATAAACCAGCCAGCCGGAAGGGCCGAGCGCAGAAGTGGTCCTGCAACTTTATCCGCCTCCATCCAGTCTATTAATTGTTGCCGGGAAGCTAGAGTAAGTAGTTCGCCAGTTAATAGTTTGCGCAACGTTGTTGCCATTGCTGCAGGCATCGTGGTGTCACGCTCGTCGTTTGGTATGGCTTCATTCAGCTCCGGTTCCCAACGATCAAGGCGAGTTACATGATCCCCCATGTTGTGCAAAAAAGCGGTTAGCTCCTTCGGTCCTCCGATCGTTGTCAGAAGTAAGTTGGCAGCAGTGTTATCACTCATGGTTATGGCAGCACTGCATAATTCTCTTACTGTCATGCCATCCGTAAGATGCTTTTCTGTGACTGGTGAGTACTCAACCAAGTCATTCTGAGAATAGTGTATGCGGCGACCGAGTTGCTCTTGCCCGGCGTCAACACGGGATAATACCGCACCACATAGCAGAACTTTAAAAGTGCTCATCATTGGAAAACGTTCTTCGGGGCGAAAACTCTCAAGGATCTTACCGCTGTTGAGATCCAGTTCGATGTAACCCACTCGTGCACCCAACTGATCTTCAGCATCTTTTACTTTCACCAGCGTTTCTGGGTGAGCAAAAACAGGAAGGCAAAATGCCGCAAAAAGGGAATAAGGGCGACACGAAAATGTTGAATACTCATACTCTTCCTTTTTCAATATTATTGAAGCATTTACCAGGGTTATTGTCTCATGAGCGGATACATATTTGAATGTATTTAGAAAAATAAACAAATAGGGGTTCCGCGCACATTTCCCCGAAAAGTGCCACCTGACGTCTAAGAAACCATTATTATCATGACATTAACCTATAAAAATAGGCGTATCACGAGGCCCTTTCGTCTTCAAGAATTTTATAAACCGTGGAGCGGGCAATACTGAGCTGATGAGCAATTTCCGTTGCACCAGTGCCCTTCTGATGAAGCGTCAGCACGACGTTCCTGTCCACGGTACGCCTGCGGCCAAATTTGATTCCTTTCAGCTTTGCTTCCTGTCGGCCCTCATTCGTGCGTTCTAGGATCCTCCGGCGTTCAGCCTGTGCCACAGCCGACAGGATGGTGACCACCATTTGCCCCATATCACCGTCGGTACTGATCCCGTCATCAATGAACCGGACTGCCACGCCCTGAGCGTCAAATTCCTTTATCAGTTGGATCATATCGGCAGTGTCGCGGCCAAGACGGTCGAGCTTCTTAACCAGAATGACATCACCTTCCTCCACCTTCATCCTCAGCAAATCCAGCCCTTCCCGGTCTGTTGAACTGCCGGATGCCTTATCGGTAAATATACGGTTTGCTTTCACACCTGCGTCTTTGAGTGCTCTGACCTGAAGATCAAGAGACTGCTGACTGGTTGAGACCCGAGCGTAACCAAAAAGTCGCATAAAAATGTACCTTAAATCGAATATCGGACAACTCATGTCTATTATTACAAATTTACGATTTAATAGACATATTAATGTAACAGTTTTACGATGTCCGATAATTTATAACATTTCGTACGGTTGGAAAAATGTTACTAAATGCCCGTCAGGCAGGGAGGCCGATATGCCCGTTGACTTTCTGACCACTGAGCAGACTGAAAGCTATGGCAGATTCACCGGTGAACCGGATGAGCTTCAGCTGGCACGATATTTTCACCTTGATGAAGCAGACAAGGAATTTATCGGAAAAAGCAGAGGTGATCACAACCGTCTGGGCATTGCCCTGCAAATTGGATGTGTCCGTTTTCTGGGCACCTTCCTCACCGATATGAATCATACCTAGATTCTACGTCAGTACTTCAAAAAGCATAATCAAAGCCTTGATAAATATGCATTCCTTCGAAATTCAGCTTTCACCCATTGGGTGAAAGAAAAGTGCTCAAAAATATGTTAAATTATCAGCTTTTATGACTCGATATATGGTAAAATAATAGTAAGAAAAGTAGTAAAAAGGGGTTCTAATTATGATTAATAAAATTGATTTCAAAGCTAAGAATCTAACATCAAATGCAGGTCTTTTTCTGCTCCTTGAGAATGCAAAAAGCAATGGGATTTTTGATTTTATTGAAAATGACCTCGTATTTGATAATGACTCAACAAATAAAATCAAGATGAATCATATAAAGACCATGCTCTGCGGTCACTTCATTGGCATTGATAAGTTAGAACGTCTAAAGCTACTTCAAAATGATCCCCTCGTCAACGAGTTTGATATTTCCGTAAAAGAACCTGAAACAGTGTCACGGTTTCTAGGAAACTTCAACTTCAAGACAACCCAAATGTTTAGAGACATTAATTTTAAAGTCTTTAAAAAACTGCTCACTAAAAGTAAATTGACATCCATTACGATTGATATTGATAGTAGTGTAATTAACGTAGAAGGTCATCAAGAAGGTGCGTCAAAAGGATATAATCCTAAGAAACTGGGAAACCGATGCTACAATATCCAATTTGCATTTTGCGACGAATTAAAAGCATATGTTACCGGATTTGTAAGAAGTGGCAATACTTACACTGCAAACGGTGCTGCGGAAATGATCAAAGAAATTGTTGCTAACATCAAATCAGACGATTTAGAAATTTTATTTCGAATGGATAGTGGCTACTTTGATGAAAAAATTATCGAAACGATAGAATCTCTTGGATGCAAATATTTAATTAAAGCCAAAAGTTATTCTACACTCACCTCACAAGCAACGAATTCATCAATTGTATTCGTTAAAGGAGAAGAAGGTAGAGAAACTACAGAACTGTATACAAAATTAGTTAAATGGGAAAAAGACAGAAGATTTGTCGTATCTCGCGTACTGAAACCAGAAAAAGAAAGAGCACAATTATCACTTTTAGAAGGTTCCGAATACGACTACTTTTTCTTTGTAACAAATACTACCTTGCTTTCTGAAAAAGTAGTTATATACTATGAAAAGCGTGGTAATGCTGAAAACTATATCAAAGAAGCCAAATACGACATGGCGGTGGGTCATCTCTTGCTAAAGTCATTTTGGGCGAATGAAGCCGTGTTTCAAATGATGATGCTTTCATATAACCTATTTTTGTTGTTCAAGTTTGATTCCTTGGACTCTTCAGAATACAGACAGCAAATAAAGACCTTTCGTTTGAAGTATGTATTTCTTGCAGCAAAAATAATCAAAACCGCAAGATATGTAATCATGAAGTTGTCGGAAAACTATCCGTACAAGGGAGTGTATGAAAAATGTCTGGTATAATAAGAATATCATCAATAAAATTGAGTGTTGCTCTGTGGATAACTTGCAGAGTTTATTAAGTATCATTGCAGCAAAGATGAAATCAATGATTTATCAAAAATGATTGAAAGGTGGTTGTAAATAATGTTACAATGTGTGAGAAGCAGTCTAAATTCTTCGTGAAATAGTGATTTTTGAAGCTAATAAAAAACACACGTGGAATTTAGGGACTATTCATGTTGTTGTTATTTCGTATCTTCCAGAATAAGGAATCCCATGGTTAAAAAATCACTGCGCCAGTTCACGCTGATGGCGACGGCAACCGTCACGCTGTTGTTAGGAAGTGTGCCGCTGTATGCGCAAACGGCGGACGTACAGCAAAAACTTGCCGAATTAGAGCGGCAGTCGGGAGGCAGACTGGGTGTGGCATTGATTAACACAGCAGATAATTCGCAAATACTTTATCGTGCTGATGAGCGCTTTGCGATGTGCAGCACCAGTAAAGTGATGGCCGCGGCCGCGGTGCTGAAGAAAAGTGAAAGCGAACCGAATCTGTTAAATCAGCGAGTTGAGATCAAAAAATCTGACCTTGTTAACTATAATCCGATTGCGGAAAAGCACGTCAATGGGACGATGTCACTGGCTGAGCTTAGCGCGGCCGCGCTACAGTACAGCGATAACGTGGCGATGAATAAGCTGATTGCTCACGTTGGCGGCCCGGCTAGCGTCACCGCGTTCGCCCGACAGCTGGGAGACGAAACGTTCCGTCTCGACCGTACCGAGCCGACGTTAAACACCGCCATTCCGGGCGATCCGCGTGATACCACTTCACCTCGGGCAATGGCGCAAACTCTGCGGAATCTGACGCTGGGTAAAGCATTGGGCGACAGCCAACGGGCGCAGCTGGTGACATGGATGAAAGGCAATACCACCGGTGCAGCGAGCATTCAGGCTGGACTGCCTGCTTCCTGGGTTGTGGGGGATAAAACCGGCAGCGGTGGCTATGGCACCACCAACGATATCGCGGTGATCTGGCCAAAAGATCGTGCGCCGCTGATTCTGGTCACTTACTTCACCCAGCCTCAACCTAAGGCAGAAAGCCGTCGCGATGTATTAGCGTCGGCGGCTAAAATCGTCACCGACGGTTTGTAATAGCGGAAACGGAATGGGGAAACTCATTCCGTTTTTGTTTATCGCCTTAGACGGCAAAAGTGCTGTCGCCCACCTGCGCTTGCGCATACCAGGCCATAAGCTCCGTGGTTCCTGGTTCTCCTTCCGCTGGAGCCCAGTGCGCATAGTCATCGGCAGCCACGGGTTGATAGCCACCGTGTTTTACTTCAAAAATTATGCCACCGGTATCCAGCGACAGCACGGCATGCCAGGTTCCTGCGGCCATCTCCAGCACCGTACAGGTTTCCCCCAATATCGCCCGATGGGTGACGGTACCCCGATCGTCAAAATTCAGCACCACGAAACGACCCCTTAATGGCAACAGTAGCTCGAAGGTGTGAGGGTGTCGGTGCGGGCGCACGTAGGTCCCAGGTCATATTCCTTCCGGCGTCCGGCATTTTACCGCCAGACAGCTCGGGATTCGTGATATCACCGTTCTTGCAGAATACGGTCAGAGGGAAAATACCCGCCGTGAGCATGCAGCGCTGATACGTCAGCACTATCAGTATCGTGAATTTGCCTGGCCCTGGACATTTCGCCTTACCCGTCTTTTATACCCGGAGCTGGATAAGCAACGAACGTCCTGGCCTGCTTTTCGATCTGGCGACAGGGTGGCTTATGCAACATCGTATTATTCTCCCCGGAGCCACTACGCTGACCCGGTTGATTTCAGAGGTAAGGGAAAAGGCGACGTTGCGCCTGTGGAACAAACTGGCACTGATACCGTCAGCCGAACAGCGTTCACAGCTGGAGATGCTGCTGGGGCCAACTGATTGCAGCCGCCTGTCTTTACTGGAATCACTGAAAAAGGGCCCTGTGACCATCAGTGGTCCGGCGTTTAATGAAGCAATTGAACGCTGGAAAACTCTGAACGATTTTGGCCTGCATGCTGAAAACCTGAGTACACTCCCGGCTGTGCGCCTGAAAAATCTCGCACGTTATGCTGGTATGACTTCGGTGTTCAATATTGCCAGGATGTCACCGCAGAAAAGGATGGCGGTTCTGGTTGCCTTTGTCCTTGCATGGGAAACGCTGGCGCTGGATGATGCATTGGACGTTCTGGACGCCATGCTGGCCGTTATCATCCGTGACGCCAGAAAGATTGGGCAGAAAAAACGGCTCCGCTCGCTGAAGGATCTGGATAAATCTGCATTGGCGCTCGCCAGCGCATGTTCGTACCTGCTGAAAGAAGAAACACCGGACGAATCGATTCGTGCTGAGGTGTTCAGCTACATCCCAAGGCAAAAGCTGGCTGAAATCATCACGCTTGTCCGTGAAATTGCCCGGCCCTCAGACGATAATTTTCATGAAGAAATGGTGGAGCAGTACGGGCGCGTTCGTCGTTTCCTGCCCCATCTGCTGAATACCGTTAAATTTTCATCCGCACCTGCCGGGGTTACCACTCTGAATGCCTGTGACTACCTCAGCCGGGAGTTCAGCTCACGGCGGCAGTTTTTTGACGACGCACCAACGGAAATTATCAGTCGGTCATGGAAACGGCTGGTGATTAACAAGGAAAAACATATCACCCGCAGGGGATACACGCTCTGCTTTCTCAGTAAACTGCAGGATAGTCTGAGGCGGAGGGATGTCTACGTTACCGGCAGTAACCGGTGGGGAGATCCTCGTGCAAGATTACTACAGGGTGCTGACTGGCAGGCAAACCGGATTAAGGTTTATCGTTCTTTGGGGCACCCGACAGCCCCGCAGGAAGCAATAAAATCTCTGGGTCATCAGCTTGATAGTCGTTACAGACAGGTTGCTGCACGTCTTTGCGAAAATGAGGCTGTCGAACTCGATGTTTCTGGCCCGAAGCCCCGGTTGACAATTTCTCCCCTCGCCAGTCTTGATGAGCCGGACAGTCTGAAACGACTGAGCAAAATGATCAGTGATCTACTCCCTCCGGTGGATTTAACGGAGTTGCTGCTCGAAATTAACGCCCATACCGGATTTGCTGATGAGTTTTTCCATGCTAGTGAAGCCAGTGCCAGAGTTGATGATCTGCCCGTCAGCATCAGCGCCGTGCTGATGGCTGAAGCCTGCAATATCGGTCTGGAACCACTGATCAGATCAAATGTTCCTGCACTGACCCGACACCGGCTGAACTGGACAAAAGCGAACTATCTGCGGGCTGAAACTATCACCAGCGCTAATGCCAGACTGGTTGATTTTCAGGCAACGCTGCCACTGGCACAGATATGGGGTGGAGGAGAAGTGGCATCTGCAGATGGAATGCGCTTTGTTACGCCAGTCAGAACAATCAATGCCGGACCGAACCGCAAATACTTTGGTAATAACAGAGGGATCACCTGGTACAACTTTGTGTCCGATCAGTATTCCGGCTTTCATGGCATCGTTATACCGGGGACGCTGAGGGACTCTATCTTTGTGCTGGAAGGTCTTCTGGAACAGGAGACCGGGCTGAATCCAACCGAAATTATGACCGATACAGCAGGTGCCAGCGAACTTGTCTTTGGCCTTTTCTGGCTGCTGGGATACCAGTTTTCTCCACGCCTGGCTGATGCCGGTGCTTCGGTTTTCTGGCGAATGGACCATGATGCCGACTATGGCGTGCTGAATGATATTGCCAGAGGGCAATCAGATCCCCGAAAAATAGGGCACTGTTGCAAATAGTCGGTGGTGATAAACTTATCATCCCCTTTTGCTGATGGAGCTGCACATGAACCCATTCAAAGGCCGGCATTTTCAGCGTGACATCATTCTGTGGGCCGTACGCTGGTACTGCAAATACGGCATCAGTTACCGTGAGCTGCAGGAGATGCTGGCTGAACGCGGAGTGAATGTCGATCACTCCACGATTTACCGCTGGGTTCAGCGTTATGCGCCTGAAATGGAAAAACGGCTGCGCTGGTACTGGCGTAACCCTTCCGATCTTTGCCCGTGGCACATGGATGAAACCTACGTGAAGGTCAATGGCCGCTGGGCGTATCTGTACCGGGCCGTCGACAGCCGGGGCCGCACTGTCGATTTTTATCTCTCCTCCCGTCGTAACAGCAAAGCTGCATACCGGTTTCTGGGTAAAATCCTCAACAACGTGAAGAAGTGGCAGATCCCGCGATTCATCAACACGGATAAAGCGCCCGCCTATGGTCGCGCGCTTGCTCTGCTCAAACGCGAAGGCCGGTGCCCGTCTGACGTTGAACACCGACAGATTAAGTACCGGAACAACGTGATTGAATGCGATCATGGCAAACTGAAACGGATAATCGGCGCCACGCTGGGATTTAAATCCATGAAGACGGCTTACGCCACCATCAAAGGTATTGAGGTGATGCGTGCACTACGCAAAGGCCAGGCCTCAGCATTTTATTATGGTGATCCCCTGGGCGAAATGCGCCTGGTAAGCAGAGTTTTTGAAATGTAAGGCCTTTGAATAAGACAAAAGGCTGCCTCATCGCTAACTTTGCAACAGTGCCTTTAAGCGTGCATAATAAGCCCTACACAAATTGGGAGTTAGACATCATGAGCAACGCAAAAACAAAGTTAGGCATCACAAAGTACAGCATCGTGACCAACAGCAACGATTCCGTCACACTGCGCCTCATGACTGAGCATGACCTTGCGATGCTCTATGAGTGGCTAAATCGATCTCATATCGTCGAGTGGTGGGGCGGAGAAGAAGCACGCCCGACACTTGCTGACGTACAGGAACAGTACTTGCCAAGCGTTTTAGCGCAAGAGTCCGTCACTCCATACATTGCAATGCTGAATGGAGAGCCGATTGGGTATGCCCAGTCGTACGTTGCTCTTGGAAGCGGGGACGGACGGTGGGAAGAAGAAACCGATCCAGGAGTACGCGGAATAGACCAGTTACTGGCGAATGCATCACAACTGGGCAAAGGCTTGGGAACCAAGCTGGTTCGAGCTCTGGTTGAGTTGCTGTTCAATGATCCCGAGGTCACCAAGATCCAAACGGACCCGTCGCCGAGCAACTTGCGAGCGATCCGATGCTACGAGAAAGCGGGGTTTGAGAGGCAAGGTACCGTAACCACCCCATATGGTCCAGCCGTGTACATGGTTCAAACACGCCAGGCATTCGAGCGAACACGCAGTGATGCCTAACCCTTCCATCGAGGGGGACGTCCAAGGGCTGGCGCCCTTGGCCGCCCCTCATGTCAAACGTTGGGCGAACCCGGAGCCTCATTAATTGTTAGCCGTTAAAATTAAGCCCTTTACCAAACCAATACTTATTATGAAAAACACAATACATATCAACTTCGCTATTTTTTTAATAATTGCAAATATTATCTACAGCAGCGCCAGTGCATCAACAGATATCTCTACTGTTGCATCTCCATTATTTGAAGGAACTGAAGGTTGTTTTTTACTTTACGATGCATCCACAAACGCTGAAATTGCTCAATTCAATAAAGCAAAGTGTGCAACGCAAATGGCACCAGATTCAACTTTCAAGATCGCATTATCACTTATGGCATTTGATGCGGAAATAATAGATCAGAAAACCATATTCAAATGGGATAAAACCCCCAAAGGAATGGAGATCTGGAACAGCAATCATACACCAAAGACGTGGATGCAATTTTCTGTTGTTTGGGTTTCGCAAGAAATAACCCAAAAAATTGGATTAAATAAAATCAAGAATTATCTCAAAGATTTTGATTATGGAAATCAAGACTTCTCTGGAGATAAAGAAAGAAACAACGGATTAACAGAAGCATGGCTCGAAAGTAGCTTAAAAATTTCACCAGAAGAACAAATTCAATTCCTGCGTAAAATTATTAATCACAATCTCCCAGTTAAAAACTCAGCCATAGAAAACACCATAGAGAACATGTATCTACAAGATCTGGATAATAGTACAAAACTGTATGGGAAAACTGGTGCAGGATTCACAGCAAATAGAACCTTACAAAACGGATGGTTTGAAGGGTTTATTATAAGCAAATCAGGACATAAATATGTTTTTGTGTCCGCACTTACAGGAAACTTGGGGTCGAATTTAACATCAAGCATAAAAGCCAAGAAAAATGCGATCACCATTCTAAACACACTAAATTTATAAAAAATCTAATGGCAAAATCGCCCAACCCTTCAATCAAGTCGGGACGGCCAAAAGCAAGCTTTTGGCTCCCCTCGCTGGCGCTCGGCGCCCCTTATTTCAAACGTTAGACGGCAAAGTCACAGACCGCGGGATCTCTTATGACCAACTACTTTGATAGCCCCTTCAAAGGCAAGCTGCTTTCTGAGCAAGTGAAGAACCCCAATATCAAAGTTGGGCGGTACAGCTATTACTCTGGCTACTATCATGGGCACTCATTCGATGACTGCGCACGGTATCTGTTTCCGGACCGTGATGACGTTGATAAGTTGATCATCGGTAGTTTCTGCTCTATCGGGAGTGGGGCTTCCTTTATCATGGCTGGCAATCAGGGGCATCGGTACGACTGGGCATCATCTTTCCCGTTCTTTTATATGCAGGAAGAACCTGCATTCTCAAGCGCACTCGATGCCTTCCAAAAAGCAGGTAATACTGTCATTGGCAATGACGTTTGGATCGGCTCTGAGGCAATGGTCATGCCCGGAATCAAGATCGGGCACGGTGCGGTGATAGGCAGCCGCTCGTTGGTGACAAAAGATGTGGGGCACTGTTGCAAAGTTAGCGATGAGGCAGCCTTTTGTCTTATTCAAAGGCCTTACATTTCAAAAACTCTGCTTACCAGGCGCATTTCGCCCAGGGGATCACCATAATAAAATGCTGAGGCCTGGCCTTTGCGTAGTGCACGCATCACCTCAATACCTTTGATGGTGGCGTAAGCCGTCTTCATGGATTTAAATCCCAGCGTGGCGCCGATTATCCGTTTCAGTTTGCCATGATCGCATTCAATCACGTTGTTCCGGTACTTAATCTGTCGGTGTTCAACGTCAGACGGGCACCGGCCTTCGCGTTTGAGCAGAGCAAGCGCGCGACCATAGGCGGGCGCTTTATCCGTGTTGATGAATCGCGGGATCTGCCACTTCTTCACGTTGTTGAGGATTTTACCCAGAAACCGGTATGCAGCTTTGCTGTTACGACGGGAGGAGAGATAAAAATCGACAGTGCGGCCCCGGCTGTCGACGGCCCGGTACAGATACGCCCAGCGGCCATTGACCTTCACGTAGGTTTCATCCATGTGCCACGGGCAAAGATCGGAAGGGTTACGCCAGTACCAGCGCAGCCGTTTTTCCATTTCAGGCGCATAACGCTGAACCCAGCGGTAAATCGTGGAGTGATCGACATTCACTCCGCGTTCAGCCAGCATCTCCTGCAGCTCACGGTAACTGATGCCGTATTTGCAGTACCAGCGTACGGCCCACAGAATGATGTCACGCTGAAAATGCCGGCCTTTGAATGGGTTCATGTGCAGCTCCATCAGCAAAAGGGGATGATAAGTTTATCACCACCGACTATTTGCAACAGTGCCGTAATTAATACCTTGCGCCCATTCAGGCGACCGCTTCCCTGATAGCTGTCTTCTCCATGATCGGGGCGCGGTTGCATTTTCCCCGCCAGCCCGGGAAAGGGCTGCTGCTGCTGTTGAAAAGGCGGCGCCGGAAAACGCGCAGAATTGGTTTTATTGATGGTCTTTTTTTCCTTGTTTAAGCCAGCCATTCAATTACCTCTCATTATTTATCACAAAGACTAATAAGCGTAGACCAAAATGAATGGCATGACCTATATTATCCAGCTACACTTAATTTTCTCGGAATATTACCCCCCCTACTTTCCTCTACCGTTGCGCTTATATCCCCACCAACGTTAGATTTAATTTAAACAATATTATTTGAGACTTATCCAGTTCGCAGTGTTAATAAATAGCAACCACACTTAACATTTCAACCTTGGCAAAAGGAGAACATATGAAATTATCCATAACGCCATTATTATGTTGTTTTTTATTGTCGCCAGCGCTTGCTGATGATAACGGCGGGTTGAAAAATGATACAGCTCCACCGCCAGCCCACGCTCTGGATGAAGGTTATCGTGGGACTGAAGATGCAAGAATCATGACTGTCGAACAGGCCAAAACGATGCATGACGGTGCGACCATTTCTCTGCGAGGTAATCTCATCGAGGATCAAGACGGAGACAAATTTGGGGTTCTAGGGATTTTCCGTCCAAAAACGACAAAGTGCTCTGGAGGCCCCGCCGTCTGTGGCCTCCAGAGGGGTATTACTTTTTTCGAGATCCCTATTTGGGCTCTGTTTGAGTAAGATTTAGTCTTTTTGGGCTAAATCCATGGCATTCGAAGAACGTGTCCAAATCTTGTCCGAGGTAGAACAAGATGAGTTATATGGACCCCCCGCTTTCACCTCCGCCGACCAACGCTTCTTTTTCTCGCTGAACGATAAGGAACTGGCGATCGCTAAAAGCCTCCGTCATCGGGGCCAGCGTTACATGCTGGTGGTACTGCTGGGCTATTTCAAAGCCAAGCCGGTGGTGCTGAATCCCGGCTTTCATCAGATCAAGCAGGACCTCAAATACGTTTATCAAACCGTTCTACCAGGCCCAGGCTGTAGACCCTTTAATCTCACGCCAAAAGAGAACGAACGGATTTACCAACGTGTTTTCCAGCTCTGCAACTACCAGCGCTGGAATGTCAAAGACCATGGAGCGGCGTTGAGAGATTACTTATCCCAGCAAGCCAGAGCCTGGACAGCGCCTAGGCACCTCTTCGATGCGGCCAATGAATATTGTTCGGGGCAGAAGATCGCAATCCCTGCCTACAGCACGCTGCAAAAGATCATCAGTCAGGTGGTGGGAGACGAACAGGAACACATGGCCGCGCACCTTGAGCGTGCAATGTCACGCGGTCTTAAGCAAGCACTGGCGGAGCTCGTGAACGGCACAGGTCCACTGCCGTTCCGACAGTTGCGACAATCGGCTCGTAACTTCACCGGAACCGAGTTGGAGAAAGAACTGATTGTCTATCGCCATATCCAGCATTGGATGCCGGAAGTGGATCTGCTGTTGAGCACGCTATCACTGTCGCAGAAAAATCTGCAACACCTGGCAGAGAAAGTCGACTACTACGGTGCCAAACTGAAACGTCAAACCGTAGGCAGCCAATGGCTGTATTTATTGTGCTATCTTCAAACGCGATGGCAGCAAGCGCTGGAACGTATTGCCGATGGCTTTGTGCATCATGTCAGACAGACCAAACAGAAGGCAAAGGATTATGCGCAGGAAGCGGTGTTTAAGGATTGGCAAAAAGCAGCTAAAAATGTCAGCAAGGCAGCTGAAGTACTGCACCTGTTCATTGATGACAGCATTGATCTGCAACTACCGTTTGCAACAGTAAGACAGCAAGCACTGAGCCTGCTGACCAAAAGGGATCTGGAATCTGTATGTCTCTTCCTGAACGAGCAGCGACGATCGGTCGATGAAGCCATGTGGCAGTACTGCGACGAGAAAGAAAGTCTGCGGAAAGGTTTGCTGCGAGAGTTGTTCCTATGTCTGCGCTTCGAAGGCTGCGACGGCACCCAGCACTTAGCGGCCGCCTTGGCGAAAACACAAAACGAACTCAACGGCCAGGACGCTCAGTTGCAAACTGCCGACACCAGACTCCTTTCCAAAAAATCACGTGAATTCCTGCTGGATGGTGAAGGGAATATCCTGATCGATCGTTATGAGTGGTTCCTCTATCAACAGATTCCTGATCGCCTGAATGGCCAGCTGACGCTGCCTGATATCACTAAATACCGGGCACTCGACGCCGACCTGATCGACGGGGAACATTGGCGAAAAAACAAATATACGCTGCTTCAACAGAGCCATTTTACAAAATTAGCGGAGGAGCCTGAAAAGCTGATCAAACAGATGGCCATGGAATTGGATACCCGTTTGTACGAAGTCGGCGAATATCTTGAACAGGAAGACAACCGGAATATCATCTTGCGTAATCCGCAGGGTAAACGCTTCTGGCGCCTGCCTTCGGCCAGCAAACATCATCTGGTCAACAATCCCTTCTTCCAGCAAATTCCCACAACGGGGATTGCGGATGTACTGCGCATGGTTGATCGTGACACCGGTTTCATTGACTGCTTCGCTCATGTGCTGGGTTCCCAATCCAGAAGCCGTTCCCATGAATATGACCTGTTGGCAATTCTGGTCGGCAATGCAACCAATCAAGGCATTTACGGCATGGCACAGATCTCTGATCGTACCTATGATCAGCTCAGCACTATCCAGGCGAACTATCTTCGCCTGGAAACATTGAATGCTGCTAACGACAACATCAATAACGCGACAGCCAAGCTACCCATCTTCCGGTACTACAACATCCAGGAAGATGTGATCCACGCCAGTGCCGATGGTCAAAAGTTCGAAGCCCGGCGCGAGACCTTCAAAACCCGTTATTCGTCGAAGTACTTTGGCACTCAAAAAGGTGTTTCTGCCATGACCTTGATCGCCAATCACGCTGCGATCAACGCCAGAGTGATCGGCGCCAACGAACATGAATCGCACTACATCTTTGATTTGTTGATGAGCAATACGTCAGACATCATTCCGGATGTGCTCTCAACCGATACCCATGGGGTGAACCATGTGAACTTCGCGTTACTGGATCTGTTCGGATACCAGTTTGCCCCACGCTATGCCCAGGTTGGCAAAGTGATCAATGACATGTTTGATGTCAAGGAAGACAAAGAACACCGAATTCAGCTGTGCTTAAAAAAGCCAATCAATACCCATCGTATTGCGCAGCACTGGGATACCATCCAACGGATTGCAGTATCACTTAAGCAGCGGAAAACAACGCAAGCCACCTTGGTGAGAAAGCTCTCGGAGTACAAGCGCAATCACCCGCTGCTGGAAGCCCTGACGGAATACAATCGCCTGGTGAAAGCGAATTATCTACTGTGCTACATCGATGATGCCAGTTTAAGAAACTATGTTCAGCGCGCGCTGAACCGGGGAGAGGCCTATCACCAACTGCGTCGGGCCGTGAGCAGCGTCAATGGGGATCAGTTCCGGGGCAGTTCAGACGAAGAAATCCAGCTATGGAATGAGTGCGCTCGCCTGGTCACCAATGCCATCGTTTACTTCAACTCCAGGATACTCAGCCAGCTGTTGACCAGCTTCGAATACCAAGGAGATACCAAGAGAATAGATATCGTCAAACAGGCATCCCCTGTGGCCTGGCACAACATTAACCTCAAGGGGACTTACCACTTCGAATTGAGCGAAAAATTGCCAGATCTGGAGGAGCTTATGCGCTCAATCGAGGGATATTTACCCGTCAGCGAAAAGTAATACCCCTCTGGAGGCCACGGACGGCGCGGCCTCCAGAGCACTTTGTCGTTTTTGGACGGAAAATCCCTAGAACCCCATTTTGCCATTCAGATGTGCCGCGAGATCGGATTACCTCTGTTTCCGGGTTTTAGTGCCGAGGCCAGAGAAACTCTCCTCCACTACCGTTGGCCGGGCAATATTCGTGAACTGAAAAACGTCGTGGAGCGATCCGTTTACCGGCATGGAACCAGTGATTACCCGCTGGATGAGATAATCATTGACCCCTTCCGCCGCCACACTACTCAGCCGCAGGCGCCGGAAACTAAACCGATGTCTGTAGGGTTACCGCTGGATCTGCGTGAATTCCAGCAGCAGCAAGAGAAAGACTTTCTACAAACCAGCTTACAGCAGGCAAAATTTAACCAGAAAAAAGCCGCTGAATTACTGGGTCTGACTTACCATCAGCTTCGCGCTTTGCTGAAAAAACACCAGATTTAACGCACATTTGCAGATGTCATATTGGCGGATTTGACGCATAACCTCATCAGGGTTTACCATGACGCCATTACTGTATAAAAAAAACAGGTACAAATATGGCTCTGGCACTCGTTGGCGAAAAAATTGACAGAAACCGTTTCACCGGTGAGAAAATTGAAAATAGTACATTTTTTAACTGTGATTTTTCAGGTGCCGACCTGAGCGGCACTGAATTTATCGGCTGTCAGTTCTATGATCGTGAAAGCCAGAAAGGGTGCAATTTTAGTCGTGCGATGCTGAAAGATGCCATTTTTAAAAGCTGTGATTTATCCATGGCGGATTTTCGCAATTCCAGTGCGCTGGGCATTGAAATTCGCCACTGCCGCGCACAAGGCGCAGATTTCCGCGGCGCAAGCTTTATGAATATGATCACCACGCGCACCTGGTTTTGTAGCGCATATATCACGAATACCAATCTAAGCTACGCCAATTTTTCGAAAGTCGTGTTGGAAAAGTGTGAGCTGTGGGAAAACCGTTGGATAGGTGCCCAGGTACTGGGCGCGACGTTCAGTGGTTCAGATCTCTCCGGCGGCGAGTTTTCGACTTTCGACTGGCGAGCAGCAAACTTCACACATTGCGATCTGACCAATTCGGAGTTGGGTGACTTAGATATTCGGGGCGTTGATTTACAAGGCGTTAAGTTGGACAACTACCAGGCATCGTTGCTCATGGAGCGACTTGGCATCGCGGTGATTGGTTAGCATTCACGGAGCGGTAAGTACCGCTCCCGCCCTTATACAATAGTGTCCGCCCTTGCCTTAAAAGTCACTTTCGACGCACAGATCGTAAACGTTAGAGGGTTCCGGTCCCCCCATCAGAACACCAGACCTGACCAGACGTATAGCTGTTCTCCCGAGCGGCCAGGGTGACATAAAGCGGCGCGATTTCCACCGGTTGACCAGGGCGTCCCAGCGGCGCATTTGCCCCAAATTTCTCCACCTTTTCCTGCGGTTGACCACCACAGCACTGCAGTACAGTCCAGTATGGACCCGGCGCGACGGCATTGACACGGATCCCTTTCGGGGCCAGCTGTTTCGCCAGCGATTTAGTAAATGCCACGATAGCTGCTTTAGTCTGAGCATAATCAAGCAAGATTTCACTTGGCTCATAAGCCTGTACGGAGGAGGTATTAATTATCACGCTGTCTGGTGAAAGATGGGGTATGGCCGCTTTGGTGATCCAAAACATAGCGTAAACATTGGTTTTGAATGTTGCGTCGAAGTCTTCTGTGGTGAGTTCCTCAATTGACTCACAAAATTGCTGACGACCCGCATTATTGACGAGGATATCCAACCCTCCCAGTCCTTTTACCGCCTGTGTTACCAGATGACCGCAAAAAGCCTCATCACGGATATCTCCGGGGATGGCCAAAACATTTCTGCCTGCTTTTTTTATCAGATCGACCACTTCACGCGCATCGTCTTCTTCTTCAGGTAAATAGTTAATCGCAACATCAGCGCCTTCACGAGCATAGGCAATAGCAACAGCACGACCAATCCCTGAATCCCCACCGGTAATTAAGGCACTGTTGCAAAGTTAGCGATGAGGCAGCCTTTTGTCTTATTCAAAGGCCTTACATTTCAAAAACTCTGCTTACCAGGCGCATTTCGCCCAGGGGATCACCATAATAAAATGCTGAGGCCTGGCCTTTGCGTAGTGCACGCATCACCTCAATACCTTTGATGGTGGCGTAAGCCGTCTTCATGGATTTAAATCCCAGCGTGGCGCCGATTATCCGTTTCAGTTTGCCATGATCGCATTCAATCACGTTGTTCCGGTACTTAATCTGTCGGTGTTCAACGTCAGACGGGCACCGGCCTTCGCGTTTGAGCAGAGCAAGCGCGCGACCATAGGCGGGCGCTTTATCCGTGTTGATGAATCGCGGGATCTGCCACTTCTTCACGTTGTTGAGGATTTTACCCAGAAACCGGTATGCAGCTTTGCTGTTACGACGGGAGGAGAGATAAAAATCGACAGTGCGGCCCCGGCTGTCGACGGCCCGGTACAGATACGCCCAGCGGCCATTGACCTTCACGTAGGTTTCATCCATGTGCCACGGGCAAAGATCGGAAGGGTTACGCCAGTACCAGCGCAGCCGTTTTTCCATTTCAGGCGCATAACGCTGAACCCAGCGGTAAATCGTGGAGTGATCGACATTCACTCCGCGTTCAGCCAGCATCTCCTGCAGCTCACGGTAACTGATGCCGTATTTGCAGTACCAGCGTACGGCCCACAGAATGATGTCACGCTGAAAATGCCGGCCTTTGAATGGGTTCATGTGCAGCTCCATCAGCAAAAGGGGATGATAAGTTTATCACCACCGACTATTTGCAACAGTGCCGATTTGCTCACATCCAGCTTTTGTTAGTTCGTCAACCTGGTGCGCCACATCCTGAAGATGCGTAGATTTACGTGCATAGCCGATTTTCATTCTTTTCTCGCTAATTAGTTATGGGGTTATTGTTATGTTGATACAGTAACGAGTTTTGTTACATGAGGGGAGTCATTTTTCGGGAGAAGTCAGGACTTTTCAAGACTGTCACAAAAACCATCGTTTTTGATACATTAATTTAACCAATAGGTTGCAGATCAAATCGCCTGTAACAGCCTTTCTGGCTGTTTGTCGTTTTCAGAAGACGGCTGCACTGAACGTCAGAAGCCGACTGCACTATAGCAGCGGAGGGGTTGGATCCATCAGGCAACGACGGGCTGCTGCCGGCCATCAGCGGACGCAGGGAGGACTTTCCGCAACCGGCCGTTCGATGCGGCACCGATGGCCTTCGCGCAGGGGTAGTGAATCCGCCAGGATTGACTTGCGCTGCCCTACCTCTCACTAGTGAGGGGCGGCAGCGCATCAAGCGGTGAGCGCACTCCGGCACCGCCAACTTTCAGCACATGCGTGTAAATCATCGTCGTAGAGACGTCGGAATGGCCGAGCAGATCCTGCACGGTTCGAATGTCGTAACCGCTGCGGAGCAAGGCCGTCGCGAACGAGTGGCGGAGGGTGTGCGGTGTGGCGGGCTTCGTGATGCCTGCTTGTTCTACGGCACGTTTGAAGGCGCGCTGAAAGGTCTGGTCATACATGTGATGGCGACGCACGACACCGCTCCGTGGATCGGTCGAATGCGTGTGCTGCGCAAAAACCCAGAACCACGGCCAGGAATGCCCGGCGCGCGGATACTTCCGCTCAAGGGCGTCGGGAAGCGCAACGCCGCTGCGGCCCTCGGCCTGGTCCTTCAGCCACCATGCCCGTGCACGCGACAGCTGCTCGCGCAGGCTGGGTGCCAAGCTCTCGGGTAACATCAAGGCCCGATCCTTGGAGCCCTTGCCCTCCCGCACGATGATCGTGCCGTGATCGAAATCCAGATCCTTGACCCGCAGTTGCAAACCCTCACTGATCCGCATGCCCGTTCCATACAGAAGCTGGGCGAACAAACGATGCTCGCCTTCCAGAAAACCGAGGATGCGAACCACTTCATCCGGGGTCAGCACCACCGGCAAGCGCCGCGACGGCCGAGGTCTTCCGATCTCCTGAAGCCAGGGCAGATCCGTGCACAGCACCTTGCCGTAGAAGAACAGCAAGGCCGCCAATGCCTGACGATGCGTGGAGACCGAAACCTTGCGCTCGTTCGCCAGCCAGGACAGAAATGCCTCGACTTCGCTGCTGCCCAAGGTTGCCGGGTGACGCACACCGTGGAAACGGATGAAGGCACGAACCCAGTGGACATAAGCCTGTTCGGTTCGTAAACTGTAATGCAAGTAGCGTATGCGCTCACGCAACTGGTCCAGAACCTTGACCGAACGCAGCGGTGGTAACGGCGCAGTGGCGGTTTTCATGGCTTGTTATGACTGTTTTTTGTACAGTCTATGCCTCGGGCATCCAAGCAGCAAGCGCGTTACGCCGTGGGTCGATGTTTGATGTTATGGAGCAGCAACGATGTTACGCAGCAGGGCAGTCGCCCTAAAACAAAGTTAACCCAGGATGAGAACCTTGAAAGTATCATTGATGGCTGCGAAAGCGAAAAACGGCGTGATTGGTTGCGGTCCAGACATACCCTGGTCCGCGAAAGGGGAGCAGCTACTTTTTAAAGCATTGACCTACAATCAGTGGCTTCTGGTGGGTCGCAAGACGTTTGAATCTATGGGCGCACTCCCCAATAGGAAATACGCGGTCGTTACCCGCTCAGGTTGGACATCAAATGATGACAATGTAGTTGTATTTCAGTCAATCGAAGAGGCCATGGACAGGCTAGCTGAATTCACCGGTCACGTTATAGTGTCTGGTGGCGGAGAAATTTACCGAGAAACATTACCCATGGCCTCTACGCTCCACTTATCGACGATCGACATCGAGCCAGAGGGGGATGTTTTCTTCCCGAGTATTCCAAATACCTTCGAAGTTGTTTTTGAGCAACACTTTACTTCAAACATTAACTATTGCTATCAAATTTGGAAAAAGGGTTAACAAAGCTATGCAATCGACGGCAAAAAGCTTCGTTCGCTTCGCGCACTACGCCTTTTCCGCGATTGATAGCGACGTTATGTGAATATTGAAATGAGCATTCCAAAGAAAGGAAGTAGAAAAATTATCGTGGGCGAAAATGAGTTTTTGTGGCTCATTAGGTCAAAACTCACATATTCGCAGGACTGTTTAGGTACAGAAATGACTGCGGTCGTTGAACCGGATGCCGGTCCTCACTGATGAAGAAGTGAACACCGTACGGGAATCGTGCCGGCAGCTTGGAGCTATCGGCCGGAACCTCAACCAGGTGGCCAGGGCCTTGAACATCGAGTTCAGGGAAAGTGACAAGCTCAAGCAAGAGGCCATCGAAAAACTGGCCGAACGGATCGACCAGCATTTGGACCATGTGTCTGAGCTGTTCGATAAGACCTGGAGCCGGTGGCACGATTGTCATTTTCAGAAGACGACTGCACCAGTTGATTGGGCGTAATGGCTGTTGTGCAGCCAGCTCCTGACAGTTCAATATCAGAAGTGATCTGCACCAATCTCGACTATGCTCAATACTCGTGTGGGCTCTGTTGCAAAAATCGTGAAGCTTGAGCATGCTTGGCGGAGATTGGACGGACGGAACGATGACGGATTTCAAGTGGCGCCATTTCCAGGGTGATGTGATCCTGTGGGCGGTGCGCTGGTATTGTCGCTATCCGATCAGCTATCGCGACCTTGAGGAAATGCTGGCGGAACGCGGCATTTCGGTCGACCATACGACGATCTATCGCTGGGTCCAGTGCTACGCCCCGGAGATGGAGAAGCGGCTGCGCTGGTTCTGGCGGCGTGGCTTTGATCCGAGCTGGCGCCTGGATGAAACCTACGTCAAGGTGCGGGGCAAGTGGACCTACCTGTACCGGGCAGTCGACAAGCGGGGCGACACGATCGATTTCTACCTGTCGCCGACCCGCAGCGCCAAGGCAGCGAAGCGGTTCCTGGGCAAGGCCCTGCGAGGCCTGAAGCACTGGGAAAAGCCTGCCACGCTCAATACCGACAAAGCGCCGAGCTATGGTGCAGCGATCACCGAATTGAAGCGCGAAGGAAAGCTGGACCGGGAGACGGCCCACCGGCAGGTGAAGTATCTCAATAACGTGATCGAGGCCGATCACGGAAAGC
Source organism: Enterobacter sp. CPE_E863 (assembly GCF_046521465.1). Lineage (NCBI taxonomy): Bacteria > Pseudomonadati > Pseudomonadota > Gammaproteobacteria > Enterobacterales > Enterobacteriaceae > Enterobacter > Enterobacter sp. CPE_E863. Next base: position 133,330 of record NZ_JBKFZX010000002.1, on the reverse strand, counting down.
TCAAGATACTGATCAAGCCGGTGCGCGGTTTCAAATCGATCCCCACGGCCTATGCCACGATCAAGGGATTCGAAGTCATGCGAGCCCTGCGCAAAGGACAGGCTCGCCCCTGGTGCCTGCAGCCCGGCATCAGGGGCGAGGTGCGCCTTGTGGAGAGAGCTTTTGGCATTGGGCCCTCGGCGCTGACGGAGGCCATGGGCATGCTCAACCACCATTTCGCAGCAGCCGCCTGATCGGCGCAGAGCGACAGCCTACCTCTGACTGCCGCCAATCTTTGCAACAGAGCCTCCGTCGCCATGCTCACCTCGCTTTGGTGCACACGAGTATTGAGCATAGTCGAGATTGGTGCAGATCACTTCTGATATTGAACTGTCAGGAGCTGGCTGCACAACAGCCATTACGCCCAATCAACTGGTGCAGTCGTCTTCTGAAAATGACACTGTTTGTATATAATCATGAAAAAATGGTGAGTAGAGTTTCAGGGTAACAGGGGATGCTTATGTCGGTTTTCCACAACTGGCTACTTGAGATCGCATGTGAGAATTACTTCGTCTACATCAAACGCCTTTCCGCCAACGATACCGGCGCAACAGGTGGTCACCAGGTAGGGCTTTATATCCCTTCAGGTATCGTTGAAAAACTCTTTCCGTCTATCAACCATACCCGTGAACTGAACCCTTCGGTTTTTCTCACCGCACATGTGTCATCGCATGATTGCCCTGACAGCGAAGCCAGGGCAATTTATTATAACAGCCGTCATTTTGGTAAAACCCGGAATGAAAAAAGGATTACCCGCTGGGGTAGAGGCAGCCCACTTCAGGATCCTGAAAATACAGGGGCTCTGACGCTCCTGGCTTTCAAGCTTGATGAGCAAGGGGGGGACTGTAAGGAAGTAAATATTTGGGTATGCGCCAGCACTGATGAAGAGGACGTCATTGAGACCGCTATTGGTGAAGTTATACCCGGAGCGCTTATATCCGGCCCCGCAGGACAGATTCTAGGCGGACTATCTCTACAGCAAGCGCCAGTAAATCATAAATATATTCTACCTGAAGACTGGCACCTGCGCTTTCCGTCGGGAAGTGAAATTATTCAGTATGCAGCCAGCCATTATGTGAAAAATTCCCTTGATCCGGATGAGCAACTTCTTGACCGCCGGCGCGTGGAGTACGACATATTTCTATTGGTTGAGGAACTGCATGTTCTGGATATCATCCGGAAAGGATTTGGCTCTGTGGATGAATTTATTGCGCTGGCCAATTCTGTCAGCAATCGCCGTAAATCCAGAGCCGGGAAGTCGCTGGAACTGCACCTGGAGCATCTATTCATTGAGCACGGCCTGCGACACTTTGCGACGCAGGCCATCACAGAAGGTAATAAAAAACCCGATTTCCTTTTCCCTTCCGCAGGGGCTTACCACGATACTGAGTTTCCCGTAGAAAATCTGCGCATGCTGGCAGTCAAGACTACCTGTAAGGATCGCTGGCGTCAGATACTGAATGAGGCCGATAAAATTCATCAGGTGCATCTGTTTACACTCCAGGAGGGAGTTTCTCTGGCTCAATATCGGGAGATGCGGGAGTCGGGTGTCAGATTGGTCGTGCCATCATCTCTGCACAAAAAATACCCGGAGGCGGTGAGAGCTGAGCTAATGACGCTAGGTGCGTTTATTGCTGAGCTGACAGGGCTTTACGCAGATATTCCATAGATTATCTCCCGGCATAAATACCGGGAGGAGCGATCAGATTCGTTCAACCTTGCACGAATCGGCATTAACCGCTTTCAGGATATAAGGTTCAAGCAGTTTGGCTACGGCTTCAAACACGGGCACCACTACGGAGTTACCGAACTGCCTGTACGACTGAGTGTCTGACACAGGAATGCGAAAAGGCCTGCCATCTACTTTTTCAAAACCCATAAGGCGCGCGCACTCTCGCGGAGTCAGCCTGCGGGGCCGATGCGCCTGATTTTCTTCGTTCGCGAAGTCTGTTTCACCTGTGGCCATATCCCAGCCACGGTCTATCAGAATTTCAGACCCGTCTTTGTGATAGCGAGCAGAAAGCGTACGGGCAATGCTTTCTTTATTTTCAGGATTAACGAGGCCAAAACCGAATCCGTTACCCTTAGCTGCGTGCTTTTTGGCGTAGTTATAGAGATACTCCCAGAGTTTCGGCGTCAGTATATATTTGCTGTCAACCACGGGTTCCAGCAGTTCGCCAAATGACGGACGCTGTTCCGGATAAAAACGACTAATATCGCGCAGGGTAAAGCCCTGGTGAATGTTCAGATCACGGCGGAAACCGACCAAAACGATACGTTCTCGGTGCTGAGGTAAAAAGTGCTTTCCGTCGATAACTTTAGGATCGTTTTTGCCCATCTCAGCTGCATCCGCAACTTCATAGCCCAGTTCGTCGAGGGTATCCATGATGACTTTAAAGGTTTTACCCTTGTCATGGCTCTTCAGGTTTTTAACGTTTTCAAGAACAAAGATGGCAGGTTTTTTTGCGCGGATAATACGCGCCACATCGAAGAAAAGCGTTCCCTGAGCCTCACATTCGAAACCATGCGCGCGCCCGAGCGAGTTTTTCTTGCTTACGCCCGCAAGGCTAAACGGTTGACAGGGGAAACCTGCTAGAAGTACATCATGATCCGGCACATGCTCATTAATGTAAGCATAGGCATCGTTTTCAGGTACTTCAGGTTTATCACTGAGCGTGACTTCACGAATATCGAGATTGAAAGTGTGTTCCTGAGCATCGTTAAACCAGTTAGCTTTATATGTGCGCACAGCCTCTTTATTCCATTCACTGGTAAAAACGCACTGGCCACCGATGGTTTCGAAGCCCTTCCGTATACCTCCAATCCCAGCAAACAGGTCAATAAACCGGAAGGCATAGTCAGGGTGATGTGCAGGCGCTTCCGGAAGCATTTTTCGTAGAAGTTCCTCTTCGGCTAACGTCAGCGTCTTAGGTGAGCACTTACCATTAATCCAGCGATTAAGAGTCTCGCGACTCCACTCATTTTTACCAACTTTTCTAAGCAGTTCAGCCACGTACTTCTGGTCATAGATTTCCAGCACCTGCCCGAGCAGCTTTTTATCATTTTCCTGTCGCAGTTGTTCTTCCGCTTCTGCTTTCTCAAGCAGATCCTGCGCCAGTAATTCAAATTCAGACATATTGCCTCCATTGGGTCTTATGGGTGAAACTGTATCACTCATTTGACCCAGATTGAATGTTTTTATCTGGATATTTAAACAGGTTTATTGTTAGGTAACGCACGTTGGCCACGCTGGAGCGTCTTCTGGGCCTGCTGTCGGCCTTTGAGGTCGTGGTATGGATGACGGATGGCTGGCCGCTGTATGAACCCCGCCTGAAGGGAAAGCTGCACGTTATCAGCAAGCGTTACACTCAGCGCATTGAGCGACATAACCTGAATCTGAGACAACATCTGGCAAGGCTGGGACGGAAGTCACTGTCGTTCTCAAAATCGGTGGAGCTGCATGACAAGGTCATCGGGCATTATCTGAACATAAAACACTATCAGTAAGTTGGAGTCATTACCGGTTCTCTTTGTCTTTTAGTGATTCTATAAACCTCATTACGTCTGAATATAAAAATCTATTATTTGATTTATGTGGCTCATGAGGTTGTGGGATGGTCTTGTTTTTGAATGTGCCAGTTTTCTTAATGGCAAAGATTAACTCACCTTCTGTTATTCCTAACATTTCAGCAAATGTTTTTGCTTCTATAGTTACTGACTTCATTTAATTAACTCTCATGGTATCGATTTTCTTTACCGGCATCTTTAACAATGGTGCTCGTTTCTAGTGTTGCTGCGGTACGCTTCATCATCGTCTGCGGGGCGGTTGCGATAGTGAAGGAGCTGCCGGGCGTGAGCAAATCTATCAGGCGCTGGCCGCTGATAATCTCCATCCGTTCACTGGCAATACTGACAGATTTTGAACCTGCGCCGGTTTTCCCGGTATGGCAAAACAGACCGCGACAGTTATGACGTTTAAGCAACTTCTCGAACTCCTGTACGTGCTGTAAAGCAATATGGCCGCGATAGCGTTTAGCCTGAATAAGATAGCGATATTTTCCTATTATTACCTGGCCGTCAATGCCTCCATCGCCGGTATAGCGTTTGTTTCTGATGGTTCTGAAGCCATGCGCTTCAAATCCTTCCAGCAACAGTTCTTCAAACACAAAAGGATCAATTTTCCTCAGGTAGTTAATTTTTTGGGCACTGTTGCAAAGTTAGCGATGAGGCAGCCTTTTGTCTTATTCAAAGGCCTTACATTTCAAAAACTCTGCTTACCAGGCGCATTTCGCCCAGGGGATCACCATAATAAAATGCTGAGGCCTGGCCTTTGCGTAGTGCACGCATCACCTCAATACCTTTGATGGTGGCGTAAGCCGTCTTCATGGATTTAAATCCCAGCGTGGCGCCGATTATCCGTTTCAGTTTGCCATGATCGCATTCAATCACGTTGTTCCGGTACTTAATCTGTCGGTGTTCAACGTCAGACGGGCACCGGCCTTCGCGTTTGAGCAGAGCAAGCGCGCGACCATAGGCGGGCGCTTTATCCGTGTTGATGAATCGCGGGATCTGCCACTTCTTCACGTTGTTGAGGATTTTACCCAGAAACCGGTATGCAGCTTTGCTGTTACGACGGGAGGATAGATAAAAATCGACAGTGCGGCCCCGGCTGTCGACGGCCCGGTACAGATACGCCCAGCGGCCATTGACCTTCACGTAGGTTTCATCCATGTGCCACGGGCAAAGATCGGAAGGGTTACGCCAGTACCAGCGCAGCCGTTTTTCCATTTCAGGCGCATAACGCTGAACCCAGCGGTAAATCGTGGAGTGATCGACATTCACTCCGCGTTCAGCCAGCATCTCCTGCAGCTCACGGTAACTGATGCCGTATTTGCAGTACCAGCGTACGGCCCACAGAATGATGTCACGCTGAAAATGCCGGCCTTTGAATGGGTTCATGTACAGCTCCATCAGCAAAAGGGGATGATAAGTTTATCACCACCGACTATTTGCAACAGTGCCAATTAATTCTCCAACCTGTTTGGCGGCCATAGCATAAGCAATAGCTGAGCCAGCACCGCCTGTTCCAGCTAGATAGACTCTTTTACCTGTCACATCGAAGCCTCTTTTCAAAAGGCTCGATACGAAACCTTCACCATCGAGCATATCCCCATGTAGTTGGCCCTGAGCATTCCTCCTGATGACGTTGCATCCTCCGATTGCCATAGCAGATTCACTGGCTGAATCAATTAATGAAAGCGCATGTTGTTTGTGAGGCATCGTTATAATGGCACCACGAAAATTCTGAATACATTTCAGACCATTGACAGCGGTTTGCAGACCTACAGAGTTTATATGGAGAGGGACCATCAAAGTGTCGGGGATTTGTTTTTCAAGGATGGCGGCATTTATCATGAGTGGAGCGCTGACCTGAGCGATCGGGTCACCTATGATCGACAACAGTTGCAATTTACCACTAACAATACTGAGTTCATTCATCACTGATACCCGTATGTAAAATAAATTAACCAGACTATTTTACATAGGATTACATGAAAGACTGGTTTAATGGCAAGTAGAAATGCTGTATCAGCCACCTCAACAGGGGAAGACACATCTACATACAGTGATTGAAGGTTACGCCTTCAAATGCTCATATGTCAATAACGTAATTAGAGAATTTGTAGAAACCTACATGTCAGGCTTATTGCGAGATATAATAGATTTAAATTGTACTTTTAATACCTGATACAACGATAAATCTCCAAAATTTGGTGTAAATAATTATCTCATCTGTATTTTTTAGTGGAACATTCGTATTGTCCTGTCCCCCGTTGACTACACATTCTGAAGTGAGGGATGTCTGTTCTTAGAACGAAGCGGACAAGATGGCTGGGTTAGAGGTCCGCTGTGAGCGAAAAGCAGTCCTAATATTGCTGTACTTGTTGTGATTGAAAGACGGGTAGCCGGAAGTCGCCTTGACCCGCATGGCATAGGCCTATCGTTCCCACGATCAGCGATCGGCTCGTTGCCCTACGCCGCTCCAAAACCCGCGACGCAGCGCCGGCAGGCAGAGCAAGTAGAGGGCGGCACCTGCAATCCATGCCCACCCGTTCCACGTTGTTATAGAGGCCGCATAGATCGCCGTGAAGAGGGGGCCCGACGATCGAGGTCAGGCTGGTGAGCGCCGCAAGAGATCCTTGAAGCTGCCCCTGACGTTCCTCATCTACCTGCTGGACAACACTGCTTGCAGCGCCGGCATTCCGATGCCACCCGAAGCAAGCAGGACCATAATCGGGAACGCCATCCATCCCCTTGTCGCCAAGGCAAGCAGGATGTAGCCTGCGCCGTCGGCAATCATTCCGAGCATGAGTGCCCGCCTTTCGCCGAGCCTGGTGGTTACAGGGCCGGTGATCATTGCCTGGGCGAGTGAATGTAGAATACCAAATGCGGCAAGCGAAATGCCGATCAAGCTCGTGTCCCAATGAAAGCGATCCTCGCCGAAGATGACCCAAAGCGTGGCCGGCGCCTGTCCGACGAGTTGCATGATGAAGAAGACAGCCATCAGGGCGGCGATGACGGTCATGCCCCGGACCCACCGGAACGAAGCGAGCGGGTTGAGAGCCTCCCGGCGTAATGGTCGACGTTCGCCTTTGTGCGACTCCGGCAAAAGGAAAATGCCCATCAGGAAATTGAGGCCATTCAAGGCTGCTGCGGCGAAGAACGGAGCATGGGGGAGAAACTGCTCATCAGCCCACCGAGCACAGGTCCCGCGACCATCCCGAACCCGAAACAGGCGCTCATGAAGCCGAAGTACCGCGCGCGCTCATCCCCATCTGTGATATCGGCAATATAGGCGCCGGCTACCGCACCAGTCGCCCTGGTGATGCCGGCCACGATGCGCCCGATATAGAGAACCCAAAGGAAAGGCGCCGTCGCCATGATGGCGTAGTCGATAGCGGCGCCGGACAGCGAGACGAGCAAGACCGGCCGCCGGCCGAAACGATCCGATAGCGCACCCAGCACAGGCGCGCAGGCAAATTGCATCAACGCATACAGCGCCAGCAAAATGCCATAGTGGGCGGTGACGTCGTTCGAGTGAACCAGATCTCGCAGGAGGCCCGGCAGCACCGGCATAATCAGGCCGATGCCGACAGCGTCGAGCGCGACAGTGCACAGTATTACGATCAGGGGTCTGTTGGGTTTCACGTCTGGCCTCCGGACCAGCCTCCGCTGGCCTCCGGACCAGCCTCCGCTGGTCCGATAGAACTCACGGATCCTTTATCACTGATAAGTTGGTGGACATATTATGTTTATCAGTGATAAAGTGTCAAGCATGATAAAGTTGCAGCCTAATACAGTTATCCGTGTCGCCCTGGACCTGTTGAATGAGGTCGGCGTAGAGGCTCTGACGACACGCAAACTGGCTAAACGGTTGGGGGTTCAGCAGCCGGCGTTATACTGGCACTTCAGGAACAAACGGGCGCTGCTCGACGCACTGGCCGAAGCCATGCTGGCGGAGAATCATACGCATTCGGTGCCGAGAGTCGACGACGACTGGCGCTCATTTCTGATCGGGAATGCCCGCAGCTTCAGGCAGGCGCTGCTCGCTTATCGCGATGGCGCGCGTATCCATGCTGGCACGAGACCGGGCGCACCGCAGATGGAAGTGGTCGACGCGCAGCTTCGCTTCCTCTGCGAGGCGGGTTTTTCGGCTTGGGACGCCGTCAATGCGCTGATGACAATCAGCTACTTCACTGTTGGGGCCGTGCTTGAGGAGCAGGCCGGCGACAGCGATGCCGGTGAGCGCGGCGGCACCATTGAACAGGCTCCGTTGTTGCGGGCCGTGATAGACACCTTCGACGAAGCCGGTCCGGACGCAGTGTTCGAGCTGGGGCTCGCGGTGATTGTCGATGGATTGGCGAAAAGGAGGCTCGTTGCGAGCGAGGAACATTCAAGGGCCGAGAAAGGGTGACGATTGATCAGGACCGCTGTCGGAGCGCAACCCGCTCACTACAGCAGAGCCATATAGACAACATCCCCTCCCCTTTCCACCGCCTCGTGCGCCTGGCTGGGGCAAGAGCCAGGGCGGCCGTCTTCACATTCTGCCCTGCGCAGATAAGATAGATTTAGCGTGGACTCAAGGCTCTCGCGAATGGCTCGCGTTGGAGGCTTTCATTGATACTTGTGGGGCACCGCAGGGAAATACCGGCTATGTCGTGCTGCGCATCGCAGCCTGCGCCCTTGACTTGTCTCGCCTCTCGGGACTCACCCCTTGATACTGAACAATATCGCCAGCAGCTTCAGTCCTGTCCCGATAACCACCCCGTGGTATCCACTCCGATTTCAGACTGCGGAACAGTCATTCTGCAAAGCATTATCCCAGCAGTTCCCGCTGCGGCTCATGCTGAGCATCATTCCATATTGAGCGGCCAGAATCCGGTACGGCAGGCTGCAATATTGGGTTCCCTGGTCCGAATGGAAAATTATACCTCCCGGGCAACCTCGGCCCTGCCAAGCCATTGCCAGCGCTTGTTTTTGCAAGCAGGCTGTTTGCTTCTGACGAGAACGCCCAGACCACTAATTTATCTGTATATATTCAAGTTTCATCTTGTTTCCCCATGTAAGTATCCCTGCAAAACGAACCATTCACTTTTAGAGATCCTCCGACATACTAATTATGTCCTCTGAGGAGATCTCCATGCGTAAAGTCCGATTCACCGAGCTGCAGACATTCGGCCGGCACTGTTGCAAATAGTCGGTGGTGATAAACTTATCATCCCCTTTTTGCTGATGGAGCTGCACATGAACCCATTCAAAGGCCGGCATTTTCAGCGTGACATCATTCTGTGGGCCGTACGCTGGTACTGCAAATACGGCATCAGTTACCGTGAGCTGCAGGAGATGCTGGCTGAACGCGGAGTGAATGTCGATCACTCCACGATTTACCGCTGGGTTCAGCGTTATGCGCCTGAAATGGAAAAACGGCTGCGCTGGTACTGGCGTAACCCTTCCGATCTTTGCCCGTGGCACATGGATGAAACCTACGTGAAGGTCAATGGCCGCTGGGCGTATCTGTACCGGGCCGTCGACAGCCGGGGCCGCACTGTCGATTTTTATCTCTCCTCCCGTCGTAACAGCAAAGCTGCATACCGGTTTCTGGGTAAAATCCTCAACAACGTGAAGAAGTGGCAGATCCCGCGATTCATCAACACGGATAAAGCGCCCGCCTATGGTCGCGCGCTTGCTCTGCTCAAACGCGAAGGCCGGTGCCCGTCTGACGTTGAACACCGACAGATTAAGTACCGGAACAACGTGATTGAATGCGATCATGGCAAACTGAAACGGATAATCGGCGCCACGCTGGGATTTAAATCCATGAAGACGGCTTACGCCACCATCAAAGGTATTGAGGTGATGCGTGCACTACGCAAAGGCCAGGCCTCAGCATTTTATTATGGTGATCCCCTGGGCGAAATGCGCCTGGTAAGCAGAGTTTTTGAAATGTAAGGCCTTTGAATAAGACAAAAGGCTGCCTCATCGCTAACTTTGCAACAGTGCCCTTTCATCAACCTGCGTAGGGGCAGGCATAACCGGTTGGGAATTGCCCTTCAACTCACAACTGCCCGCTTTCTGGGAACCTTCTTGTCCGATCTCATGCAAATACCGCCCGGTGTCCAGTTTTATGTCGCAAGGCAACTTAACATCCGCTATCCAGAGATCATTTCCCGCTATGCTCAAAGGGAAAACACACGTTGGGAGCACCACGGGCTTATCAGGCAGCACTATAGCTATCATGATTTCGGTGATTTCCCGTGGTCGTTCAGACTGAAGCGATTGCTGTATACCCGTGCATGGCTCAGTAATGAACGCCCCGGACTGATGTTCGATTTTGCCACCGCGTGGTTGCTTCAAAATAAAGTGTTGTTGCCAGCCGCATCCACCCTGACGAGAGTCATTGGTGAAATCCGTGAGCGTGCGACCCGCCGCTTGTGGCGAAAATTGGCCGCGCTGCCAAACCGTTGGCAGACCGCACAACTGGCTGGGTTACTTGAAATCCCCGAAGGACAGCGACTCTCAGTGATGGAGCACCTAAAAAGAGGCCCTGTCACTATCAGCGGCCCCGCGTTCACTGAAGCACTTGAACGTTACACTCGCCTGCGCAGCCTGGAGTTTTCCTGTCTGAATTTCACTGGGCTGCCCGCCATACAGCTCCGCAATCTGGCACGCTATGCCGGAATGGCATCGGTGAAATATATCAGCAGAATGCCAGAAGAACGGCGGCTGGCGATCCTTACCGCATTCGTGAAAGCGCAAGAAATCTCGGCGCTGGACGAGGCCGTTGACGTGCTGGATATGCTGATCCTCAATATTACCCGGGAGGCGAAGAAAACCGGGCAGAAAAAGCGACTTAGGACGCTCAAGGATCTTGACCGCGCGGCGTTGCTGCTGGCGCGGGCATGCGCACTTTTACTTGATGAAGATACCGCCGATGATTTGCTGCGAAAGACCATATTCAGCAGTGTGTCTGTCGCCAGACTGGCAGAGTCCGTGGAAAAAGTGAATGAACTGGCCCGCCCCCAGGATACAAACTTTCAGGATGAAATGGTGGAGCAATACGGACGGGTAAGGCGTTTTTTGCCCGCACTACTGCGCGATCTGCACTTCCGTGCGGCCCCAGACGGTGAACATACCTTGGCTGCCATCCATTACCTGGCAGAGCTAAACGGCTCGAAAAAACGGATCCTGGACGATGCACCTGAACATATCATTTCAGGCCCTTGGAAACGCCTGGTGTACGATGCTGACGGTCGGATACAGCGAGCAGGTTACTCGTTGTGTCTGCTGGAGCGACTTCAGGATGCGCTACGCCGTCGTGACATCTGGTTGGAAAACAGCGATCGTTGGGGTGATCCGCGCCAAAAACTTCTTCAGGGGGAGGAATGGCAGGCGCAGCGGGTTCCAGTCTGCCGGGCATTGGGTCACCCCACTAATGGCAGTAAAGCATCGGAGCAATTGGCCGCTCAGTTAGATGAAACCTGGAAAACGGTGGCATCACGTTTTGATCGCAATACCGCCGTGGACATCTGCAATGAAGGTAAACATCCTTCGCTGACCATCAGCAGCCTGGATAAATTGGATGAACCACCGGCGCTGATACAACTGAGCAGCCGAGTCAGACAATTGCTTCCACCCGTTGACCTGACAGAACTGTTGCTCGAGATTGACGCCAGAACTGGCTTCACCCGTGAATTCAGCCATGTCAGCGAGTCAGGTGCCCGTGCGCAGGATCTGCATATAAGCCTGTGTGCGGTGATGCTGGCTGAGGCCTGCAATATCGGACATGAGCCGCTGATCAAGCACAATATCCCTGCACTGACTCGCCATCGTCTGAGCTGGGTGAAACAGAACTACATCCGAGCAGAAACGCTGGTTAGCGCCAATGCGCGGCTGGTTGATTTTCAGTCCTCGTTAGCGTTGGCAGGATACTGGGGGGCGGGGAGGTAGCCTCCGCTGATGGTATGCGTTTTGTCACGCCAGTGAAAACGGTGAATTCTGGCCCCAACAGAAAATACTTTGGTTCAGGGCGCGGCATCACCTGGTACAACTTTGTCTCTGACCAATATTCGGGTTTTCATGGCATAGTGATTCCTGGAACACTGCGGGATTCCATCTTTGTGCTGGAAGGGCTACTTGAGCAACAAACGGGACTAAACCCGGTTGAAATCATGACGGACACAGCAGGTACCAGTGACATTATCTTTGGCCTGTTCTGGCTACTGGGATACCAATTTTCACCTCGTCTGGCGGATGCGGGTGAGGCTGTGTTCTGGCGGGCCGACAAAGCAGCGAATTACGGGGCGTTGGACAAACTGGCGCGGGGTTGTGTTGACCTTTCTAAAATCGAAAGCCACTGGGATGAGATGATGCGGGTTGCCGGTTCGCTGAAGCTGGGCACTATTCATGCGTCAGAACTCATTCGATCGCTATTGAGAAGTACCCGACCGTCAGGGCTTGCTCAGGCAATAATGGAGGTCGGAAGAGTTAACAAGACACTGTATCTTCTCAACTATATTGATGATGAGGACTATCGTCGCCGGATCCTAACACAGTTGAACCGGGGTGAAGGCCGCCATGCCGTTGCAAGAGCCATCTGCTACGGTCAGCGTGGCGAGATCAGAAAACGTTACCGCGAGGGGCAGGAAGATCAGTTGGGTGCGCTGGGTCTGGTGACAAACGCAGTGGTGCTGTGGAATACGCTTTATATGCAGGAAGCCTTGTCGCACCTGCGCAGCATCGGGGAAGGGCCAGAGGATGAACATATCGCGCGGCTTTCGCCTCTGATGCACGGTCATATCAACATGCTGGGACATTATACGTTCACACTACCGGAGGATATTATGAAGGGGGAATTGAGGCCGTTAAATCTCAATTTAAACAATGAATTATCTCCTTAGCGTGGTTTTTTACATCATTGGCCCTCAAACCCCATGATGATGGTTTCGAAACGTCTTAAGGCCAAAGACTATCGAACGGTTTCCACGGGATTTAACGTCCTGAGCTCTAAGCCAGGGCTGATAACTTTGGCCATAGCCCACTCCTATGCCGTCACCTAGCGCATTTTCATAATCCAAATAGGATTTGAGACGCCTACCCCTACCCATGATCGTACCCAAAAAACGACATTGATACGTACCTATATGTGCATTTTATAGTCTCCAACCCTATAACCACACATTCAGTAAGCATACAACATTAGCGTCGTTTTTTGAGAATGGTTACAACTTTAGTGCTTTGTGTACAACTTTATTGTCTTCGGACAGTAGGACCCTCTAAAACCAATAGAATTTACGTAGAAACGCGTTTAGTAAAGGCTTTACTAATTACTAATGACTAACATATTAGCACTTTCAGATCTGTCAGCAATAACCCCGGGCGGCGAAATAATGAGAAGAGTTCTTCCGGAGAGCCTTTTCTTTCTATCTGATTGATTTTTAACACTTTTAAATGTCAGCTTTATGTAAACCTGTGGGATTTACTCCTAATTAAATCCCATAGTATGAAAATTAGGCATTTGCAAACCTTAATGACGTGACGTTGTCACGTAAATCAATGGAATTTAGTCTCTAGTAAAGAGTTAACTAGTGACTAACTGCCTGATCGGTGTGCTTGAACGGTGCACTTCAGGCCGGATATAAAAATTGATGAGAGATATACAGAAAATGATGGACCGGCTTAATAAGCCAGCCTTTCTTGGGATGATTGATGATGTTGAACACGCTATAAAGCGAAAATGCCCCTTTTTAACCTATAGGTTGGGCACTATGAGTAAGATACAATCAAATCGCCAGTCAGATGGCTAATTTCATTTTGACCAAAGCGGGCTATTTCAAGCGTTATCGCTGAGACGAGGCTTCAATGACAAGTACACTTGACCCATCACACAAGCAAATTGAAATGTGGCGCAGAGCTACCGGTTCCGAAGGTGGACTCAACGAATACCGCAACTGGGTTCTGGAAAATAGTATGAGATTTACAGCATACGGTATCCATACCGTTATCGTCGAAGGTGAGGCGAAGCATATAACAGCGCTTGATGATGTTACCCTCTGTAACGAGTGGGCGAAGCTTAAAAGAGAAAACAATAGGCTTTACGCAGCAAATGAAAAAATTTGCTCTGGCTGGCGTGGTTTTGTGTTGCGTTTGTTAGGAATAACACTGTCATGCAGAAAACCGGTCATCTTACTGGGGGCAGACGCGAAGAATCAAAATGATGCCGTGAAAGGGGCTGATTTGTAATTTTCAGGCGAGCCCACCGTTCTTAGAAAGCTGTTCTATGGGTATGTAAGGAAGATAATGTTCTCTGAACGCTCAGTACACTTAATCACTTCCTGTACAAAGGGCAAGAATCATCAGGGCCACGTCTGGCCGACATTGGACATAGATCCAAAACAAACCCCGGACGACGCAGCATATGCCTGGAGTAACATTGTAGACGACGCCAGAAGTAATCAGGCGGTACCGGCATTGTCCTTGTATTCAGGTAATCACTGGTCTACGGCAAAGGAAATTTTAAACTCAACCAGAAATCTGGAGTTGTGGATAATCTCTGCCGGGATGGGGTTTTTAAATAGTCGAGATCGGGTGCCCTCTTACGAGGCGACATTTCATCAAGTACCATTCAGGCATGATCTCTGGTGGAAAGCCATCACAAAATCACTAGGAAAGCATAACCGTTGCGCAACTATAAGCCAGTTAATGCAGTCCAGTCCGAATGATGAATATTTGATTGCGGCTTCGCCTGTTTATATTGCTGCTGTCCAGAATGACATCCTGAAGGGCATTGAGAGTTTGACTCATCCTCTTACGCAACTAACGATCGTGACATCAGGGGCATATGCTGGCCCACTTGAAGAATACTTAATTAAGAGTTCTTCTAGGATGATGAAAGAGCTAGGGAAGGTGCGAACAAGTTCCTGATATGAGATCATCATATTCATCCGGAGCGCATCCCAGAGGGACATCATGAGCCATCAACTCACCTTCGCCGATAGTGAATTCAGCACTAAGCGCCGTCAGACCCGAAAAGAGATTTTCCTCTCCCGCATGGAGCAGATTCTGCCATGGCAGAATATGACCGCTGTCATCGAGCCGTTTTATCCCAAGGCGGGCAATGGCCGACGGCCCTATCCGCTGGAGACCATGCTGCGTATTCACTGCATGCAGCATTGGTACAACCTGAGCGACGGTGCCATGGAAGATGCCCTGTACGAAATCGCCTCCATGCGCCTGTTTGCCCGATTATCCCTGGATAGCGCCCTGCCGGATCGCACCACCATCATGAATTTCCGCCACCTGCTCGAGCAGCATCAACTGGCCCGTCAATTGTTCAAGACCATCAATCGCTGGCTGGCCGAAGCAGGCGTCATGATGACCCAAGGCACTTTGGTGGATGCCACCATCATTGAGGCACCCAGCTCTACCAAGAACAAAGAGCAGCAACGCGATCCGGAGATGCATCAGACCAAGAAAGGCAATCAGTGGCACTTTGGCATGAAGGCCCACATTGGTGTCGATGCCAAGAGTGGCCTGACCCACAGCCTGGTCACCACCGCGGCCAACGAGCATGACCTCAATCAGCTGGGTAATCTGCTTCATGGAGAGGAGCAATTTGTCTCAGCCGATGCCGGCTACCAAGGAGCGCCACAGCGCGAGGAGCTGGCCGAGGTGGATGTGGACTGGCTGATCGCCGAGCGTCCCGGCAGGGTAAAAACCTTGAAGCAGCATCCGCGCAAGAACAAAACGGCCATCAACATCGAATACATGAAAGCCAGCATCCGTGCCAGGGTGGAGCACCCGTTTCGCATCATCAAGCGGCAGTTCGGCTTCGTGAAAGCCAGATACAAGGGGCTGCTGAAAAACGATAACCAACTGGCGATGTTATTCACCCTGGCCAACCTGTTTCGGGTGGACCAAATGATACGTCAGTGGGAGAGATCTCAGTAAAAACCGGAAATAACGCCAGAAATGGTGGAAAAAATAGCCTAAATAGGCTGATTCGATGTGTTTGCGGGAAAAAAATCGGCCCAGATCCGCGAAATTTTAATCAGCGAGTCAGCTTGGGAAGAAATGACCTGCTTATTCGCACCTTCCCTAGAGTGCAATATGGTGTGCCTGAATATAAAACTGGCTCAATACATACTTAAAAGTGGTAGTCGTTAGAACTAGACTGTTAATGATACAATTCTCCTGTTATTTTATTTTTATAAAAGGTCTCAAATATGCTCAAAAACAGATTTTCTTTATTGTGTCTTGCTGTGGCATCGTCACTTACTCTTACTGCTTGCGATGTAGTTGATGCTGCCTATGACGAGACTTTAAATGATAATGCACCCGAAATTGTAATAGCTGGAGGATTCAAAATTGATATCCAAGGTAATGCAGTTCCGGTTGAGGGATATGATAATTGCTCTTTGAATACTCTTCAGGGAAGCGTTGATACGGATAAATCAAATTGTATTGTTCTGGATAGAACACGTAAAAAAGTACCGGTTCTAGTTCATTTGTCATCCGGTCCCGTCAAAGAAGAATGGAAGATCGAGCACCAGGTTGAAAAAACCAAATCCGGCAAAAATTTCATCCAAACTCGTATGATTAGACCTGACGGTAACTTTGTAGTGCCTGCATCCTCAGAACGAGGGATCTTTAGTGGCAAACATTACAGTCAAGCCAGCTAAGTCAAGTCTATCCGTTCAAACAGAAAAAGGTTTCTTAAAAATGACGTTATCCGCTGCATTGCAAGGCACTTTTAAAGAGATGAGGAAAGACAATACAGTAGGCATCACAGTTCAAACTTGTTCAGATATTTTTGACAGCAATGTTCCTCCGGCTTATGTTTTCTGGCTTTATCGTCTCAAAGCGGGAGAAACTTTGCCGCGCGGAAGGTTCTTCAGAAAAAGAAAGCCAATCATCAATGTTATGGCAGTTGTTCATGATGCTGCATTCGAAAAATAACTGCGCTATCAGGAAAGTTACTTTTATGAACGTAATTGCAGCTGGAATTTTTTGCTTTATTTTTTACCCTACAGCTTTCGCTTATGCTTGTTATAAAAAGAGATGGCTAGAGTGGATTTTTCTTACTTTAATTATAATTTTTGCTTCTGCCATTTCGATTCAACAATACAATGAAGCGAATTTTGTAAGTGAGTTAAATTACCCTATGTTTATCTCCGCCATATATGGCCTGTCACTGGCATGGTTTCCTTTTCCGATTGCTTATGTTGTTCTGCGCTTCCTTCTTGATGATTTACAGCATGAGTACCCTAAACAGTGAGCAGATTTTAAGACTCATGAACAACATCGAAAGCACGAAACAGTCTGCACAAGGAAGATAAGGAGTATTCTTAGCAAGATATCTTTGTACCTGAAGACATAAAGCTGGCATCTTTTTCCTTATAGAGTGTATTATGATTAAGTAAATCCTTATCAAAGAATTAGAAAGTGAGGTCGTATGTCTGAAGCACTCAAATCGTTAAACAATATTCGTACTCTTCGCGCCCAGGGCCGCGAGCTGCCTTTAGAAGTACTTGAGGAAATCCTCGAAAAGCTTAATGTCATTGTTGATGAGCGTCGTCAGGAAGAATCATCCAAAGCTGCCGAACTGCAAGCTCGTCAGGAGAAACTTGACGCCCTGCGTAAGTTAATGGAAGAAGATGGTATCAACCCGGAAGAGCTGCTTGGCTCATTCCAGGCCAAATCTACGGCTACCAAGAAAAGCCGTGAACCACGCCCGGCCAAATACTCATTTACTGATGAAAATGGCGAAACAAAAACGTGGACTGGACAGGGCCGTACCCCCAAAGCTCTGGCAGAACAAATTGCAGCCGGTAAAAGTCTTGATGATTTCCTGATCTAACTTTTGCCACCAGTTTTGATAGAGGCCACTTCGGTGGCCTTTTCTCATACGGAATCAATTTCAGGTACAGAACATATGAAAAATTCAGAACCTAAGAGCTGTGATCCCTATGTGGACAGTTTGATTAGAAATGCAGATGCAAAGGAAGCCAGGTCATTTCTCAAAATATTGAAGCCCTTACCATTCCTTATCGTTATCATCGCTGTATTCTTTTTTTGGGTATCGTTTTCCCGTTTATTATCCCAGGTCGCGTAAAACCTTTTTAAAGACTCTTCTTTACCAGATATGCTCCCTCACCGGGATGGTTTCAACCTCTTCAGTTTCCCATATTGGCAAAACCTTCAGGAAATAAGACGATACCCTCCACGCTTTCCATTAAAGCGGGATGACGACGCCCAGTTCTTACGACCAGACTCCACGTTTTCGATTAGGATGCCTTTGGGCCCTTCTAACGAGGCCACCTCAACAACTCGCACTTTCCGGATCAGTCTTGGATCCACTTCTTCCCAGATCTGGCCAACTGTAATATCTTTTTGGGTTTGCATTTAATCTCTCGCTGTCATTTAGTGAACAAGACTAATCCTCGCCGTGGTTCAGCTTATGGCTTTATTTACGCTGACGATCCTTAGCCTTAAATTTTTGCCATCGTATCCGAAGGTTTTCGATGTTAACCGGAACCTGCATGCGTGTCGTCTCTATCTCATTCCCATGCCATTTCAGGAGATCATCATCCAACTCCCGGGCCTCCCGGCTGAAGTAAATTTTCATAGTGTCAGGGTTTATGGCGCAATGGTCATTGTCGAACAGTGTATGGATATCACGGCGAAGTAAAATTCCGTTCGTTACGTCGGGAATGCCTTCTTCATGACGTGGCGTTAAGTGCGCGGCCTCAGTACGCCAGGGGGACCTTACGCCGGTGACAACACATCGCCCGTAGCAATTCAACCTAACATCCCGGGCGAAAGGACCTTGGTCAGGACTGGTGACAGAAGTACATTCCTGGCCCTCTTTGTAGATACGCTTCGGGAAGTCGATAGTGGTTTGAGCTGTTTGGGAAAGTGACACATACGTAACCCCTTTGTATCTCTTTATCCCACCATTAAAAGTGGTAGGAATCGAGCTGGTTATGGCCACCAGTTTCACATCGCCCATTTCGACGATCTTAAGGCTCTTATTAGCGGCTACATGTAACTGGATGAATTTACCTACGTACACATCATGGTTCTCATCTTGTCTTTCAACACACAGAACGACATGGTCGAAGGTTCTCTTGTCAGAGATTACCCAGTTGCCGGTTTTCACACGGCCTGCTTCACTCACCCCTGCGGTAAGATCGGGTATGAGCGTCCCCTGCATGCCGTCAGTTCGAATTGAAAGAATTTCACCCGATAAACCCAGCTCTGCAAGCTCACTAATAAACGGTCTTTTCATCCGGCTTACCGGTTTTGGCTTCGTCATTTTCATCTTTGCTGTAACACCTCAGTACCCCATTGCTCGTTCCTGGCGGGACAGCCGTTCATCAGCAGCCTGAAGACGCTCATCACGCCGCCGTGCTGCCAGAACCCGTCGTTCTGAAAAAGACATAGCCGCTACGTTTGGTACGCTGAGCTTACCGTCACCGGCACAAACGTCACAGCGAACATCAAATGCTCCGGCAAAATACTTTTCACGCATTTCTGGCTCCCACTCAGCCATTTCTGATTGGGTGAATCCATTTTCAAAGGCCGGGTTTTCCATGGTCCCGTGGCCTTCGCACTGGTGACAGATTATGTACTTAAATTTGCGCATGTAACGCTCCTGTATATGATGGATGAACCACTCTCGTTCAGGGTTATGGCGAAATGTTTATCGCCGCAGCGAGAGATTCAGTCTTGCTATCAATATTCCTGAAGGTTGTCCGCCTGATTTCAGGGAAAGCATTCATTCACTGGCCGGTTCTACCTTATTATTCATACAGATTAAAGTAGTTGTGCCTACTACTGCGGTCACCTTCCTTGACAAAGTAAGCAAAGTTTGAAAAATTTAACACCGACGAAAGGCCATACCTTCGTTAGTGTGCGAAAGCCGCTTGCGAGCGACGGAATAGGTGAAAGCTTTAGTCAGGGTTAATTACCCTGTCTGCGGTGATGGGATGGCTCAGGCGTATATCATCACTCCTTCCAAAGTCCGTACACACTCTTTCAGCCTTTGCAGAAATGCAGGGGCTGTTTCATATCAGACAAGCGCAATGAAATTTTCAAATGCTTTCCAGAAATTCAAAGGCCTTAAGCTTTATCTGTATCTTACGGTCCCCGCACGGAAAGTAACTTTCCTGAACAGGAACCGCCTTGCCAGCCTTAACTTTCTAAACGGTTAAAGTTACACCAGGCTGTAAATGGTGAAACAGTTTTTGAAGCCCATGAAACACCGCTGTCGGAAAGATAACTAGCCCCAAGACGTCTAACTTCTTTTTGATGTAGAGCTAATTCTTTCGGATCGGCAATATCTTCCACCACGCTCATCATGGCAATCTGAACTCCGGGAGATGCCATTTTATAAGCTGTCGAGCTTGCAACTGAATTTTTCAGGATTGCCAATCTTTCTTTTTCTGGTCGCCCGTTGTCAGACGTATTCGCGTACGTTGTACCCGCAACTAACAATGGAAGACTGGCGTTGGCACAGAACTGCATAACGCGTTTTTGCTGGAGCTGTAATTCAGTGGCTGCAAATGCTTTACTGCATCCGAGGATCCCGATAATCATCACTAATGCTGTTTTATACATAAAATTGAAACCGTCCTTATTGAACTTTAAATGTTGCGGTTAACACTGTGTGGAGATGTATGGACTGGATAATACCCACATGCCTGCGCCTGCCAGTATACCGGCTCAGGTATTAAACCTAAGAGATCTGGTGCACCGGATTTTACCTTTTCATTTCGGTTTTATCTTGAGCCTGGCTCTTGAGTTTAAATTTAAAGGTATGGCGCATGCAGGTTTCACTGACGGGTTTTCACACATCCCGGCTGTAACCCATCATTGTTCATGAGCCAGGCCCTGGTATCCTGCCCAGCGTACGGCCAGCCGCTCTAAGTCCAGATCGTACACCAGCGGTGTGATTTTACGGCCTTCAAACAGCTCGCCCAGCTCAATGCCTGGCTTAAAATGAACGGTCAGGGTGGCCGGATCTATGCCCATAAGATCGGCATCAAACAGAGCATGCATTGTTGGAGTCATCAGGATGCCATTAGACGGATTGTACCGGGTTCCATGTTCAATGTGTGCCGCATCCAGGACACCGCCATTAACCCAACCGGTTACCGCACAACGGCCCGCGAAATTCTCGATGAGCAGAGCTTTAAATTTACCCTGTGCCACGCCACTACGTTGCGTCACTACGCGCTCGCAGTGCTCACCCTGGATATCTACGTCAGGTTTCCGCTTTGGTTCGCTGGTGGCCGTCTCAGCTTGTTTTAGGGTGGAACGTGGATAGGCCAGGTTATATGCTGCGCCTGTGGTCATTTGCTCGATGACCGCAGGTGCATAACCTTCTGCTTCCAGCTTACGATATGCAGCCCGGTAGTCTCTTTGGGTTTTCAGCGGGTATATCTTTCCGCCTTTACCATCGAAAGCGATAAACCAGAAATCGTCCGTGCCAGTTTCCAGATTTCTGCAACGTTTCAGATGCCATCCGCCTTCTCTCGCCCAGATGGTACGGTTATTTCTGGCATTCGTTTTGTCATAACCGTTCTCGTCAAGCCAGCTATCAAAGCTGGTCAGCCCCAGATCCTGAACCTCCAGAGAAGGCACTCGAATGACCTGCAAGGTATGGCGGGGTCTTGGCTCTCTCATCTTGATCTCTTCCTAGCGCTGGTCTGGGAAATACGGATATTGCGGGCCATATTCATAGTCATGCGGGCCTGGCTCAACTTCCCAGAATGGACGGCCGCTAATTGTCTTTGGACCGCGCTCGTTTACGATGTCTTCTACATCCTGAATATTAAATGGCATCGTTGCCAGTAACAGCTGATCTTCGGGTGTCAGCGTCACAGTTGCACCGTCGATACGGCTGTAAAGGTCGGCAAACTGTTTACCTGCACCGTGCAACCGGTGCTCCGCTACACTTCTGATTGCGTGTAAGTCCAGCTCCGCCGCTTCCATGCGATCCACGTATAGTTTCATTTCTTTACGCAAAGCGCTCAGCTCACGGGCTTTAATAAACCCGCAGGCGTACCCACCCAGGGCGATAACTGCAATGATTGCTAAAATTGCCATTTTTTTCTCTCACGTGATTGCGGCCGTTACTCTAGTCTTAATGTGAAGTCTGGGAATTCGCTGGATGTTAAGTACGTTTTCATCCCCAGACTGACAGATGCTAAGGCGCGATCCCAACACTCCATTTGTAAGTATCAGGCCCATCTTCTCCGCTGGTGGCATCTGCTACAATCTGTGCATAACGTTCTCCAGCAAGTTCTCTTACCATCTGATCCACGACCCATTGCAGATGATGCATTTCATCGGTTCCGCCGTAACGACAAGCCAACTCAATAGCCCGCTCTATTCTTTTTTGTTCTTCAGTCATACTGAATCCTCACGCTTACATCAGCTATTCTGAAAACATGCACACTATAAATTGCGGCTGTCATTTCTCAGCCAGGCGCCTGCATTGCTGCCTCATTCCATCAAAAATACTTTCCGCAAGCTGCTGGGGGAACTGGTCCGGAAGAAGCCCGCTAACACGTTCAATGACACCCGGGGTTCTGGCGATGATTTCCTCTATCATCGCCTCTGTCTGCTGTTTACTCAGGCCGGTTATCTCACCATGCCTGATCCAGTGGCGTCGTTGTATTCGATATATCTGGTAATAGTTGCTACTGCCACGTACGGCCATCGCCAGTTTGCACTTCTGCCAGGATATCTGATTGTTCCCATGACCGATCACCGGCCATGCCGACAACACATCATAGAGTGGTGTAAGGTGATAACGTCCCTGTGGCCCAATAGAAATACTGAAATTTTTAGCGTGGCCATCTGTTGCGGCCATCATCCAGAAAACTATCTGCGTCATAAAAAACTGCGCTTTGTCACGCTCAGCACGGTCTGAATTACTCAGAACTTCCATAATTTCCGATATACCTGGCCCGCCGTCCGCCTGATATTTTCGTAATGGCGAAATGCCCAGGGCCTGACACATATCCTCCTGGGGTAAACGAATGATCCATTGTCCGTTTCCTGACCATTTTCGGTCAAAACGTTCTACCACCAGCGCTTTCTGATCTTCAAAGTGAGCAATCTGCGTTCTTGCCACGGGGAGCCCGTACTGTTCGAGAAGTACCGAGCAGAGCCATTCATTTTCAACCGACGAGCGCATGTCGGCTTTCATGTTCCCCACAAGTCCGAGCGGTAGCTTGAATATATGCGTCGTTGGTGTATTACCCTCCGGCATACACCACCGATCTTCATGCCACAGTAGGGCTGTTTTCTCCTGAGCACCGGCAATAGATAAACGTAAGTCGTCGTTATCTTCTGGCCTGCCCGGTAGCAATGTCTCCGTGGTATTACGCAAAGTTGCCGCAATTTCTGATTCAGTAAGCGGGTGATACTTCACGGAATATAAATCTGTGGGTTCATCTCCGTCATGAAGCAGCTGTATCGCGCCCACGCAGTCTTTTCCCAGCTCCGTCAGAAGATCAAAAGGCTCCAGGCTATCGGCCTTGTAACGCATTGCCAGACGTCTGCGTATGCCTTCGCTGTCCGGGAGTAAATTATCAAAATAGTCACGTACCACATTTCCACGCCAGACCTGGTTCCCGGGAGTAAAAGGAAGGGACAATGACAGCGGCCTTCCCTGTTCGTCTGCACTCCAGTCAGGAAGGTATTGTAAGCTGTCTACCCCTTTACTTTTTTCCCAGTATCCGACTTTGATTCCGTTCATCCAGATTGCCAGACGCTGCTGTTTCCGGCTCATATCGTTACCATTTCTCCTGTCGTGCAGGTGAGTTTGATTTAAGCATTTCTTCCGTCTGCTTCCCCTCTGAAGAGGCGGTTGTCGAGGAGAAGCTGATTTTTACGCCCAGGATAGAAAACACCTTGAATAGCCGTTCAATGCTCGCACTGGCAGGGTTGGCTTCCAGACGTGAGTATGTCTGTTGAGTGACCCCTAACCTTTCGGACAGGTCTTTTTGCGTCAGGCCATTCGCCTTGCGAAAACCAATGAGCAAGGGACGCAACTGGTTGAGCGTGTTTAACGGGTAATCATTATTGATCATAAGCTGGCCTCAGTAGTTCCTCTGATACACCTTGTACGCTGTTTTCTAAACATACACCCTAAAAGCTGTAATATCAAATTAACAGCCTAAAAGCTGTTAAATAGAGAGTACAACCTTTAGGCTGTTACTAAGTGGCAGCATAAATCTTTATGAGGTTTGATATGAGAGAACTATCAATAATAAGCCGTTACGCTCGTACAGCATCCGGTAAGAGAGCTGACAGATCAGGATCATCGGTAAACGAGAAGCGGAGTATCTTATGGCCCTGTTGTGAGCTGTATAAATAACTACGAGCTACTCTCTGCCTCGGGGAGGAGGCAGAGAGAGTATTAAAAGCAAAGGCAGACATTTTTAGCAGCTGGTGGGCTATGGGGTTCCGGAGGTGCTCCGGTGAATGTTACTTGACTGGCAAGTTTCCTGCTCTGATGGTCAATGCCTCGATGCTGTCTATATTGTTCTGAAGCCGTTCCAGTTCTGCCTTTTCAATACCGGCCCAAAGCTTTAAGTGTCGCTGATAAAGGGACCACTTGAGTGAGTGAAAACCATTCCAGGCCAACCCCATCCAGGAGGCGTAATTCGCATTGAGAATATTGCCGGTGATATACATTTTACCTGCGTTAACAGCACTGGAAGTTCCATAACCCAGGGCAAGCATCATCCGGAAGCGTGGATTTAGCCGCAACGGCATGGTATCCAGTAAGGTCTCCCCAAAAGCTCCTTTTCCCAGCGATACCTGTTTCGCCACATAGAAAACCCGCATCAAAACTTCCATTATGCTCATCGGAATACTTGTCACGATAAACTGACGAAAGTCATACCCGTTGACATACATGTACTCTATTTGTTTGCCGAAGTTAGAACTCCCCACAGGGATCCCCTCAAGCATACGAAGTAGCCCCATAAAAGGAGCCGGTAACCCCATGCCACGGTTTCCTTTTGCTGAGGGGGCATTAACATCCGATGCCAGGTGTCCAAACATTCTGGCGATGAGCCTGAAAATATTGGTTTCGTCTGTAACGCCTTTACTGGAAGGATAAACCACGATCTGTCCATTCTGAACCACCGTACAGGTCCCGTTCAGCATATCCTTTATACCGAAAATAATGCCCAGTACGGGATCGTGTGACAAAGCTCTTAAGCGGTGATTTGTGGGAGACAAAACGCCACCGGCCGCACCCACTAAATCGCTGCTGATCGAACTGTCTGGTGCCCCTATAGGGAACAAATCTGAGAGTTTTGTACTCAGGTCCTCCGGCAAAATGGCATTGAAGGCTTTCTGCACCTGTTTATTGAAAATACCATCCACTTCTGCCGTAAAGCTCACCGTAGGTTTTGGCGGGGCTCTGACGCAAAGTAAATCCAGCATGGATGCTATGAGCCCGCATCCGCAGGCAATAGCATAATCCCAGGCGTCGAGTGCGTAGCGATCATTAAATTCTTTAATATGATTCTGGATCCGGGCATCTACAACAGCCAAGTCATCCGTGGAGAGTATTGTGGCCAGTCCAATATCACCGCATACACGCTGGTTAGCCTCGCTATATATAGTCTTGAGACCAGTAGAATGCATGGCAGTATCTGAAGGGGTCATTTCTCGCAGATGATGTTCTTTAAGCGCCAGATGCTCCGCTTCATCAAGTTCAGTGCCGCTGATTAGCCCGGTCAACTGTGCCTTAAGGCTCTCTATATCACTGTTAATTGTCTCGTGAGCGTTCGCGATATCCTGACCACGGAGCTGAATATAACGGATGGCCCTGAACTCATCATCATAAGGAGACTGACTCATGTGTTTACCTCACCGCGACCAGGCTACCTTTTGGAGCTTTCTTAGTAAGCATGTCGATTGTTGCCTTGATGCCAGCAATTTCTGCCTTAAAATATTCCGCATTCGACATCAACCTTTCCTGAACTTCGTAGAGCTTTTGGATGGCCTGACTAAGGGCGGCTGTCAGTTTCGCATTTTTTTTGTGTTTCACTATCGCGTACCCGCCAATCCCTAACACAGCTACAGGTGCGGCCAATACCGCAATGCCTGCAACCATACCGCCACCGACGATAGACCCTGCTGTAGCGAGCCCGGAGGTTATGCCTGCTGCTGACACTCCCGTTGTACCAAGCGTATAGAGAGCACCGAAGGAAGCCGCTGCGCCTACGCCTGACCCCGCCAAAGCTGCTGCGCCCTCAGTAATACCCGGGAACTTATTTTCAAGCGCCTGAAGAGCACTTGTAACTTCATCCATTGCCTTCTTGCGAATTTTTTCGAGCTCTTCAGTTTCGGTAGCGTCCATTACAGGCCTCGTATTCATAACTTGCTGTGTGATAGGTGAAAAAGAGCACCATAAAAGTGATGAAGAAATCATGACTTACTATTGTGGCACTTTCGAGTTCATGTTTGTCAGTTTCAATGCTGTTGCTGTTAGTAAGGGCAGACGCCATATCGGGCAGACCCAAAATAACTATCGTGCCAGCGTCATTTTGGAACTGACTTTGCTAAAAATCAGTAGCGGACTGAACAGACATGTGTGGATTTGAATCTGGGCAGGTTCCAGACATTATTCCAACCAGACTTCCAATGACAAAATGCTCGTCATTCTCGGAGACGACATAGGGTCCACCAGAGCAACCATCGGTGTTGAAATGTGCTATTACAAAGCGAGTTGTGAGATGTTGGGGAGAATGATTTGAGCAATTTAAAGGCCAAATGCCTGAAACTTCACCAGGGAATGTCGAAATTGTTGTCTCATTCATTGGATATCCGACACCCAATGTACCCATGCCAGCTGCGGGAGCCAGGACCTTAAAGTAACTACTTACAGGCTGTTGTATTCCAGCTGGTAATACGATTTCTGCACTGTCAACAAACGGAATGCCGTCTTTAAAGTCTGCCCTGTCATTAGCCTCATTGAGAATGAAATCGACTAGAACAGGCTCTTCGTTCACCAGTCCTTGATGGTTAAGAAATTTGACGTAAAGTTTAAGTGTATTGCTGACGGGATAAATTTTTCCAAGAGCATTGGTAACAACATGGGCTGCGGTGAGAATCTTTTGCTGCTGACCATTATCGAAACCAAACGCAGTTGCTTCGAGATGGCTACTAAAATGAGGATCATTGCTTACATAGATTTTACAAACGTAGTTTTCAAACATTATTTCCTCCTTTTGCCGGTACCTAATCAGTTACACGGCTGCATGTTATAAACAACTAAACTCGCTTCCTGATATTTGAGTTTGTATGTTTTGCCAGGCACCAGCTCACCTCTGAAACACGGTTAGTCTCCTCCATGACATGGTTATGGCGATGGTCAGAAACTGTTATCGACGAAAGGCTGGAATTCCTTTAATGGCATTATCCATTTCAAGTCGTATGTCCTGAACGGGAGCGTATATTTTTATGATTCCAGATCTTAACCCTGAAACATTCCCCGTATCAAAACTGACCCGTTACAGATAAGTCACCACCGGTGCTGTCGATTAATTTAGTGAATTGCATGTCCTCATCCCATAAAGGGTAGGGCCTACCCCCGGCATCGAGCAAACCTGACCACCCTGCCCTTATTAAGACCCCACATGCGGCAATGGTGCCCTGTCCACGCCGCCCGCGAACTTTGAGGAAATGGGGAGAAAATAAAAAGAAAACAGAAAGTTATCGGCTGAAGTACCGGCGCAGATCGGGAATCAGGCGAAGCCTGACAGCACGTTAGGGCCTGGCAGGGGGCTTGAGGGATGAGGACATGCAATTGTGATAACCTTCCCGCCACGGGGTCGGTTAAATTCGTATCCTGCCGGTGCAATTCCAACGGCCGCGTTACCAGTTCGCCGGGTAGCATGGCCAG
The DNA here is from genome assembly GCF_046521465.1 of Enterobacter sp. CPE_E863. Taxonomy (NCBI): domain Bacteria; kingdom Pseudomonadati; phylum Pseudomonadota; class Gammaproteobacteria; order Enterobacterales; family Enterobacteriaceae; genus Enterobacter; species Enterobacter sp. CPE_E863. The sequence goes on along the minus strand of NZ_JBKFZX010000002.1, from coordinate 105,795 downwards.
CAAAGCCAGGCATCGAGCACCCGGGTTTCACTGACGGCCGCTGCATAGACGCCGGTATCCGGGAAGAAATAAACCGGGGTGGCGTTGTTCAGCTGGTCGCCTTCATCGGCCAGAGCGCCGATCACCTCATGAGGCTTAAGCAGCATATCCGTTAAATATTCATCCGGGTGGATGGCATTCAGCGATATGGCCATCTCCAGAAATTCATCCAGGGTATGGCGGGTACGATACCCCCGGAAAACCTCGTATGAAGGCGTGACGCATTCACCATCCAGGGAACAGGCATCGTAACCGGCCAGCTGCTCTTCGGTGAGTCCGGAGGCATGCTTTGCCACAAGATTCGTAAATTGCTCTTTATCGTCCATCACAATCCTTACGCTGTAGGGGCCTGTTTGTGTTATCACTGCTTCCGGTTTTTACTTCGCACAACCCGGCAGGTATCCGGTCGCCCGGGCGTCCTTTGCGGTCTTGTTCGCCCTTCGCCTGAATTACGTCAAATCCCTTTCACTACCCGGCCGCAGGGTGACACCTCCCCTTTTCTCCGGAAGCGAAAGAGGAAGAACAGTTTAACAGCCCGGATCCTCAATAATTTTCGCGTAACGGACTAAATAACCGGTTTATGCAGCTTCTGATAACCACAGACCGCGATAGAATAAAACGTCTGGTGAGGAACCGGAGTGTTATGTAAGCGGGGGGTTTAACTGGGTATCTGTGTAGTCCTATTTAGCCAGATATCCCGAATAAAAACCTCAACGATTAGGTAAACGAAATGGATGGATTCTGGTCGATGTTCTGTTTGTTTGTCGTGGTAGTTTCACTGCATAAAGCCCTTTCTGTAGCAGCAGCACGAGCAGACGCAGCAAAATTAAATATGCTTCTCAGAATGAGAAAGTTTAAAAAGTAGCTTTCAAGACATCTGAGAATTCTTTTAAATCCTCAGAGGAAGTTATATGTTTAGGCTATTTGCAAACTAAGGTTGGAATTCCATCATTCTAGCCTTAGATCTTTGATCAAGTGAAGTTGCTCACTTGGTTGGATTTTACCGTTTCCTGACGGCTTTTCAGAAGCGAGGGCTGGTTGGAATGCCTTCCAGCTAGAAGTCTTGCAGATGCTCTCCGGGCATTAACTCATTGTCGAATCTGCACCAGTATCACTAGGTTGTTGAGCGGGCGATTAGCTTTTTCACTGAGCCGCTGTACACTCGACTGCTTCAAGAAGCACTACTTACCATTTGCCTGCCGTAAGGTCTGTTCTTAGCTGGATTTTTTTGGGAGGATACGCAGTCATGACAACTCAATCCAGCTCAATACAATACGCTTACGCGCTAGACGGCGAGGGCACCCTCACGCACATTGGCGCTGCCCTGCGCTCACATACTTACACCTGCCCAGGTTGTAAGAGCCCCCTGACCCCGGTAATGGGCGAGTTCAACGCTAAGCACTTTCGCCATTCGGAAGAATGCTGTGCCCTTGAAACCTATCTTCACAAGTGCGGCAAAGAAGCATTCTTCTATCGCTACCAACAAGCTCTCAGCCGTGAAATGCCTATTAGCCTTGAGCTGGAGCGCCGGGTTGCCTGTAATGGTTCTCGTTTAGCCTTGGTTAGAGACGAAGCACGTCAGTGCGTAAAATCCGTGCCTGCACGCTACAACTTGACTCAATTTTTCGATCAGGCAGAGCTGGAAAAACACGATAAGGTCACAGGGCTGCGACCAGACGTGATGTTGTATGATACGACTGGCGAAAGGCGTTGCTACGTAGAGATTTGTGTCACACACCCCTGCTCTCAAGACAAGATCGAAGCCGGTATCCCGATTCTTGAGTTTAAGGTCCAATCTGCCTCTGATATTCAGATGTTGCTTACCGGGGCCTACTCGATCAAGGAGAAGATCCTGAGAGTATTCAACTGGCTTCCCCCGTTTCAATCTGTGGACACCTGTAGCGGCGTCTGCTCAGTAGGTAACGTGGATATGTCTGTCTGGAGTTTAAGTGGTTCCGGCCGACTCAACGAACAAACGATGCCGCTCGCTGAAGTGGATTTAACAATCAATTCTGACGTGAACACATGGCCTAGATCGTTAGGGGCCGCTGAGCTGGCTGATAACTTACGAGCTTTTATCCGTCACGCCGATCCTCATTCACTATTTCCCAACTGCATTATGTGCGAGCAAGCAGGCCGATGGGAGGATGGCTATCTGCAATGTCACAGTAAGGCAAAGATCGTTCCCTACACCGAGGCCCGTCAGTGCGCCAATTACAAGGTTAAGGCATGACCAAAAGACTGACTTGGGAGCAGAAAAGTATTGTCAGCCATGACACCGGACATGCGTTGGTAAAAGCCGTACCTGGTAGCGGGAAAACAACCACACTTGTAAAGCGCGTTGAGCGGCTGGTCAAGACGGGAACTGATCCTCGCTCCATTCTGATCCTGATGTACAACAAGTCGGCGCAGGTGAGCTTCACGGAGAACTTGAAGACGGCACTGATGTCGAGCGTGATTCCAGAAATCCGCACGTTCCACAGCTTGGCCTTAAAGATTGTTGGTTACGGAGAACGCCAACAGATAATCAAGAAGAAAGACCTCATTACTCCAAGCGACTACCGCTATGAGCAACTGGTAAAGCAAGCCTACCGCTATGGCTTTGACCATGAGGCGAATTATATTGACCCCAATGAAATTGAAAACTTCGAGCTGTTTATTGCTCGCTGCCGGGCGGCGGCCGTAACTCCTGTTGATGCTGCCAATGATCCAACGTTCAGCAACATCAAACGGGAGTTTATTCACGCCTATGGCCGCTATTGTGAGCTGCTGGAGGAAAACAGTCTGCGAACCTTTGATGACTGTTTGATTGAGGCTGTCGCACTGTTGCGTAATGACAGCAGCCTTGGTGCCCACTTCAAGCACATCATTGTTGATGAATATCAGGACGTTAACCTGATACAGCATGACATGACCCGCTTGCTATCTAAGTCGGATACGTCGGTTATGGCTGTTGGTGATGTTAACCAGTGTATTTATGAGTGGCGTGGTGCTCGACCAGACTTTATCGGCGGACTGTTTGAAAGGCACTACCCGAATACGAAGGTGTTTCAACTGTCATGCACGTTCAGATTTGGCCATGAGCTTTCCTTGATGGCTAACTCGGTAATTCGGCGCAACTCTACAAAGCTGACCAAGCTTTGTGTCAGTCATCCTAGCACCCCCAAAACAGAGGTCAGATTGCACTTTGATAACTGCCTATCCAAGGTGCTATCAAACCTCTCGGTGAGCAGTGGAACACAAGCCATATTGTCCCGCACTAAGGCGAACCTTGCTGAGGCGGAAATTGCTTTACGCCTGTGTGGGCTACCTTATCGCTACCTCAATGGTTCAAGCGCATTACACACCCGCACCGAAATCGGGATACTGGTAGTTGGCGTCTTGCTGTCTGTGTACGGCGATCTGCGGCTACTGGAAAACCATCCCAACAAACAAGCGATTGTTTACGGCTTTCTGAAGGAGGCTGGTTTTAGATGGCAGAAAGGGCAATTCAAAGCGGCGCTCAGTGGATTGATGGCTCCGCACGCCGACCTATGGTCTGCTCTAGGTCAGTTATTCGAGGGCGCACAATACCAAAAAGATCGGCTGGGCAGGCTCGCCACTATCTGCCAGAAAGACGGAGAGGAAACGCCTGCTATCGATGTGTTACGACGCCTGAGTATGGAGGGTTTCATTGATAGTGTTGGCTCTGAGGGTGTAACTCGCACTGGATCGAACGACCAGCAACGAGGGGTCGTGAGGATCGGGGAGCTACTTGACTCCAGTAAGATCGATTCCCGCACGTTTTTAAACCTTATCTTGAATCCAGGCGAGGCTGCTACTGACTGCGATCCCTTCATCCTTTCCACACTGCATGGTTCCAAGGGGCTGGAGTGGGATAACGTAATACTGATCGGGGTCGTCTCAGAAAACGGAATCTATGGTCACTCCCGTTTTTGCAACACCGATTTTGACGACAAGTTGGCTTGCTTGAATCTATCCGGCGTCTGAATGGGATTTTATTCCCGCGCCTTGATGAGTTCCGCGCCTGATGAACCTCCAGAAAATATACGGCTTCAATGAGCCTTTCCGTTTTACAGGTTCCTCAACAGGCCGGTGGGCCGTTAGTATCATCAATATCAGTATTCGCAAAACCAGATCAGTAATTCTTTAAACCGGTGTATTTCTGCCGTTATGCTACATAAGTTTGCTGTCGTGCCGTTAGGGCCCAGGCTATTCTGGCCAGCTTGTTTGCCAGAGCACAAGTGACGACAAAGTTGCTTTTCCGGCACAGTAAATCCCTGACCCAATCGGCCAATTTGCCAGACTGGTGTTCCAGTTTTTGTATGAATACCCTGGCACATTGAACCAACAAAGTTCGGATCTTTTTATTACCTCGCTTACTAATTCCCAGCAATGTCGTCCTACCTCCCGTGCTGTACTGCCGAGGTACAAGCCCTGTTGCCGCCGCAAAGTCACGGCTGCTGGCGTACTGCTTCCCGTCGCCAATCTCAGTTGAAATAGTACTCGCTGTCAGTGTTCCGACGCAGGGAATGCTCAGCAAGCGCTGTCCAACCTCATCTTCGTCCAACTTTCGTTTCAACTGGGATTCCAAATCTTTAATCTGCTCAACAAGATAGTGATAATGCTGTTGTAATTTCAGCAATAACTGGCTGAGGTAAAGAGGCAAACTATTATCCTCAAGAATGGTACTCAGTCGGCTAATAACGGCAGCTCCTCGGGGAACGCTAATGCCAAATTCCAGCAGAAAAGCATGCATTTGATTGGTTGTTTTTACCTTATCCTGAACCAGGGATTCACGGACACGATGCAGAGCCCGCATTGCCTGCTGAGATTCCGTTCTGGGCTGCACAAAACGCATAGACGGACGCGATGCAGCTTCACAAATAGCTTCGGCGTCGACAAAGTCGTTTTTATTGCTTTTAACGAACGGGCGGACAAATTGTGGTGATATCAGCTTTGGGGAATGCCCCAACTCTTCCAACTTGCGTGCCATAAAGTGAGAACCGCCACAGGCTTCCATTGCGATGGTTGTAGCGGGGCATGTCGCCAAAAATTCGATCAACTTTGGCCGGGTAAATTTTTTACGGTAAACAGCCTTCCCGCGACGATCCTGGCAATGAATATGGAAAGAGTTTTTACCCAGATCGATACCAATGAGCGCAATGTTTTCCATGATAGTTCTCCGAATGAAAGCCTGTCCTCAGCATAGTACCGGGAAGGAGGGAGTGACCATCTCATTAAATAAAGCACGCTAAGCGTGCGTGGAGGCTGGCACCCAGCGGTACAGCGTCGGAATGGACACGCCGAGGTTCTTGGCCACGTCCTTGGGCGGCACCCCGCTGGCCAGCAGCTTCTTGGCCGACTCGATCTTGCTGTCGGTCATCTTCGGCTTGCGGCCGCCTTTGCGGCCGAGCTGCTTGGCGACTTCCAGCCCGGCGCGGGTGCGCTCGACGGTCAGCTCGCGCTCCATTTCGGCAAGGCTCGCCATGACGTGGAAGAAGAACCGCCCGGATGGTGTGCCGGTGTCGATGGAGTCGGTGAGGCTCCTGAACTGGACACCGTGCTTGTGCAGATCGCCGACCAGATCGACCAGTTGCTTGACCGACCGGCCCAGCCGGTCGAGCTTCCAGACGACCAAAGTATCGCCTTCGCGCAGCATTTCGAGCGTCTTGGCCAAGCCAGGCCGGTCTGCCCGCGTGCCACTCACCTTGTCCTCGAAGACCTTTTTACATCCGGCCTTGCTCAAGGCTTCGCGTTGCAGCTCCAGGTTCTGATCCTGCGTCGAGACGCGCGCATAGCCAATCAACATGGCTTGTCTCGCGCCCGGTCGATGCGTTCCTGCATCGCCTGCATCACTTCTTCGTGGGTGTACGATCTGGCGTTGGCGTCGGTGGCTTGCCGCAGGGCTTCCTCAACCTCGCGCGTCATCCGCTCGTAATCCTCCGGCCACAGCGCTTGCTCCATGCGCAGCGACGCCTGACTCAGCAGGTGCAGCAGGCTGAACAGCCGCATGTCGTTGGTGGCGACGATGCGCTCCCGAATCTGCTCCTGAATAGCTTCGCTAGCCCGATGCGCTTGTGGTGTGGCAGTCCCCTCGTAGTCAGCGGGGAATTCCGCTTCCTCGGCAATCCTTGCCCAGGCGCTGGCCAGCGCCTCGATGGTTGACGTGCTCATTTCCGCCGCTCCTGTGCTCTTTGGCGAATCAACCGGCCAAGGGGCCTCGACGCGAAAACCAGCAGCATCACGCCTATCGGATACCAGGTCGAGAAGACCACCAAGGCATCGAAGGCTGGCCGTCCGGTGTTGGTAGGCAGTACGGCGGTCACAGCCATCAACCCGCCGACCGTCCAGATGATGCGCCACACGTAGGGCATCACGCGGGGCACGTAGCCGTCATCGAAAGCGGTCTGGTAGTAGCGGCGCAGGCCGCGCTCGGCAAGCGCCTGGCGCTGCCGCTCCGACAGCGCATCCGTCCGGCCATACCAGCGCCGGAATGGTGGACAGCGCAGCAGCAAAGGGGTGAAGAGGATCATCACCGCCACGATCGCGACACCCCACGCCATGACGGCGCCGGCATCGGGCCGCTTGGCGTTCTCGATCACGGGCGCGAAGACGCCCGGAGCACCGATCATCCAGAACAGCGCAATGTGCTGATGGAAGGAGAGCTTCATTTGCTCATCCACTTGCGCAGCAGGCGCTTTTTCAGGGAGGCGCGTTCTTGCGGGTTGCGTCCCTTGTGATTGGCGATGCGATCCGCCGTGGCGGCCTGGCGCTTGACGGGCCAGTAGGAGCGGCCATCCTTGCCCATCGACCAGACGCTGCTGGCCTGGTTTTCCAGCAGGGGCAGATGGGCGCTCAGGGCTTCGGGCGACGCGCTGGTCAGCGCCGTGCGCTCACGGGTGCGCCAGCGCTGATGCCAGAGCTTCTTGTCCTCGCGCTCGCTGCCGCAGGTCGTGTGCCCGACGATGGGTGTTTTGCGGCGGCTGCGGCTCATAACGTAGTGGTCTCCAAGAACATTCAGGACTGATCCCAGGCGTCGATGGTCAAGACCTGATCGGCAGGACAGGCGGCTACGCGGTCGGGAACTGGATGGTGTTCAGTCTCATGCCGACCCCATTCGATTGATCGCGTCGCTTGCGGCACGCTGCGACGCAAGGAGGTTTGCGACCTGGTTTAGCAGCCGTGTCCGCTGCATGTCTGTTACCTATCTCCCCGACCGCTCATTGGACCAACTCCAGAGATTGGGCTCTATCGCTCAGCCAATACGAAACCGGCATTGGCTGATGCCACAACCGAGACTAACACAAATGGCTCGGTACCTGTATTTCGCGCCCCGTGCACTTGGCCCGGTCTTGCCACGGCTATCTCACCTTCCCTGAGGGCACGAACAATCCCATTGCCCTGAAAGTAATCAGCCATTCCCGACAAAACAGTCCACGTGTCTTGGCCGTGAGGATGAATGTGAGCCGCAATTTCCTGCCCGGGATGGACATGCCAAACCACGATAATTGAGTCTCGGGTTTCAAGCACAACGGAACGAATAGGCTCGCCTTCGGACGGCTGAACATACTCGGCTACAGAAAATATTCTCGATTCAACAGTCATCGGAGATCCCTCTTTCACAGTTGTCGTTACGGTCTTCATCGTCGGCATCCTGACGCACGGCGGGCAATTGCTGGAGCAACGCCGGCAGCCATTCCTGTACCGTCTCCCACACCACATCGAGGTTGATGTCGAAATAGCCGTGAGCCATGCGATTACGCATATTGCGCATGCTGCGCCACGGCACGTCGGCATGCGCCTGGGTGAACTCGACGTAGCCATCCATCACCTTTGTGGCCGCCTCGCCGATGACGATCAGGCTCATGATGACGGCCTGCTGGGTGCGCTTGTCGGCCAAGAAGTCGTCCTTGGCCATCCCTTCCACGAAGCTGCGCGCATCGGTTGCGGCCTGCTGAATGTGGTCGAGGTAATCGGGCAGGCGGTTCTCGCTCATATCGGTTGCGCCTCCGCGAGCACCTTGGCCCGGAACTTCGGCGGCAGGTCGCCGGGAGTCAGCAGATCGACGTCAACGCCGAGCAGCGATTTCAGTTCTTCTTCCAAATCGCCCAAGTCCAACAACGTGGCACCGGGCAGCGCATCGACCAACAGGTCGAGGTCGCTGCCATCCCGGTCGGTGCCATGCAGCACCGAGCCGAAGACGCGCGGGTTCGCGGCGCGAAAGCGGCCTACCGCTTCACGCACTGCGCTTCGCTTCATGTCAAGCACAACAGACGGTCGCATGCGCATCCTTTCTTATCGAAACTCGTTGAGATGATATGCAATCAAGAATAGAATTTCAAGAACTATTTTCGAGAATCGCAATGCCTTGATTCCCGTGCCGCGCCTGTCATTTTCAGAAGGTGACTGCACGGAATATCAAGAGTCGGCTGCACAGTCTTTTCTGATCTGTGGTCGTCTCAGAAAACGGAATCTATGGTCACTCCCGTTTTTGCAACACCGATTTTGACGATAAGTTGGCTTGCTTGAATCTATCCGGCGTCTGAATGGGATTTTATTCCCGCGCCTCGATGAGTTCCGCGCCTGATGAACCTCCAGAAAATATACGGCTTCAGCGAGCCTTTCCGTTTTACAGGTTCCTCAACAGGCCGGTGGGCCGTTTGTATCATCAATATCAGTATTCGCAAAACCAGATGAATGATTGTTTAAACTGGTGTATTTCTGCCTTTATGCTTCGTAAGTTTGCTGTCGCGCCGTCAGTGCCCAGGCTATTCTGGCCAGCTTGTTTGCCAGAGCACAGGTGACGACAAAGTTGCTTTTCCGACACAACAACTCCCTGACCCAGTCGGCCAACTTGCCAGACTGGTGTTCCAGTTTTTGTATGAATACCCTGGCACACTGAACCAACAAAGTTCGGATCTTTTTGTTGCCCCGCTTGCTAATCCCTAACAATGTCGTCCGACCTCCCGTGCTGTACTGTCGGGGTACCAGCCCTGTTGCCGCCGCAAAGTCACGGCTGCTGGCGTACTGCTTCCCGTCGCCAATCTCAGTTGAAATAGTACTGGCAGTCAGCGTTCCAACGCAGGGAATACTCAGCAAGCGCTGTCCAACCTCATCTTCGTCCAACTTTCGTTTCAACTGAGATTCCAGATCTTTAATCTGCTCAACAAGATAGTGATAATGCTGTTGTAATTTCAGCAGTAACTGGCTGAGATAAAGAGGCAAACTACTGTCCTCAAGAAGGGTACTCAGTCGACTAATAACGGCAGCACCTCGCGGAACGCTGATACCAAATTCCAGCAGAAAAGCATGCATCTGATTAGTTGTTTTCACCTTATCCTGAACCAGGGATTCACGGACACGATGCAGAGCTCGCATTGCCTGCTGAGATTCGGTTCTGGGCTGCACGAAACGCATAGATGGACGTGATGCTGCTTCACAGATAGCTTCAGCATCAACGAAGTCATTTTTGTTGCTTTTAACGAATGGGCGGACAAATTGCGGTGATATCAGCTTTGGAAAATGCCCTAACTCTGCCAGCTTGCGTGCCATAAAGTGAGAACCGCCACAGGCTTCCATCGCGATGGTTGTTGCTGGGCATGTCGCCAGAAATTCGATTAGCTTTGGTCGGGTGAATTTTTTACGGTAAACGGCCTTCCCACGATGATCCTGACAATGAATATGGAAAGAGTTCTTACCCAGATCGATACCAATAAGCGCAATGTTTTCCATGATGGTTCTCCGAATGAAAGCCTGTCCTCAGCATAGTACTGGGAAGGAGGGAGTGACCATCTCATTAAATAAAGCACGCTAAGCTGTGGAAGCCCCTGCCAAGCTCGTTCCACCTTGCAACGACGCAATCAGCGGACACGAAACATTCCCCTGCCGCGAATGGCAGGCGCACACCAGGTCAGACAGCACAGCCTCCATGCGCGCCAAATCGGCCATCTTCTCGCGCACGTCTTGGAGCTTGTGCTCGGCCAGGCTGCTGGCCTCCTCGCAGTGGGTGCCATCGTCGAGCCGCAGCAACTCGGCGATTTCATCCAGGCTGAAGCCCAACCGCTGGGCCGATTTCACGAATCGCACCCGTGTCACGTCCGCCGCGCCATAGCGGCGAATGCTGCCATAGGGCTTGTCCGGCTCGGGCAACAAGCCCTTGCGCTGATAGAACCGGATGGTCTCCACGTTGACGCCGGCTGCCTTGGCAAAAACGCCAATGGTCAGGTTCTCCAAATTATTTTCCATACCGCTTGACTCCGTACATGAGTACGGAAGTAAGGTTACGCTATCCAATTCAAATTCGAAAGGACAAGCCGAGGAAGGTAGCGGACGACTCATTGGGGTACAGGCAGTGGCCCCGGAAGCGGGCGAGCTGATCCAGACGGCGGTGCTCGCGATCCGTAACCGCATGACCGTACAGGAACTGGCTGACCAGTTGTTCCCCTACCTGACGATGGTCGAGGGGCTGAAGCTCGCGGCGCAGACCTTCACCAAGGATGTCAAACAATTGTCCTGCTGCGCAGGATGAAAGGAGATGGAACCATGAAGCTCGCCCCATATATTTTAGAACGTCTCACTTCGGTCAATCGTACCAATGGTACTGCGGATCTCTTGGTCCCGCTACTGCGGGAACTCGCCAAGGGGCGTCCGGTTTCACGAACGACACTTGCCGGGATTCTCGACTGGCCCGCTGAGCGAGTGGCCGCCGTACTCGAACAGGCCACCAGTACCGAATATGACAAAGATGGGAACATCATCGGCTACGGCCTCACCTTGCGCGAGACTTCGTATGTCTTTGAAATTGACGACCGCCGTCTGTATGCCTGGTGCGCGCTGGACACCTTGATATTTCCGGCGCTGATCGGCCGTACAGCTCGCGTCTCATCGCATTGCGCTGCAACCGGAGCACCCGTTTCACTCACGGTTTCACCCAGCGAGATACAGGCTGTCGAACCTGCCGGCATGGCGGTGTCCTTGGTATTGCCGCAGGAAGCAGCCGACGTTCGTCAGTCCTTCTGTTGCCATGTACATTTCTTTGCATCTGTCCCGACGGCGGAAGACTGGGCCTCCAAGCATCAAGGATTGGAAGGATTGGCGATCGTCAGTGTCCACGAGGCTTTCGGCTTGGGCCAGGAGTTTAATCGACATCTGTTGCAGACCATGTCATCTAGGACACCGTGATCGGATATCGACCCAATGTTCTACGGCACCGGCATCGGATTCGCAGCGCGCGGATTGAACTCGGCGAAACGGTATATGCATTGCCGTGAACCGACCAAAAGGAGGTGTTCGATGAACGCCTACACGGTGTCCCGGCTGGCCCTTGATGCCGGGGTGAGCGTGCATATCGTGCGCGACTACCTGCTGCGCGGATTGCTGCGGCCAGTCGCCTGCACCACGGGTGGCTACGGCCTGTTCGATGACGCCGCCTTGCAGCGACTGTGCTTCGTGTGGGCCGCCTTCGAGGCGGGCATCGGCCTCGGCGCATTGGCGCGGCTGTGCCGGGCGCTGGATGCGGCGAACTGCGATGAAACTGCCGCGCAGCTTGCTGTGCTGCGTCAGTTCGTCGAACGCCGGCGCGAAGCGTTGGCCAATCTGGAAGTGCAGTTGGCCGCCATGCCGACCGCGCCGGCACAGCATGCGGAGAGTTTGCCATGAACAGCCCCGAGCGCATGCCGGCCGAGACGCACAAACCGTTCACCGGCTACCTGTGGGGCACGCTGGCCGTGCTGACTTGCCCCTGCCACCTGTCCATCCTCGCTGCCGTGCTGGCCGGCACAACCGCCGGTGCATTCCTTGTCGAGTATTGGGTCATCACGGCGCTCGGTTTGACCGGCCTGTTTCTTCTGTCACTGGCGCGGGCGTTGCGGGCATTCAGGGAAAGATCATGAGCGCTTCCCGGCCGGATGGATGGACTACGGCGGAGGGCCCAAGCGTTCGAGCGCGGGCAAGGCTTTCTGTTCGCAAAGCCGATGCCGGCGGCGGCATTCGCCGTCTTCGTCAGTCAATGGAGGGGTGCCACCATGAATGCAAATGATCCGACCGCCACCAGTTGCTGCGTGTGCTGCAAGGAAATTCCGCTCGATGCCGCCTTCACACCGGAAGGCGCGGAGTACGTCGAGCACTTCTGCGGGCTGGAGTGTTATCAACGTTTCCAGGCGCGGGCCAGCACTGCGACCGAAACGAGCGGCGAACCGAACGCTTGCGGTTCGCCGCCGTCAAATTGAGACAAACCACGCTTTCGCTACGTCGCCTCATGTCGGCATCAAATTCGGCTGAGTAGCTTCTCGCCATCTGGACGTAGCTCGCCCTTGGGTGAAATATGCCGATACAGGGTCTGCCGCGTGATGCCAAGTTCCTGGCACAGGTCGCCGACCTTGGTCTCTGACTGCCCCATTGCCGCCATCGCCAGCCGCAGCTTGGCGGCGGTCATCTTGAACGGCCGGCCGCCTTTCCGGCCGCGTGCCCGTGCTGAGGCCAGGCCCGCCACGGTGCGCTCGGCGATCAACTCGCGCTCGAACTCGGCCAGCGCGGCGAAGATACCGAAGACCAGCTTGCCGGCGGCGGTCGTGGTGTCAATGGCCGCGCCGTGCCCGGTCAGCACCTTGAGGCCGATGCCGCGTCCGGTCAGGTCATGGACGGTATTGATCAGATGGCGCAGGTCGCGCCCGAGCCGATCCAGTTTCCAAACGACCAACGTGTCGCCTGGCCGTAGTGCCTTCAGACAGCTCGCCAGACCGGGACGATCCTCGCGTTTTCCGGACGCTTGGTCTTCATAGAGATGCGCCGGATCAACACCGGCCGCGACCAGCGCATCGCGCTGCAAGTCCGTCGCCTGGGAGCCATCCGCCTTCGATACTCGCATGTAGCCAATCAGCATCTTGTACCTGTCACATATACGTTCGATTATGTGACAGTTTGCATCGGGAAGCTCTGCACGTCAAAATTTGTCACTTAACCCGTCATTCTGTCTAAGGCATGCAAAGGGTAGGCTAGGCTCATAATGTGACAGAAATTCCGGGGGGATGCCTTCCTTCGCGAAGGTGGCGCGCAACTGTTCCAAGGAAGCGGGGTCGCGCCGACCATAGGAAGCCAACGCGAACAGCGAGCGTGCCGTCTCGGGGTTGTGTCGTGCTTCAATGATGGCCTCATCAATGGCCTGGATTGCACGCTGCCAGTGATCGACGGGTTCGGGCTTCGGCGCTTTCGCCGGCAGGCCACTGGTGAACCCGGTTTGGGGCTCGGACCAGAATAGCTTTGCGTGCTCGCCTGGCGGGCTTATATCCCTCACCTCAATCAAGCTGATTGCCGTTGCCGCCGCCTCCAGCATCTGCAACCGTACTGCCGGGTTCAGGGTTTCATACGGTCGCCACAGACTTTGCCCAGCACGCAGCGGATGCCCGCAGCATTCCCAGATTTGGCGGAGATACCCCGCGTAGGTGCCGCACGTCGAAAGCGGGGTGTTCAGCTCATCGAGCAGCGTGCGTAGCAGCCTAAACCACAATCCGGCGTGGATGCGTCGGCGCGGCAACTCCACGTGGCCGGTCGTCAGTGCCTGCCAGGTACGCTGGTCCATCGCCGCAATCGCGTCGCTGGCAGTGCGCGGTTCGGCGTCGGCGTTCTCCCAGCCGAGAAACCGCCCTGGCACGCCCCAATAGGATTCCAGCCAGCAGCCATGCAGTGGGCAGCTCAGCATCAGGGGCAGCTTCCACGCGAGCAGTACGGCTTGGTTCTCCGGATCGTTCAGACAGAGCGGGCAGGCGCGATGTATCGGCTGGCTGGGCAGCCAGGCACGCCAGCTCGTGATGGATCGCGTCCTACGGCGGAGTTTCGGCAGCAGCACCGAGAGCTGGAACGCATAGGTTTCCAATGCATCTGGAATCTGATCATCAAGGCTGTCCAGTAGCCAAGGCACCCAGCCGGCGAAACTCATGCAACGCAGCCGGTCCGGCTCGATGCCGCTCCGCTGGGAGAGCATCGCCAGCAGCGCCAGTGGTGGCGCGGTGTCCAGGTCATCAACCTGGCCGTGACCAAGATCGTGCTCCAGCAGCTCGGACACCTCCATGTGATAGCAAAGGGCCACGCGGTTGAGCCACGAAGACAAGGCTTCGCCTTCCCTGGGAGCCGGATGCAGTGGCCAGTGTGGCGCTGGCTTCACATCAGTTCCCGCTCGAATTGCCGCCGCCGCTCGCTGGGACCGGTGTAATCGGCCATGCTGAGCGTGCGATGGTTGATCGCTTCCTCACCGCTCTCCACGGCAGCGACGGCCGCCGCCATCAACAGGTGCGCCAGCTCGCCGATGGTGCCCTCGCTGCGCGTGAGCAGGTAGCGGGCCATATCCAGCGTGGCAATCGACGAGGGTCGCCGCAGCGGGAGCGAAGCCGCGAAGCTGGCCAGCAGTGAGCAGCAATCGTCGTTGGCCTCCCACACCGGCAGCATCATCGGCTCGAAGCGGTTTTCCAACTGGTCGTCCGAGCGGATCGCCAAGTAGGCATCGCGTGTGCCGACCCCGACCAGCGGGATGCGCAGCTCGTTGCCGAGGAAACGCAGCAGGTTGAGGAATTCCCGGCGGTTGACGCTGTTGCCGGCCAGGACGTTGTGCAATTCGTCGATCACCAGCATGCGCACGCCGACCTTGCGTAGCAGTGCCAGCGCCAATTGCTCCATTTCCGGCAGCCGTGGGCGCGGGCGCAATGGCGCGCCCATCGCGGCAAGTAGCGCGACGTAGAAGCGGATTACCGACGGTTCGGATGGCATCTGCACGACCAGTACCGGAATGTGCTCCTGGTCGGCGTCGGAGCTGGCCGGGTGGGTGCGGCGGAATTTCTCGACGATCATCGACTTGCCGTTGTTGGTTGGACCGACCAACAGCAGGTTGGGCATGCGTTGTTTGTTCGGCCACGCATACAGGGCTTCCAGCCGATTCAGCGCCTCGACTGCTCGCGGATAGCCGATCCAGCGGTCAGCGCGAAGGCGATGGATGCGTTCGTCCGCCGGAAGACGGGCCAAGCCCTGGGCCACCGGCATCAGGTGGGACAAGTCGATGATGGGATATTCTTCCACGGCTACCACTCCTCAATCTGGTCGAACGGTTTGGCAGGTGGCTGGTTGTCTGCCTGCGGGTCAGCCATGTCCGCGTCCGGTGGTGGCGTGGTTTTGAAAAGAACTGCCGTTGCCTTGAGATGCTGGCGTCGATCCGCGTCGCGCCGCGCCTTGCGCGTAGCTTTCTGCGCGGTGGACACGATTTCGCGCATCTGGCCGATCATGCGAAACAGCGCCGACTCATCCACCTGTTCGCGCCCTTGCTGCCGCAATTTCGCCAGCGCCTGTCGTTGTTCCCAGAGGGTGACAGCCGGGTGCGACAAGGTGCGGTATGGAATTTCCAGATAGTGCTGCCCCTCCGGCTCCAGCACCCAAATGCGGCTGATGTCGCGCGGGTCGCGCCGGATCAGGAACGCAGGCAAGCGGTCGCGCCGAGCTATCCACGGCTTGAGCGCATCGGCGTAGTAATGGATGTGGTCGATGACGAAGCCGGTGCGGGTCAGCGTGCGGCGGATGATGGGCAGAAAATCGACCAGAAAAGCCGTGGTGCGAGTGATGACGGTTGGCACGCCGGTCCGCGCGATAGCTTCGGCCCAGCGCGCTGCCGGCGGCTGGAGCAGGCCGTTGTGCACGGAGCCGTGGTAGGTGCCGACCGCCAATGTGAGCCAGCGCTCCAGCTCACGCAGCGTCAGGGCGGCCTTGTTTTCGGAATCGTAGTCGCCGCGCTGGTCAGGGTTGGAGAAGGTCGTCCCTGGCAATTCGTCGTGGATCATCTGCATCGCCGTGCCGATGATCCGTTCCACGATGCCGCCGTAGTGCGGCTGCCCGAGCGGGCGATAGTCAAGCCGGATGCCATGCTGCTCGCAGCCTCGGCGTAGCGCTTCGCTCTTGAACTCGGCCGCGTTGTCCAGGTAGAGCAGCCTGGGCTTGCCGCTCATCGGCCACTCCATTTCTATGTTCAGACCCTCCAGCCAGGGACGCTTGTCGCAGGCGACATGCACAAGGCACAGGCCGACCGAAACAGATGACGGCGCTTCCAGCGTGACGACCATGCCGAGCACGCAGCGGGTAAACACGTCGATGGCGATGGTCAGATACGGACGGCCAATCGGTTGCCGGTCGCGCTCGTCCACCACGATCAGGTCGATGACCGTGTGATCAATCTGCACTTGTTCCAGTGGCGCGGTCACGGCGGGAGGCTCACCACCGACACCTTGCAGGCTGCGGGACGCATCCTGACCTTCCCGGCGGCGAGTGGCCTTGAGCGGATCGAGGCCGGCGATCCGCAGAGCCACGGTGTTGCGCGCCGGCGCCCGCAGCTTTTGCGCTTTGCAAGCCTGCGCGACCTCGCGGTGGAACGCTGCCAGGCTACGCTTCTGCTTGGTCAGGAAGCGCTTTTGCAGCAACTCGCGGATGATGCGCTCAACTGATTCCGGCAAGCGTCCCTTGCCTTTTCCGCCGCCGGATCGGCTGCGAGCCAGGTCCGTCACAAGCCCAGCACCTTGCCGGGCACGGCGGATTAGGACATACACCTGCCGCCTGGACAGGCCAAGCGCGTGAGCAGCGGCATCGGCGGCTTCATGCCCGACCACATCAAGCGCTGCCAGCGGCCCGATGATTTCCGCCCGTTGCCGGGCCTGCGCCCAAGCCGCATCGGGCAGGGTGGCCACGCCTTGCTCGGCAATCAATGATGTGTCTGACGCCATGCTCACACCTCGCTTTGGTGCACACGAGTATTGAGCATAGTCGAGATTGGTGCAGATGACTTCTGATATTGCGTTGTCAGGAGTCGCCTGCACATCTGGCGTTACGCCCCGTCAATTGGTGCAGTCGTCTTCTGAAAATGACAACTATCATGGAAAACATTGCGCTCATTGGTATCGATCTGGGTAAAAACTCTTTCCATATTCATTGCCAGGATCGTCGCGGGAAGGCTGTTTACCGTAAAAAATTTACCCGGCCAAAGTTGATCGAATTTTTGGCGACATGCCCCGCTACAACCATCGCAATGGAAGCCTGTGGCGGTTCTCACTTTATGGCACGCAAGTTGGAAGAGTTGGGGCATTCCCCAAAGCTGATATCACCACAATTTGTCCGCCCGTTCGTTAAAAGCAATAAAAACGACTTTGTCGACGCCGAAGCTATTTGTGAAGCTGCATCGCGTCCGTCTATGCGTTTTGTGCAGCCCAGAACGGAATCTCAGCAGGCAATGCGGGCTCTGCATCGTGTCCGTGAATCCCTGGTTCAGGATAAGGTAAAAACAACCAATCAAATGCATGCTTTTCTGCTGGAATTTGGCATTAGCGTTCCCCGAGGAGCTGCCGTTATTAGCCGACTGAGTACCATTCTTGAGGATAATAGTTTGCCTCTTTACCTCAGCCAGTTATTGCTGAAATTACAACAGCATTATCACTATCTTGTTGAGCAGATTAAAGATTTGGAATCCCAGTTGAAACGAAAGTTGGACGAAGATGAGGTTGGACAGCGCTTGCTGAGCATTCCCTGCGTCGGAACACTGACAGCGAGTACTATTTCAACTGAGATTGGCGACGGGAAGCAGTACGCCAGCAGCCGTGACTTTGCGGCGGCAACAGGGCTTGTACCTCGGCAGTACAGCACGGGAGGTAGGACGACATTGCTGGGAATTAGTAAGCGAGGTAATAAAAAGATCCGAACTTTGTTGGTTCAATGTGCCAGGGTATTCATACAAAAACTGGAACACCAGTCTGGCAAATTGGCCGATTGGGTCAGGGATTTACTGTGCCGGAAAAGCAACTTTGTCGTCACTTGTGCTCTGGCAAACAAGCTGGCCAGAATAGCCTGGGCCCTAACGGCACGACAGCAAACTTATGTAGCATAACGGCAGAAATACACCGGTTTAAAGAATTACTGATCTGGTTTTGCGAATACTGATATTGATGATACTAACGGCCCACCGGCCTGTTGAGGAACCTGTAAAACGGAAAGGCTCATTGAAGCCGTATATTTTCTGGAGGTTCATCAGGCGCGGAACTCATCAAGGCGCGGGAATAAAATCCCATTCAGACGCCGGATAGATTCAAGCAAGCCAACTTGTCGTCAAAATCGGTGTTGCAAAAACGGGAGTGACCATAGATTCCGTTTTCTGAGACGACCCCTGATCGGGCTGAATGAGCAGGAATTTCCTGGCGGCAAACCCGATGATGTTTACAGCGTTCGCACATCGATGAACACCCCTCCGGCCGAAGAGGAAATCGAGGAGGAACGTCGGCTGTTTTATGTCGGTATCACTCGCACAAAACAGCAGCTAAATCTGGTGGTCCCTCTTGATGAAGGGCTTGCGCGGTGGCTCAAAAACCGCTGGGATAGCACCCCGAAGAAGTCACCGATAGCTACTCGCTTCGTCTATGAGGCTGGCTGGACTGCTTGTGCGGTTACCAGTGATGCGATCTATAACAGCACGGTAGAGAAACAGAAGGCTGACTTCAGCAAGTTTCACCAATGGTATCTAAGAGATCTTCAGCGGCTAAAAGTCTAGGGCTACCGATACTTTTCGATTTCAGACAGGTGCTCGTTATCCAGATCAATTGTGGCTTTTCTTTCAGAAGCGAGCTTCTTCGCTCGCTTTGCATACTGAAGCCCCTTGGCTGGCTGCTCTCCGCGTAGGATCTGTTCAGCCTGCTTGCTCGTGCTGTGCCCCAGAAAGCGTTCGTACTGCTCGTCAGATACCTCAGTGCCGATCAGTCGTTCGATCCAGCCGCTTTTCGGCGGGTAACTTACGCCCAGCGCAAGCAACTGCCTTTTCTGTACCCACTATTTCCGGCGCGGCCGGCTTCAATCAAGGCTTTGGTTAGAACTACAGCCATTTGGGGACTCTCATACACAAACCTGAACCATGCGGGTCTGATTGGCGGTCAAGATAGCAGCGCATCGAAATCAACACTGAACTCTGCTTCTAAGAACTCAATCGTGGCTGGTTGGCTATCGAGCGATGCTTCCCGTGTAGACTCCAGTGCGCACTCCAATCGACGCAGCAGAGTAAACGGCAAAATGATCTTGCCGAAGTCGGTATGCTTGAAATCCCCCCCCACAGGTCTTCCGCGTTCTTCCAAATGAAATCAGCTTGCGAAGCAGCCGAACCTACGAACTCTGCCATCTTGGCCTCCAACCAACTTTTGCACGAAACGGCACATCTTCCAAAAGAGGGTTGTCAACCAAGTTTTGCACAAAACGGACTTTGATCCATTTCTAACTAAAATCTACAATCCAACCTCAGATTGCAAATAGCCTATGTTTATTACAGATGGTATGGTTCGTGTTTTTGTTTATTCGATGGCAACTGTACTCTTTCTGCCGCTTGGCTTGTTGAAAAGCACGTGGTGGTTTTCACCATTGTTTGCGATAGCTGCTATTGATTACTTAATGTTTCTGCGTCGACAAGGCTAGTTGCTGAACCTCATACCTCAGAGCAATCTGTATGTTTTTTACACCACTGGTTAAAAGGTCAGGCTACGTTCCTGACGTTTTTTAAAAAACAGTTTTATGTTTGATGCGTTACTGGTCTGTCTGGTAACCCAGTGGTACATTACCATTATTAAGGCTGGCTGGCGGTGGTGCATCATGCTTAAACGACCCTCTCTGAGCGTACTTTCCGACAGTCCTGTGCACCGCACCACTTACCCGGCAGGCCTATGTCTTGGTTATTCTTCGTTGTACCTTTTTCTTCAGCTTTATCCCTGACATGTCTGTCTGAACAGTTCTAAGCAAACCGGAATGTTGTCATGGCCAAAGTACAAGGGCTCTTTGTTGGATACCGAAAATTCGCTGTTGATCGCGACTGGCTTCGTCAGCAGGAAGAACAACGTTATCGGGATCGCCAGCGACAATTTGATGAATGGTCCAGGAAATGGGTCACTGTAACCAGGCTCAAAGAGACTCGTTTATGGACTGACGGAGCCATCAGGCGATGGTTGGGTGAACCTCAGCAGCAGGGTAAATATAAAGTTTTCCCCGTTGAAGCGGTTTTGGCTGCTGAGAAGTTGAATGAGTTTCGGCTCTGGCTTAAACCCCGACTGGAAAAGAAACGTGCCCAGCACCACCACTTTTTAATTCCATTTCTGTAAAGTAGAAACAACGGCAGTTCCGGCCGCATTCAAGGCTTCGGCATCTGGTCAGAAATAAAGCGCCATTTTTCAGTATAAGGGAGGTTAGATAGTGGAAGGTATTGAGACACTGAGTTTGCAGCTTGATGAGAATGAAACTATGGCCCTTGCTCAATTAGTTAAACGTCTGAGCTGGAGCGATCTTCGTGGCTGTGCTGTGAGTGACGAAGAAGCCTGGGTAATGAAAAGCGCAATTGAAAAATTACAACAGGCGTTAAGGGAAGAAGGTTATGCGCCTCGATGAGGCTGGCTTCGTTCTTTATTCCGATAACAAATTTGCTTAAGGACTAACTATGAGCCAGCACTGGTATGAGGTGAAAAGCAATCAGGGAATTGTTCAGGTGATTGTTGGGAGAAGATATTAATGTAATGCGTTTCTGCATTACATCAAGCAGATTAGCTTTTTCTGGTCAAAATAGACGATGTGATTTTTCTTTAGCCGAAGTCCATCCGCTCCCCACGCAACCGGTAAAGGTTCGCAGGTTTAATAAAGATAGGTTTCGTATCTCCCTAAGGGTGGGATAGGTAAACTCATAATGGCATCTGTGTTTACTATGTAAGTATTCGGGTAAAATTCATCTAATACAGTAAAGTTTAGTTTCTTACAAAAGCTTAATAAATATGGGTTTTTCACGTCTTCTATTACAACATCGCACCAGGGATTCGATTCACAGCAAAGCTTCAGAAAAGACTTAAACCATCCCTTGTTTTGTATTTCTTCCGGAAGCCGTACCACATGTATGGTCAGACAATCTCCATGATAACGATTAGTACTTTGTCTAAGCCCTACAACAATCCCCTTTTCTTGAATCTGTACACCTGCCTGATGCTCTTTCATGTCGGGCGTATAGTGCCTTGCTCTGTTTAACCAGGCCACCAGCTGCTGAGCCGTACTTGGTGATTCTTCAGCTATCCATTTCAGGTACTTGATGCGGTCCATATGCGCCTCCCTGTACGATTTCCAATGAACAAAGGCTCTACAGTATTAAGCTGCTGTAGAGCTCATTCAACCAAGCTCAAACTGTGCGTATTAAAGGATGCCTAACCTTTTTGTTTCATCGATCCACGGTCTGAATTCTTCCAGTAGATTATCATATAACTTTTCATCGCTAATCGAACCGAAATCATCCATGGCAAAGAAGTGGGTGTTATCAACCCGGCGGTCAGTAAAGTCATCCAGATTTTTGAGGATACCGTAGCTTGAACCACCCAGGCCGACAAACTTCCAGAAGATGGGGTAGTTGGCAGAACGCCGGATTGCATCTTTAATCGCCCGGGTCTTGCTGATCCCGCCATCGGTAATAAATACAACATACACCGGGATTTTCGAGTCCTTAAAGTAGTCGACTATTTCTTCCATCACAGGAGGCTCGTTGTTTGTCCCTCCGAGGCCCGGCAGGTTCTCCCAGGCTGAACGCTTTCCAGCCCCGCGAATGGACTGAATATATGTGTCCAGGTTGTCCAGTGTGACGTTTGGATACTTCTTATGCTTCTCTCCAAATCCCCAGACATCCATTTCACCGTCGTCGTCGAACTGGGCGGCAAGAACGGCGATGCGGTCCAGCACAGACTGAACGTTACCCTTACTGAACTGGCCACTCATTGAGCCGGATGCGTCAAGTACAAATGCAACCGCTGCCTCAAGGGTGTCCAGTTTATTTTTAGTAAGACTGACCGAGGCTTTTTTAGCGAGGCTTACAAGGCGCGGAGATCTGGTTTCCAGTTTCTTTTCCAGACTGATACGAGCAGGCTTTGCTGGCTGCGGAGCTGGCTGTGCGACATCAACGCCATAGCTAATGGCCAGAGGCTCAAGACCACCGTTGAAACCCTGCCCGAGCGCACGAAGCTTCCAGGCGCCATTGTGCCGATATACTTCACCCAGGATAATTGCTTTCTCACTGCGGCCCTGAGTCTCAGCCTGGAACTCAGCGATTCCTTGAGCCTGCATGCTCAACGAACTGAGCCCACTGATGGTATCTTCACCATCAATGACAACTGTGATTGCAATTTTACTGATGTTCGCAGGAACACGATCCAGTGCTATCTCAATGCTGGACTGCTGAGAACCGGTAACGAGCTTTACTGCCCCTTCAGGAGAAGACAGATTATTGTAAAAGATAAAGTCAGAATCGCCGCTGACCTTTCCCTGAGCATTAAGCAGGAACAGGCAGGTATCGGGTTCGCCTTTAAAGCCGGATTTGGTAGGGTACTGAAGATTCAGCCTGATCGCAGATTGCTGAAGTGGTATGTTTTGTCCGGATTGTAGATTCACATTAACTCTCCTGATTTTTGATTATTTTAAAGCGCAGCGTTTATATAGGTTCCCCTGGCTTAGTTCAGGACGCTGGATTTCTGGTGAGGCGTATATATGGTGTGACACCATATTTCATCACGTTGAAGTTTCTATACCTGTTGAATTGGAATTTCCATTGGTCGGGTATTTTATCTTCCAGAACCCGTGCCTTCATAAGTCGCAAACGTAACATATATCAGAGGGGCATGCTGTTGATATAAGGCACGGAATACAGGCTTTAACCAGCAACCAGAGAAAAATCCGTTTCCTGCCTTTAAAAGGCTCACGTCAGAATTAACATCTCTCTGCTTTCTGAGATTCCCGAACCCTTTCTGCCCCCCCCCTCCTGATAGCGGATCGCAACCAAAAAAAACCCCGGCATTGCCGGGGTATGATTCAGCGTTATTTTAGATGTTAACGCCGTGCTGGGAGGCAAGAGCCGCCAGGCCACCGGCAAAGCCCTGACCGACAGCTTTAAACTTCCACTCAGCGCCATGACGATACAGTTCACCGAAGACCATAGCGGTTTCGGTTGAGGCATCTTCAGACAGATCGAAACGGGCAATTTCCGTGCCGTTGTCGTTGTTGTAAACGCGCATGAAGCTGTTGCTCACCATGCCGAAGTTTTGTTTACGCGCTTCTGCATCATAGATGGTAACGGCAAACACCAGTTTTTTGATATCTGCTGAGACTTTGGTCAGATCGATTTTGACCTGCTCATCGTCGCCGTCGCCTTCACCGGTACGGTTGTCGCCCTGGTGCTCTACCGCGCCATCAGGGCTGGTTTTGTTATTGAAGAAAATGAAATGCGCATCTGACAACACTTTACCGTCTTCGCCTACTGCGAACACGGAAGCGTCCAGGTCAAAACCCTGACCATCGGTTACACGGGCATCCCAGCCTAGGCCAACCATAGCAACATTCATGGTTGGTGCTTCTTTGGTCAGAGATACATTGCCGCCTTTTACGAGAGAAACTGCCATTTTTAGCTCCTGCAAACAGTTGAATGAGGGCTGCATTAACAGCCCCGGGTAGAAAAGTTACTTTTTGATCAGGACGCGTTAATGCCGTACTGAGCACATACAGATGCCAGACCACCAGCATAACCCTGACCTACTGCGCGGAATTTCCACTCACCATTGTGGCGATACAGCTCGCCGAACAGCATGGCAGTCTCAGTGGACGCATCTTCGGTCAGATCGTAGCGAGCAACTTCAGTCTGGTTATCGTCATTAACCAGACGAATAAACGCACCGGATACCTGACCAAAGCTCTGGCGACGAGCCTGAGCATCGTGGATGGTCACAACGAAGATGATCTTGTCAACTTCAGACGGGACGGCGTCCAGTTTAATTTTCAGCGATTCATCATCACCATCGCCCTCACCGGTGCGGTTATCGCCGGTGTGCGTTACGGAACCGTCGGATGACGTCAGGTTGTTATAGAAGATGAAATCTGAATCGCCGCGCACTTTGCCGTTTGAGGCCAGCAGGAATGCTGAAGCATCCAGGTCAAAGTCCTGACCGTCTGTTGAACGCGCATCCCAGCCAAGGCCCACCAGGACGTTTTTCATTGACGGAGCTGCTTTACTTAGGGAGACGTTCCCGCCTTTGGAAAGAGAAACACTCATAAAATAACCTCTTCGATTAGTAATTGTTCAGGTTAACACTTAAGGGGATTAACTCCCCTTTTCCTCAGATTCAGGTTTGCCCGGGAACATGACGCTTGCGAGAATGCCCAGCGCCAGTACACCCAGTACAACATACAGGCTGGTTGTTGCCGCGATGCTGTAACCATGATGCCAGATGTGATCGGTCGCATTCAGGCCGAGTTTTGCCGCGATGAAGAACAGTAGCACGATAACGGCCTTCTCCAGATGAACCAGGTACTGTTTCAGTGCCTCAAGGACAAAGTACAGAGTACGCAGGCCCAGGATAGCAAACATCATGGCACTATAGACGATAAGCGGTTCACGACTGACGGCAATGATTGCCGGTACCGAGTCAAACGCGAACATTACGTCCGAGAGTTCAACCACAGCCACACACAGGAACAGCGGGGTCGCATACAGCGCCGCTTTTTTACCACGGCCAATGGTGACATCGCTGTTTTCTGGTTTCGCCAGTTCAGCATCCACTTCCTTCTGGTTAAGCAGGAAGGCATGCCCTCTGAGCTTCGGCCAGATAGGGAAGAAGCGTTTAACCATGCGGTAAGCCAGATGCTGGGAGTAATCCTCAATTTCATCATCGTCATCACCGCTTTTAAGCATCATGACCGCTGTCCAGGCAACGATAATAGCGAAGACAACTTCAACATACGGCCCCAGACTCAGCAGGCTCGTACCGATGGCGACAAAGATGCCCCTGAAGACAATGGCACCAATGATCCCCCAGTAGAGAACACGGTGGCGATAACGATCCGGAACGGCGAACCAGGAGAAGATGGCCATCATGACGAACAGGTTATCGACCGACAGCACTTTCTCCAGCGCATAACCCGTGACAAACAGACTGGCAACCTCAGCACCGTGGTGGATATAGAGGAAACCGGCAAATGCCATCGCAACCACAACCCAGAATACGGACCAGAGCGCCGCACTCTTCAGCGAAATAGGCTTGTCATCACGGTGCATAAACAGGTCAATAAAGATGGCACCGACTGAAAGCGCAATAAAAACAATGACCGTTTCAGTCGGGAAGCCGATGTGTGTGGAAACCATATTTTACCCTTAGGGATGTGGATCAGAGGCCAAATTCAGCCGGGTCGAAGCCCAACGCGATAGCGATCTCGCGGGAGGCCAGTTTCTCGTCCTGATCGAAGTTACCGTCACTTTTCGCAACGGCAATACCAACACGTAAGGCCAGCTGAGCGGCCTCAGGCTGATCTTTCAGCGCCAGGATGTATTTCATGGTTTCGCCCTTGCCGATTTCAACATCGAAATCGAAGCTTGAAACCAGTTTATTGAAGAACTCAATCACCTCATTGGTATCGAAGACCTTCAGCTCTTCTGAAGAGCGCAGAAAGCCCATCATTTTCTGCTTTTCTTCCGAACTTACGCCGTCACTCGATACGGCAATACGGGCACATACAGCAACGGTGCCCTGCATGAATTTTTTGTTTTTGAAACGGCCAACCTGGCGGGTCAGTTCGTCACGGCCTGAGTTAATGGCACCTTTAACTTTGTCGAAAAAGCTCATACCTGTTTCCTTTGTTGCTGTGTTATTTAGAACCGGCGCTCCAGCGAAATCCCCAGCCAAATGCCCGGTCCATTTCGTCCTGGCCTTTGAAGTACTGGTTAATTCGCTCGACTTTAATTGCGCCGTTTTCGTTTACGAGTCTGGCAATGGCGCACAATGTGCGACGGTTTTCACCTTCGGTCAGGCGGGTCTCAATGGGCGGTTGATCCGGCACATGAATGGTGACCACACCATCAGTCTTGTCCCAGCTGGGAACACCTTCATAAATAAAGGCGTAAATCAGCACTTCGCGGATATGCTTCCATTCACGTCCATTGATATGCAGCCACTCGCCGTCTGATACATCACCCGTCCGGTCATCGCCCTTGAGCTGAACATACGGTTCATCGCGATAATCACCGAATGCATTACCGAGCGCCTGAATGACCGATTTATACCCGTCCTGAAGCTCAACAAAGGCCCCCAGATCCAGGTCGATTCCTTTGGAGCCGAACATGCCTGCAAAGCCTGATTTGCCGCTGCCCCGGTGCCAGTTCAGGTTGATCCGGATTTCACCGAAGTTATCCCGTTTGGTCAGGCTGATTGCAGGCTTCTCTTTTGTCAGCGATACCTTGCTCAGGCTGATTTTTGTCTCAACTGGCGGAGGGGTTACAACCGGAGGAGTCGGGGCTGCGGGAGCCGGTTCGTCGGCAATATTTACGCCGAAATGCTCTGCCAGCGGTTTAAGTCCACCGTTGAACCCCTGCGCAACGAAGCGGAATTTCCAGTCATTATTACGACGGTAAAATTCACCCAGAATTAAGGCTGCTTCCTGACGGCCGCTCAGTTCGACACTGCCGCTAACCAGGCCGGTAGCCCCTTGCTCCACGTCGATGGAAAGATTACGAAGACCGGACACCGTCTGCCCACCGTCACAGGTCACGGTGAACGCAATTTTCTGGACATCAGGTTTCAGCCGGTTGAGCGCGACAGTAAAGGTTGAGTACTGGCCTTCACTGACCAGGCTGACGGTACCATCATCGTTACGTGGCTGACCATAAAACACCATGTCCGCATCACCCTGCACCTTCCCGTCGGCATACAGGCGAAACGCCGAAGCATCCACCTGGCCGCCCGAGGTGATCCGGACCCGCAACTCCTGGGCTGGAACGGGGGCATTGCCCCCCGGCGTCAGGTTCATTAGCGAATAACCGCTGAAACGATATCGGAGTGCATATCGTCAATTGTGCGGCCGCGACAGGCATGGCCAAGGGCGGTAAAGTCCCAGTTGCCGTTATTACGGCGCAGCGAAGAAATAACGATCCCGGTATGTGAGCCCTGCTCAGTCAGCTTGTAGCGAGCCAGCTCTTTGCCGGTTTGATCGACAACGCGGCAGAACGCGTTTTCGACGTCATTGAACGACTGACCACGGAAGCTGTTTACCGTAAACGCCAGGTATTCAACGTTTGCAGGCAGTCGGGAGAGGTTGACATTAATCACCTCATCGTCACCGTCACCTTCACCGGTCAGGTTATCGCCACTGTGCACAACAGCGCCGCAGGTGGATTCCAGTTTGCGGAACCAGATGGTGTCAATTGTTTTACCGGTGCTGTCCATTAATACGCAGCCAGCATCGAGATCGATTGAGTCGTTGCCTCCAAACAATCCTCCAAGAAGACCTTTTTTCTTAACCGGATCCCAACCGAGACCGAAATGAAGCTGGCTTAATGCAGATGATTCTTTGCTGAGTGATACCGTCTGGTTCTTAACTAATGAAACCATGTTTTATTCCTTAAAATGGTAATGACCGAGACAATCAAAGGTATATTTAGTAACTGACGAAGAAAATCATATCATGATGAAGTTCTCTGACAAGGGAAATTTTGGTAGTTTTCTGTAAAAACACAAAAAGAAATCCTTTTCAGGGTGTTAATTTTCTAAGTTTAATTTAAATATCAATGTGTTATCAGGAATCCAAAAAACCTGACGCACTCCATAACCACAGGAGTTATAAATCATATTATGATTGACATGTAGCTTAGACACTCATAGACTCACTTCTCAATCATAAATTTGCATGGCGTTCCGGATAATTAAAAAAAATGAACAAGAAAATTTGGTTTATGGAAGGTTTATCCTCCCAGCGAGATATTATTCAGGGGGTAAAATCATTTGCAAAAAAAAATAATTTTGCCATTACCGTTTTTGCCTCCCACCGTAACGAAAGAAATGAAATCCTTTCCGTTGCCGACTATTCTTTGACTGAACCTGAAGATCCTCAAAAACGTCTTCAGTTTATCCAGGAAACCATTCAGTCCTACGGCATCCACCATATTCATACTGGCCGTAACAGCCAGTGGTTTGAAGAACACCGTTCAGCCATTGAATCGACCGGTGCCACCCTTACTACCGGTGCAACGGGCGTCGACTGGTTAACTCTGGCTGACGAAAAAGTTACTTTTGCTCAGTTTATGGAGCAAAAGGGTCTCCCGGTCGTACCATCCTGGCGGGTGAATACGCTGGCAGAATTAAAAACACACCTCGCGGCCCCGCCGTTCACTGACAGCCCGGTATGCGTGAAGCCGGTGACGGGTATCTATGGCATGGGATTCTGGCGCTTTGATGACAGTGCTTCGCCTATGGCCGTCTTTAATCATCCCGAACATCGTCTGGTCAGTCCGCAACAGTATATTGCAGCAGCATCAGCTGCTGAGTCGTTTAAACCCCTTGTTTTGATGCCGTACCTGCCAGGCCCGGAATTTTCCGTCGATATCCTCGCGGATAAGGGCGAAATACTCGCAGCCGTGGGACGCCGTAAGGAAGGGGTTATCCAGTATCTGGTAAACGAAGGAAGCGCCTGGGAACTGGCGTGTGACTGCGCCAGGGTTATGAAGGCCGACGGGCTGGTGAATGTTCAGACGCGAAACGATGTGAATGGCAACCCGGTGCTGCTTGAAACCAACATGCGTCCGTCAGGGGGGGTGGGTTATACCCTTCACAGCGGGGTGAACCTTCCTGGGTTATTTGCTGCCTTTAAGCTCGGTCTGATGTCTGAAGATATGGTGCGCCAGAGCGCTAAAAACACCTTTTCTCCGGTTGCGGTGAGATCCATTACGGATGTAATTGCATACCCGGAATCACTCTCTAACCTTCTGAATTAAGGCGTATTTATGTCTGATATCCTCGAAGATATGATTTATCGCCGTACCCTCTCATGCGGTACGATTCAGGTAACCCGCGACCAGGGTGAAGTTTCGCTCGATGACCTGTTTGACATCGCTGAAAGACGTAACCCGAAACGCGCCTTTCTGTTTGTCAGCAAAGTACTCGGCAGGCACATTCCCGTGCCACCCTCAGTCATGCGGCAGGCCTACAGACAGCTTGCCAGCCAGTTCCCCTCGACACTGACAGGACCCGTACTGTTTATCGGTATGGCTGAAACCGCCGTTGGGCTTGGGGCCGGTGTATTTGATGAAGTGCGCCACCAGCATCCTGAATCTGTCTATCTGACCTCTACCCGTCACCCGGTTGATGGCACGTTGCTTTGCGAGTTCAAGGAAGAACACAGCCACGCCACCGATCATCTGATCTATCTGCCAGATGATGAAGAGAAAAGACGTCGTGTTACCAACGCACGAACGCTGGTTTTGATTGATGACGAGGCAACCACCGGTAATACCTTTATTAACCTGCTTTCAGCCCTGCGTAATACCGGCAAGCTTCAACATATTGAACAGGTTATAGCCGTTACGCTTACCGACTGGAGTGGCAAAGCCTTGTCCGAGCGCAGCACCTTACCAGTCACTTCGGTTTCTCTTGTAAGCGGTAAGTGGGGATGGACCCCATTACCTGATGCACCTGTCCCGGACATGCCGAAAGTCAACGTAACTTCACGAGGAGAATGGGACATCCAGGGAAAACAGTCCTGGGGCCGACTGGGGATGCTCGCACCTGCGGCCGATCTCGGCCATGAGGTCTCCGTCCACAAGGGGGAACGTATTCTGGTTCTCGGGACCGGGGAATTCGTCTGGGAGCCGTTCCTGCTTGCTGAACGGCTCGAAGCTGCCGGAGCACAGGCATTTTATGGATCGACCACCCGCTCCCCTATCGCCGTTGGTTATGCCATTGAGTCCGCCATTTCCTTTACGGATAACTACGGGCTGGGCATCCCCAATTTTGTCTATAACGTCGCCCACCAGCAGTTTGACCGCATTCTTGTGTGTACTGAGACACCCGCAGAAAGTATTGACACGCAGCTTCTTAAAGCGCTGGCTGAGGTTGCGGCCGTCGTGGAGATTGTTACCTATGAATAAACCCGTTGTTCTGAGCGACCTTGACGACACGCTCTTTCAGACCCGTCGTAAAATGGTGGACGAGCTGGCCCTGGAGCCATTCCGTACCGGTGCCGTTGATCGCACCCTGAATCCACGAAGCTTTATGACGGAAGAACAGTCCATGTTGGTGGACTGGCTCCTGGAGCAGGCTGAACTCATACCCGTTACCGCACGGGGAACTGAAGAAATCAGCCGCGTACGGATCCCTTTCCACTCCTGGGCAATCACCACTCACGGGGCCGTCATTCTCACGCCAGAAGGCAAACCCGACGAGGAGTGGAAGGCCCATATGCTCGGCCAGCTGGCTCCCTATCAGGAAAAGCTGACATCGATGCAGCGTCTGATCACTGAAATGATGGACGCAAAAGGGATCAATGCCTGGGCAAGGCTGAACTTCGAATACGGTGAAACGGCGGTTTATATGGTGATGAAGCACCGCGACAGCACCCGCCTTGACGAGCTCAATGCCATTGCAGATGAGATAGAAACGGTGTTTCCGACCGAGGGCTTCTACATCCACCGCAACAGTAATAACGTGGCCTGGCTTCCCACCGCGGTTGAGAAAGGGCTGGCAGTCAGATGGCTTCTTGAAAAACTTCGGGCTGAACGCGGAGTCTTCCCCGTAATTGGTCTGGGCGACAGCCTGAGCGATCATCGTTTTATGAAACTGTGCAGCTGGTTTGGCATCCCGCGTCAGAGTCAGTTTGCAGATGCCATTTCACAGCGAATTTTTGGAGAAAATTAAAATGCAGCCACATGACACATTTACCGGCTCATACCAGCCCGGTGACGTGGAATTTCTGCTAAAGCCGGTAGTCATTGAGATGACGCCGGTTGAGCAAAAAGAAGAGCTGATTCAGTCAGGGAAGAAACATTATTCGGACATGCTCAGTCAGGAGCCAGCGCCAACACAATGGCATCTTGATTTGTTTCACCGGGCGCTGGATCGGGGCGCAGAGAGACTTGCAAAAGAAGTCACACAGCTCGCTATTGCTCTGGCCGAACGCTTCGGTGATGAGCCCATTGTACTGGCCAGTCTCGTCAGAGCTGGCGTGCCGCTCGGCGTTATGCTGCACCAGGCCCTGCGTGACATGGGGAAAACCTCATGGCATTACGGTATCAGCATTATCCGGGATCGTGGAATTGACGGTGCAGCCCTCGACGTCATTGAAGAGCGCCATGGTACCAGCGGTATTGTCTTTGTTGACGGATGGACAGGTAAAGGCGCAATTACCGGAGAGCTTGTACGCGCACTGAAAGATCGCCCGGGCTATCCTGAGCAGCCGCGACTGGTTGTCCTGGCCGATCCCTGTGGCTGCTCCTGGCTTGCAGCCAGTGATGATGACTGGCTCATTCCTTTTGGCATCATGGGTGCGCCGGTATCAGGCCTGATCTCCCGGTCAGTATGGTCCTCTGAAGGATTACATGGGTGCATGGTTTGCGAGCATCTCAGTGAATTCGAATGCAGCCGGATGCTTGTCGATACCGTCGCCCATTTCCGTAAGAAGTTAACCCCGTCATCCCTCGCTACCCTGAGCTGGAATATGGAGTCAGCCCGGGTCTTATGGCAGACAAGTCGCGACGTTATCGCGTTCCTGGCCGATGAATTTAAAGTGGACAGCGTCAATCGTATTAAACCCGGTATTGCTGAAGCAACCCGGGCTGTATTACGTCGGGTACCGGACCATGTATTTGTGCGTTCTATTGACGACCCGGACGTTGCCTTGCTTGTAGGGCTTGCTCGTGAAAAGGGAATAGTTGTTACAGAAATGGGGGGAACCCTCGGCCAGTATCGGGCTGTAACCATTATCAAGAAGGTACTCTGATGAAAAATCGTCTTTCTCCCTGGAATCTGGGAGCCACGCTATACATGCCTGCAACACGGGAAGATATTGCTGATGCCGTCCTGCACGGGAAAATCCCGGGTTTGCGCTCTCTGGTGATTTGCCTGGAGGATGCTGTCAGTGAAGCAGACATCCCCATCGCCCTCAAAAATCTGGAGCACCTGCTGCACGAGCTCAGTAACAGCATGCGTAGCCTGGGTAAAAATGACTGGCCTCTGGTGTTCATTCGCCCCCGGCATGCCGACATGGGCAGATGGTTAAAAGCGCATTATGATCTTTCCGCTGTCGATGGGTTTGTGTTGCCGAAATTTACCCTCAGTTCGTTAGCTGAATGGTGGGATATCATGGGCGGGACTCACCTGTGCATGATGCCAACGCTGGAAACAGAAGACGTCTTTGACGTGGTTCAGATGCGCGAGCTGGCCACTCGCCTGGTGGAACATCCCTGCCACGACCGCATTATTGCGCTTCGAATCGGCGGCAACGATCTTATGAACGTTGTGTCGCTTCGCCGCCCCCGGGACCTGACGCTGTATGACAGCCCGATGGGCTACGTCATCAAAATGCTCGTTTCAGTCTTCGGCCCGCGTGATTTTGCCCTGACCGCGCCCGTATGTGAGCATATTGACGATCATGCCGTTATGGCCAGAGAGCTGGCTCTTGATATGGCACATGGGCTTGTTGGGAAAACGGCCATTCACCCGGGTCAGATAGAGGTCATTCAAAACGCGCTGATGGTCACTCAGGGTGAGTATTCTGACGCTCTGCGGATCCTGAACTCTACCCAGGCCGTGTTTAAGTCGCAGGGAGCAATGTGTGAACCCGCCACACATCGCCGCTGGGCGGCTGGCATTCTGGACAGAGCTCGTTTTTATGGGTTACAGAACGAGCAAAGCGCTGATGGAATCAGATTACTTACCGTGACCCAGCATCATTAAGGAAATCATAATGGGGTTCAGGTTCAGAAAGTCGATCAACATTATTCCTGGCGTTCGCCTCAACCTGAGTAACGGTGCACCGAGCCTGAGTGTCGGGCCGAGAGGTGCTTCCGTTTCTTTTGGTAGCCGGGGGACCTATGCCAATCTGGGCTTGCCCGGTACCGGGCTGAGTTACCGTACCCGGCTTGACCGGGCCGCGCGTTCCGGAGGTGGAAACCGGACGGCAACCGACCCGGGGCTCAGACAGGCGCTTGAGCAGGAAGCCGCTGAACTCATGTCAGCGGTAACCGCAATCCGTAATATTCACGAGCTGACGCCGGATCCAAAAACAGGCATCAGCTGGGCAGAGCTGGAAGCAGTATACCTGCATAACAGAACGTCGCCTTTTCAGGTTCCGGCACCGGTGCGTCCAGAAAAGCCAGACTACCTTGCATTGCCGGAAAAGCCTGCCGAGAGCGAAGGCATTAGTTTTCTGGGTAAATGGTTTGAATCGGAATCAGCTAAAGCTGAGCGCCACGCCGAAAATCTTCGCCGGTGGCAGCAGGAGCTGATTGATGTGGAGCGTGAGAATACCCTTCGACAGCACCGGTACCAGCAACAACGGACGGCCTGGGCCGAACAGTATGCAAACTGGAAGTTTGAAGCAGAAGAACATGAAAAACGGCTCGCCACGGCTCAGGCAGATGCCCGGCAGCAGTTCCGGACAGACGCCGCGTTTTTCGAATCATACCTGGCGGGTGTGCTGGCAGAAACTGAATGGCCGCGTGAAACGATTGTTGCATTTGAAGTAAAGCCGGAGCTATCAGCAGTCCTGCTGGACGTTGATTTAGCTGAGATTGAAGATTTCCCTGATAAGATTTACGGCGTTAATGCCCGGGGCACGGAGCTGACGGAAAAAGCCATGACGCAAAAAGCCGTACGCGAAAACTATGCCCGCCACGTCCATGGCTGCTTGTTCCGCCTGGTCGGTATCGTTTTACATACGCTACCTTTCGACAACGTGATTGTGTCAGGCTTTACGCAACGGGTCAGTAAGCGGACCGGCTATCTGGAGGATGAGTATATCCTGTCCTGCAAATGCACTCGCAGCCAGATGTCGTCAGTAAATTTTGCAGGCATAGAACACATTGATCCGGTTGAAGCGTTAGGCGATCACCCGGTTATTCGAAAGATGAGCAGTACCTTCATTTTTCAGCCTATTGAACCACTAACCCTTTAAGCAGGCTAAATCTTACGATGCAATTAAATACCAGACAGGCCCGGATTTTTAAGCTTGCCAACTTACTGGGCACCGGCAAGCCCGTTTCCGCTGCCGACATTATAACCAGTCTGGAATGCTCAGAGCCGACATTAACCCGGGCCCTCAAAGAGCTACGCGAGTCATATTCTGCGGAGATCAAATACAGCAAGGCAGGTCATTCCTACCATCTCGTTAATCCGGGCCAGCTGGATAAAAAGACCCTTCGCCGGATGAATGAAGCGCTCGCACAGAATGCTGAACTGAAAACCGGTGAGTCTACAGGGAAGGTCGTACTCGATAAGGATAAAAAAACAGCCGTGTCCTTATCGCTACGCATGCGGATCTTAAGAAAAATTGACCGTCTGGCTGCGCTGAGTGGCTCGACCCGAAGTGAAGCGGTAGAGAAGCTGGCTCTGCACTCCGTTGACGAACTGATAAAAGAATACAGCGCTAAAAAGTCCTGACGCTAAATCTCAGACCGGGGTGAAAACCCCGGTTTTGTCATATTTTACCTCTGTATTGGCGTGACGTAGTTTTGATCTATTCTCCTCCCGCAATGCCAGCAGCGCCTTACTGACTACAAAACCTGGTGTCTTGACATCCTCTTGTGCTACACATCAATCTTTGGGCGTTTTACACTCCATTCATGCAGATCTGTGATGTATGATGAATTTCATACATAAGACAGTTTATTTGTCCGAGTTTTTTCAGAAATCTTATATTCCAGTCCGGTCTGAATTATTTTTCTGTTGATAAGAGGCCATTCACATGTCGGTAATTCTATGGTGGTTAACTTATTTCTTTAATGCCGCTTCTGAGTATTTAATCTCCACCCGACAGATGTCGTGCCGTTTTATCAAATCAACAAACCCTGGCCTCTTCCTGAAACTACTCTCCTCTTCCGATCTCTTAAGAAGGAATTACATTTGAGACGCTTACCCGTATATCTGCTACTCGACACGTCCGGCTCTATGCACGGAGAGCCTATCGAAGCGGTTAAAAATGGCGTTCAGACGCTGCTTACCACGCTGAAACAGGATCCGTATGCACTCGAAACGGCTCACGTGTCAGTGATCACCTTTGATTCTTCAGCCCGACAGGCAGTCCCCCTGACAGACCTCCTGAGTTTCCAGATGCCAGCACTAACAGCCAGCGGCACCACGTCTCTTGGCGAAGCGCTTTCCCTCACGGCCAGCTCCATTGCCAAAGAAGTACAGAAAACGACGGCTGACACTAAAGGTGACTGGCGTCCCCTTGTATTCCTGATGACGGATGGAAGTCCGAATGATGACTGGCGTAAAGGCCTGAATGACTTTAAAGCGGCCAGAACCGGCGTTGTTGTGGCATGTGCAGCCGGGCATGATGCCGATACCAGCGTCCTCAAAGAAATCACTGAAATCGTGGTTCAGCTCGATACAGCTGACAGTTCGACGATTAAAGCTTTCTTTAAATGGGTCAGTGCGAGCATTTCGGTAGGCAGTCAGAAAGTGGAGTCCAGCAAAAAAGAAGTGATCGGTCTTGAAGACCTGCCACCGCCGCCGCCAGAAGTAAATGTGGTCTTATAATTTTATTGATTAAGGGGATATCATGTCTGTCAGTCTGAGCAAAGGCCAGGGCGTAAGCCTGAAAAAAAATGAATACGATCTCTCGTCCGTTACTATCGGCCTCGGTTGGGATATTAATGAGGAAAAGAAAGGTTTTCTCGGCGGGATCTTTGGTAAAAAAGAAGAAGAATACGACCTTGATGTGATCGCTTTCCTGTGTAATTCAGCCGGAAAGGTGACCGATCTCGGCAATGTGGAAAATGGTAAACCAACGCTTGTGAATGGCGATATCATCTTTTTCAACAGCCTTCGCCATAAGTCAGGCAATATCTGGCTGACGGGCGATAACCGAACCGGAGCCGGTGACGGTGACGATGAGCAAATTATTGTGCGCCTGAATTCCCTTGACGCTCAGTACGAGAAAATTGTGTTCATCGTTCAGATCTACAATGGTGAAAAGCTCCAGCAGCACTTTGGTAAAGTTCAGAATGCCTTCATCCGGGCAGTAGATGCCCGTAATATTGAAATGGCACGATTCGATCTTTCTGGCGGACCCGCCTTCGCCAGCCAGCGCTCCATGGTCTTTGCCGAGCTGATACGCGAGGCTACAGGCTGGAAACTCAGGGCAATTGGTGAGCCTTCAGAATCAGATTCGTTTGTCTCGCACCTGAGGAATTACATGTGATGCGCCGCCTGCCTGTTTACCTTGTTATCGACACATCCGGCTCGATGCGCGGTGAGTCAATCCATTCCGTTAACGTTGGAATTCAGGCGATGCTTAGCGCTCTTCGCCAGGATCCCTACGCCCTCGAAAGCGTTCATATCTCCATTATCACCTATGACAATGAGGCGCGTGAGTTCATTCCTCTCACGCCGCTGGAAGACTTCCAGTTTTCTGACATCGTTGTGCCAAGCGCAGGCGGGACGTTCACCGGTGCTGCCCTTGAATGTCTGATGCAGTGTGTTGAACGGGATGTACGTCGCTCAGATGGTGATACCAAAGGAGACTGGCGTCCTCTGGTATTCCTGATGACTGATGGAACCCCTTCTGATGCCCTGGCGTACGGTGAAGCGGTAAAAGCGATTCGCGGCCGGGGATTCGGATCCATCATTGCCTGCGCCGTTGGTCCTAAAGCAGGCCATGAGCACTTAAAACAGCTCACCGATAAGGTTGTGTCTCTGGAGACGCTAGATTCAACCGCGTTTGCAGGTTTCTTTAAATGGGTATCGGCCAGCGTGTCTTCCGGCAGCACAAGCGCGGGGATTAATAACGGAACTGATACCCTTCCCCCTCCTCCACCAGAAATCCAGCTGGTGCTCTGACAGACAGAAAGGTGCTGTTTCCGGGCAGCACCTTTCTGTACAGCAACGTTTTCTGCTGGCCGTACCAGCCGTACGAGGAAAATTATGAGACGCCTTCCCGTGTTTTTTGTCCTGGACTGTTCAGAGTCCATGATTGGTGAAAACCTGAAAAAAATGACTGATGGTCTGCAAATGATCGTCGGAGATTTAAGAAAGGATCCACACGCACTTGAAACAGCCTGGGTCTCGGTAATCGCATTTGCCGGTGTAGCCCGTACGATTGTACCTCTTCACGAAATTGCCTCGTTCTACCCTCCCCGCCTTCCCGTTGGCGGCGGTACGAGCCTTGGAGCTGCATTGCGTGAGCTGACCGTGCAAATTGATACCCAGGTCAGAAAAACCACTCATGAGGCTAAAGGCGACTGGAAACCCGTCGTGTATCTCCTTACCGACGGACGTCCGACTGACGACACAACCGCAGAAGTGAAGCGCTGGAAGGATCACTACGCGAGTAAAGTGAATCTCATTGCCGTTGGCCTGGGGCCGTCAGCGGACCTGAATATCCTGCGGCAACTGACAGAGAATGTCATGCTGTTCACCGAATCTCAGGAAGGGGACTTTACCCGCTTCATCAAATGGATCACGGCCTCGGTTACGGCGCACAGCCGCAGCGTCGGGGACGACAAACAACCTGAGCTCAGCCAGACTGAATACATAGTCCGGCTGGCCAAGGACGAGCCAGTAAAAGCGTACGACGAAAACTGCGTTACGCTTACCGGCCGTTGCAGCAAGACCCGTCGTCCGTACCTGATGAAGTATGAACGGCCACCAGCAAGGGTTTCCGGGCTCGATTTCAGTCTGAACCTGAACAGCTTTAATATTGCCGGATGCTATCCCATCGATGAGGACTATTTTGCGTGGTCAGATGCCACCGCTACCGGTTTGCAGGTAAATACCAGCGAACTGCATGGCGTACCGGGTTGCCCCCACTGCGGTAATGCCAGTGCGTTTGCCCTGTGCTCATGCGGAAAGTTGCTGTGTATTGACGGCCCGGATGACGTGATCTGCCCGTGGTGTGAAACAGGCCTGTCATTCAGCAATGATGGCGGAAACACTAACTTCGACGTAAACAGAGGGAGAGGTTGATGTCGCAAAATGCTTTACTTGAAGAGAAGATTATCCGCTTAGTTCTGTCTGAGCTGGGCCACCCTGTTGAAGGTGAGCGGCTTTTACTTCTATCGCAGGACCCATCCCTTACCGAAGAAATTATGCGGCTTAAAGAGCGGATTGAGAGCCTTGCACAGGGTTTATCTGCGCGGGTTAGCGAAGGTGATAACGACGCAGAGATTGCCGCCTCGTCAGCATCCAGTCTTTCCGATCAGCAACAAACGGTCGTAAGTGTTGCTGATAACCCGGGCATTGACGCTACCGATACATCAGCACTGCAACCCCTGCCAGAAAATGAGCCTCATCCTCCGTTCTGGAAGCTGATGCCTTATTACGAATTTGATAAACCAGCACAGAGGGAAGACGAAAACCTGTCTTCCCTGGTATTAAAACCCGGGCAGATACCGACAGGCCAGCAGCGGGCCAGCTTAGCTGTGCCACCTGCCGTTCCCCCGAGAGCTAAAATAACGATCCCCAACGCCCGCGCAGGCGAACGTTTCTCTTCGCCGGTTGCTATCGTTCTGGGTGAGGGCCAGCAGGCTACTGTCAGGGACGTTGTCTTTCCCCGGAACATTGGCCTGTCTTTTGACAAAGAACAGGAGTTGCTGACAGGTACTCCCACCGAAAGCGGCGATATAGAGCTTTCAGTAATCTGGTCATGCACGTCGCACGACGAATGTGAAACAAAACAGCTATTTATAATCAATCCCGATCCGAGAAGCCTGTGGAAGGTGGTAGAGCCACCAGCAGACGCTCCCTACCCTAAGTCCCATCTGGACGCTGCTGGCCTGGTCAGGGGTGATATACGTATTGCTGCCGCCAGTCGCCGGGGACGCTCTCATGAGCATGCCGGAAGCTTCAGAGATGACGACTTCTACATCAACCACTGCCAGGAAACAGGATGGTCTGTCATGCTGGTCGCAGACGGAGCCGGTAGTGCGGTAAATTCCCGGGAAGGCTCCCGGATTGCAGTCAAAACGGCTGGCGATTACCTTTTAAATCAGCTCAGTGGTGTGAAAGGCGTCCATTTAAAGCAGCACATCACGGCGTGGGAAGGGAGCGATCAGCAGGCAACAATAAACGCCATGCTTCATCATTTTAAACAGGCAGCTACGCTCGCGGTCAACAGTATCCAGAACGAAGCCATTTGTGCAGAACAACCTGTGAAATCCTATTCAACAACCCTTCTGGCAACTGTAGCGCTACGAACTGATAACGAGCTGTTTGCGACTGCATTCTGGCTTGGTGATGGTGCGATAGGTGCATACAGCCCTTCCGGTAAAGTCAGGATACTGGGAAATCCCGATAGCGGAGAATACGCAGGACAAACCCGTTTCCTTGACCAGAGCATTATCGCAGACCCCTCGTTTAGCGGCCGCATCAGCGTGGGTAAATGGAATGATGTATCTCACTTGATCCTCATGACAGACGGCGTCTCAGACCCTCTGTTTGAGACGGATAATGGGCTTCGCAGTGACGAAAAATGGACCCGTCTCGTTGATGAGCTCAACCCTGTCCTTACAGACGCCAGTATTGCGCCTGAGAGGTTAGGCGACTGGCTTAACTTTTTCTCCACAGGGAACCATGATGACCGCACTATTGCGGTGTTGTGGTAAGGGATACGCTTTTTCGGTGATCAATATGGCAAATATCGTTACGTGCAAAACAAAGGACGGCGAAACAGTCCAGTATGTTGACGAGGTAATTGGTTCGGGCTCGATGAAGGATGTTTACTTTTCGCCTGATAAATCATACGTCGTCGCTTTTTATCATAAACCGCAGAACGAGCAGGCCCGGGATCGGATTGATATGATCACCGGACGCTACAGGCAAAACATTTTTGGCCAGTCCGGAGGTGAATACTGGAAGGACCTGTTTTGCTGGCCGACCCATGTTGTTGAGCATGGGCATAAAATCGGCATCGTGGTTCCAACCTACAAAAGCTACTTTTTCTTTAAATACGGCTCTAAAAACGATGATTTTCTTGGCATAAAAGGTCGTGAAAAGGAAGGCAAATGGTTTGCCAGCGCCAGCAACCAGAACAAATTTCTCGACCCACGTGAACGAGGCAATACGCTTACCTATCTCAAGGTCTGTCTGCTGCTGACAAGAGCCGTCAGAAGGATGCATGCGGCAGGTCTCTGTCACAGCGATCTAAGCTATAAAAACGTGCTTATCGATCCAGAAATGGGACATGCCTGCATCATTGACGTAGACGGCCTGGTTGTCCCTGGAAAGTATCCTCCCGACGTGGTGGGCACCCCGGATTTTATCGCTCCGGAAGTGGTGAAAACCAGTCATCTTTCCAAAGAGGATCCGAACCGCGTATTGCCAAGCATTACTACTGACCGTCATGCGCTGTCGGTGCTTATCTACATGTATCTGTTCTTCCGTCATCCGCTACGTGGCGGAAAAATACATGACATGTCGGATGAAGTACGTGATGAGACCTTATCTATGGGTGAGAAGGCACTCTTCATTGAACATCCGACAGACAAAAGCAATGCAGTCAAAGTCAGTCAGCTATCGTCCTTTTCACTGCCCTGGGCTGACCCGGAGAAAATTCCTTACACCATCATGGGCCCTTATCTGACACCTTTGTTTGAGCGCGCCTTTATAGATGGCTTACACGATGCCACTAAACGCCCGACCGCCGATGAGTGGGAAAGCGCCCTGGTTAAAACAGTCGATCTGATACAGCCCTGCCAGAACAAGGCGTGTGAACAGAAATGGTACGTTTTCTCGGGTAAGACAAAGCCGGTTTGTCCCTACTGCGGTACGCCATACAAGGGTAAATTACCGGTTCTAAATTTATATTCTTCCCGAAAGGAAGGCAGTTATCGTCCTGACGACCACCGGTTGATGGTGTGGAGCGGGCAGTCAATCTATGCGTGGCATGTGAATCGCCTCATTGCGCCAAATGAGCGTACAACCGATTTGCAAAGGAAACGAGTTGGGTATTTTGTTTTCCATAACGATCAGTGGTGGTTAGTAAATGAAGGCATAAATGGGCTTATGTCATTACCGGATAAACGACAGATTGCCATTGGGGAAAAAATTGAACTGACGAATAACGCTCAGTTTGTTCTGTCAAAGGAGGAAGGCGGCAGGCTGGTCGTCGTTCAGTTAGTAGAAAACTAACGGACGCCCATAACGACTAAAACGTTCTGGCAGCATACTGAACCTGTTTAATGAATCACTATATTAAGCTGTGTCAAATTTAAGCTGCCAGAAAAACTGACTGTCTGTGCCGGATATGCGGTACACCTCCTGCGGCAAGGGTTTAATGCGCAAAGCCCAATTTATTTATAAGAGTGAATAGTTTTGTGGCTCTACCCTGCCGCTCTCCTTTCCTGTGTCATGGTTTTTAACATCTGAAATACTGACATTGTTAAGCCGGTGATTGTATAAGGCGATGCGGACAATCTCATGAAGATATTCAAGTTCGTTTTGTGTCAAGGACTGGCCTTCCTGGGTTTTTGAAATCATTTCCTGCCAGCAGATCAGTCTTTCGTAACTGACATGTTCGCTGTTTTCCAGGCAGTGCAACCTGAAATAGCGAAGGAACAAAGGAAATTCATCGGTCTGAGCGATGTCATAAGCCCGAACCGTTAACCGACACAGACATACAATCGTATCCTGCTGTAACCTGACTAACGCGTTATGACTGCCCGGAAGGATATCAGGCAATTTCATCTTACAGTCAGCAAGGCGCTGAAGAAGAGGCCCTTCCTCTGAAGGCTCCCGTCCCCGATACTCCTGAAGAGGTTCAGATTCAAGTTCATGCATTAATGGATGATATAGCCATTCCCGGGAACTGGTCTCATCAATGATCAGGCTTTCAATGCACTCACTGTATGTTGTTTTACGTCGCCCGAGCTGCACCTGACTGATTTCATATTCAATATCTGGAAGATCGATACGCAATGCGGCAACTCTTTCGGAAGGATGAAGGTGGTCAAAGGTTAACTTCGCAGAAATGCTACGATCCCTGTCCAGAAAGACGGCCACACATAAATCATTAACCTTTACGAACAGATCAGCTGTGCCTCCGAACATACTGCCGCTTCCAATAACCTCATTCAGTGAAACCGGCCCACCATCGTCGCCAGCGAGAAGATTTGGGAAACCAAGAACCTGGTGCTCGTTGATGACTTCAATAATTTTTCCCCGGATGGCTTCCATCAGACCATCACAGTCACCGGCTACAGCAGTACTGTGTGAGAAATGCCAAAGCTTGACCTCCCCCTGCTTTGCTAACAGATCAGTTTTGCAAGCGGGGCAGATGCAGTTACAGTCGATACCCCGGCTGACCTCTGTAATATCTAAAAAGAGTCCTGATTCTCTCTGGAGTCCAAATGGAATACCAAATGTGTAACTCTTACGCATGGCTGCACCCCGTTTTTGATAATTATTCAAACTATATCCGAAATAACGGAGGAGGATTTCTGTAAAACGAATTAAAAGAAATGATTTTTTAGTTTTCCAGATTAATGTTTGACAAGAATCAAATGAGAGCCTTACAAATATGGAGAGAGAAGTTTAGGTAAAGTAACTTTTATCACAACTTCTAAAATTAAGGAGAATATCGGATGTATTTAGCAGTGGGCTTGGCTTATGATTAAAGTCTTTCTCCGAACTTAATAAGAAAGTTAAAAAGACAGGCTATTACAGTGCCTTTAGCCCCGAAAGGGGCATAAACTATTTTCAAATCCAGACACAGTCTTTTTGTTGTGCCAATATCAATAATTACTCGCGAACAAAGGTCCACACACTCGCAGGAACTTTGTCATATAACTTTTTCATTGTCAGTTCAGCTTTACGATGATCATAAGCACCAGAAATTTCAAGAGAGGCGACACCCGAGTTTTTTTCACATAACCTTTCAAATACTTTTTCGAGCGTTTCGAACGAACTACACTTACGGAATTTCATTAAATAAGACTGCTTTGTGTCAGACATAATCAACCTTCTTTAGACAGGCCTCAACTGGCCAGGGATAATCTTAATATCATTTTTCACTTAAGCCTAACGATTTCACAACCTTTTTCGTTGTTTCCACCCTGTTCATAACCAGGTACATGAGTGCTAAAATGACTGTAAATAAAACCAGTGTATCCCGGTGAGCAGGATGAAGAATCAATCAGTGATCAGACAGTTTTCGGAAAGCGAATTGCATCAGCAGCTGGAAACGTTCGGCAACCATGATAAACAGCTTTCACGCTTGATCCGTTACTTTTCCCATCTGAGATACAACACAGCTAAAACCTATCTGCACTGGCTACGAGTATGGAACGAATGGTATCAGGCGAATGCCCGGTTGCATACAGACTGGCCAGTAAGTTCGCTCCCCGTGTCTGAGGAAGCTCTGCTGGCGTTTATGGGGCATCTTGAAGGCAAATTGTCACGAAGCAGCATAAACAGCTGTCTTCAGGCCTTAAACAGTATCCATAAAAAAGGGCTTAACCTGCCCGGGATTATTACGTCTGAAGCATGGTACATGCTGGAAGCCTTAAAACAATCGGAAGCCCGGAAGCGAAAGACGACTAAACAGGCAACTCCCTTTCTTATTGGCGATCTCAAGGCTCTGATAAAGTTACGCAGTACTACAAACTCAGTTCGTAAGCTTCGTGACCTGTGCCTGATCTGGACAGGCTTTGAAACACTGCTCCGTTCATCCGAAATTCGCCGTATACGTCTGAAAGATCTGTCTCTGGATAGTATGACCGGTGAATTTAACCTGACGGTATACCGTACAAAAACGAACATCAGTACACTTCTTACCTACCGGCTGACACGTCAGTTAACTAACTGCCTCTTGAGATTGATGAACCTTGTGAAAATGGATCAGCACAGTCATCCGGATGAATACCTTTTCCAGGCCGTAAATTTCCATGATACAGGCTATATGCCACCCGGCTGGAAGCTTCGGAGTAAAGGGAATGAGCTATCTGAGCTTCTTAAACGGCATAACCTGCCCTACCGTGCTAAACAAAGTCTTCTGAACGATGAAGATGAGGAAGACACTGTGGACGATGCCGGTATGCTCAGCAAAAATTCCCTTTTACGGGCATTTAAAGAAATGTGGAATGAGCTTTATCCAAATGAGACTAAAACCCGTTACTGGACAGGGCACAGCGTTCGTGTAGGCGGTGCGATACAGCTGGATATTGAAGGTTACTCGCTACCACAGATTATGGAAATGGGGAACTGGTCGAATGAAGAAATGGTTATGCGCTACATTCGCAATATTGAAGCTGGTAAAAAAGCCATGATCAAGCTTATGCGAAATGCCTTTGATGAATAGCGCCCTCACGGGCGCATAACTTTATTTTTTCTTGAACGGGTTAAGTCTGGTGAGATTAGAGAGTGCCCCTCCCGGAGGCAAAATTCCCGTCCTTTTATATTTGTACACGCC
Organism: Enterobacter sp. CPE_E863; assembly: GCF_046521465.1. Taxonomy (NCBI): domain Bacteria; kingdom Pseudomonadati; phylum Pseudomonadota; class Gammaproteobacteria; order Enterobacterales; family Enterobacteriaceae; genus Enterobacter; species Enterobacter sp. CPE_E863. Next base: position 61,314 of record NZ_JBKFZX010000002.1, on the reverse strand, counting down.
ATTTAATTTCATTGTCTGGATTCCAAGATTAATAAGCGTGACAAGTTTAAGGGTATACAGGAGTGTAAATTGGGGAGCAACCTGAATAAAAACTAATAACAAGCCTGCACACATTACACGTAGCCATGCCGCGTACTCCATGCTCAGCGGACGCTTGAAATAGAATCTTTCGAGCAAATCAACTGTCTTATTACTGATCCACGCCGCCGCCACTGAGAGTAACAACACGATGCACACCATAATGCCCAGTTCCATTTTCACTCCCTTCTCTTTTAGTCTGTTTAAGTTGAGGCTTAGCCACAGTAGTTTTGTTTTTTGCTTTTTTCTTAGGTTTGGTATGGTGAAACAGAAAACAATCCACCATTACCCAACCATTTTTATATCGAGCCACCAGCATCTTCTGGCTGGGGTAATGAGCATGAAACAGCATTTTCACGTCCATGGTGCCCATCAACGACTGTTTGCGCTTTAGCTCATCCTCAGCCATCTGAAATTCTTGTAAGAATTCTGAAGACAGACGCTGACGCAGAATTCTTATGGCACTGGAGTTTTCATCATTCTTTGCCAGGTGCCCGAAGCGTACAAGTGCCTTGTGGGTTATCTGGATGGGTCCCAGATGAGAGCTGAGCTGTTCGTACTGCCAGAAGTAGGTCAAATCCACCTTAACCCAGCTGATGCTGTCCAGCAGAGCCTCGTTCATGATGGTTCCGGACATAGGTACCATTGTCAGCCTGGCCAGACGCATATGTATGTAGTCCGTAAGCAACCTCAGCGACTCAGGAACGTTTTTATTGAGTAGGAGATGCTGAAGCACCGGGGTTGCGGTCTGCCAACACAGATTGCGCCCGTCAGGCAGGAAAGCAAACTTTTGATCGTCAGGCGCAGAGTTCGAAGCGTTTTCCTTACGAAGCAAAAAATAATGGCCGCACAGCAGCTCTGCTCTTACCTGGTCCTCGTCAGGGTCATGTCGGGCTTTACTTAGATCAACGGTTAGCACAACGCGGTTAATCGCATCAGCGTGATATTTTTTTACCCAGACGCAGACACGATAGAGACGCTCATCGATTTTCTGGCTGGCTGTGGAAATCCATTGCATTGTTGTTCCTTAATTTTCGGGGCTGACAATGAAAATGCCCAGCTCAGCCCCCGGCACGAGTTCTGTATATTTCAGGCTCAGCTTCCGTTGGTTGGACGGACCCTGGCTGTTTTCAGGAGCCCAGTCAGAGAGCGTTTTTAATTGAGGTATGTTGCCTGCTGCGAAAATGGGCAAGGATGCTTTTACTACTGAATAATCAGTCTCAGCATATTTATTCCCGTTTCGTTCCTGCCCTTCAGGCCTAAATGCAAAAATGTGAGCAATCGGAACAGGGAAAGAGTTAGTTCGACAAAGGCGATAAGATTCGCCCTGCTTCAGTGGGTGAAATTCAAGACGGTGTAAAGCCTTATCGATATTAGACACGACATTCAAATTGGTAGTTGCTACATTTTTTACTTCTGAGGCTCTCCTGCGCTCCAACAAACTCACAAGTTGCTCTGCTGTTTTAACTTCCTGGTTTCGGTTTAGCCGCCATGAAAAAGTAACTTTTTTAAGCTGGGACTTGATGAAAAGGATATTTCTTGTTGAGTGCATAGCGACAAGGCCCGGGAGCTTCTTGTGCACTTTATCAAAACGGACATTCTTTTTATTATCGATACGCCTCATTGCCGCAGCAAAATCATTTTTTGCTTCGTTTATAGAAGTGATCAAGCTTTCGAGAAGATCTGCTCTTTCGGGGACAATGATTAGACCCGGGTATTTAGTGGTTACTTTGGTGGAATCATGACTTAATGACTCTATGTCATCCACACAGATGTCAGTAAGTGCCTGAATAATTTCCTCAACCGAAGCATCGTCTTTAATACTAACCCTGATGGGTTTAACCTGCTTCAAGCGCTCTTCTGTTCTAGATACGGTGGAGACAGTCATCAGGTTTGCCATCATCGGGGGGGTGTTCGAAAGAAAACACTTGAGCGAGTCGATGCGTTCCAGAATCTGGTCACGAAAATAGGGCAAATCGTCATAACTCATACGTTTCTCCAGGCTCATGTTATTTCCAATCAATTTTGCTGCCCAGGCTGACCTTGCAGAACATAAATGTCATGTAAACCTCTAAAGAAGTCATTTTGAAACAGCTTTCACAGCATGCGATTTATGTTCGATAGGGCTCATGAACAAAGGATGATAATGGAGACGCCATGGATAGTGGATAGTCTTACCCACCTGGGTGATCCGATTGAGGCGAAAACGACCATTTATACAGTCAACTGACCAAAGCCCGGGAGAAACTAACCTCTTCCAGCGGTAAAAAGAGAAACCTGCAACACAGAGGTCATGCTCCAGGAAATGTTGAGTTTCGACGACGCGAACTTTTATCAAAAACCCCAGCATTGGCGAAAACCAGATCAACAACCATGTTGGCGGCAGGATGACTTTGTTCAGGAGATGATCTGTCATAAGCAAGGCAGATAACATCAGAAAACTGATAGTCAACCACAGGGCCATCCAACCGGCCCATACGCGGCTCTGACAGGGTTTCCATTCGAGAAGAAAAAGTTTTTTATGCATTCTGCCCCGCCTAATTTTAATGTATTGCCGAAGTATGCTGCATCATGATGGTGGTGCGGGGAAAGATTTCAAACTTCCACAATTCTGAAGCCGTGTTCCAACCATGAAAGATCCCGTCTCCACAGCGAGTGTTAAAAGCAAGAATTTCATCCCTGACCTGGTAAGCGAGCACTTCTGGCATATCAATAAACTCAGGTAAGGAAAGAAGAATTCCATGGATAACTTCTCCGGTTAACTTACTCATAACCTCTTCCTCAGACAGGGCAGCGTCCGGGAACAAACACAACGGAAGTGAAAAACAACATAGGTCAAGACCAATAGCAGCCCTTCCTGCGTCGTAGCCTTCTTCATTAACGACAAAACGAAAGAATTTTTCTGTCTCACCCCGTAATGATGACGGTCCTTCAGACGGAACTTCAATACCACTGAAGACTTTATCGGTCCAGTTGGTAAAAGGACTGGTGAAAACCCAACAAATTAAGGATAACGCCAGCTCTTCCTTAAACATACGTTCAGTGCCGGTAGTTCTGGAAAGTTGCTTTTGAGTACTCATGTTTTACCTGTTGCATGAAATTATTGATGTTATATAAACACAACCGGCATTTTATCTAATAGGTTTGAAAACACTAAAAATCGCAAATGCTGGTACCTTTCTGTTTTAAGAGATTTTCAAGGTAAAGTGAGGCTAGATCAATTGGCTGGTTCTCTTCAAGACAGGCTCGCACAAGATCTTCAATAGAGACCGAATCAACCCCCCTTCCCTGTAAAATTTCTTTAGCAGATGCCAGCGTTTTATGAACGCTTCGACTTAGTTGTAATCTGACTTGTGTGCGGGTATCAAAAAGACAATCTTCTGTGACACTTTGTGAAACGGTTCTACTCATTGAAAAATCACTCCATTTCTGGGATCGAATGAAAATTAACAGCTATAGATGTATCAGGTTTCCCATTTTCTACGATACTCAACCACGTACGCGCTGAGATTTGTTGTTCACAGACGAGTATGTAACCTGTTCCCTGTTGATGATGTAGCTCAAGAGCTTTTAGGATAGGCTCTGAATGAGGTCCGAGAGCATCACGCGTGTGAATAAGCGTTTGCTCTGGCAATACGTTGCTAAGCATAGACAGCAGAACATTACGCTCATCCTCATTATCCGACAAAACAAGAATTATACGAAAACCCGTTTTTATACGAAATCTGATTTCTGAAACTAACTTTCTTAATCTTAATTTATATATGACCAGGCGGAATCGAGTCATCAGTAAAGAGACCACTGTGAAGATAACGATTACTGCGCCATATTTTGACCTGTAGAACCACCAGTTAAGGCCTCCAGCAACTATCAGGATTAACATTAAAATTAAACTCCCATAGAAAAAAAGTGCTGGGTAGCGAGTTGTCTTTCCTTCAATTAGTGCTGAGGCAAATATCAAAATGGATATTCCGTAAATTACCCAGTCAAAAATACTTTCTCCAATCATTCTTTAGTGAACATCCTTAAAAGTGGAAATGTAGGTTTATGGGTTTATGCATTTTCCTGATGGCCTTGACAACCAAGGATTTCACAGAAATTGTCACAGTGTGAAGCTGTAACAAAGCGCTCTCCACGTTCGAATCGCTCAACCAAATCCTTTCTTACTTCACTTCCAGGTTTCTGGAAGATGTACTCAAGCTGGAGATCCTCGGCCGTTGAAAGTAGTCGTTCTATGCTGAAATCAACATGGTAAAAGCAAAACTGATTATCAACCGGGGGAAAGTTGCTTTTGGTACTGTTCTCGTTTTTGGATTTTAGTTCATTCATGAGCTCTCCTTGGTTGAGAACAGTATACAAATCTCTTTAGGGATTTTTTTTCGTTAATAGCACTTTTTTGAGTTTAAAGAGTATGTTCATACCAGAGCATTAGAGGCTACGAAAAGGATAATGGAATTAGAAAGATAGATTTTAAGTGGTGATGTAAGGTGGGATAGGTAGAAGAGGAGTAGACGCTTGTAAGCGAGGCAAAAAAAAGGCACGGAAACCGTGCCATAAGAGTATGTGAGAAAAAATCAAAATCAGGGAAAGAATCAAGCAGCTTGTGAAACTGAATCTCCAACTGCAAGATTTAAATTTCTTAGGTTATCGAAAACTTCAGATACTAAGTCATTACGGTCGTGGATTTTAATCCGCCCACCGGTTAACTCTGAAACATAAACGGTATGGCAGAGGTCAGTAACCACTTCGCCGTATTCATCAACGACTTCCAAAGATGCAATCATCGGAATATAAGAAGCCGCAGCATAGCTCTCATAAATACTTATTATGGAGTCATTGTTGCGTCGAGAAATTACCCTACCAGAAGGTAAAGCCTCATCTTCCATATAGCAATCAGATAGGTCCTCACAGAAGTCATTTTCTTTAAGTGAAATATTAAGGGTCAATTCACTGTTGATAGAGCGTGAATAAGAATATTCACTCAGTTTATAGCAAGCCAAACTTATATCACTAAAAGTTTCATAAGCTTTATAGAGGCTCGATGTTATAGACTCAGATACAAATGTTATTAGTCCAATAAAATGAGTATCCCAGAACTGTTGCAAAGCAAAACGGGCAATCATAACCTGACCATCAACCTGCATCAGTCTGTTATATTCATCCCGGTCATAACCTTTCGACTGAGAAACATCATTAGACATGCTAAGAACTTCACTACAAACATCATCATATTCAAAACGGCTAGTTGCAAAGTGTTTTCCTGAAATCTCAAGGTACTGACCAGAGACTGCGTCAAACACCTCAAGAAAGTAACAGAGTCGAGATTTTAAAGATTCTCTGTTTAAAGCTTCTATTTCATTCTCAGAGATACTATCGACATATAAATCAACAGCATTCTTGAGTTCAATAGCTTTGATATTACAGGTAAAAGAAAGCTCGTCACTTTGACAATGGCAAACACTTAATACTATATCCGCCTCATCAAAATCTATGCCAAGATAGCTCAGAACTGCTCGGACATAGTTTTTATCATCAGATGAATGTGTCATATACACTACCTCAAATTTGAGAGGAAGTGCCCCAGAAGGGAAGCGACTTCCCCACTGGGTTAGATAAAAGTTTGGTTAAGCTAAAAGAAGATGCCAGCGACAGATTTTACATTGTCATAGACAAGTGTCTTCAGCCAACCAAAGTTACTTTTTTGGACTGAAGCAAAAGGATCATTGAGACGCGTTACGAAAATCGTCAAAAGCTTCAGTTATTAGTAATGTGCGATCAGTTACTCTGTATCGGTCATTACTTTCGAGAGATACGTAAGTTGAATGCGAAGAATCACAGACAACACGCCCTCTTTTATTGATCAATCTTACTTCCATCATCACCGGCACATTGATAATTGAAGCAACATCGGTATAGAGGGATATGAGGGCATCATTGTCACAATATAACGCCCCGTTCCCATCAAATGTATCGTTAAACTTAATATATATATCTGGCATATTTGCCGGATAATCATCAGTATTGAAATCAATGCATAACTATAAGTCATCATTAATACGGCGATTAATCTTATGCTGCCCAACACGTACAAAGCCATGTTCAACAGCTTTGATAATCCTTAAAGTTTCATTAAGACAATCTGTAATTCTTTTCTCGACAAATGAGATAAAGTCACCAAAGTCGGAATGAAAAAACTGTTTAAGTGCAAATTTCGCAACTAACACTTTCCCATCCACCTTCATTTTATCGAGATAAAGATTTCTTATAGCATCAGTAGAAGAATTAGCTTTAGATAACTCTTCACAGTCATTAATAATCATTGAAACAATATCAATAACTTTAACTGGGCTTAAAGTATTACTATATCCGCGAATATCAAACGTAAAAAATCCGAAATTCTTAAATACTCCAAGAAAATAAATTATTTTTTGTTTCAAAAGAATAGAATCGGAGTAAGATGCGTTGTGCTTTATTAGTTCAGATATGTAGAGATCCAACATACAATTTAAATTATCGATATCTACATCGTAATCAAAGGTTACTTTGTCGAACGAAGTATCAGATAATTGAACGGTTATATCGTCAGCGGGAACATTAAGGCCTAAATTTTGATAAAGAAAGGCACTAACAAATTCCACGTGGTCAGATTCTTTAAACATTTACACTACCTCATGACTAAAAAGGAAGTGCTTCCCACCGGGAAGCAAGTTCCCGGATGGGTTAGATTAATTATAAAAGAGTTCTTCAGAAGGTACATGCATTTCTGGTTTGAACTGTTTTAAGGAGTTGTTTATAGCTTTTCGATATAACCCTGAAGAGTGTGGCTTAAACATTTGATATTCCGTAACGAGCAGAGGAGACGTAAAGCATCCTAAGTTCACTAGTGAAATATTTGATGTTTCTTCACAAACATCTAATTCAGCGTATATCCGCCTCTTCATTACCCTGCCTGCTAAATAGCGACGAACATGATTTATAAACTTGTCCGCATCTGATATAGAATTAACTATATAATCAGATGTGACTATCTGATTAGATACAGTTTCAGGTATAGCTTCGGCTATTATTTTTACGTTCATTTCATAATCAACACTATGGAAGCAAGCAAGAATTTGTGGCTTCGCGCTTTCTAAAATCTTTTCAAGAACAGAAAAAATCAGAGAGAACTCGTTTAAAATTCGCTTTTGTATAAGTCCATGTAGATGTTTTATGAAAGGAGAACCGTGTTCAACAAGGCCTAGTATAAGATCCTTAGAGGCCAAATCTGAGCGGTAATAAACGTATTCTAGATTATCCCGGTTAAATCCTTTGATAAGCAAATCAGGCTTCTCTGAGACCAGTCGTAAATGAGTTGAAGCTATAGAAACTTCAAAACGAAAGTTCGCGAGATTTACAGGGCCTGCTTTTAATGTAGCCGCTTCGGAAAAATAAATGAAAAGAGGATGCAAATCATCGTTACCACAGTAAAGATGGTCTGCGCCCTTAAGATATTTCACCAAATGAGGTAGAAAAGATATTACTGGAATATCAGCCACAAATCGAATATGCCGAAATGGTTTTGAATCCAAATATATATTTTCCACTACAGCGCCAACAAAACCCATTTTAACAAGAATAGATTCAACTAACTTTTGTATCGCATTCATTTAAATACCCTCTTAATAGAGGGATTTCTCCCAAAGGGAGAAATCCCTATGGGAGAAAATAATTTTAATTAATAATTGTAGCGAAGCGCATGTTCTTTTTCACTAAGATGGTTTTCATATTCCGACTTACCAGAACTTAAACACTCTTTGAAAAAGACCTTTGAAAAATTCTTCAAGTCACTTCGGTTGTTAATTTCTTTGTCAGACATCAACTTAGCTGAGTGTGAGGTATCCACAGGCCCCAACCACCATTCATATTTAATATAAACACAATTGGTTTTTGTATGTCCATTTAGAAATCGTTTTGCATTTCTAAGTATTTTTCTACAACCGTTAAGGTCTGAAAGTAAGATATCTGGAGCAATGAGCTCTTCCAGAATATGACCAGGTAAGCCTTTCCTAAAAAGCTCAACATCGTAACTACAATACCAGTCACGATAATTAAAAGCTTTAATAAGTCTTTCAGGTGTATCCAAAGATATCTTATTCAGGATTTTTAATGCAAAGCATACAGCATCTTTTAACAACTCGTGCACCTCAACATTGATAAATGAGAAAAACGAGCTTAATTCTTTCTCTAAGGAATTATACAACTTACCGTAAATATCCTGAGAAAAAAGATACTGCAATCTTTCTTTATTATAAGTGCAATTCGAAATTGAATAGACTTCTCCTCTTTCGATTTTGCACCCTTCCCTTAAAACTATAGGAAACCTCAAATGGTTAACAATGAAAGAATGATTCTTTCTTTGCTTCAAAGCATCTAATTGAAATTTCGTAATTTCCTCCAGATTTGCATCTTCAAAACCTGGAAAGGGAATATCACAGAAACAAGAACTATATGCTTTTGCTGATTCATACATAAACTCCAGTGAAACATCAGCATCAAAAGACATACCAGAGAACATGCCCTGCCCATTGTCTAAAAATGTAATGTTTTTAACCTGTATTTTTTTATGTTGAACAACCAAAAAGGCATTAATGATTTTTTCGATAATTTTCATGTGATCCTCTCTCAATAAAAAAGGGATCACTCCCATATGGGGTGTGATCCCCACATGGGTATAATTTAATTAAAAATCTGTAAGACCTAAATCTTTATTTCTACCACAAACTGTAGAAGATATAAGACGTTTTACTCGCTTTCGAGCACTTCGGCCTGACGTATCTTTCAAGTACATCGGTAATGACAATGATGAGATTTGATTACTTCGCTTATGATGGCAGACTATATAGCCCTGCCTCCACCCCGAACGCACAAACTCACGGATGCGGTTAATATATGCCGAAGCTTGAGATTTTGTACTTATCGATTCAGAACACTTTAAGTTCTGTTCGATAGAGTAAAGCTCAGCCGCCATTAATTTCACCTCATACAGGTCATCCCCATAACTTATAGTTTTCAACAGCTCTTCCTTTTCCCGAATGAAAAATACTTGCTGCATTCCAAGGATCAGGTCATAGGCCTCTCGAAAGAGGTCGATAAGCTTATTACGAACATAAATCATAAACTCCTCAAAGTGCTGAAGCCAGAAATAAGCCGCATTACTTATTTGTGAATTGTGAGAACAAACAAGCCCTTTAGCAAGCTCGACCTCTTCCTCCCGAAAAGTAAAGTTACTTTTCTTAAACCGACTTTGTTCAAAAATGCTTTGATGCATTTCTATCCATACAGAAACAAAACCGAGGGATTCAAATTCTTCGTTTAACAAATGTAAACTTTCGAAGATTTTCTGAATTTCGATCCCGATGTCATATGACAGTGGACATTCTTTTATAGAATAAACATAACCGGGTAGGAAGTGAGATAAATGCTCAGTTCGCAAATATAAACTGAATTTAAGTTCTGTCAGTGGTTGTTTCAAAGATAATTTAGATGATTCGCTTATATTTACTGGTTCAACACCATTTCTAATCAAAATAGCTTTTACCAGGTCCGTAGCTAACTTCATACAGCCTCCAGTCGTTATTGAGGCCTCCCTGATGCAGGTTGGCCATCAGGGAAAATATGTAAATCAATTAGCAACCAATCAGACCGTTGCCATTACATTGTCAATGTATCTGACAAGGGATGGGCGGTCGTCCTGTAAGGCAAAACGGCGAAGGTCATCAAGATTATACGCAGGAAGATAATCAGCGTAACCTCGAATACGAAGGTCCTCAACCACAACTTTTATATACTCAAATCGTCCAAGATTTCCTTTTAATGGGGGTTTTCCTGGACTAGACAGCATATCGTCTGCTTGCTCCCATGTGATTTCTTTAGCTTCACCACTATGTAGATCAAGATGGACATATATGAATGACTTATAATCTCCACGGCAACGAAGATAATATTTCGGATAGAAATATTTGTCACAACGCAACAAACACGTTCCTGAAGGACGAACTACGTACAACAGGTTTCTGTCATTTTCTAATATGCCATGTTTCAAAATCGTTATATCTATCTCATTATCATGCAGCAAATAGCATGACGATGGTTCATTGACGATGCGCGATTTTATAACAGCAGCAAATTTATTAAAAACTTCGTTAGTTTGAAAATTCATTAAAATGCTCTCCGATGTAAAACGACGAGCATCACCATAACGGTAATACTCCCGTTATGGGTTTTAATAGTTTATGGAATAACCATGTCATACAACCGACCATAGCCAGTAGTACCGCACATTTATTTAACTGAGCAAGCATCTCAGCCGTGAAAAGACCTTAAAGGCAGGTAATTATCACGAAGGAAAGCGGTTATCTTATCAATACAATTTAAAAAATAATATTGATAAGATAACCCCCCCCGCAAAATGCGGGGGAGTTATCGTTGTTACAGCTGATTAAGACATTCAGGAGCCCAGTGAATCGGGAATCCATCCTGCCCTGTTAACTGGAGAACATCGTTCCAGTCGATACCCTTTTTCCCATCAGGAATATCTTGTGCTGGTTCGAAGACTTCAATTGTCAGCTTTGATGCGGGATATCGTTTAGCCAAAAACTCAACCATGCGGCTTTGAAGTCGCTGAGCAGCTTCGATACCGGCACGAGTGCCTTGTGAGTTAGCAATATCCTTATCCGCCCAGATATAAAAGTTTATATATTTTACATCCGGCGGAGGCAGTAAAAAATCAGGAACAGTAACGTTTTCAAGGCACCATGCGGAGCTGGCTGCCCAGCATGGTGTTGAAGTCGCTTCTACAACAGAAAGCGCATTCTCGATCCCTTCAGCCACTCCCAGTGTCCAGGTCGAACTACCTGAATCATAGTGAGGGTCAAACAACTGAATTGAGCCACCTGTCATATCGGCAGGAGGCTTCATCATCAGCTTTGGATTTTCTACAGGTGCCTTATCACCGTTTTTGTCTACGTATGGGCTTTGTTGAATAAATCAGATTTCGGGTAAGTCTCCCCGTAGCGGGTTGTGTTTTCAGGCAATACGCACGCTTTCAGGCATACCTGCTTTCGTCATTTTGTTCAGCGCTCGTACCAGGGCCATAGCCTCTGCAACCTGACCATCGTAGTCACGCAGTGTCAGTGAACCTCCGAACAGCTGTTTTACCCGGTACATCGCCGTTTCCGCTATCGAGCGACGGTTATAATCTGTTGTCCATTTCCACCGCGCATTACTCCCGGTCAGCCGCTGATTCGCAACAGCACGGTTACGGTCTGCATATTCACCGGGCCAGTAACCCGCGCCTTTTCGGGGCGGGATAAGCGCGCTGATTTTCTTACGCCGCAGTTCATCGTGACAGAGCCGGGTGTCGTAAGCGCCGTCTGCCGATGCTGCCCTGATTTTTCTGTGAGTCTGCCGGATAAGACCCGGGAAGGCTTCTGAGTCCGTCACATTGTTCAGCGACAGGTCTGCACAGATGATTTCATGTGTGTTGCTGTCAACTGCCAGATGCAACTTTCGCCAGATACGGCGGCGTTCCTGGCCATGTTTTTTGACTTTCCATTCGCCTTCACCAAAGACCTTCAGCCCGGTGGAATCAATCACCAGATGCGCGATTTCACCCCGGGTGGGCGTTTTGAAACTGACATTAACCGACTTTGCGCGCTTGCTGACACTGGTGTAATCCGGGCAGCGCAACGGAACATTCATCAGTGTAAAAATGGAATCAATAAAACCCTGTGCAGCCCGCAGGGTCAACCTGAACACGCGTTTAATGACCAGAACGGTGGTGATGGCGAGATCAGAATAGCGCTGAGGTCTTCCCCGTGATGAAGGCGTTGCCGACTCATACCAGGCCTGAATAGCTTCATCATCCAGCCAGAAAGTTATGGAGCCACGGTTGATGAGGGCTTTATTGTAGGTGGGCCAGTTGGTGATTTTGAACTTTTGCTTTGCCACGGAACGGTCTGCGTTGTCGGGAAGATGCGTGATCTGATCCTTCAACTCAGCAAAAGTTCGATTTATTCAACAAAGCCCTACGTATGTTCTATGGATAGTCAGAGGCCGACCTCGGGTGTCACGATAGATTGCAATCATTCCCGGATAGATAATCGATTTCTGCTTATCTTTATCCCAATAGTAGATCCGGTTATTAAAGCCTAAATCCTTTGGTAAGTGACTCAGTAAGCGGGAGATCCCACGATTACGGAGGTACAAAGCAACAGGAGTATTAGGCTTTATTTCACCGGTATAGTGATACATCACATCAAGTTTTCGCATTCGCTTTGCCACTTCCTCTCGGTCAAGAGTTTCTGTGGCACGAACTGCTGATTTATAGCGTCGTTCATTTTCAATGTCGGCGTCAGTTAACGGAGCATGCAGATCCATCCCGAAAAAATCTGAGAGAATCTTTTTGCAAGTCTGCGTTTTACTTAATTCATAATATTTCGCCAGAACATCAATTCCGTCGCAAAACTCATTTACCGGAAAGTCATTATGGATCGCACATCCGGTATAAAGGTCTTTTTGCCGGAAACGAAACTTCGATTTCCCTGCGCCAGTAAACGGGCAAGGAACCTGGCTCGGGGCTTTTGCACAAGCGTCTTTGAAAGCAGGTATTCTTTCGAATATATACTTCCAGCCAGACACTTCAGCAATTCGAGCATGAACGAGTTTAATAAAGTGTTCAGATACTTCCTGTGGTTTACGACGAAGAGCCGGGGATGCATAAGTCATGATGATCTCTCTTATCTGGCATTGTGAGTTTCTCAATGCCTTCTGCGGTGCAGAAGACAGGGAGAAACCCACAACGCAGAATTTAAGAAAGAGGGCCCGGGGGCCCTCAACATTTATGCTTCAGTCGTGAAGCCATTATTCTCAAGACGCTGTATGTAGTTATCTACAAGTAACGCAGCCTGCTGGCTATTACCCTCCGCTATAGTGACTTCGCGGAAGATTCTTTCCTGAGGGCTATCATTGCTTATAACTTCACCAACACGTCCGAAAATACGGACTTTATGCATCGCACCGACTTTTTCATGTTCTACACGGTAAGTTTTTATCTGAGTCATATTTTGCTCCTTATTCCTTCATGGAGCAAAAAGACCCACCGGGGCCTTTTTGCCCCGATTGGGTAGAGTTTATTAAGAAAGTATTTGATGAACTAGCTTACTGACTTCAATAGACAATAAAGAAGTATCATCAACTGTTACGAAAGTGTCCGTTTCAAAACCAATTATTTCATCAGTCTTAATACCAACACCAACGATTTCTATTCCATTACATTTAGCCTTTTCCATAACTTCGACGATAGTAAATTCCGATTTATTCGGATAACCATCAGTTATAAGAAAAATTATTTTCCTATCGAATTGGCTGTCAAGTAACAGATCAACAGCTGCCATTAAAGCAGATCCCGTAGGGGTATAATAACCCTTACATCCAAGAGTGAATTTCGATAGAGATTCCTCAACGCTTTGATCAAACGTTTTGATAATCTCAAATTCACTTTCCTTGAAGGGAAAAACTATATTGGAGACATGCATTTTTGACAAACTTTCAGCGGCCATCGATAAAGCAAGATCTGACTTAATGGCATGAATATATCTTTCATCATTAGCCATTGACGCTGAAATATCACGAACTAATACGAGGCCAACATGCCCTCTATTTTTAGATTCGCTTTGAGCTCTGAAGACATCACGAACTCCCATTTGTGACAGAATTAATCGATTTCCATCGAAGGTAATTCCACGCTCATGAGTTTTGTTTCGGCCACGCATTTTAACCTGCTGTAAAACAGACAAGTCGCTACCGATTGAATGACTCAGAGACAAAGCCTCATTGTAAACATTCAAATCGATAAGGAGATCAGGGATATCCCATTCAGAAGCACCGAATTCGGCTTTCACGTCATCGGATACTTTTGATGCAATACCTTCAATCTCTTTAGCCAAAGCATCGTGATAATCTTCGCTATCCTCATCACTGCTAAGAAAGGCATCCAACAAATCTGCCAGTATCTCCCATTGAGCCGATGAAAAGTTACTTTCATCTTCAACGTTAGTCGAACTGGCTTCATCTGATTCACTCTCGGAAGGGTTAATCGCATCAGTATCGTCTTCAATAATGTTATCACCCGTGGGATTGCCACCGGTGGGTTCATTATTTCCCTCGTTATCTTCAGCAAGTTCTGAAGGCTCAGAACATCCCTCTTGAGCAAGATCAGCGTTATCGGAAGTATCTGCCTGACCTTCACTATCGTCCTCAGAATCATCCTCACGACTATCAGTCGACGTAAGCGATTTATCTTCTGATTCGGTATCGGTATCGGTCTCGGATTCATCATATGCCTCCTGCTCCTCCTGCTCTGTCTGCTGCTGTTGTTCCTTTGCCTCATCCCGCAGTCTCTCTAAAAGAGCCAGGGTCTTACGAGCAAGGGATTCACAGCCCTGAGTATTTTCACAACCAAGAGCATCATGAAAAATTTCCTCAACATCAGAAATTACTGGAGAAAGTATCTTTTGGGCATAGTCAAAAAACGGATCGAGGGTTTCTTTGTGACCTACCTGCTGAAGGACTTTTACTCGCAATGAGTTAAGCAGATACCACTCAATAAATAGGACAGGATTTTCCGGACGAGAAGATATATCAGGAGTCATCCTTCCGGCTTTAACCATCAGTGCGTAAGTGGCTGCAAGCCGCCGCTTTGCATCCGGATAATCGTTACCAACCTTCTCTTCCATCTGTACATCATCGAACAGATTTATAAGCCCGGTAAGACGTTTTGCCCTGCTATAAGCTTTACGTTTCTCAGCGAGGCTCTCAAACTCTGCATTCATTCCGTCATCGAAGCGTGTAAACCCTTCAGATGACATGAGAACACTATTAAAGGCGTCACTGTAAACCTCACTGACGGTATAGCGACCATGACCAGCTTCATGACAGGTAAAACCTTCAATCAGACTGACAAAGTCATCATCGCTATAATCGCCGTTTGGTAAAACACAAACTTTATTGACAGGATCAAAATACGGTCCTTTGGTATTGTCGTCTATTACAACTCTTACATCGCCTAAGCCGCTAATGACTTTTGCTATATTCTGTAAACGCTTAATATGGCGCGGCGATGATTTAAGATCTAATTTCATAGAATACCTCTTTATAAAAAAGGGGTACTCACCCAGATGGTGAAGTACCCATCTGGGGTTTTTAATAAAGCAAACAGTTACCAGCCTTTGAGCTCGATATCAAAACCATTTTCAGCATTGTCTTCCTGTTGCGAAACTGATTTCTCAGGTTCAGCTACAGAATCAGTGTTTGAAAACGTGCTGTTTTTTATATCGTTCTCTACGACAGGTTCAACCTGAAACACATTTGTTGAATCTAAAATAGCTTCAATACCTGTGTTCTGTAGCGCGTTCGGTTCTGTTTGTGAGCTTTGATTAAATGATCTGGTAATAGATTCCAACCAGTCAGTAACCTTTTGCTCTCCTGAAATAATACGCTTTAACATTGAAGCATCACTCATGAAATAAAACCACTGCTGTAACACCGCAACGTCGCGAGGTTCAGAAATGGCACCTTTAGGTAAATTATTCATTATGTGTTTTATAGCTTCTGCAAGTACTGCCGCCTCTTTATGTATAAACATGAAGCTAATGATCTTATTTTGCATTTGCTTCAGTCGGTCAATAGTACTTGAGCGCAAATTATTATTTTTACTAATTTTTTCATAAACCCTCATTGCTTCTTCTGCCAGATCTGTTATCAATTGTTCCTGATAGTAGTCCTGGGTTTCATCACCTTCAACGCTAATAGGCGTAAAAGGAATAAAGTGAGCAATATTAAATCTAAAGGATTTTATGAAATCATCTTTAGTTAATTTCAACTGATCAATCAAAGAAGACATTCTTGGGCTTCTATTTTTTTCAGCCTCAATATGCATCTCATAATTGTCTACAACGTTTTGAATACCTGCCTGAAACTCTCGTTCAATCTCTTGGGCCCCTTCCAGAAACTCTTCCATACTGGAAACTGGTAAAATCCACATATTGCTATAGCGGATGCACAAGCGTGAGCAAAGGGTTGATATTCTGCTGGTAATCGTACTTTTGAAGCTAAGGGCTTTTATGTCAATCCAACGTACTTCGCTTTTAGATACGCTTTTTTGATCCGTAATATCATCTCCATCATAAGACAAATCGATTTTATCGGTTCGACGCGATCCTTGACAGCCACTTATTTCAATTTTTGTTATAACTGCACCTTCCAGTAAATCTGGATATGATTTTGCAAAATTCTCAGAGATTTGTTTTGCAGATACTTTGTTAAGCATTGAAGTATTTAAAGTCATGGGTTTCTCCAAAAAAAAGGGGAAACCCTCCCCAACGGGAAAGATTTCCCGATAGGGTTGATATTAAAGCTTCTCTGGCGCAATTAAAAGAATACCGGGAAACTCAGCGGCAACATCATCATTGCCCATTGCTCCCTGATACATATAACCTTTTAATTCCATTTCTTTAATTATACCTTCCATATTTATTTTACCATCATGATAAAACAATAAAGAATAGTCGTTATTCAGTTGCATAAGTCCAGTAAAATTAGTTCCGTTTTTTGCTATAGCAATGGTAGCAGCACCATCCGTACTTAAAAACGCACTAAATTCAAGATGGGATAACTCTGAGATACAAATATCAGAGGTTTCATAACAAATCCCATCTAACTCGACTTTTTTGCTGTGAAATACTCCAGCGATTTATCCTTGTCTTCGCCAAGAGAAAGATCTATAGCTTGAAGAACAAGATCGACCACATGTAAAGGTAAAGCAGAAGCAAAAGCTATTTTGAAAGTGTCAAGAAGACTAAAGGTTTTTAACGTCATCGACGTGCCAACCCAAGCTACTAATTGACGAATATCCATCACACTGTCTTCTGTACCAGAGTCATTTACTGCAATCGCTACTCTTACGAACTTCTCAATGACCTGAAAAGGCAAAGAGCTATATCGTTTAGTAAGCACATTGGTTAAAGCAACTTTGTCGGGCTTCACCATTTCAACTATCAAGAACCGCTTTATAAAAGCTGCATCTTGACGTTGAGAAGAAACGAACCGGCGAGCGCCTCCACTCATGTTTGTGTTTGCAGTACCAATAAATCGCGTGTAGCCATTAGCAGTTATAACCTCACCACCATTAGCACTGAGTGACCAGGGCTTACGTTCAATGGGCATGTGAAGTTTTGCTGCCGTATCAGGATCGATTTTGTCCACTTCATCCAGAAGAATGAGGTGACCATTACGAAATCCCGTTACCAAATCGCTGTGTACAAAACCTGTATTACCACCATTAAGACTGCGCTCACCTTCAAGCTCATCAACTCGAATATTGCTGTTGATCTGCTTAATTGTCAGCGGCCAATTCATCATGTGGCTAATGTACATTACCATTTCAGTCTTGCCAGAACCGGACTCACCTTTAAGACACACACTTAAATCTATATCCGGACTGATAAGCAGTTTAACCACTTGTTCAAGTATTCGGGGATTTGGTATGTAGTCTTTGTTCAGCGGAGCTCGATACGAGGTTTTAGTTTTGAAAACAGGCACAGCCATCTTTGGATCCATTTCTGGAATACCAAAAAGGTCCTTTGCTAGAACTAAAAGATACTCACCTTTATCCACATAATGTTTTAACTTTATAACATCCGGGGAAAGAAGAGCTTCTAATTTTTCATAAGCATCAGAAGATGTTTCATTTAACTTCATAGCGGCATTAGACATTTTTAACTCCGGTAAAATGCAAACACCGCCCTCTGGCAGATGTTTGCCAGTGGCATTTTATTTGAGATTCATTTGGCAAATAGTTGCCATCAGTTTCCTGATTTGAGGCACATTATAACCAAGATGATTTCCCACTATTTCAAAAGCTTCAGACATGATCCATTCAAAATGATTTTCGAATATTGGATTTATTTCTAACTTGCCAAAAGCGTTTCGTTTAGTTAACAGATCACATGAAACAAGCTCGTCAAACAACTCTAATGTGGATTTAAAAGCTTTTATGTAAACATCCATAATTTCCCTGTCAGTCCATTTAACAGCCAGTTTTTTTTCTGACATTAAATAATCCTGATCAAAGAAGATGTCCCAGCCCATATCGTCATTGCAATCATGCAAAATGATTTCATCATCATTCCTGCATTCAGCTAATTTCGTGTTTTCACTAATCGAACGATGCGAATGATAATAGAGCCATGATTTTAATTCCGCTCTAAATTCACATGCATCAAGTCCATGAGATAAACAAGTGTATTCAAATGATTTTGACATATACCACCGTGTTTCAGCTTCTAAAAGTGGATTCACTGTGATATTACCATTGTCATCTTTGAAGAATAACTTTCTCCTCAACACTAGTTCTTTAATGATTTCCAAAGACTCTTCCATAGCGGATAGAAAAACAACATACACATCCTCAGGGGTCCATTCTATTACCAGACCACCCAAATCTGGGTTATATTCTTCAACCGAATATAGATAATCTGTTTCTGCTGCAAAATTAATTGTATGCAAAATCTGATTTTTAAGTAATTTGGATTTTTCATAAAGGTGATTTTCACGCCTTTCAGAATCATAATTTATCTCAGAAATGTTACTTTCATCTGATTTAAAGTTTAATCCGGACGTGTATGCATCATTTAAATGCTCTTTGGGTGAATCAACTATTTGCGTTATTTCATCTTCATCTATATCGAATATAGAAAAAAAACTAAGTTGATTACTACTTATTGCAGTAGCCCTAAATTTTTGTTTCATGGGGACTCCAAAAGGAGAAATCCCATGAAGGGATTTCTCCCCTTTAGGGTGGGTTTAATGTCAGATCTGATTAAAGCTACTTTGTCCAAAACCTTTTAGAGGTTTAGGTATGTGAGCCAACTTACTTGTTGCTACCACTCTCATGTAGTCAAGAGGATGTTCTCTCCCTTCAATCATAATAGTATCGACAACAATATAACCGGAGACCATCAACTCATCACCCTGATTTATACCAGTGAAACAGGTTGAATACATTTCAGGCGACACCTTGATTTGAACTGAAAATTCTCTCTCAGTGATTTCACCATCAACTTCTGTCTTCATCCTATTTTTGAGCTTTATTAACAAACCTATACTCTGGTCAGTCATTTTTTTCTCCACAGCACTGATAACTATCCCGGACACTTTTACTTCATTGATATATTCAAGATATGACATTTTCCGCTCCTCGATTTGTTCAAAGAGAAGCCCCGTTAGGGTTCCCCCTTAACAGGATTAAATAAATTTATTAGTTACATACATGAACGTGCAGACTACCAAACAGGCAATTCCGGCAATATGTAACCAATTTCTTGTTGGTTTAGTTGGTGCAATCGCTAAAGAGTTCTCCAACTTCTCTGTTACAAGACGTCGATTCTCTGCTTTAGCCGCATCATCTAAATATTGAGTTTCACGCTTAGCGAGAGTCTCAATTTTCGATTTTATTGCATGGTCCCATCCTTTAGTTTCAAAAACGCTTAACTCACTAAAGGTGTGCGTCATGAGATCTTCTGGGAAACCCAGTTTTTTCATTAACGGACGAATGGTATCATACATTTTTTCTACATTTTCGTAGTGGGCCTTTACTGCGACATCAAAACGCTTACGTAAAGTTAATTTTTCACGTTTGCAAATGATGTCCGAAACCCAATTTATTAACTGCTCATTTTTGAGTTCACTGGCTTTTTCAAGTGAGTAATCCAGATTATCCACGTCAAGAAATGAATTTAATCCGTATTTTTCAAACTCCTCAACAAGATATTTATCCAGTTCAGTTAAGCTTTTAAAAAGTGGTACATCTGGGGAAGCTTTAAGAAGCTTATAAGCTCCTTCGAAATCAATTTTCTTGACCACGAGCTCCACAACATCCACATGATAATAGCTTGAATAAGCAGAAAGCTTTTCGGCCAACAAAGACACAGGCTTAAGAGACTTAAGTTCAATGATATTTGGGCCGTCCTCATTCAAAATAACAATCAGTTCATTATCACGTTCTGTATATTTCATCAGAACTTCTAAGAGCTGTTTGTTTAGCGCCTTATCCATCTCTGGAATAATTTCACTAAAGGTTTGATGAAGGGCTTTACTGCGAGCTTTATTTTTAGACATTTGGGGTCACCTATATATAGTAAGAAGGAAGAAACAAATTTTTGTTTCAACACGAAGGCAAAGCCTGTCATTCATCTCCCGTAAGCTATGAACCGCCTGATTTATACTATCTGGCATTAGAAGTACGCAACAAAAATAGCCCCAGGAGGAGCTAAATTAGTTACGGTTTGGTAAATTCAGATTGCCTTTTGCAGGCATGGGAAGTGCACCAGCGACAAAGGTGACATTTTGCCGGTGGTGTCTTACAGCTTGTTTAAGCTGGCCGCTTTTCACGGCTAAATCAACGCTTAACGCGAAAGTAACTTTAAGCAAAGTTACTCAAATTTGGGAGCTGATATTTAAGCTCATTGTTTTTATACTATAGCTTTAAGCATAAGTAAATGCCCATATCGAATTATTCTGTATAAAGTGGAGAAATTCGAATATTAGCTGCTTCTTTTATCTTTTCTTCACTGCATTCTCTTAAAAAGAAAGAAGGATCACCATACCACATTACAAAAAGTTGCTTTTCTGCACGCGTAAATCCAACATAAAGCAAACGTCTTTCTTCTTCTATTGCCTCCTCCCCAACTGATCTTTTACTTGGTATCTGATCCGCATTACAACTCATTATTATTACTTTATTCCACTCAAGACCCTTTGAACCATGCAAGGTTGATAGGACTACTTTCTCTGGGCTGTATTCCTCGTCCTTCTTCCTAGGGCCTAATGACATTGCAGCAGCACGATTTATCATATTCATCCAACCAGTCTTTTCTGCCCACTGTTTACAAGTGTCTAAAGCAATTTTTGTTAAGGTTGCTGTACCTTTATTACTCCTCATCTTGATTGACGACGATTCCATCCATTTCGTAAGGTTGGCGAAACGTTTTGCTATCTCAACTTTATCAGAACTTTCCTGGGTAAAGCGCACGAAGTTTGAATGTAATGTTTTTGTTTCGAGAGAACTGTCCTCCGGGATGGCAAGGTCGCCAAAAGTAACTTTTCTTCCTCTCATACTCAATGCCACTTCATCCAAAACTGATTCCTGTTCTCCAAACAATGCCAATACTCTCTTCATTAAGCGAGGATCATTTGATTGTCGGAAAAAGGCCATAAGGCTTAACACATCGCTTGTTTCTTTTTCATCCCAGAATGATTTACCTCCGTAACGAATTACTGGCTGTTCGATCAAACTTTCTAGCTCATCCAAGTGAGCATTATTGCGGCTTAGAATTGCCCATCCATGTGGATCCTGATTTATAAGGCTTAAAATACCCTGTATCTGTTCCTCCATATCTACATATGAACGAAAAGTGACCTTTCCCCCTCCCTTTTTTGCCGAGCGTAACTCTTTGGCATAACGGTAAACATTCTTTCCTATCAGTGCTCCGGCCACCTCTAAAATTTCAGGTTCACACCTAAAGCATGTGTTTAAGTAAAATATGTTAGGTCTGAAGTGTTTTTCAAACTGTTGAAATATTTTGACTCCTCCTGAGGATCTGAAGGAGTAGATGGCCTGATCATCGTCTCCAACTATACTCGTATAGACTCCAGCTCTTGTATGCAATGCTATCCATGAGAATTGTATAGAGTCAGTATCCTGAACTTCGTCTACTATCAAATGTGTCAAATCTAACGTGCGCATTTTTCCCGAATGCATTTGACCGACAACAAATTTTGAAAGAGCATTGAGGTCCGCCACATGGTCTTTCTGGCATAACGCCTGATAGGTATTAAACAAATGGATCTGTTGTCTGTTATGCCGAACTGAAATCACATCCGTATCCATTTCTCTGCCGATAGCATCAATAACGAATTCAGCTTCAGCAAACTTCATCGTTACACCGGATTCTTTCAAAGCCCGGTGAATGACAGATCTCTGTGCTGGCCCTATCAACATCTTTCCCGGCCAGCGAATCATGTCCAGTTGCTTCTTAACGAGTCCGTGAAAAGTATCCACCAGCACCCGGTCAAGATCCTTCTTGCTCAATCGCTTTTGTAACTTTGCTGCAAGTGCGTTTGTTGCAGCGCGAGTAAAGGTCACCATCCCGATTCTTGCATATGGATACTTTTTGAGAATCGATATAACCGCTTCTATCATGGTGAACGATTTGCCTGATCCAGGCGCTGCTATCACCATATTGTTTGCGCTAGCATTCTCGATAACAGGTCTTTGCTCTTCTGTTGGCTTACCCATTTCAACCTCATTACTTCGTTTTAATAATTATACATTTTTATAAAAGCGCTTTTCTTGTGTACTGCTGGTTCTACTGGAAATCACTTTTTTTCCTTTTTTATGCAATCAGGTTGTTTGTGAAACGCGTGACTATGGAATAATGGTTCCATCTCCAAAAGACATTACAAAAAGGGCTTTAAATGAAACTTTTACGTTTAGTATCTCTGGTCTCTTCTGTCGTCATTGGTTTTTCCCTATCGGGTTGTGCCGGTGACACCGGCACTACGCCAGGCACCGCTCTGAATGCGTACAGTCACGGCCAGTACTGGCATGCTAATGCAAATGATTCTGTCGCCAAGAATGCCTATTCGTTTGCTGGTTTCGACGTTAATTTTAAGGAGCAAGAGGTTACTCCTGGAGGGGATGCCGACAACTTTCTTTCTAAGTATCTCATCAATAGTTCGATGGGCTACGTAACAGGCGGTCTAAAAGGTTTTGGGATCATGAGCCTCAGCTCTTTGTACAGTTCTTCTGACGCCGAATACATCCAGGTCAATCAATACCTAGTGTTCGTCCCCAATCCAAAAAAATTGCCTTACAATGATGAAAGTTTGGTACGTGAGGGAGCTAAGTATGTTTTTGAGCATACAAAAGCAACTCAGGCCTCATTTGGATACAACCCTGAAAAACAGAAAGCAGCTCTGGCCACATGTAAAATTGATATGGCAGTCGTCAATAAATGGAGTACCTGTGATCTGCCCTCTAAGCCTGATGCTGATGTTTTCCCTACAGATTCAATGTACAGCTTTCAGGCGATTCGCCCCGCAACAGGAACCGAAATTCCTGAGCTAAACCTTCCCGCTGGTGATTACGCTGTAATTCGTTATGTGTTCATCCCATTTAAAGGAAACGAAACAAGCGCTGATTTTTCGGGTATCATTTTCCGTTCTGATAGCCCAAATACAACAACTCCAGGGGGTGTTGCAGCCTCCATCAACGGAAAAGATTATTACCTCTTTACCGGTGAATACGGTAAAAAAGGCTTCCCAGAAAAAACATTGAAAGCCAAGTAATTAAAAAAGGGGCCTAACGGCCCCTTCTTCAATATTTCGGCAACTGCTTGCCCGTAACCGGATCCAGCGTAGTTGAACCTACCTCACATATGGCCGGTCGAGGTAAATAGCTACAATCTACATTTTCCTCTTTTATAGCCTGAGCATTTTCTTGTCTGGCCTTTATCATATTTTCTTCACCGCCCATTGCTTCCTTGGTACGTTCTGATGGAAGTTGATAGTTCTCATTCTGGAATGGTAAGTTTTCCACAATTGATTCTTCGGAGAATTTTGAATATTGATCAGGAACTTCTCCTACCTGAACTGCATCATTAATCCACTCCGTCAGATCAATTTTATCGAAATCCAGTTGCTGTATTTGCTTTATTGATAGCCCCACGCAATTAGAGGCGACAGGGTCTATTCCTAATTGCGGATAAGCTTGTTGCATAATAACGCGTGACAACATGGAATTATAACAGCACATGTCTGTTGCTTTTTTAACGCATTTCTTTGTGAAACCAACATTCAGATATTTGACGCATCGTTCCGTATCTAATGTAAAACAGGATTTTTGATTCTTATGAATAGAAGCTTCCATCTCTTTCTGGTCGCATGCTACCAACATTTCTAAAAGCATTTTAGTGACCTGATAGGCTGTATAAATCCAACCGATCACGTTTAATGCAAGCATAAAGTTTTGAACCGCAGCCGAGAAGACAACCTCTCCTCCGGTAGTAGCAACGTTCTTAAAGACAAAGTCACGAACTGTATCTGGTAGCAATTCGTAGGCTTTCTTCATTGCCATCTGCTTAAGCTGACCTATACCGAAGCTGGACATTGTTTCCTGTGCCAACTGGCCAGCACCTCCTGCCCCTCCAGAAGTTGCGGAAGACCCAACTGCCCTGCTTAGATTACCAGCGACGTTTTCATATACGCTCGTTAAGGAGCTCGTGACGTTGTTCCACATTTGCCCTACTGTTTTACCAGCTGATGCAGTCCACTCTCCGACCGCATTAGACATAGAAGCCCATGTACCTGTATCACCGCCGGTCCATTTTATTAGCTGAGCATTAACTCTGGTCCAGTTTGTGTTTCTGATCATAGATCCGGCAAGCATGATACCTTCAAGTGCTCCTGCGGTTCCCTGTGGTGCTTCGCAGCAGTCCGTCTTTGCCAGGCCATTTACAAAGCCTACTGAACGACCACACCATTCAGGTTTTCCTTCAAAGACGGAACATGAATTGGCATCGTTAGGGTCTTCGCATTTGGCTTCGCCCTGCATGTACTGAACCATGTTTGAATAAGCCGCAACTTTTCCAAAATCGTTGTTCTCTTCCTTTGGCCCAGTTTCGCATGTTCCACCTGAACATGGGATCATGCCAACACAGGCATTTGTAGAAGATTCAACCTCCCGAACTACATCCTTCCCTCTGTCACAGGTGTATTTCTGTTCATACATGTAGCAACTGTTAGTGCCCTCATCGAACCAACCCTCTGCACATGTTTGTTTATCGAGTACACATGCTGCATCATTTTTATAAGCACTACATGCATCAGGCATACTCTTTATTTCTTCATAGTTGTAACAGAGGTCCTTTCCATTAGCGTCTTTCATAATTTTTCCACTAGCGTCATAAGAGCAAATTTTGTCTTTGGCCAATGGATCACAAAAGTAGCCTTCAAGGTTTGTCTTCCAGGTAAGAAATCCTTTATCACCTTCATACAGAGGCTTTGCCAATGAAAGCACGCTTTCCGGAAGCCGTTTTGTGCCAACATCCATATCTTTAAACCGATCGAAACGGCAGAATGTATTCGGAGCTTGTACAGCATCGTAACAACCAGCTGGTTCCTGGACGTGCTTATCTTCGAGCTTCATATTTTCAAAAGTCAGCTCAACCTCAAAATACCCTTCACCCTTCCCACCAACCCATACTCTGGATGCCATTGTCACTTCTCGATCAGGCTCCTCATACACCGATTTTCTGACCTTATCAGTCACATCGTAAACCTTGTCGAGTTTCCACGATTTTTTTAACTCCCAAGATCCCTTAGGAGCCGGATAGTCACTTTCTCGATATGCACCATCTATGTGAGCAAAAATCTGCGTGCCATCAAGTGTTACCCGCATGTGGTCATCCCACTCCGCGTTAACAATCTTTGCTGAGGCCAATTTTGCATCCGGATGGAATTTTAATGTCAGTTCGTTATCATATACCCCGTCACTCCAGTAGTTGTCATCACGGCGACCAAACCATATACGCACACAATTATCGCCGCACATCGACATGTCTCCGTTTCCGCCTGAAATGTAAACAGGGACTGAAAAATCACGGGTTATCGTGCAGCTGCTGAAGTTATCTTGCTTAGGCGAGTTACAGTAGAACTCTTTGTAATCAGGATAGTGTGTGGTTACTGTTTTTTTAGAGGTCTCAACATTACAGTTCTGAAGCCAGTTTCCAGTACCAGCAACAGCATTTGTTATCTCATTTCTCCCCGCAGTAAACATGGGATCGTTAGGCTTTATAGATGATGCCGGGTTGTCCTTGTTAGCATTTACGAGGGTGCGGTAGGCAACGCCATCATAACTTTGAGCATCAAATAACTGGCTTTTCCGATTCTTTATATCGTTTACAAAGCCATCCTCATCCCCATAACGATCTGCGGCATTGAACTTAATATCGCTGTGCTTTTGCTCTGAGCTGAAAATCTCTCCGGTATTTGTTTTGGTTCCAGGAGTAGTATTGGGATTACTGCTTATACCAATGTTGCCATTAGCATCCCGAGAGAGCAGCTTTGCCCCTTCCTTGGTATAGTTTGAATTGATTGTCCCTCCAGACATACTCGGCAGTTGTACGGCGCTACCAATGGACTTTCCATCGGATGCGGCATTTTTCATGACACTTTCATTTGAGTTCCCTGCCCCATACTTTCCGAGATTAAGATTAGCGGATTCGGCTTTACCCACGTATTTCTCGGTGATCTTCCCACTGACATTCTCGCCTGAATCCGCATTCTTGTACTTCTCAACAATGTCCTGAGCACTGGTTGTCGCATTGCGATTTGCGTTAGGATTAGCAAGATTAAAGTTACTTTCGAGCTGGTCAAATATAGCGTCTGCCGCATAAATACGAGGAGTCATTACCATATTTATGAGAGAGATATAAAAAGCCCAACTCATAGTATTGGCAATCATTGATGCAATAATAGTTGAAGCTATCGTTTTTCTAAGTTTCATTATTTTTACCCTTAGAAATCAAGCGCCTGGTATATATCTGACGCAACAGTCATTGTAACGCCACAACATATAGACATAATTATCATTGCCTATTTTTTTGCGCCCACCTTTAAGGGTTGACCAGTCATGTACCGAATCACCAAGACGATGACAGCAATCCGGCCCTTTCGCCTCAGGAGTTGGGAAAAGCATTGAAAGCCGATACTGGGAACGAGGTGTAAAGTATTCCCACGTTTTCTCACACATTGCGTCTGCTCCCATCGTTCGCATCAGCATTCCCTGGCGATGTAGTTTAGTCAGAAGACGCTGGGTTATCAGTGAACTCGTCCTTACAGCGTCATCATTTGCGTAAATGTGGCCGGTTAATGGATAAAGGTTGCCATCGCATCCGGCACAAAAGTATGCAGCGAGATTATCCTTTCCTGCTGTTACTGCTACACAGTCAGCAGCGCACACCATTGAGGCAATTGGGTTTGCAAAAACTACTGCCTCTGGATTC
Organism: Enterobacter sp. CPE_E863; assembly: GCF_046521465.1. Taxonomy (NCBI): domain Bacteria; kingdom Pseudomonadati; phylum Pseudomonadota; class Gammaproteobacteria; order Enterobacterales; family Enterobacteriaceae; genus Enterobacter; species Enterobacter sp. CPE_E863. Next base: position 34,075 of record NZ_JBKFZX010000002.1, on the reverse strand, counting down.
AGGACGAGTGTAAGCAGATCACTTTCCCACATAGGGTCCACTTCGCTTATATAGGTCAGGCTGGCATCTATATAGGGTTCAGCAGTGCACTCGCCAATAATCAGTAATTTGAGCATTGTCATGATTGGGAACTCCCAAAGATGAACATCGTAAAATCCGGCTTCAGTTGCTGTCATTGGCTGATTTGTGTTGCTTTTACCAATATCAAACTGCGATTTTTGAAGCATCGTGCCTTCAAGAAAGGGGCTGCACCAGGGGCTCTTTACAACTTCAACAATCTTCACCGGCTGAAAGAAGCTCAATTGCCAACCTATTTCCGGTACGCCGTTCTGATCTGTGCAGTAGCAACCCGGACGTGAAGGAGCAGCGCCTTCTGGAGCTGCCCCTATGCCCATTATCCTCATGGGAAAAATGCAGCTCCAACAGATATTCTTAATCAAGCCCTGCCACACTCCAGCTGACTGACACATAGCCCCAGGGACTCCAGCATCTGCTGCCATAGCCATACCCGGTATAGAAAGCGAAAGCATAACTGCTACAATGAACTCTAAAAGTAACTTTTTGAATTTTTTCACCATCATGCTCACTTGGATGTAATAAATGTTGCAACACTTTCGATATAGTCGACGGCTTTGGTAAAATAACTTCTCATCTGGTCCGGATAATTTAGCGTCAGCCATGTTGCAAAGAGAGCGCCTATAATAAATCCGAGTTTCATCTTATTTTTCCTCTGAAAGATTTGGGGCTCCGATACCACGGACTTCTGCCTCGCTAAACAGGGTGATCCGGAATTTATCTTGGTCAGTAGTTATAAGCGCAGGTGTGTTTTTAATCTGAAAGCGTGAGATGATCTGTTCGTTAACTTTAAACACCTTACCGTTAAATTTTTCACGTAAATCATTTAGGTGATCCCATCCATTATCTTTTTGGATACGGGTAAACATTGGCATTACTTTTCCACTACCCAGACGTTGTCGATACTGCTGCTCAGCCCATACCAGCTGGCCCGGATTGAGTGGATCGAAAATTATCATCGTCAGGTTTTGAGGAAATCTCGAAAGTGGATTAATCAACTCACCGGCGGAAGCTATTACACGGCCCTGCTTATCTTTTACGTCCTGAGTGACCCTCACTGTAGGGTCAATTAAAAATTCTTTGTGTTCCTGGGCAGGAGGGAGGTCGACCATCCATTGATTTTTCCATGTGTCAGAAACGGCCCTTTTTTTTGCACCTTCCCAGTCATATTTTTGTGCACGTTCTTCCAGTTCTTTAATGATGCTCTTTTCTTCAACGGGATAAGTGGTACCAGCAACCGGGAAAATATCCTGATCGGGTTTTTTAGCAAGTTCTCGCTGAAAAAACTCAACGTTGAAGGAGCCTACCATTTTTGCAAAACGAGCTTGCTCCCTAGAAATAATTGTCGGTACTTGAGTTACTTGATACTGACTGAAGCTATCAGGATCAATTGTAATCAAAGGAGATTCAAATTTTCCTTTGACAATCATTTGGTTTATTGCTGCCTGTGTCTCTGGTAGCCGAGTAGTTCCTTTCTTTAGACCATTGAAAACTACACGAGCTTTATGCTCTGAGGCCGTACGTAGAAGGTCTTCCAGTACATAATCCGGCAAGCTAAATGAAGCAAAGATCGTTATTCCATTTTCAGTTGATAGTGCTTCTTCACGTGTGCTATCCATTTTTCTTTCGAAGTCAGCAGCTGTGATGCCCGAGGAACCAAACAATTTTTCGATATTTTTAGATTGTCCTCGCATGACTTCCGGCTTATTTTCCACAGCTTTCAGAGCCGCTTCATTAAGGCTGGCGTTTTCTTGAATTTCATCACGTCTTCTAATTATATCGTTGACAGCTTCAGAGTTATTACTTTGGGCCCTGATAGCCTGGGTATGGTCTATAACTGCTTGAACACTATCCGCATTCATACCGGGGACGTAACCACGGTTTATTTGCTTGCTCAGGTCCTGGTTTTTTTGGAGTGCTTCAGCTTGCGCTATGTACTTCTGCACATCTGGTGATTTTAGCGTAGCATCAAGGCTAAGAGCCCCATCTGGCTGCTGTGCACCTTTAGCCTGTGCCCCAAGCCCTTTTGCTTGCTGAGCGATTAGGTCAGCATCATGTTGATACTCAGTGCTTGCATTTGTATTACTTAAAACTGCACATAACGCAAGTCCAGGAAGTATTGGTAAATATTTTTTATTTACATTAAAAGATCGCATATGTTTTCCCAATTACTGAATTCAGCTTTACTGTTCCCCAAAAACGGGAATCCCATGAGTGATCGGTTTGCCCAATTAGGAAAACTTCGCCTTCAGGAATTATCAATTCTTTTTCAATCAAAATGGACGGAATATTGTATTTCTTCGAAATACGACGTGCATTAGCTTCAAAAAATTTGTCCCCGTTATAAACCCCATCCATTGTTACTTTAAGTTTGTCACCGCCCACACCGGCAACAATTTTTATGACTCGTTCATTTTCTGGGATAAAACGTACCGATTTCGGCATGTTAAATGCTATGAGTTCACCAGTTTTAATACTTTTATCCGAATGATCAATCATATAAAAATCAGCAGGCAGGCACCCATTCAATAAACCGTATCCAAATGTATAACGGGTGAAAAAGACACACATAACGAGAATCAGCAATAAAATATTAAGGGGGACATACCAATCCAGTATAAGCAGCCCTCTCTTTTTAGGTATGTAGTCGCTCATATTTTTCTCACTGGCACTGAAGAATATTTTTACTAGGCAGATGCACCTCTATCCAAGTAACTATTATCCATGTTTTTCAACGCTCGGAAGTCTGCAAACTAACCTAATATTCACCTATAAGAATGTTAATTCCTCAGCATGTATACGCAGCTTTGTTAGCGGCCATGAAAGATGCCTTTGGAGCAAAGTTACTTTCCGACATTAATTTTTCAAAGGTCCAATTATTGGGTATAAAAAAGCCGGGACATAATGTCCCGGCTTTATATTTAAAAATTAACTACTCACTGCTTGGTATTGATACAGTGTTTTCAGACTTACTTGCCTCTTCAGCCGGTCCGAAAACTGTCACGTGCTGTGTTGCAAAGTCTCCACTATCATCATAAGCAATTACTTTTATGTCCTGCTTACCACGGTTAAGGTTTTTAGAAAGTGTAGCCGTACTACCGAAAACGTTCCTTAATTCGCCGTTGATGAACCATTCATATCTAACCATTTTTCCATCAGTATCATCACATTTATTGGTAAAGCTCCAGCTTAGGTTGGTTTCCGTGTAGCTCAATGTACAATTAGGCACTGCGTTTTTAACGACATCAAACTCAACAGATGCTGAACCTCTCTGTCCAAGTTTACTAACAACATCAATTGTAATCTCGTATTTCTTTTCTTTTAAACCCGAGATCAGTTGAGCCCAATAATTTTTGCCGCTGGGTATTACTTCACCGTTCACCTTGTATGTGACCGTATCTATCGAGTCCGCCGAATGAGATAGCTTGATGTTTGACCTTAAGGTTACATCGAGTGGAGCTCTCATATATTTGTTAGAGAACTTGGGTGTCATCTCAACGTTCATTGGCGTTTGTTCATCGACAACAAAGGTATTTTCGATACGCTGTTCATTGTTTCGGTTATCTTTGAAAACAACCATCAATGTATATTTGCCAGGATTTTCAATTGTAAATTCTTTGGTGTCACCTTCATCTTTAGTGATTACCAGATTCTCTTTGTCGTAGATCCATTCACGGGAATAAGTAACACCAGGATAGTCTCCATCCTTAATACCGCTCAACGCAACGCGTAGGGTGGTCGGTGCCATGTCGTATTTAAGTTTGGAGCTTATTTTCATCTCGGGAAATTTATAAACCCACGATTTGACAGAAACTCTACGGGTAGAAACCGTATTCTCCTTATTGTCCGCTAACCATGCACTGTATTCAAAAGCAGCATATCCCTGTTTATCCAACATTTGCTCAGTAAGGGTAACAGACAGTGAAGAGCCCTTAAATGTCTGGCCATCCGGTGTTTTCCATTCTTCAACTACGTTATTACCATTCTGGTACTTACTGTTAGGGTTCGTGAACTTACCTTCCAAAGTAACTTTTTGACCAACCTCTACCTTTGAAACCCCCGTTACCGAGACAGAAAGGCGCTTGGGTTTTGCGGCTGCCAACCGAGCAGACGTTTCCTTCCATGAAGACTCCTCTGCCAGTTCATCGGAATCAAGGTAACGCATCCGGGCATAAATCGTAGACGGTAGGGTATCAGCTGAAGCCACAGTGTAAGTTGTATCTCCCTGCACCCAGTTGACTTTATCCTCTGACCAGAGAACCTCAGCGGTGCCTGCTGGTATAGGTTCATCGTTATCAAGCAGGGTTACAGGTATATCTGAGCCCTGAAGAATGTCTGTAACATCTATACTGAGCTTAGGCTGCTTGTAGGTAACTACCGTTAAGGCATCTGTGTAGGAAATCTTGGATGTGAATTTATTAGTCATTTTTGCCCTATAAAGCCACTTTCCTACTTCTGTCTTTTTGATACTTACACTTCTCTTTCCGGTCATGTCGGAAAGCATGGTCCAGGTTTGACCATTATCAGAGGACTGCTGCCATTCGGTGGGGGCGAGTGCATCAGAGTTAGCCGTACTGGCAGATTTGAAGCTTACCAGAGTACTAAGTGGGATCCTTCCGATAATAAGGCTTTTCGACAGGTTACCCTCCAGTTCCTCACCTTTATAGATTCGAATGCCTACAGCACTGGTCTCACGTTTCATTTCAAAATCAGAGAATGGCGATCTGACCTTAGCCACACCAACCAGACGCATATTACCCAGATCCATATTTTCAATTTTAATCTTGGTTTCGACAATGCCCGCATCATTGACCGGCAATGCTTCAGTCAGCGCAGTTCTTTCGTATGTAGTTTTATAACGGCCTGTTTCTGGATCTTTGCCGTATACACTTTTTTGAGAGTATATCGTGACGTCCCATTCTCCCATTGTTTTACGGTCAAATGCACTTTTACGTGTGGAGTTGTTATAACGCCCCACTGTTACCTTTAAGGGCACTTCAAGAGATGTGGCTGTTTTTTTGTCATCCACTTCCATCGATGCTCGAATATTGAAATCAGGCACCGTATATACGTTGAGGGTGTCTGTAGTTCTTAATTCTGGATCCTTTGAGTATTCTACAGCTATGTCAAAGACGTTCTTTGTCCACAATGGTGCAGCAGCAACCTTGACCCTTTGTACAAAGGTCGTTGCATCGTTGTTTGAGGAACGATTTTTAAATGACGTTTTGACAGCCTCAGAGCCGTTTTGAGAGACGATCATCGTAACGTCAGCTGGTACCACCTTCGCTAATATTCGAGCGGCCTCCCCCCCGGTCGTATAAGCCAGAGCAGTGTTCGGATTGATGCCTGCTATGACTTTATTCTTTTTGTAAGAGATGATCGGGTTGTATGGTAATTGTGTGGTCAGAGTACGGCGATTCCTTGCGGAAACCGCTTTAGAGCCCTTCCCGTTAATCATATAGACTTGATAGTCGAGCAGATTCTCACCTGTTTTATTAAAGAATCCAGTTAGACCCGGGGTACGTCCTTTAAAATAGAACTCCAACCCATCAGGGACATTGTTCCACTGAGGGTAGCATGCTGTAACATCTGATTTTTCCCCATACCAGGCGAGGTAAGCATTCGCATTTTCCTCTGTGGTAAACAGAGTGCATTTATCACCAGCTGTTTGACTAAGCAGGTCCGTATACTGACGTACGCGCGAGTAAAGAGTTACGTTTTTTTCCAGATTCTTAAGAGTGAATCCAGTAGGTTGATAAGTGAACACGGTACTGAAATTTACGTTTTTTCCATAAAGGTTTTCAGCCACCACAGTAATCTCGTGATCCGAATTAACTGCTAAATCGTCTCCAACCGGCAGGTAGTAAATACCTTTATAATTTGTAGGTGTTAACGAAACTACTTTGTTGTCTATTGTTACTGATTTTATGTCAGCAACCCCAGCCTGCCCCTGGAAAGCTGCAACGATAATCTCGTTCAGGAAGTATACGGGTGCTCGTTTAGTTAATACCTGCCCATCTTTGAGAACCATAAGCGTTGGGTTATCAGACAGCATCAGTTTGCTTTCAGGCTCAGTGTACGTAGAAGAGTTTTTGCTCGTATTTTCTACTGTAAAAGTCGCTGCGTAGGACCCGTTTATAAGATCCGTTAAGTCAAAGATATAGAGGTACTCATCACCGACTTTTTGAGGTCCACTTACCGGCTGTAAAGTTCTACGTAAAGGGGTTGCCCAGGACTGTTTGAAATCAATCTCAGTGCCATCATCTAAAGTCACTTTAGTCGTCGGCTTAAACACGCCATCCGGAGTCATAGTGAGCGACATAGCTGTTGGGAGCCACCATTCACCTTCTGTTTCTTGCTGGGGTACCTTAACGGCCACAGCAACGGTTTTGGCTCCGGTATAGATGTCCTGGCCACCTACTTTGATTGTTTTAGCCTCATCGGTAAAATTCCAAAGTGTATGGTCTACTACAGGAGGCCGATAATCCCAGTTAACAACAAGCTTTTTGGATTCAGGAGGTGCGAAATAATTATTCTTAGAGTTTGCTGTAATTGTGATATCACGTGAACCCAAAAGTTCATCTGTATCACTGGCCTTAATGCTTCCAACTTCAATGGTACAGGAAGTTCCGCCAATAGGTACTTCACAGGCGGAGCCTGAACCTATTGAGATGTATTGAATATAATTGCGGGGTTCAACAGAAACAGCGATATCTTTGATCGCTTCATCCTTTAAATACGATTTGAAAGAAAAGCCGTCATAGACTAATCCGTTCAGGGATGATTTAAGACCGGTGATAGTTGGTTTTACCGGTGCCACACTTTTGATTGAATATTCACCTTTTACTATTTCAACTTTTTTCCGTTCAGAACCAGAGAAGTAAGAAATCTTGTAAGGTAGTTTTAAATCACCGGTGGTGTTGGGAACGCCTGAAAGAGTGAAGCCGTTAGAAGTTAATCCCAAGGTATTGGGTAACCACTCAAAAAAACAAACGAGGTTATCAACAGAGGAAGTCGCTCGATCATCAACCGTTACATTACAGGCTGTGCCTGCACCTGAGGCAGTGATAGTGTTAGAATTAACGTATGCAACAAAGTCGCCCGGCCCCGGGTCAAAGGATACGGCTGGCAAATCAGCCTGTAGCTTTCCTGAAATCATAATCGCTTCAGCATAGACCGCTTTAATCGGAGCAATTAAAGAAAACAACAGGGCTAAACCTAAACCTGATTTTCTCATGACGAATACCTGTTTTTCTGAGCAAAATTAAACTCACTTTACGATGAAAAACAGAAATATCCGTTCGTATAACATTTAAAAAAACCTGTATTTTTCCGTATATTCCGTATGTTAATGCGCTATTTTGAATTCTTGGCTTCAGATAAGCGAAGCGCGGTAATTATAGACTCGGAGCTTACCCAGGGCGTTTTTTGAGCAAGATATCCAAGTATGTAGAGGCCAATTTTAACGCAATCCATTTGTGAGACGGGGACCATGTGCATGAAGGGTTTTAAGCCATCTTTATCGACTGGAACTATCCCTGCGGATAACAACAAACCGCCCCTCTCGTTTGGGGTAACGCTTATATTTTTGTATACGACGTGGCCATGATGTGAGGTTTTCCTCTTATCAATCTTTAAAGTATGCATGATTCTAAGAAATACAGATGCCATCTGCATAACTTCATTCGTCGACAATTTTAGAAGTACAGAACGGTTTGAGCCCCAGTCATAATCTTTTTTTGCGTTCCTTGGAGCGACGTGCAATGTAAGATAATAATTATCAATCTCATTTGAAAAAGGTGAAGGTTTTGATGAGCTAACATCTTCATTGTTCATCTCAATGACAAGGGCTGCATCCTGACCAAATGCTTTAACATTATGGTTTTTAAGAGCGAAGTCTGAAGTTGCCATATAAAAAGTCACTTTTGATAAAACCACATACCGCCTAATGATTCATCATCGGCAAGATGCTTGAAATTTGATAGTGTAAATCCTGTTTTGGTTTCAGAAATCACCAGGCTGTAAGATGCCGTATGTACAAGGCGAGAATTGTTTAGATCAAGATCATCACAAAAACCAGGGCTTTTGACGGGGTCAGCCTTTTCAACAAAAGTTACTTTTGAAGCGATGCCGTTGATCACGATTTTCTCGTTATCAGCAATTTTAATGTTTAAAGAAGGCGAGCTTTTATCACATGGCAGGAAGAGTGATGTCTTTTTAAATGTGTTTCCAGTGAAGTCCAAAAGGTCAGGTTTAACCGGAACATTGTTTAGGATTTTATAAACTCCAGCAAATGCACATAACACAACAAAACCAGATAAAACATATCTAATCTTAGACTTCATCCCCCAGTTCCTCTCCTAAAAGTTTTAACGCGCTTACGCACATAAGCCTCAACTGATACAGTAAGTTATCAGCGGTTATTCCACCAACGAAGGTAACTGTACGTCGTATTGATGCTCCGCCAGGCTCGCACTGGATATGGCCAATACCAGAATCACGGAGGAAGTCATTTTCTGCACTTACAAGGTCTGACTCTACAGGTGGAATGATAACTTCAATGAGTATTGTATCAACTGGGGCCCACTCCCAATCGAACTTAAGAGAGGAAATTGGGGATATAGAAACAAGAAGCTCATCAATATTAAAAATTACGGGTTTTATTCCCATAACCTCAGACTGAATGAAGTGGCTTTCTACCATAACTACCGGAAACTCTGAAATAGTCAGAACTCCGATTAACTGGTCTCGGCGTAAACCATGTATTAGTGAGTTGCGAGATAGCATTCGATCAGCCTTTATTATAATAATCAATCATTTGGGACAAGGACAAAAGGGATTACAGAAACGAAGATTCTACATGAACATCGTTGTCAGTGACCTTAGGTCCATCGGGTATAAGGGTATCAAAAAATCCTTACATAACCATTAAACCACAAAGACTTTTTACGTAAAATAATAATTAAGTACCAGATTTATTAAGATAATTCTTAGGTTTTTTACAAATTTAGGAAAAATCCGCACTTCCTGTAACAGCATCCAAATTAACCTAAAATACCGTTTCATTAACAGTAATTTTACAGATTCAGCTGAAGCCTGAGTTTATTATAACAAAAAAAAGGCCAGCAAGTATGCTGGCTTTCCTGGTAAGACAAGTTGAACTCAGAAGTCGATTGTACTGTCTCTCACCTATCTTGCCAAAGTCGCTAGTCGCTTGTTTGCCTTAGCTTTAGATTTTATGCTTATGGAGGCGGTTTGATTTTCATCCGATACTTTTTCTAGCACTGGCACCACAGAGGAAATGGACTTTTCTTTTGAAATTTTGGATGCACCTGGGCTTTGTTGAATAAATCAGATTTCGGGTAAGTCTCCCCGTAGCGGGTTGTGTTTTCAGGCAATACGCACGCTTTCAGGCATACCTGCTTTCGTCATTTTGTTCAGCGCTCGTACCAGGGCCATAGCCTCCGCAACCTGACCATCGTAGTCACGCAGCGTCAGTGAACCCCCGAACAGCTGTTTTACCCGGTACATCGCCGTTTCCGCTATCGAGCGACGGTTGTAATCTGTTGTCCATTTCCACCGCGCATTACTCCCGGTCATTCGCTGATTAGCCACTGCACGGTTACGGTCTGCATATTCACCGGGCCAGTAACCCGCACCTTTTCGGGGGGGATAAGCGCGCTGATTTTCTTACGCCGCAGTTCATCGTGACATAGCCGGGTATCGTAAGCGCCATCGGCGGCGGCTGACCTGATTTTCCGGTGGGTTTGCCGGATTAACCCGGGGAAGGCCTCTGAGTCCGTAACATTGTTCAGCGACAGGTCAGCGCAGATGATTTCATGTGTTTTACTGTCAACGGCGAGATGCAGCTTACGCCAGATACGGCGGCGTTCCTGGCCATGCTTTTTGACTTTCCACTCGCCTTCACCGAAGACCTTCAGCCCGGTGGAATCAATTACCAGGTGTGCGATTTCACCCCGGGTGGACGTTTTGAAACTGACATTAACCGACTTTGCCCGCCTGCTGACACAGCTGTAATCCGGGCAGCGTAGCGGAACGTTCATCAGAGAAAAATGGAATCAATAAAGCCCTGCGCAGCGCGCAGGGTCAGCCTGAATACGCGTTTAATGACCAGCACAGTCGTGATGGCAAGGTCAGAATAGCGCTGAGGTCTGCCTCGTGAAGAAGGTGTTGCTGACTCATACCAGGCCTGAATAGCTTCATCATCCAGCCAGAAAGTTATGGAGCCACGGTTGATGAGGGCTTTTTGTGTAGGTGGGCCAGTTGGTGATTTTGAACTTTTGCTTTGCCACGGAACGGTCTGCGTTGTCGGGAAGATGCGTGATCTGATCCTTCAACTCAGCAAAAGTTCGATTTATTCAACAAAGCCATGCACCTGAAGAAAGTGGGCTTTCAGATGGTATAGAGGTATCGCTTCCCTCATTTTCAATCTTCACACCAAAGCAGGCATGTTCCTTTTGTACAAGGAAGGTTTCTTTTACAGAAACAGAATCCTGCTTTGAATTATCTAATTGTAGAGGTGTTAAATACTCCATAAACTTTTGATCTAAGACATTCTCTAGCAATACATTAATAGGAGGCTTAGGTTCAGTATCTATAGTATTTCCATCATTCAGAAACCTATTAAGATCTGCAAGTGTTAATCTTTCGTTTAAACCATTTATAAAATTTGCCAAGTCAGGAAATAAATTATTTAATACCAACCCGGTACTAATAGCCGACCTAATTAAATCCAGTTGGTCACCCCTATGACAAAGTTCTGTTTTTTTCAAGAAACTATAAACATAGGGTGCTTTTCTTTCGGATATCCAGAAAGACCGGATCTGAATCCGGTCGTTATCTGCCTTATTTGAGATAGGGTATTTAGCCATGTTCTAGCTCATTATTCTGAATAAATAGTATCAGCAATTGCCAAAGATAATGCGAACTGCGGATTGTCTACCATGATAACTTTAGCCGTTTCAAAATGTTTACGAATAGCTGTTTCGATGAGATATGAACCTCCCCCAACAAGGAAAACATTATGAGGCCTCTCTTCGACTTGTGTAACCGCTCTGATTACTTTACTTTGCAACTTCTGTACCGCAGAGTTTACCGCATCAAAAACACCGTCACGCTTGTCCTCTGCAACCTTCAAAGCTGATTTATCATGACGATTATCAACAAGATGATGAATGTAAGCATTACTCGTATTCAGTTTCTCAGATTCAAGATACCTGCTGATCTCATCGTAAACAATAGAACAACCAATACGGTCAAAACCTTTTACTTTCGAAATCTGTTCTAATTGCCCAGTAATACTTGCAACATCAAGAGTAGTACCACCAAGATCAATTACCAAACTTGATTCAAATGAAGCAATATCCTCAATTTCATCTGCCCGGGTCACAGCTGGTAAAGATTCAGGGAAAACAGTCACAGACAAAACGTTAAAAGAATAGCGTTTACCGTCAAGATAACGCTCTACTGGTTTCATCAGATTATCTTTTTTTCTCTGAATATTTTCAATATTCGTTTCCCCTAAAGCAGTATAGAACTGGCTAAGTGGTAAAGTAACAAAGAGGTGAACATCCTGAGGAACTAAACCAGAAGCATGAAGTGCATGGTGAACATTTAACCGGCTAATTTCATCGTATTGGTGAGATACATCAGTCGATGCCAGTGAGTTACTAGATTCGCTGTGATGCGAAAACCTTTCCAGCCCATCAATAAGATAGTTAAAAGGATTGAGACCCTCATGGCGAACACGGAAATCTGGAACAAAACTATTTTGTGTAAGCAAGGGAACTAATTCGTTTCTTTCATTAAGACAAACCAGTTTTGCAGCTTTACTTCCATCATCGACAACGATTTTTAAAGCTTCAGTGATATCCTGCACTGATGGTGAAACAGGACTTTCAGATTTTAATAGTTCAGCCATAAAAACTCTCTTTTATTAATAGGACCATATTAGATATTAACTTTATACATTAATGGTGACCTATTATCAACATTAACACTATTAAAAAAATACGTAAGTCTATGTTATTTCAGCATCCTTCCATTTTAAATACCTTACCGTTAAATTTCCTGTATTCATGTATTAACCATGTTTATAAAGGAGCCAATTATAATCAGAAAGTTACTTTGCATCCTAAGTATGAACTGTTTGAGAGCCAGGACTGGGGCCTTTACCTGTAAGTAACAAAGGTCCTTAGGCTTAGAATCCAAAATGACGCCTTTTTGTAAAAAAATCATAGTTCGAAATACCGTATCATCGATGTAAACATACGTAGAGGAATTTATGGCAGCTGAGCACGTCCAAACTATAGACCTTACAAACTTCTCCGGAAGGATTTTCTTTCTGGCAGATCCTCATGGACATTACTCTGCGCTGTGCAACTTGATCCAATCAGTTACAAAGCCAGAAGAAGAGATAGTAATTTTCTCTACTGGAAATTTGTTTGACTATGGGCCGGAACCCATAGAATTGATGAAGGCGATAAACAGTGGCTTTTTCGATGGACGTTTTGTGAGGCATTTCTCAGCTGCCGGAGCCGGAGAAGAAATGTTAAAAAAATTGTTACCATTAAACAAAGACCGGAGAACATTTTACCCCAGCACATACCTCAATGAGAGATGGTGTGTAATGGGCGGAAAGTGGCATAAAGCTGTGAATCGTTACTATTTAGAGGAAGAGGTAAAAAAACTTCTTAATACCCAGCTTGGTACGATGATGCAGATTTTACTAAAAGGCGATATAAAAATTGGGGTTTGCCCTTCTGATTACGCCCCTATCCGCACATCATTCACTGATACTTATAATGCGCTTCAAGCATTCAACTATGCCAATGTGAATATTTTTCAGAGCCAGTTTCTATTCGGTATGGACCATGCCGTAATACCAATGATGATAAATGACGTCAACCTTATGGTCCTAGGTAGGAATCCTGTAAACAGCATTCGAAAAGCCCATGGTCGTACTCAAAACAATCTTCCAGTACTGATCGGTAATTGTTTGCATATAAATACTGGATCACTCTATATGTCAAAATTAGAAGACCAGGTAATAGTTGCTCCGGGTATACCGCAAACTGACTCACCAGCACTTACATTAGTAGAAATAATCATGAAGAACAATCCAGTTTTATTGTGTCATCAGCTAATACAAACAACAAACAAGTTTTATTCACTTAAAACCTATCCTTTAGAACTCGATTCGATTGAAAACAACATTGAGGTAACAAGATGAAGATAAATTGGAAGATTATCTCAATTTCAACATTACTTTTGCATCTTCACGCAGCAGCTGCACCACATCAAGAGAAAGAGCATAGAAAAGATGCTTTTTCTTCTGCCGCACAGAAAAGTGATTCACTTATATCTGCTAAAGCGGAGCTTATAAACGGAAGGTGGTTTATAAATGGTAAATATAGGCCTGTTCTAAAGACCAGCATGACCAAAACCAATTTCTTAGAAATCATGAATGTTTCAAATAAAGAATCACTTTTTATTGTGATACCAAAACTTGAGTATAATATCATTGCCAAAAATAAAATCTTACTAAATGAAAAAATTGCATTAAGCGAAGGCACATCCGGAAAAAGCATTGTTTGGGTCGAGCCAAAATCAAGTCTAACTATATCGTTTATAAATGACCTTGCTAATACGCCCCTTCAGGCTATCGTTTCGATCACAAGAAACAACAAAGATATAATTGCCATCTTTGGACCGGATCAGGGTAAAGGGTTTACTCTTCCCGGAAATACGTCTAATGATCAAGTGTCCGTTCCTGACTATTCTGACCTAAATATAAAAAAACTTAACATACCTCAAAGTGTTGGTAATCCAGTAACCATCAATCCTAAAGAGAAGAATTACCTCTTAGTTGGACAAGGAAAATATGAAATCTTATCTCTTCCTAAATATCAACATTTAGTATTTTCTGAACCCGTTTATATTGAGAAAAGAAAAAATATCCTCGGTGGTTATGGTTATTGGACGAAAGAAACAATTCTCTACCCCGGTGAATCATTATCTTTTATAACGAGCGCCAAAAACAATCTAAGGAAGCGGGATGATTAAAGTTATCACACTTTTATTGTTTGCATTACTGACTGGTTGTCAGTCAGTAGAAAGTAAAATCGAAGAACTCCCGACAGTTGGTTTTGACCCTATTCTATACAATAAAAGTGAGGCCTTTACTGACGGAAAAGTTACTTTACGTGTCGAAAGTTCAGGAACTGATGTTTGGCTTGTCGCCAAGAATGGAACCAGAAGTTTTATTGAGCTTTCAGGCCTAACGCTAGGTGGTAGTCGTTGTGCTTACAATGCCCGTAGTAAGCAACTTTTGCCCCCAGGCAGCGTAAGCACATTCGTAGTTCCTACGGTTGGAATGCTTGGACTTTGCTTCAACAATGAAGATCAACTTATGTTTATTAACCGTGCTTTTAGCAGAATCTCTCCCAAAGCAAAAGGAAAAGATTCGCTTTCGCTTTTATTTTCTGTTAGTTACGATTTTCCCGGAAAAGCGGACCTAATTACTAACCACGATTTTCAAGAGTTATATCTTTTATTTTTGAATGAGGATAATCTATGAAACAAACATTAATTGTTATTTTAATATGTTTTTGTCACACGGCTTTAGCATATCCATACCGTATCTATACTGTCCCGGAAGGGGCATTAGTAAAAAACATACTAACTAATGAATATCTAGGAAAAACCCCTGTGGTTGTGGACGTGAGCAATACCGAAGCTGGTTCTACTTTTGGGATTTCATTATTTAGACATGAAAATGTTGCTATAAAGATTTTTACAGTAATGCCTTCAGCAGAAAATAATTTTGCTGTTTCTGGACCTGACGTTGCAACTATGTCATTGCCGGGAAAAGCACCTTTAAACGTAGTAAATGATGGGAATGGCGCTTCTGTTCATATAGAACTAAGACCTTATATGTCAGAACCTGCGCACACCCCATATTAATATAACAAGAAATTAAAAATATAAATCATATGAACTGCATCATAAAGATGCAGTTCAATATTTATTCTGGTACTTTTAATTTTTCTTTTATGAACTCCTCTAGTTCCTTAATAAAACCCGCATTTATCCTATTGAATTCAAAGCGAATTTTTCTACCAGTATTGTTTTTACTGATTCTTGCATACTTATCTTTGTTATCAAAAGTAATAAGATCACTTGTTTCCCATTTTGTGGAATAAGTTTTTTCACAAACACTTTCCACAGATTGTGTGATTTTTTCCATTACAACTTTTTGAGCAACCTGGAGATCTCCAATGTCTAAATCTTTTGTTTCCTCTTTAACATTATCTATTACTTCATCTAAAGGAAATAGATTTTTTTGCACATATTTCTGTAAACGAGACAAGCGACTATAATAGGAGTTCGGGATTCCTTCATAATCCGGGAATAAAGAGATCAATGTTTCGTCAATACGGGCCGCCTGGATTCTTTTGGCTACCGATACATGACTAATCCCAAGATATGCTGCGAGTTCTTCATTAGTAGAAAATCCTTTTTCTTCCATTTTTTTGATAAATTGAAACCCAACTTCTCTATATGAAAATTTTCGAGATGTTTGTGCTGCGGATATAATTGAATTTATATCATCTTCGGTTAGTTCATCCGGAAGAACCCACAGGGGGAGATCCTTTTCTGCCTTTATACAGCAGAAACGTCTGCGACTTCCTTCTATTAATAAATAAACCCCATCTCTTTTTACAGCGATCCCTTCGGTATCGACCCCTCTTTCTTCAATCTGCTTAAGAATATCTCTAACAGAATAATCTGTAAGGGCTTCTTGATTTCGTGGGTTCGCTGGATGGACTAAGGTCTCCTTCTCCACTCTCTGGGCTGGAACAATCACATGTTCCGCTTCAAGTCTCCGGCCCTTATGAAGAGTGAATAACTTTTTTATGCGAGGTGCTGTTTTCAAACCCGCAAGACCTGAACGGTGACCGACTTCTGTCCGCTTTGGTGCGTTTAAATATCGAGATTTATCATTCCCGATATGTTGCTCATCGCTCATGCGTTAACTCCTTGCTTAGCTGAAAAACTTTTTATTTCATTTATAAATTGCTGATATACCTGTAATACAGATTCTTCTGCGACATCAAGCTGCTTTGCGGAACAAAGTTCCTCTGATTTTTTGATATCAAGCACTGTACGCCCTTTGGAAGCAGCTGCCTTAAATGCTTCAGAATTTTTTATGTTAGCGGACATCAAAAGGTCCTGAACAGTTCTGATTAATTTATCCAAAACTATTCTTTCATATGGACTTTTGTCATCTACATTGACAGCAAGAACTTTGAACCATTTTAAATTGTCGCCCTTACTTGGTGATTGTTTAAACCTTTCACTTATTGTAAGCATGAAGTCTGTAGTAGAGGCGTAATCATATTCACGTGGTGACACTGCGACAAGAATCCCATCGGCCGCTTCGTCAGCAGCCCAGATCAAAGGTGAATCTTCAGGTGGAGTGTCTATAATAATCAAATCATAGTTCTGCTTCAGTACCGGTAAGATAACTTCCTTGAAACGTAGTAACAAAGACGTACGTTCTTCTCTAGAACATTGCCAGTATTTATCTTTAAAACGAGCATCTGTCGGAAAAGCCGTTATTACGTCCAAGTTTGGCAGATGCGTTGAAAAAGGCATATTAGTGATGATTTCTTCTTCAGAGAATCCTGAATCTAAATATTTTTTATACTCAGAATTTTCTTCATAAATTCCAAGGATTGCATCAATTGCTGTAAGGAAGACATCATCTTCTGAGACACTTTGAATCATGCTGCTTCCAATCGAACCTTGTGGGTCCCATTCGATCATTAATACACGTGCATTGAGTTGTAGATCTAAAGCAGCTGCTACTGCTAAAGCTACAGATGTAGTGCTTTTCCCTGTACCGCCTTTATGATTCTGAGTAACAATAGCTCTGCTAAAGTAATGATCGCGGTACTTGGGATAACCCAGGGCATCCATTATTTTTTGAACATCCCAGCGGGTGTAAAGATGATTTTTGTTTTGATAAATAGGTGCACCAACAAGTTCTTTTTCTTCTAAGTCCGAAAGTATTTTATTGAACGTTACTCGTGACTTCCCAAAAAAATCAGAGAGATTTTTTTTATTCAAACAGTGGTTATAGATCAGTCTATCAACACCATCAACACTATCATCAGAAACAGATACTCTTGATGAAGCCATCAGAGATTCCTTTAGAGAAATCTGCTCGCTTTTCATGCGCTGACCAACGAGGGCGATCTTTTCAAGTAAATTCATGGTTATGACCTTTTTGCACTGAAAACCGACTTTTACGCATATATGTAAACTTTACGTATAATGCGTCCATTTCCTTGTTATGCGTACAATTCTATCCTTAGTTTCAATCTTAAGCTAATGTTTGTTTACTTTTTTATGATTTTTTGTGAGCTTAACTTGCAGATGTGAGCTCAGACTCTCTAGTCCATACCTAATGCACAACCTGTTTAAACCACGATTCTTGTCTCCTTCTCTACGCTTTGAAGTTAAGAGCTCCATTAATGAATCTTCACGCCTACCCTATTTCTTGCTTAGACCCTAAAATCTATCTCACCGGTGTGCTGATATACGTTTCCTAACTGTGAACCGTTGTCGTCAGTCCAGTCTAAAGATATGAGGTGTTAATCTCTTGAGGAGGCACACTACGAATTATGGGAGCAGAGTTAGCAACCTCACCCCGAAATGAAACCCAACTTAAGGAGGCAACCCCAGTGTGGAGATTAAGGGGGTTAAATCTGCCAGCGGCTGACAGTGTCCCAGCTGCTGCTCAGTCACACCACGCCCTGATTTAATCCCCTGCCCGGTATTGTAATGACCGAAAAAAACCCGTGCACTGGTGTCGGCAGACCGGCATGCATGAATATGACGTTAATCTGTATCAGCAGGCACTTTTCGCATAATGGGAGCAAGTGATAGCAACGCCGCCCAGAACGGAATGCCAACATCAGGACTGAACCCAAGTTTGGCGATTAAGGGGGTTAAATTTGCAAGCGGATGACAGTGCCCCCAGCTGCTGCTCAGTCACACCACGCTTGATTAAATCTCTCGCCAGGTCTTGTTTTGACCGAAAATAGCCCAAGCACTGATGTCGGCAGACCGGCATATAGGAATATGACGTTAATCTGTATCAGCAGGTACATTTCGCATTATGTGAGCAAGTGATAGCAACCCAGCCCGGAACTGAAGGCCAGCATGAGGACAGAACCCCAGTTTGGCGATTAAGGGGGTTAAATCTCACAGCGGCTGACAGTGCCTTCAGATGCTGCTCAGGCATACTACTCTCCCTGATATAATCTCCCATATGTTCTTGAGATCGTCGGAAATCGCCCATGCACCGGTGTCGGCAGACCGGTATGCAGTAATGTGAATTTAATCTGCATCATCAAGCACATTTCGTATTATGGAAGTAAGTGTTAGTAAACCAAAGCCCGCCCAGAACGGAAGGTCAACATCAGAACAGAATCCCAGTTTGGCGATTAAGGGTGTTAAATCTGCAAGCTGCTGACAGTGCCCCAGTTGCTGCTCAGTCACACCACGCCCTGATAGAATCTCCTGCCCGGAAATGTGATGACCGAAAAAAGCCCGTGCACTGGTGTCGGCAGACCGGCACGCAGGAATATGACGTTAATCTGTATCAGGAGGCACATTTCGCATTATGGGAGCAAGCGATAGCAACCCAAGCCCAGAACTGAAGGCCAGCATCAGGACAGAACCCCAGTATGGCGATTAAGGGGGTTAAATCCGCCAGTGGCAATAAGATCCCGAGCGGTGTTTAAGAAATATTTCCCGAAGGACAATCTTCCGCTCGTACGATGAATATAGTGTTCAACCCGGGAGAGGGATCACTTAACCTGCTTAGCCTAAATCTTACGTCATTCTCTAAACGGAGTTTAAGCTTAATGGTCCTGAGAAAGTTAAAAGGACTACCCATAATGACGGTTTGAGATGGCGAATAAGGGTTTTTTCTGCCAGCGGCTGACATTGCCCCAGCTTCTGCTCAGTCACACCACGCCTGATTAAATCTTCCGCCAGGTCTTGTTATGACCGAAAATTGTCCGTGCACTAGAGTCGTAAGACCTGCATACAGGAATGAGGCGTAAATCTTTATCAGGTGGCAAGGTTCGCATCATGGGAGCAAGGGTCTTGAACTGGAGGTTAACATCATAAAATCCCAGATTGGCGATTAAGGGTGTTAAATCTGACAGCGACTGAAAGTGCCTTCAGATGCTGCTCAGGTATATTACACCCTGAAAAAATCAAGCATCTGTGCTTGCGAATATCGGAAAAGGCCATGCACCGGTGTCGGCAGACCGGCATGGGCAATGAGACGTTAATCTGTATCAGCTGGCGCATTTCGTATCATGGGAACAAGTGTTAGCAACCCTCTCCAGGACGGAAGGACACTATCAGGACTGATCCCAGTTTGGCGATTAAGGGGGTTAAATCTGCCAGCGGCTGACAGTGCCTTCTGATGCTGCTCAGACATACTATGCACAGATATAATCACCCGTCCGTCCTTGTGATTATCGGAAAAGGCCATGCACCGGAGTCGGCAGACCGGTATGCAGTGATGTGACTTTAATCTTTATCAGCAGGCGCATTTCGTATTAAGGGAGCAAGTGTTAGCAACCCTGCCCAGGACGGAAGGACACTATCAGGACTGAACGCCAGTTTGGCGATTAAGGGGGTTAAATCTGCCAGTGGCTGACAGTGCCTTCTGATGCTGCTCAGACATACTATGCACAGATATAATCACCCGTCCGTCCTTGTGATTATCGGAAAAGGCCATGCACCGGAGTCGGCAAACCGGTATGCAGTGATGTGACTTTAATCTTTATCAGCAGGCGCATTTCGTATTAAGGGAGCCAGTGTTAGCAACCCTGCCCAGGACGGAAGGACACTATCAGGACTGAACGCCAGTTTGGCGATTAAGGGGGTTAAATCTGCAAGCGGATGACAGTGCCCCAGCTGCTGCTCAGTCACACCACGTCCTGATAAAATCTCCTGCCCGGTAATGTGATGACCGAAAAAAGCCCGTGCACTGGTGTCGGCAGACCGGCACGCAGGAATATGACGTTAATCTGTATCAGCAGGTACATCTCGCATTAGGGAGCAAGTGATAGCAACCCCGCCCAGAACTGAAGGCCAGCATGAGGACAGAACCCCAGTTTGGCGATTAAGGGGGTTAAATCCGGCAGCGTGAGTAAGTGCCCGTGCTGTGTTAAAGAAATATTCCCTAAGGACAATCTTCCGCTCGGCCTTTTGTATAAAGTTGTCACCCCGGGAGCGGGGATCACTTTACCTGCTTAGCCTAAATCTTACGTCAATCGCTATCCGGAATTTTAGCTTAATGGTCCTGAGCAAGTTAAAAGGGCTACCCATAATGACGTCCCCAGATGGTGATAAAGGAGTTAATTCCGCCTTCGGCTTACAGTGCCGCAGCTGCTGCTCAGCAACACCACGCCCTGATTAAATCTCCCGCCTGTCCTTGTGATGACCAAAAATAGTCCGTGCACTGGCGTCGTAAGACCGGCATACAGGAATGAGGCGTTAATCTTTATTAGGTGGCAGGATTCGCATCATGGGAGCAAGGGCCCTAGAACTGTAGACTAACATTAGAAAATCACAGTTTGGCGATAAAGGGGGTTAAATAAGTTAAAAGTCTTCGGTGAGCAAATTGGATAAATTTTCAGAAACCAAACCGTTAATAATAAACTTTTAGAAGAATGATTAAAGGATATTAAGTTTTGTATGCAAAATGACACCAGTGATCTGTTTTCACTAATAATGCCGCGCTACTTTGATTACCTTTGGTAAACAAAAATGTAATTTACGTGATTTTCATCTTATAATGTCAGTATTGAAGTTATAAATTTTGTTTACTTAATGCGTACACAACCTAACTGCGATTTGTATTTATGTCACTGTTTTTACACCACATTAATTATAAAACCAAAATTTGCAGCACAGTGATGAACTCATTAAGTCACAACCTCATTTGTTTACTTAAGGCATACAATAAAAAACCAGATTCTTATGAGACATCTGGTTTAATTATTTTTGCTTGAAGATATTTACTCTACGCGGCCAAACCCGCTGCTACTTCTTGAGCATAGAGAATTTCTATTGCCTCGCCATAGCTACAATTCTCGCGGCTTTGAATTTCCCATAATTTACTCCTGTCAGCACTATCCGTAGTAAAACAAAGCTCCATTTTCCGGTCTACGTATAACCGACAGATCTCTTGGAAGTTTTCGAACCTGACTAACATCTCTGAAAACACCTTTTTGACTGTACGAATATTTTTCATACGTTCATATTCTGCATCTGAAGTAGAAAAATATTTATTAGCCTTCATTGCTTCAATGCTTTCTTTTTCTTGTTTCATGATTATCTTCCAAGGCGAGTTAGCAGTCAGGGCCCGGCCAACAGAAGAAGTAAAATAATCTTCAAACGACTGTGTGATACAGATGCCAGCGCAGTTTGTTTTCCTGAACCTACGCCATGCCGCTTCGAGGAAGGAAGAGAAGAATTGGTTTGATTGATTTCCGGCACCTGATGAATTATCAGGACGAATGTACTCCCATGCTTCATCAAGGATGAACAAGCGACGACGCCCATCTTTTTTGATGAACATTGCATGCTGAGCAGCCTGAATGATAGACATTAATACAACTGTCTGAAGGTGGGGGGTGCCTTTTAGCTCCTCCAGTTCCAAAACAATAAATCTGCTGTCGAAGTTGATTGGAGGCAACGTATCGGTAAACCGGTGCCCATAAATTCCACCTTCGCACCATGCTCCGAGTTGCTCCCCAATATCCTTTATACGTTTGTCTTCATGCTTCTTGCAACGCAGAGCAAAGCCGGTTATTGAACCGGTCCGACCTGATTTTCTGGATTCTTGGTACTCTTCTGCAATAAGCTGAAGCATCACTGATTGTTGATAATCATCGATAAGGCCTTTCTCTGAAGCCATAATTTTTAGCTGATTCAAAACCATTATGGTCTGAGCAACTTTGTCTTTTTCTGCATCGTTTGAAGTTGATTCACCGGTAAATTCAGGTGCTTCGTTAAATACATCGTCGTTATGACCTGCCCCCACGATTAGATACAACACTCAGTTAGTAACGTCGGAATCTTCATTCTCAGAATGACCCTTTCTCCAGCCCGCTGCAAATTCAGACGGTGTCTGATAATTCAGCGTGGAGTGCGGGCGGCATTCGTTATAATCCTGCCGCCAGTCATTAATAATTTTCCTGGCATGAACGATATCGCTGAACCAGTGCTCATTCAAACATTCATCGCGAAATCGTCCGTTAAAGCTCTCAATAAATCCGTTCTGCGTTGGCTTGCCCGGCTGGATTAAGCGCAACTCAACACCATGCTCAAAGGCCCATTGATCCAGTGCACGGCAAGTGAACTCCGGCCCCTGGTCAGTTCTTATCGTCGCCGGATAGCCTCGAAACAGTGCAATGCTGTCCAGAATACGCGTGACCTGAACGCCTGAAATCCCAAAGGCAACAGTGACCGTCAGGCATTCCTTTGTGAAATCATCGACGCAGGTAAGACACTTGATCCTGCGACCGGTGGAAAGTGCGTCCATGACGAAATCCATCGACCAGGTCAGATTGGGCGCCGCCGGACGGAGCAGCGGCAGACGTTCTGTTGCCAGCCCTTTACGACGTCTTCTGCGTTTTACGCCCAGGCCACTGAGGTGATAAAGCCGGTACACGCGCTTATGATTAACATGAAGCCCTTCACGGCGCAGCAACTGCCAAATACGACGGTAGCCAAAACGCCTGCGCTCCAGTGCCAGCTCAGTGATGCGCCCTGATAAATGCGCATCAGCAGCCGGACGGTGAGCCTCATAGCGGCAGGTCGACAGGGATAAACCTGTAAGCCTGCAGGCACGACGTTGCGACAGACCGGTCGCATCACACATCAACATCACGGCTTCCCGCTTCTGGTCTGTCGTCAGTACTTTCGCCCAAGAGCCACCTGAAGCGCCTCTTTATCCAGCATGGCTTCGGCAAGCAGCTTCTTGAGTCTGGCGTTCTCTTCCTCAAGCGACTTCAGGCGCTTAACTTCAGGCACCGCCATACCGCCATACTTCTTACGCCAGGTGTAAAACGTGGCATCGGAAATGGCATGCTTGCGGCAGAGTTCACGGGCGGGTACCCCAGCTTCGGCTTCGCGGAGAATACTGATGATCTGTTCGTCGGAAAAACGCTTCTTCATGGGGATGTCCTCATGTGGCTTATGAAGACATTACTAACATCGGGGTGTACTAATCAACGGGGAGCAGGTCAGTTAACAGTGATGTCAGTTAGGAAGGCAAAGGGATTTAGGGTGAAGTCAGGGGTTTTACCGAAATCAATAAATTGACTGTTTGTATATTGTTCCGCAATCCCCTGGTAAGAACGGCCCACGTCCACAACAAATACTTGAGCACCGTCAGGATCATCATCTGGGTATTCGTTTTCTAAAAAATGCTTAAATGTTGAGCGATAATGAACGAGGTTATTAGATCGCGGTCCAGCTCCAAGATAGTTATTGATTAGATATGCTGTCCAGAATGACTTCCCTGCACCTGACGTTGCACCAATAACCATGTTATAGCTTGCAGAAGTCTTGAAAATATCAAGTCCCATGAGTTGACCTTCACGAGAAACTAAACTCAGTACTGGTCTATCTGTATTACCTTTCCAGGGCCCAAAGATCGGTGTCATATGAGCCGCTCCGGTGTTGCTCACTACTTCGGAACGGTCAAGGTCGAAAATTGTCTTTGGGTCATTGCACATTGGCAGACATGACATAAATGACGGGAAAACGATAAAGGAATCATCTGCTACTTTGACCCGGCTTTCGAGGTAAAAGGATTTGAGATCGTTAGCTGCTGTCTGCACAGAATTGGCATTACTACCCATAACAGTGAAAGTAAGATACCCTCTTAAAAGCTTTGCGCCATCCTCAAGCTCGCGAGTTACGGCCATGTAGTCATTATCCATATCCCGCAGGCGAGGGCAGAATGTGACAACTGAAGGTATACTTGCCTGTTTATTAGTGATTGCTTTGTAGCGGACGTTTTCTTTTGACAACTTGAGCGGATCGGCAAACTGAACAGTCTGAGTGATCATAAATGGGCTGAAAATTGTCTTACGTCCATGCATCCAGTTAACTACTAACTCATACATACAACCGAAATTGACGTATTCAGGAAACTTTACAACGGAAAGTTGTTTGAAGTAACGATGCTCAGATTCGTCGTCACTTTGTGTGACTGATGAGAAATGATTTTCTGTGACTGTATACTTACGGCCGGGAACGTTAACTTGTTCATTAAGCCTTTTCATAGTGTTAACGTCTATGAAACCTTCAGCCCACCGGGAGTTCTTTCCGGGGTTTACGACCTTATCTATACAATAGAGCCAGTTTTCTGCATCGACCTTAAACGGATGCAATCCAATCGTAATTAACTTACTTACAAGTTCAGAGTAAAGTGAATCGATACGCGAATGTTCCAGCTCGGTAGGAAGGGCAGACTGTAAAGGAATCGATAGCGAGATCCATACCTGAAAATCCCTCAACATAAGGTTATCATGATCAGGTTTTAAAGGCTTATGCATACTTCTGTCGTAGTAGTCCAACTGATAACCATTAAGCAGATCTGCTTTAAGCTTATCGTTCCCAGTCATACGCCCACCTCGCACAGCTGACCAAGCACTAAGCTGTAAAGTCAGGTCTGGCAATGCAGTCAGAGATATTTGACAGACAGTATCTGTAGGGAAATCCATTTTGAACATTTCAGCAAGAACATCTTGCTGATTATCAAAAACTCCAGGGGATGGATTACAGATAAACATAAACCCTAATCTGTTGCCATCAATCAAAAAATAGTGAGTCCCTGCTAATTGATCGTAAACAGGGATAAACCCACCTAATTGATGGCGATTTAAACCGCTATTGTAATTATTGATAGCTTCCATATTTGACCTTACAGTTGTCTAACAATGCCGTTCGAAGAGACAGCTTTAGTTGCTTTTTGTTGCTGCTGCATATTTTCCCGGGCCGCATCCTGTACTTCTAAAGGAACTATGCGAGCTGGGTTTGAGGTCGAATTCTTGCCAGCAATCCATGTTTGCGGTTTTACGTTGACATAAACGTAGCCGGGAAGATTAAGCGCATCGTTATCATCGGTATAAGGTGCAAAAGTAATTCTCATTACTTTCCCCTGTTGCAGAACAGCAAGTGGTTCAGGAGCCACTACAGCTTGTTTATAACCTTGCGAACGGTATTGCTGGATCTGCCCAGGGTTGAGAGTCGGGTTAACGGGCTGGCCATTGTAAAGAGAGTACATATCCTTACCAGGGCTGATATCAGAATTAGGTGCAACGTAGCGTGGGGCATTTCCAGCAGAAACCGGATAGCTTGTTTGTTTAACGACTTCCGCAGCCGGATGAACGAAAGGGTTACCAGTTGAAGAGGCAGTGCTATAACTGCTAGTCATCCTTACGTTTGAATTAACCGGTACACCAGAAATAGGCCGTGGTCCAATGGATGAAGTAGGGGCACCCATTTTTAAAGTTTTATCGTACATGACAGGTAACTGACCAACTGGCTTAATTTCGGTTTTTGAATAAGCCACAGGCTGATTTTTAAGGGTAGTAGACTGTGGATATTTGACTTCCCCTGGAGGGCTAATTTCAGTTGGATAACGGCTGTCATTGACAGCCGATTTCTCCTTTCCCGATTCCGACTCTTCCCCCGCCAGTGCAGACAGATCATCTCGATTATTAGTTAACTCCATAACTTCGCGAGGACCTTTACAGATAACGCCCTTTTCAATGCCTGGACATTCGGATTCGGAACTACCGATGGAGCACCCCGTAAGATATGAGGATGTACCTACAACCAGAGCACTGAGTACCAATCTTTTGATGTTCATAAACTAGCCTTAATTTGTCTCAAATGGATTTTTTAAGAGAGGTTCAACGCTTTGGTTCAACCAGTAGTCGAAATCTTTTGGAATGCCATTACCAGCCAAACCATCCTGTCTGACAACTGAAGGTACACCCTGCAATTTATAAATTCCTGCGAGCATCAATGACGCTACCAAAGGTTCCGCCGGACATTCTTCTGCTTCTTTTTGAGAGAGCAATCTTTTTTCAATGTCGGATTTGCTTCCCATTAGCCAACGAAGAATATCGAGGTTGTTTATTTTTCCTTTTTCTTTACTACACCAGAGCCTTCTAAGCTCTTCTTTTGGCTCACCGGGTGAGGGAACTAAAACAATATCTATCCGATACTTGTCCCGATCTGCATAGAATTTCTTAACAAGTTCCATGCAACCGTCACAATCAAGTGTTATGAAAATGGCTGCTTGTCTTTTAAGCTTTGAATTTCCCAGAGGAATGGACGCTACAGTTTCCAGAGGGAAGGGGGCCTCATCAAGACTAATAAAATAGGAATTCCTGATTTCTTCTACAGTCAGAACAGGTTTACGTTTAATTACATCAACAAGGCTTCCCCCAGTAAGGGAGTATCGGCCATCGGTCGTTACTGCCATTAGCTGCGAACGTTCGTCCTGAAAGAGGTATAGCCCACCAGAAGGAATGTATATGGCATCCTTAGGTTTATATCCTTTCATTTTTGATAACACACCCGAGATCTGACTGGGTGAAACGCCACCTTCCTTTGCCTTTGCCATTAACGCAGCAGCATCACTATTAGTTAGGACCTGCTCTGAAGCATAAGTGACCGTATTCGCCATAATGGCGAAAGCCGCCATTAAAGGGAAAAGTAACTTTTTCACTATTGGGTGCCCTCTACTTCTTTGCATTATAAGAACTTGATTGTACCGCTTCAGAGCTATCTTCAAGTTCCATATAAGTGACGATTTCAACACTATCCGGTACAGTAACGGCAAGCGTTGCATCAATAATTAAATAGCCACGGTCACGGTAGATCTTCATTAATGTTCTGAAATATTCTTCGAATTGAGATCTATCATTGTCAGCAGTACGGCCTCCGTGATGCTTGAAAAATTCCTTACGTAATTCAGGCATGTCAAGCACTGCAATCTTGTACGAAGGCTGGGATTGTTTATTGAAGTAATCGTAAACATTCATAAAGCCTTTATAACCATAAATAATGACCAATACGGCAAAGGCGAAGAAAAATAAATACTTCAATATTTTTTCAATATCAATTTCGAAGGTAATTTTTTTTGTTGTCCTTTCTCGCACCATTTTTTTAGTGATTTCAGGTCCAGCTGATTCAGGCGATTCTTTTTTTTCTAAACTATCCATTTAAACCTCAGCGACTGGTCAGATTCGTTGGAATTGTAGTTCCGGTCTGAACGACAAATGTAATAGCTCGGCCAGGGCTAATTTCTACGATTGGCCACTGTTGTTCTGCAATTGCGGTGTAGTAATCGACGAGTCGATTAAGACCACCTTGAGCTGCACCAGCCCCGGCTAATGCCCCAAGTGCACCAAAATTAGGGGACTGATACTGAGCCTGTGAATTAGGGTCGATGTTAAGTGAAGATACCTTACTGGGACTTAAGCTACCGGCAAGTGAAGAAAGTCCACCGGCAAATGCAGCTCCTGCAATTGCGTTACCATTTCGGCTGATAAGCGTGCCTCGGATCCCATTTTTTCCGTCATTTTCACTTACAGCATATGCTTCCAGTTTTACGTCAAAAGCTTTCCCTTTTGAATTAACACAAGAGATAGAAGTGGCACGTATGTAAGCACGCTGTGACGCCAGATCACCAACAGCTGAACCCAGAAGGTTACAGTCACGCAAATCCATGGTGAAATTATTGGGCATGATGACATCTTTTTTAATACGCATCGTTACTGGCATTGGTTCTGATTTGGAAGAAAGGCTTGTAGGCGCTTCAAGCCCGGTAATCAGAACACCAGTGATAATAGATGTTGCCGGAAGAAACATTTCATCTTTTCGGGCAGCATGCCGCGCTTTGCTATCAACTGGCGCAGTACCATCACCTCGTACAGTCCGAGTTGGCGCTTTATCTCCTGCAATGACCTCTCTGCCTTCCTTGATTCTGTTTTCAGACACGGGCATAACCTGAATGACACCATCGGTACCATTAGTCTTAATGGAACTTTGTGTGATTGTTCTCATTGGGCTATTACGCGTAGGTGTGATAGAAGCGTAATTAGGGTTTACGCCATTAATCGGCGCATTAGCATTAAGCTGATAAGGAGCTGCCGGTGCCTGCTCATTAATCGTTTTACGCGAACTACCAGCATCCAAGTTACGATTGCCGTTTCGATTTGTCTGCATATCATTAATTTGCTGAGACAGCTGCTGAAGTTGAGAAGTTAAACTTGCAACTTGGGCTTTAGTTTCCTGTTGGGCTTTTTCTGCTTTTTCGCGGTCCTCTTTCGCCGCATTTTGGTCAAGTCGGTTTTGCTTAACCATTTCTTTATATACTTTCTGGCTTTCTTCATTACTCAATTTGTTCATTTGCGAATCATCTAACAACAAATTGGTCTGCATGTCTTTTTTCTGTGTTTTCTTTTCTTTCTTAACTGGTGTGGAAAAAATAGACTGGCTAATAATATAAACAATCACTACCAGCAGAGCGCCAATAACAGAAAGTCTGACGGTCTTATTTTCCCAGGCCTTTTTAATGTCCATGATTAGCTCCACTTGTAGGTTTCTGGAATCGTTTAATTTTTAGATTTCGTTCGCTGTCAGACATCTGAGGAACGATATAGGGTTCACCTGCTCTGGCCCAGTTTTCACGAACAGATGGATGATTCATTTCAGCTTTATCTATCTGGCTCGTTCTAGATATTTCATGTTTGTAATTAGGTTCCAAAACGTTACTTTTGTGATAGTCAAAAGCATTCTCCTCATTAATATTGCCCTCTCCTACAAATTTATCAATAAGAGTTGGATCGTTCATTATTACTGTCTGAACGGGAAAAGCGTTACTGCCATCTTCGATACTAATGGGTGCGTCCGGAACGATTAATACACTCCTTTTTGGTATATATTCTGACCTGTAGTAAAAGCTGGTTAAAGCAAATACGACAAAACCAATCACGGTGGCCCCAAGCAGAGCAGGCAAAGTAACTTTTCCCATATTATTTTCTGATTAGACTTGGTCTGGTTGTAACCCGGGCCTCGCGTTCCTTGAACAATTTATCCCGGACTATGTAAAGCTCTGTTTCTTCTCCCGGTTGCAGGTATGCTTTATCAAATAAAGCACTTGCAATAACGCCTTCTGCCATACACTGCTGATCAGCAACGATTTGACCGTATGGTTTATCGTTTTTCACAAGAATTACATCAATAAGTTCACGTGAGCCAACCAGTCTCTGACCGAGCTTTGCATACATATTAAAGTTACATGGTGACTGCTCTGGCGCAGGAATACGAGAAAGTCGGTCCTGTTGTAAACTGAATCCTGAAGGGACCTCACCAAGAGCCACAGGAGTCAATAAATCAATGATTCTTTGTTTATGATCGTCTTGTTTTGGATCCGTTGGAGCCAGTTCTTCTGACTGGGAGCGGGCCAACATTTCCTCATAGTTTTGCTTATCCAATGAGGTTTCACGTTTGGCTTGCATAGATGGGCTTAAAGATGTAGTAACTGAAATCATCGCACCGGGAACATCAAGCGGTACCAGGGTCAGGTTATAGGTCGATTCAGGTACCTGATCTTCAGACAACATAATCCCGATTGGTTTATCGGTATTAGTTGAAATAAAGACATCGCCACCATTAACAAATATGCTTGCCTCTTCAGCAGGGGTAGAAGTACTGACAGAAGCATTCTTGAAGCTGGTCGATATTCTGTTTTGAAGTCCTCGTGAAACTGGCAGTACCACATTCCCACCAGGCGGCACATTTACACGCTGAACTTCTTTATATCGGTTACGAGCTTCGACATAAAGTTCATCGGCTTTTGACGTGGCGGTCGCATTGGTTGCATTCTGCTGGGAAGAGGTACCTGTTGGTCTCCCATAGCTATCAATTGCACCAGATCGGGTCTGTGCGTCAAATCCGGGGAGACTAGGATTATTTGATAATGCTCCAGTAATAGCGCTTACCGCAGGCGAAGCATTGCTGGCTGGGGAAAGTTGCACGGTAGGGAGATCAGTTGTAGGTTTTTGTCCCTGCGCATTACCGGCTTCACTAAGGTTTGTTTGTGCACCTGACTGTTCAGAACCAGCTTGACCCGGAATAATGGCTTTTGCAGCTCCATTCTGAAATCCGTCAGCACCAACTGGCATTACAACCGGGTTATTAATTGTTGCTGGCAATTGGTATTCTTCAGCGATTACGCAGTTCGAAGTCGTGAGCATGATCAATGCTGTAATTGCGTTGAAGCCTAAGCCCTTTTTTTTAATCATCACTTGTTACCTGTAGACGGTGGCGGATTATCCAGCGTTGCCAGTTGCTCTTTGCCGTTTATCGTAATTTTTTTAATATTCGGTGTTCCGGAATATTGATTTACATATGCAATTCTTGGGCGACCATTTTTCATCCCGAGAACCCATTCATAAGTCCATTTCGATGATTCAGTTTTGTCCGGAACATTTACAAGTCGAGTCGTTTTGGTACCCCAGACATAGACCATGTCATTTTTTGGATCAAAGTAAATATCATTAGGCTTAAAGGTCTGCTCAACACCACGAGCCTGCATGATATTTATCTGCTCCTGTAAAGACTCACTCGTTTTAGCCTGTAGTTCAGGTGAAAGGGCATCGAGGACATAGGCCGTCACAAAGGAAATATTAGTTGGATTAATATTCCCTAAAAGGGTACTAAAAAAGAGAGCCCATTGTGTTTTATAAGATTCCGATGCTTTGTTACCAACAACCGTGATCTCTTCATTCATGTTTGGAGGGGTAACAATCGTCACTGGGTCAGTGAAAAAAAGAATCTTTGCAACCAATAACCCAATGACGGCTATTGAAACAGTATTAATGCGGATAAGTTTTGTATCACGATTAATCAGGGCGCTGTATGTAATTCCAGCACCTGACGCTTCAGCTTGTGGGCTAAATCGTTTTTTAATGTCCAAAAAACGTCCCTTAGCACTTTCATCTTTCTTTACGTATGACTGTTCAAGATCACCGTTTTCATCCTTTTTAGATTTTTTGAAAAAAGGGATGTTAATGCCACTTAGCATTTTCATTCATAGCTCCATCAAGAATACAAATCTCTGATAAATGGATCGTTGAAATAACGGCTACTAAAAACTGCTTTACCTGGCAAAAAACCGAGCCACCAGAGTTTGTGTTTTAGCAATCCTCTTATTCCTGACTCAGCTGCTTTGTTATACGCAATCCAATACACAACCGCTGCTACAACAGAAAACCCGAAGCATTCGAAGATATTCCCAAATGCAACCAGAATGAATGCAAGCCCTAATTTTTTGGCATCCCAAAACAAAATCAGTAGAGGCATGTTGATCCTGAAAGGGAATCTATAGGTATGCTGAGGAACGTCGTTCTGCTTACTCATTAAAAATCCAGAGAGGGGGATGAACCCCCTCATGCATGATTAACAATAAATTACAGCGGTACGCCAGCATCCATAAAGGTGCTGATAATTTTCTCGCCGTTGGCCATTACCAGCATCATGAATAATGAAACCAGTGCCAGGCCCGGGTTAGGCTTAAGGACAGAGAAATATACGCTTGAGATCAACATCGCGGCTGCCAGAATTTTGCCCGGAGCTCCAGTCATACTTTCACTCATGTATGACCAAATATCTCCCAGTGCCCCATCATCTGAACCCGCATATGCCAGACCGCAAAAAAGCACGGTCAGCAGAACAAACAAAATCACTTTTGCGCTTTTTGTTTTAAAAAGTGCAGCCGTGTTAGATTTCTTTTCACTAAGGCCAATATTTAAAGAAAGTTCCATAATTACTCCGTGTAGATTTGAGTTCACGTAAACGCGAATGAATAATACTTTTTTATTCCGATCCTTCCGTTCGCATAAACCCCCTTTTTTTAACGTTTAGCTATTGGTGAATTTTTAAGCAAAGGGCCTAAAGCATAATCTTTGAAAGGTACCAGTGAACGCTTAGTAAAAGTTTGAAAGAGGGGAGGGGGTAAGATTACGTTAAGCTCAATCCTGAAGCTGATGAGACTCCTCAAGCATAAAAGTCACTTTTGATGGTTTGAAAAGCTCTAACTAGATATCGGGCAGGTAACTAAGCTTCATATCTAATCTTTTTTGTTCCCTTATTATCTATCTCTTGATTCTGAGAAGGCCGCATATCACTGTGCTCCCTGGTTCGGCAACTATCAGTTGGAGAAACTACATACAATCCTCGGGCCGGTGCGTCATTCATCTAAATGCCTTTTACACCTCTGGGCGTGAGTGGGACTTTGTCTTGTCCATACGAACATCATTCATTCGAATGCTTTTGGCCAATGCTATTTAAGCAAATGCTTTCTGGCTGAGTCCTTTTGCGAATGAGTCTTTGATATAACTGCATGAATTTTGGGTTGTTTGGTGTACTAACAAAACAAAGGCATTTCTTTGAATGCCATTGGAGTTGTGATGCTTCTGATATTTTTTTGATCTCATATCAAGCACATAGTCCTTCTGATGCCCAATGTCATAGATGTCTTGGACCATTCTCGCTCTTAACAAAGCTGAACTGTGTGTCATTCGACCTAATGCCATTCACCAAAATGCCTTTTTATACCACTGCATAGCTATGCTCGGGATACAGTGGCAAACAAAAGCATTTCAATGAATGAATTTTTGGGATACCGACATCAAAAGCATTTGTATGAATGTAAGAGGCGTAATCCACAAAAGGCATTCACGTGAATAGAGTGCGCACGAAACCATCTTGCTCAACGGCATTTAATGAATGGGCTAGCATGTACGCTTGAGTCAGAAAGGCATACAGATGAATAGTCAGGAGTTCGTTTGAAAAGTTACTTTTTTGCACATTAAGCCGAGATGTAAGACCAGTAGTAAAAGAAGCACTAAGCATAGCACTGATAAATAACTTATTTTTCAGCAGGTTATAACCAGTGCATACCAGATAGCTTTCAACCTTGTTTGGCAAGGGCCAGCTTAGGGCTTCTTTTGAAGATCTGAAATTGTATGTCGCGACCTTTCTTAACTTCTTGATAATCGAGATATCCGATAGATTCAAGTTCCCGCATTGCTTTACGAATTATCTGGTTTTGCGTACGAATAGGGGTTGTAAGAAGCAACCTTTCCCTCAACCGTTTCATATTAACGAACAACGTACCAGCTGGCATTGCTTCAAAATAAATATAGAGAGATTGCGCAGCTTCTTTTTTAGCCAAAATGTATAGAACCTGAAGGCTTAACAATGTCTTATGGTCGTAACGATACAGTTCCCACATAGAAGGATCCCCAACCAGCTCAACAGTATCGCTTTTTGGATCAATCATAGCCTTCTGCACCAGATGCGTTACTGTGAACCGACCACTACGAGAGTCTGAGAAGGCAAGCACTACCGATGCAAGGTTCATTAATGACTCTTTAAAGCGCGCACGAGTTCGTTTGTTGATGTTTGTTGAACTGATACCACACATCTTCGCAAACTCGTTAAAAGTCAGGCTAATCTTCTCGGAAGTAAAACCATATTTACTGAAAGCCATGATGATCCCGAGCCAGCACTTAAAGTCGGTAGACATAGATAGTTTGACACCAGTTATCTTGATGTCGTCATAACCCTCCGATCTTGCAATTTCCATACACGAAAGCTCATCAGAGGCATCAACTTCAAAGTTTCGGTCGCGGTTTTCTTTTGTGCCGACAGGGGTAAATACACTCAATCTCAGCAGGGCCACGGGCTGAACCGACTTGGACGAGTTAGGCGTCAGTTGATAAGTCTTACCTGATTCATTACTGGTTACGTCAAAAGGATGGATTAACTCGTTGTTTTTAATCAT